>DATNBR010000059.1:0-33136 GCA_035571875.1 Lacisediminihabitans sp. | reverse complement strand
ACTCCGACCACTGCGCCCGGCGCCCCACGCCGCTCGAGTGTGCAGCTCGTCATGCTCGTCGTCGGCGTCTCACTGCTCTCCATCGCGGCGATCTTCTTCCTCGTGTTCGCTTTCATCACGTACGGGCTGCTCGTTCGCAGTCTCATCATCGGCGGCATAACGATCGCGGCGATCGTCGCCGCCTCTCTGCTGCGCAGCCGCAGGCTGCACTCCACCGCAGAGGGAATCGCCGTGTTCGCGGCGATACTCGTGTACCTCGACGCCTTTGCGGTGCGCGCCAACGACCTCGCGGGGCTCGGTTCCGCCGAGGGTGCGGTCTACTGGGGCGCGGCGCTCGTGGCGTCTGCCGTCGCCTTTGTGCTCTGGCACCGGGCGTCTGGACTCCGGGTGCCCAACGTGGTCGGCTTCACTGCACTCGCGCCGGGTCTGGGCCTGCTGGTCGGAGGGTTGGCCGACGGGCTCGACACGCCGGGCCGCTACTTCGCCGCGTTCGGGGCCGCCGCCGTCGCCGGACTCGCGCATCCGATTGCGCGGGCACGAGGGGCGGTGGTCGCCAGGCGCACGGAACCCGTCGTCCTCCTCGCGCTCTCGTCTGCGGCGCTGGTCTGTGGGTTCTTCACCGCGTTTGCCGTACAGCCGCAGAGCGAATGGGGCGGCGCGATTGCGCTCATCGTCCTCGCACTCATTGCTTTCGCACACGTCGCAGTGACGGCGCGCTTCACCGCCGACCATCGAGCAGCTGGCGTCTTTGCGGCCGTGTCAGCCGGCGTCGGCGGCGTGGCATTGGCCTCGAGCGCCGCCACGGTGACTCTGCGCAGCGGCGACCTCGAGTCCGTGCTGTTCTGGCCCATCGTTGTCGCCTCGGTCATCACGCTCGGCCTCGAGGCCATCGCTCGTCGAGCCGCGGGATCGGCCTCATCTCCCGCCGCCATCACCGCAGCAGTCGCTGCGGCCGCGGTGACCGCGTTCGGAATCGTCATCAGCGCTGGATTCGCCCTCGTCGTTCCGCTGAGCGCCGCGGGTTCGGCGATCGCGAGCCCGTGGAGCGCTGCAGCCACGAGCGTTTTGGTCGAACGCACCACCTTCCTCGAGCTGGCGCTTGCCGGGCTCGCGCTCGTGCTCGCCCTCGTGACAGCAGCATGGGCGACGGCGGCTCTCGCACGGCGGCGAGGCGCGATCCTGCTCTGGTCGTTCGCCGTGCTTCTCGTCGTGGCGGCTCCCCTGCTCGAGACGCTGTGGGTGGTCGTCGCGGCGTGGCTTCTGCTCGCGGTCGCGGCACTCGTGGTGCTCGTCGCCGTGCGGCCCGGTTCAGTACTGCGAGGATCCGAGCGCCTGCCCATGGCCGTCGCCGGCATCGCGTCGACCGCGCTCGCTTATGCGACATCGTGGCTGAGCGTCGATGTGTGGGGCTGGGTCACTCTCGTCACGATTGCGCTGCTGCTCGGTGCGCGACTCGCCGCAGGTGCCGCGCGGCCTGCACCAGGCGCGGTGCTTCTGGGCATCGCGGCCGTCGTCGGCCTCGTGGGAGCCGCCGCGCTCGCTCGGCAGTGGGGCGGCGAGACGAACGGGCAGACGTCGATCAACGAGCTTCGCTTCGTCGGCATCCTCGCCACCGTTCTCCTGGCCGCCGCTGCCGTGCCCGCACGGTCTGATTCGCGCACGCGCGTCCTGTTCACGGCGATCGACAGACGCACTGTTTTCTGGCTCGCAGCGCCGACCGCACAGATCACCTTCGGCATCACCGCAAACAGCGTTGGTGCCGGAAGAACGGCGCCGACGGGGCTGCTGCTGCCCGAATACGGCACGAGCCTCGTGCTGGCCCTCGCGCTCCTCGGCGCGCTTCTTGCCTGGGCGATCGGCGCACGTGCCACCGAATTGCCGATGGAGCGCGCAGTCGCCTCGCTCGCCATCGCTCCCGTGACCTACTGGGTCGTCGATTCCTTCGCGAGGGTGGCCCACCTGCCCCAGGACACCCGACTGGCGACACCGATCGTGGCGTCGCTGCTCGTGGCAGTCGGCTCACTCGTCGCGGCGGTGCGCCAGCGGCCGGCCTCCCCTCGATGGCTCCGCGAGATCGGGCTCGTCATCGTGGCCGTGCCCGGCGTACTACTCCCCGTGCTGCGCGGAGACCAGAGCGCGTGGTTCGTGCTGCTGATCGCGGCCGTCACGACGCTCATCCTGTCGATCAACACCGACGGGTTGTTCGCCTCGGTTTCACCTAGAAGGCACCTCGGCTGGCTCGCGATCGTGCTCGCGACCGCGGGGCTGTGGTGGCGGCTCGGCAGCCAGCAGGTGACCGCGGTCGAGGCCTACGTGCTTCCCGTTGCCGGAGTGCTCTTCGTTGTCGCTGCGCTGATCTGGCGCTCCGCGCGCAGAAGAGCGCGGGTCAGTAGCGTCTCGCCACTCGTCTTCCTCGGCGGCCTGCTCGTCGCCATTCTGCCACTCGCGGCCGACGCCTCGAGCGGCCCTGTCGCGCGGGCGTACCTCGTCGCCGGACTGTCGTCACTGCTGCTGTTGGCCGCCGTCTTCGCGAAACGTCGGGGCGACCTCGATCGCTACCTCGCCGCCGCCGCCCTCGCCGGAGCGCTCGGGGTGGTCATCACCACGGTCGGTCGCTCCTATTTCCTTGTCACCGCACCCGGCACCGCGGACGCTCGACTCGAATCATGGATCGGTGGCTGCGCCATCGTGCTCGTCGCCGCGGCCTTCGGCCTCGAGCGAGGCGGAGGCGCCGACGAGGGTACGCGCACACGTTGGCGTGCGCTTGTCTCACGCACGCTCGTCGTCGTCGCGATGACCGTCGTGCTCGCGTTCGAGGCGGCATCGCTCACCGCTACAGGGCCTGGCCTCGCCCGGGCGTTCGTGACGCTCGTGCTGTTCCTCGCGATCTACCTCATCGCCGCGCTCTGGACTCGCGCGCCGTTCACCCGAGTCATCGGCTGGACAGGCCTCGGCTACGGTGCTGCCGTCGCCGTGCTGGCCATCGCCACCGGCGCGATCGACCCGCTGGAATTCGCGACGGTGCCCGTGGCGCTCGCCCTCATCGCGGATGGCGCGGTGCGACTGGCAAAGCACCCGCAGCTTCGCAGTTGGCCGGCCCTCGGCACCGGCGTCGCCGTACTGCTACTCCCCTCGCTCCTCGCGACGGCCGATGAACGACCACTGTGGAGGCTCGTCGGGCTCGGGCTGGTGGCCGTCGCGGTGCTCATCGTGGGTGCGGTGCGGAGGCTGCAGGCGCCCTTCGTGCTGGGCGCGGTCGTCGCGCTCATCCACGGTATTGCGACGTTCTCCACCGAGATTCGCATCGTCTACGAGTCGCTGCCCTGGTGGCTGTGGCTCGGCATCGGTGGCGTGCTGCTGATCGCGATCGCCGCGCGCTACGAGCGGCGCATCAAGAACCTCAGGGATGTCGCGATGCGAGTCGCCGCGCTCCGCTGAGAAGCGCTGCGCCGAGAGCCTGTTTCAGCGTTGCAGCCAGGTGAGCACGGCGAGAACCCGGCGGTGATCGTTGCCGGAATCGTCGAGCCCGAGCTTCTGGAAGATCGCCGTGACGTTCTTCTCAACCGCGCCGACGCCGATGAACAGCTCGGATGCGATCGCCGCATTCGTGCGTCCCTCGGCCATGGCGACCAGCACCTCGCGCTCGCGCGGCGTGAGAGTCTCCAGCGGATCGTGCCTGCGTCCCACCAATTGCGCAACGACCTCGGGGTCGAGCACGGTGCCACCCGCGACGATGCGGTCGATGGCGTCCCTCACCTCGTCGAGCGAGGCCACGCGATCCTTCAGCAGATAGCCGACCCCGCCACTGCCTGACGAGAGGAGTTCCTGCGCATAGGCGACCTCCACATACTGAGAGAGCAGCAGGATGCCGAGCCGCGGCAGAAGGTGCCGCGCCCGGATCGCGGCGCGCACGCCCTCGTCACGGAAGGTCGGTGGCATTCGAACGTCGAGTACCGCGAGATCCGGCGCGAGCGACTCGATCTCCGCGAGCAGGAGCTCGGCGTCGGGATAGGAACCGACGACATCGACGCCCGCCTCGCGCAGAACACGCACGAGCCCTTCGCGCAGGAGCACCGAATCGTCGGCAACGACCACGCGAAGGGCACTCATGCGCCCAGCCTACGGGCTGGGCTCATGCCTATGGGCTGGGTTCGTGGGGCACGGCTAGTCGGTCGGGGCGGGGCTCGAGGCTATCGAGGTGGTGATCGGCAGGTGTGCCGAGATCACCGTCGGTCCGCCCGAGGGACTCGAGATCTCGAGCGAGCCACCGATTCCGCGCAGCCTCTCGCGCAGGCCGGCCAGCCCATGGCCGTCGAGCGACTCGGCGCCCCCGCGGCCGTCGTCGGTGATCACGACATCGAGCCAGGACTCGTCGCTCTCCGGCGTGCGCCTGAGTGCCACGGTGACGAGCGCCATGGTTGCATTCGAGTGCTTCGCCACGTTGGTTAGCGCTTCGCTCGCCACAAAATAGGCGTTGCGTTCGATCTCCTGCGGCAACTCGGTGCCCTCAGCAAGTTCGCTCACGATCCGAGCGGGAACCGCGCTGCGCACCGCCGCCGACTCGAGCGCGGCTACGAGACCACGATCCATCAGGATGGGCGGCGCAAAGCCTCGAGACAGTGCGCGCAGTTCCTCGAGTGCATCGCGAGACTGCTGCATCGCCTCGCTGATGAGGGTGCGAGCCTGCTGCGGATCGGCATCCAGCTGGCGATCCGCCGCGGCGAGGTCCATCTGCAGGCGCACGAGTCGCTGCTGCGGCCCGTCGTGGATATCACGCTCGAGCCTGCGCAGGGAGTGCCCCTCTGCCGCGATGGCGGCCCCGCGAGACTCGCTGAGATCCGCGACCTGGCGCTGGAGCGCATCCGACTTGAAGGCGCCGAGTACGCCGACGGCGATGCCGTGATGCGCGAGCGTCAGACCGCGAGTCACGAAAGGCAGCGAGGCCAGAAGAATCACACCGAGGATAAAGCTGTACAGGCCGTCGAGGGAATCGAGATTCGACGTGTCACCCCGAGCGCCGAACAGCCAGGCGATCGAGCGGGCGAGTCCCCAGCTCTCGGTGTCCTTGGTGATGAAACGCTCCCAGAACCAATAGCTGAGTCCTCCGAGCGAGCTCGAGACCCACACCACGGTCACGGTCCAGCTCACGAGGGTCACGACGAAATCAATGATCATCGTGTGCATCAGATAGAGCCAGTAGTGGCCATTACCGAGCACAGCTTTCAGCCACGCGAAGAACCCTGCCGTCGCGCGGGTGTCGTGCCATTCCGGTCTGGTCACCGCCGGGCGCCCGGCCCACTCGAGTCGCACCAACTCGAGGGTGCCGAAGCCGCGGGAGACGTACAGGGCAGCGATGATCAGGATGAGGCCGATGAAGAAGGTGACGAGTGTTCCGATGCCGCCGGTGAAGAGGGTCAGCGTGACGGCATAGCCGACCACCGCGATCGGCAGCCCGAGCAATAGGAAGCCGAGTTCGCGGGGAACGAGTCGCCAGAGGCGGAGGTAGGGATTGGATGATGGTGCCACGCGCTCAAGCGTGGCAGAGTGCGGATCGTGTGTCGTCGTCATGGTGGGTCCTTCTGTCTGGAATTCGTGGTTCCAGCCTCGCGAAGACTCGCGGTCGAGATAATGCGGCCACCCGCCGAGTCGACGGTGGGGTTATCCCCCGCTCGCTCACCGCGAGCGATCACGCCTGATCCTTCGGACACCAATAGAGCTTGCGACCGGCGGCCATCTCCATGACGATGTTTGTTCCGCACACTCGGCATGGAAGCCCCTCGCGGTGATACACCCAGTGCCGGTCATCGCGATGGGCCAGCGCCTTGCGCTGCGCCTTGGCGTCCAGCCCGTCCATGGTGAGCATCTGGCCGGTTCGAACGCCGGTTTCCAGCAGGCGCGACCAGTCGCGCCAGAGCTCGCGCACCAGCTCTTCGGGCACGAGCTTGCCCGGCGTGTGCGGGTTGAGCCGCGCCCGAAACAGCAATTCGGCGCGATACACGTTGCCGATGCCGCTGATGACCGACTGGTCCATGAGCAACAGACCGATCGGAGTCGAGGTCTTGCGCACGGCCGCGACGAAGCGCTCCTCACCCTCCTTCGCGTCGTCGACAAGCGGATCCGGTCCGAGTTTGGCAAGCGCCCGCGCGACCTGCTCGGGAGTGAGCACCTCGCACGCGGTCGGACCGCGCAGATCGGCGACGGCATCCTCGGTCAGCAGCCGCACCCGCACCTGACCGATCGGCTCGGGCGGAAAGTTGTCCTGACCCGGTTCCTGCGCCGGTTGCAGGGTCTCCTGCTCCGACATGCGCAACCGCGTCCTGCGCGGCGCGCCGATGCTGTGCAGCGAGTCCTCCCCCGCCGCATCGACGACTGTGCCGCGCTGATTGGTCTGACCCATCCGTCCGTTCGCCGATGCCGTGGTCGCGTCAGCGGTGATGTCGCCGGCGAAGTCCCACGCTCCATAGAGGCCGAGATGAACGCGCAGCGAGAGCTCGTTGTCGAACTCCAGGAACAGCTGTTTGCCGACCGCAGTGGACCGCGTCATCCGGTGTCCACTGAGCTTCGCAGCGCCCTCGGCGAACCTGCCCTGTGGCGATGAGGCCTCGACGACCTGCCCCACGAAGTGGAGTGCGAACTGTCGAGCGATGCGGTGGACGGAATGACCTTCGGGCATGCTCTCTGTCTAGCACGCGGTACTGATCTTCCGCGTTGATCGCCGGCCGCGCGAGGGCCGCCGGATCTTTCTCGGATTGCGGGCCTCGGCACGCTATCATGGCAGCTTAAGAGGCATACCTTTTCACGCCCGGACGCCAACCCGGGGCCTGCACTCGCACCACACGTGAAGAGGTACGCGCTCGAATCATGAGGAGCTTCAATTGACCGCCTACGACGACAACGTCATCGAGTTCCGTCGCGCCATCCGTGGCTACGATCCGAGTGACGTCGACCGAATCGTCGCCGAGCTGAGCGAGCGCGTCGAGCGCTACGAGAGCGAGCGGCTCGAGAACGGGCGGCTCATCCAGCGACTCACCCGCGAACTCGCCGAGGCGCACGAGCGTTCCGCGCAGGTCAAGCCGAGCTTCGCCGAACTCGGCACCGCTTTCGAGGAGACGCTCCGCGTCGCAGAGCGCCAGGCCGGCAAGATGCTCGCGGATGCCGCCGAGGAGGCCTCCGAGCGCCTGTCGAAGGCGCGCGCCGAGAGCACTCGGCTTCGCACCCAGAGCACGCGAGAGAGCCAGACCATCCTCGCCGACGCACACCAGTCGGCCGAGGAGCTGCGTCTCGAGACCGAGCGGGAGGTCGCGCAGGCCCGCCAGCAGGCGGCCGACGAGACCGCGAAGGCGCGCAACACACGCACTCGCGCCGAACGCAGCAGTGCGACCATGATCAGCCAGGCCGAGCGCCAGGTGGCGCAGATCCAGGCCGAAGCCAGCCACCAGGCGGAACTCATCAAGCGCGAGGCCGCCGAACTGCTGCACGAGGCGCAGCAGAAGCTCGTGACCACCGAAGCGCTGATCCGCGAGCAGCAGGACGAGGCCGAGACCGCTCGCGCCGCGATCCACGACGAGGCCGAGCGCTACGCGCAGAAGGCATACGCTCAGGCCGATGCTCACGTGACTGCCGCCGTGCAGCGCGCAGAAGACCTCAGTGCCGAGGCCGAAGCCATCGTGGCACGGGCGTCGCAGCGCGCGGAGGAAGAGACCCAGAGTACGCGCGCCTACTGCGAGCGACTCGTCTCGGCCACCGTCTCCCGTGCGACCGCGGTCACGCGCGACACCGATGAGTTGCTGACCTCGATGATGATGGACGCGGAAACGCAGCTCTCAGACCTGCGCCGCCAGCAGAACGCCCTGAGCCAGTACGTGCAGCGGATGCGGGCATTCTCGCTGAGCGACGAGGCAGACCCGGCGAACGACGGTCCTGACTACACCCCGCCCACGCAGCGCGGGATCAGCGCCTAAGCATCACCACGCGGGGCCCGGCGCCGAGAGGTCCGTCGACTGCGGACTCGGTCGACTGCGGGCTCGGTCGACAACGGGCTCTGTCTTCCTCGGCTCAGTCGACGGGATGACCCGCGATGGCTCCGCTGCGCTCGTACTCTGCGAGCTGCGCGATCCGTCGAACGTGTCGCTCCTCGCCGGAGAACGGCGTGGCGATGAAGCAGTCGATGAACCCGATCGCCTCGGCCACCGTGTGCTGACGGGCGCCGATTGCGATGACGTTGGCGTCGTTGTGTTCTCTCGCCAGTTGCGCCGTGGCGATGCTCCAGACTAGTGCCGCGCGCGCGCCGAGCACCTTGTTGGCGGCGATCTGCTCACCGTTGCCCGAGCCGCCGAAGACGATGCCGAGCGCCTCGGTGCCGTTCTGCTGGTCGGCGACCACCGCGCGCGCCGCCGCGATGCAGAAGGAAGGGTAATCATCGAGCGGCTCGTAGCTGATCGGGCCGTGGTCGATCACCTCGTGTCCCGCATCCCTCAGATGCTCCTGCAGCTCGACGCTGAACTCGAGACCGGCGTGATCGGTGGCGATGTGGATGCGCATGGCACCAGTCTAGAAGTCGCCGGCGTGCCGTTCCGCACGGCTCAGGGTCGCAGGAACCCGGTCTTCGCGAGCAGCTCGGTCTCGCGATCCGCACCCGCCGGAGTCTCGACCTCGGGGCCGAACACGCCCATCGCCCGCCAGGTGTCGATCTGCGGTGCGATGTGTTCCCACAGGCCCTCGACGAGTTGTTCAGGAAGGGAGTATTCCCATTCGAGAAACTTCGCAATGGACCACGCCTGGAAGGCCCGATAGATCGAGGTGTGCTCGAAGAACTCGCGCACGGTGAAATCGCCGTAGCTCAGATGGGCGACGGCGTCCGGATCGTCGCTCGCGAGCACAGCCAGAGTCGCGAGCTCGTTCAGGCGGTCGTAGCTGGCAACGGGATCGTCGCCGAGCAGGTCGCCCGCGTAGCGATCGCCGACCTCCTCGATCGTGCGACCCGCGAGCACGTCGGGCACCCAGGCCTCGTCGAAGGCGTGGGCGGCAACGATATCGCGGAGGGTGGGATTCTCGACCCGCGTCCAGTCCGCCGGCGCCGGGAGCGAGAGCTGCGAGGGCTGGATCTGGTCGATGACGGAGCGCAACGCTGCATCCGACTGGAGAAATAGGTCTTTCTGCTTCATCGCCGCAAATTAGCACCGACCGATGACAGCGGTCTACGAATCGAAGCCGAGGCCGACCGCATCCAGTGTTCTGAGCAGCAGGTTGCGCCTGCCCTCGTTGTGGTCCGCTCGGTCGAGCGCCCAGCGTGACGCCTGCACGCCGGCGTAGGCCGCGGGCTCTGGCGGGAACGGCAGCGGCATCGAGCGCACCATCTGCAGGCTCGTGCGTTCGGTCTCCTCCCCGGCGAGGTGATCGAGCATCACGTTGGCCGCGAATCTGGTCGCGGCGACGCCGAGCCCCGTGAAGCCGGCCGCGTAGGCGACTCGGCCCTGTCGAGCCCTGCCGAAGAACGCACAGAAGCGGCTCGACGTGTCGATGACGCCGGCCCAGCGGTGGGTGAAGGTGATTCCCTCGAGCTGCGGGAACGTCGTGAAGAAGTGTGCCGCGAGCGTCTGGAAGGACTGCGGCCGGTCTTCGTACTCGCGACGGATGCGCCCGCCATAGTGATAGATCGCGTCGTAGCCGCCCCAGAGAATGCGGTTGTCTGCACTGAGCCGGTAGTAGTGGAACTGGTTACCGAGGTCGGAGACGCCCTGCCGGTTCTTCCAGCCGATGCTCGACAGCTGGGAATCGCTGAGCGGCTCCGTCATGAGCACGTAGTCGTACACGGGAACCGTGTGCAGCCGGTAGCGCTTGAGAAGCGACGGGAAGACGTTGGTGGCGAGCGCGACTCGGTCGGCTGTCACGAAGCCGCCGGCGGTGAGCGCGGTGACGGGCCCACCTCGCACCTCGCTGTCGAGGGCGGTGACGGGTGAGTGTTCGACGATTTCGACGCCGGCGTCGAGGCAGGCGCGAGCGAGCTCCATCACGAGCTTCGCGGGGTGCAGCATGGCCGTCGCCCGGGTGCTCCAGAGGCCGGCGAGATAGGTCGGCGAATCAAGCTCGGCACGCATCGCCGCCGCGTCGAAGAAGAGCTCCGTCGCACCGTCGCCCGCCTCCCGCAGTTCGGCGACCTGGTAGTCCTCGACGGCCACCGCGAGCGAGCCGGTGCGCTCGAAGTCGCAGTCGAGAGCCAGATCGCGCACGGTCGACTCGATCTCGTCGAGGTTCTGCTTGCCGAGACGCTCGAGCTGGTCGAACTCCGCGGGAAATCTGCTGAGACCGTTCGATTCGCCGTGGGTGAGTGTCGACTCGCAGAAGCCGCCGTTGCGACCGGATGCCGCCCAACCGATGGTCTTGGCCTCCAGGATGACGACCCGGGCATCCGGGTCACGCTGCTTCGCCTGCAGGGCGGTCCACAGCCCGGTGTAGCCACCGCCGACCACCACGAGTTCCGCGCTTCTGCTGCCGCTCAGCGCAGGGAAGGTCGCTCGCGGCGGCAGGTCATCGAGCCAGAACGGCGCCAATCGAGAACCGCTCAGCGCGGCGGCGACCAGGCGGGGATCGGGACGAGAACGCTCGAAAACGGTGGTTGCCACGCCATCACACTACCGAAATCAGTAGCGGAACACCCGCATTCACACTGAATCCGTTGCGAACTCGTCAATCGAAGATGGGATCCCTCGTGCGCGAACGCTTGAGCTCGAAGAAGCCGTCGTAGCCGGCGAGGGCCACCGTTCCATCCCAGATCGCGACGGCCTGCTCTCCACGCGGGGTCGGTGACATGACCGGACCGAAGAACGCGTGGTCGCCGACCGCGATCACGGGGGTACCGACGTCCTGCCCGACCCTTCCGATGCCGTCGAAGTGCGACGCCCGCATCTGCTCATCGAACTCCTCGGAGTCGGCGTAGCGACCGAGCTCCTGCGGAAGGCCGACCTCGTCGAGGGCCTCCGCAACGATGGCCTCGACATCCTTGCGGTGGCCCGGATGAATGCGCACACCGAGAGCGTCGTAGAGCGGCTTCACGTACTCCTGGCCGTGCAGTTCCCGCACCGCAGACACCAGCCGTGTGTAGCGCAGCGCTCTCGGGAAGAACGCGCGGTACTCCTCGCTCACGTCGGTGTCCTCGTTGAGCACGGCGAGGCTCATAACGTGCCAGGTGACCTCGAGCGGCCGGTGTTTCGCGACCTCGTCCACCCAGCGGCTCGTCATCCAGGCCCAGGGGCACGATGGGTCGAACCAGAAATCGACGGGGGTGGAAGCAGGCCGATCAGTCGCGACATCACTCATGTTTCCAGCAAACCACATCCCTCCACCTGCACGTGAAAATACCACCCGCGCTCTGGCCTCAGCCCGCAAGTCGGAGCACACTGGAAGGAGAGATTCCGTGGAGGCCACAATGCCGAAAACCGATTCAGCCGTTCTCATGCCCGTGCTCTCGGCGGGCAGACACCGCAGCCCGAGACAGGGCGCCTGCTTCATGGAATTCGCGTCCTGGCTCGCCGGAGAGCGCTGGAGCGATCATCCCTCCTGCACGAACCCCGCCCTCGCCTCGCTCGCGAGGCTCGTGAACGACTGCACCTCGCACCGCGGGCGCGAAAGGCTGGTCGAACTCGTCCCCTCGGTCATCGGGCTGGTGGATGACGACCCGCTGACAACGGTGCTGGTCGCGGTTCGCGCCGCGAGCGCCGCCATCGCGGTCGCCTGCGAAGAACGCCAGCGGGCGCTCGCAACGGGATTGCTCTGCTTCGGGCGCTATCTCCGAACCACGTCGGGACCGACGACCGGCCGTGCCCTCGAACTCATCGACGGCGGTCTCGCCTCAGCACCGGCCGCCGCACGCTGGGCGGAGGAGTTCTCCTGGGGCGAGACGGTGCCGCGCCCGCGCGACCTGCCGCGCATCTGTGAGGCCGCGCTACGCGTCTCCGTCATCGGGATCGCCGAGGCCTGCATCGCGGATGCCGACGCCACGCTGCGCGAACTGCTCGCGAACGCGATCAGTGATGTCCGCTCGCTCCGGGAGTCGCACGCAGACACCGTGGCTCGGCCGTTCACGGCCGCGCAACTGCAGCCCGCGAACTGAACGCGATCGCCGCACGACGCAGGCGGACTCCGCGATTCGATTCCGAGCGGCCGGATCGATACCGGGCGGCCGGTGCAACGCGCGCTACTAGGCTGGATTCGGGACACAATCCGCATTCATGAAGAAGGAGTACAGCCGTGCCAGGAGAGAACCTCACCAGGGTCGAAGCGCAGGAGCGTAAAGCGCTCGTCTCGGTCTCGAGCTATGACGTGACGCTCGACCTCACCACGGGCGAGGAGACCTTTCTCAGCACGACGGTGGTGACCTTCTCCGCGGCGGCAGGAGCATCCACCTTCATCGACGCCTTCACTCGCACTGTTCGCTCGGTGAACCTCAACGGGGCCGAGCTCGACGCCGCCGCTGTGAGCGACGGCGTGCGCATTCAACTCGACGGTCTCGCCGAAGACAACGTGCTCACGGTCGTCGCGGATGTCGCCTACACGAACACCGGCGAGGGCCTGCACCGCTTCGTGGACCCCGTCGACGGCGAGGTGTACCTGTACAGCCAGTTCGAGGTGCCGGACTCCCGCCGTGTGTTCGCGGTGTTCGAGCAGCCAGACCTCAAGGCGCGATTCACCTTCACGGTCACGGCGCCGAGCGAATGGGCGATCGTGAGCAACTCCCCCACGCCGCAGCCCGAGATGGTGGACGAGCGCCGCTCGACCTGGCGATTCGCCCCGACGCCGGTGCTCTCAAGCTACGTGACCGCGCTCATCGCGGGGCCCTACGCTGTCGTGCGCGACGAGCTGACAAGCAGGGACGGACGCGTCATCCCGCTCGCGATCTACGCTCGCAAGTCGCTCAACCAGTACCTCGACGCCGACTACATCTTCGAGAAGACGCGGCAGGGCTTCGCCTACTACGAGGAGAAGTTCGATCACCCATACCCCTTCGAGAAGTACGACCAGTTGTTCGTGCCGGAGTTCAACGCGGGTGCGATGGAGAACGCCGGCGCTGTCACCTTCACCGAGAACTACGTGTTCCGTTCCAAGGTGACGGATGCCATCAAGGAGCGTCGCGTCGTCACGATCCTGCACGAGCTCGCCCACATGTGGTTCGGCGACCTCGTCACCATGAAGTGGTGGAACGACCTCTGGCTCAACGAGTCGTTCGCCGAATGGGCATCAACGATCGCCACCGCGGAGGCCACGGAGTGGACCGAGGCCTGGACGACATTCCAGGCGATGGAGAAGAGCTGGGCCTACCGTCAGGACCAGCTGCCGTCGACGCATCCGGTGGTCGCCACCATCAACGACCTGGAGGATGTTCAGGTCAACTTCGACGGGATCACCTACGCCAAAGGCGGCTCGGTGCTCAAGCAGTTGGTGGCCTGGGTGGGGCGCGATGCCTTCTTCAGCGGCGTCGCCGCGTACCTCAAGAAGCACGCCTGGGGCAACGCCGAACTCGCCGACCTGCTCGCCGAACTCGAGAAGGCCAGCGGGCGCGACCTGACCAGCTGGGCGAAGCTGTGGCTCGAGACCGCTGGCGTGAACACGCTGCGGCCGCAGATCGTCACCGACGACTCTGGTGTCATCACCTCCTTCGCCGTGCTGCAGAGCGCGCCGGAGGACTACCCCACCATCCGCCCGCACCGCCTCGCAATCGGGTTCTACGACCTGGCCGACGGTCGACTCACCCGCAGTCACCGCGTCGAGGTCGACATCGACGGCGAGTCGAGCGAGATTCCCGAACTCGTCGGACTGAAGAAGCCCTCGCTCGTCCTCATCAACGACGACGACTTGGCCTACGCGAAGATCCGGCTCGACGCGGATTCGCTCGCGGTCGCGATCGACAACCTCGCCGGCATCGAGAACCCGCTGGCCCGCTCGCTCGTCTGGGGTGCGGCGTGGGACGCGACCCGCGACGCGGAGATGCCCGCGAGCGACTATGTGCGACTCGTGCTCAGCAACATCGCCTCGGAGACCGAGAGCACCACGATCCGAACCACGCTCACCCAGCTCGGCACCACCATCCGGTTCTACGTGAACCCGGCCTCCCGCGCGGAGACGGTGGCTCGCGTCGGCGATGCGCTCTGGTCGCTCGCACAGGATGCCGCCCCCGGTTCAGACGCGCAGTTCCAGTTCGTGAAGTACTTCGCGAACCTCGCATCCACCCCCGCGCACGTGACGGCCCTGCAGGGCCTCCGCGACGGCTCGACGACCCTGCCAGGCCTCACGATCGACACCGACCTCGGCTGGGAGCTGCTCGAGGGCCTCGTGCTCAATGGCGCCGCCGGGCAGACCGAGATCGATGCGGCGCTGGCCGCGGACAACACGGCGAATGGCCAGCAGGCGGCGGCTCGTGCCGCCGCGACGATCCCGACGGAGGAGGGCAAGCTCGCAGCGTTCGATTCGGTCGTCGACCCGGGCGGCGACCGCGCGGGAGCCGAGCTGTCGAATGCGATCGTGCGCGCCACCACCGTGGGCTTCCAGCACACGAATGACCCGGCCATCCTCGGTGCCGTCGTCGATCGCTACTTCTCGAGCCTCGTCGGCATCTGGGAGAGCCGCAGCTACCACATCGCCGAAACGCTCGTGGTCGGCCTGTACCCGGCACCCCTCGCCTCAGAACAACTGCGGGACGCGACGCAGGCCTGGCTCGACGCGAACCCCGGCATTCCTGCACTCCGCCGACTCGTCATCGAGAACCTCGCCGGCGTGATCCGCGCGCTCAAGGTGCAGGCGCGCGACGCCGGATGAGGTGGCGATCTACATCGCGGGGATGATCTTTCGCGACGGCCACCCGCCTAGGCTGGATGCATGAGGATGACTTCGTGATCGAGGCAGTGAACCTGACCAAGCGCTATGGCGCGAAGACCGCCGTGAACGATGTCTCGTTCACCGTGCAGCCCGGCCGGGTCACCGGCTTCCTCGGGCCGAACGGCGCGGGCAAATCGACCACGATGCGACTCATCGTCGGTCTCGATCGGCCGAGTGGTGGATCGGTGACCGTGAACGGCGCAGACTACCGCTCGCTTCGCGCCCCGCTTCGCGAGGTCGGCGTGCTGCTCGACGCGAAGGCGGTGCACACCGGCCGCAGCGCCCGCGGACACCTGCTGGCGATCGCGGCCACCCACAGCATCCGCAGCACGCGCGTCGACGAGGTGATCGAGCTCACCGGACTCGGCTCGGTCGCGAGCAAGCGCGTCGGCGGCTTCTCCCTCGGCATGGGTCAGAGGCTGGGGATCGCCGCGGCGCTCCTCGGTGACCCCGCCACGCTCATCCTCGATGAACCGGTCAACGGTCTCGACCCTGAGGGCGTGATCTGGGTGCGCAACCTCGCCAAGCACCTCGCTAAGGAGGGCCGCACAGTCTTCCTCTCCTCGCACCTCATGAGTGAGATGGCACAGACCGCAGACCACATCATCGTGCTCGGCCGCGGTCGCGTGATCGCCGACTCGCCGGTCGCAGACTTCCTCGCGCTCGCGAGCGGTTCGGTCGTTCGGGTGCGCACGCCGGATGCGGACCGCTTCGCCACCCTGCTTGCCGGCGCCGGTCAGGTGAGCCGTCCCGAGCCCGGCCTGCTCACGGTGAACGGGCTCTCGGCCGCTCGCATCGGTGAGCTCGCGAGTCAGGAACGCGTGGTGTTGCACGAACTCTCCCCCGTCACGGGCTCGCTCGAAGACGCCTATCTCGCCCTCACTCAGGACGAAGTCGAATACCACGCCGGCGGAACGGACGCAGCATGACGACCACGACGACCACTCAGGCGAACCGAGGTGCACACAGCCCGGGCTCGGGACTCAGCTTCGGCGGCATCCTGCGCTCCGAATGGATCAAGCTGCGCACGCTGCGCTCGACGTTCTGGTGCTACCTCATCATCATCGTCGTCACCATCGGCTTCGGGCTCCTCCTCGCCGTCTCCCTGCCCAGTGCTGGTCAGACCCGCGCGAGCGAGCAATCCTCCTGGCTGCAGGTCACGACTCTCGGCATCGGCTTCGCCCAGCTTGTTGTCGCGGTGCTGGGTGCACTCGTCATCACCGGTGAGTACGGCACCGGAATGATCCGGTCGACACTCACCGCCGTCCCGAAGCGCCTGCCCGCCCTGGTGGCCAAGGCCATCGTGTTCGGCGTCGTCACCTTCGTGATCTCGCTCCTGACCCTCGTGGTGACCGCTCTCGCCACGGCTCCCCTCGTGCCCGTGAAGGCCTTCGCACCAGATTTTGCGGACGCCGACTTCTGGCTCGCGCTGCTCGGTGGCGCAGGGTATCTGGCCCTGATCGGCGCGTTGTCGCTGGCAATAGGAGCCATCATCCGCAACAGCGCCGGCGGAATCGCCGCTTCGCTCGGCCTCATCCTGGTGGTTCCGACGATCGTGCAGATTCTGGCCAGCCTCACCCGCGCCGACTGGGCGCGCAATGTCGGCGCCTTTCTGCCCAGCGATGCCGGCGGACGGATGTACTCCTACGCTCCCGGCGCCATGACGCCCCCCGAGGGAGTGATCTCGCTCGACCCCTGGCAGGGGCTCGCGGTGCTGGCGGCGTGGTTCGTCGTGATGTTCGTGCTCGCGGCCGTGCTGCTGAAGCGGCGGGACGCGTAGGCGTCACGGCTACCAGATTCGCCGGAGCGCTCCAGAATAGACTGGGGAGCGTGAACGAGAGCGAGCGCTAGATGAGCTGGATCGGGATCTGGGCCGCGGTCGTCGCCTTCTTCTCCACCGAGCTGTGGACGAAGCTCTTCGCGATCATCCTGATCGTCGTCATCACGCTGCTGCTGCGCTGGCTGCTGCACTACGTGTTGCGCGCGATCGTCAACCGCATCGTGAGCGGCGTAAAGAAGAAGCAGGGGGCGGAAGACACCCAGGCGCTCATGGTCTCGCCCCTCGCTGCCGTGCGCCTCGTGCAGCGCACCCGCACGCTCGGTTCCGTACTCGGCAACATCGTCAACATCATCCTGTTCATCGTCGCCGTACTGCTCATCGTCAACGCGATCGACCGCACCATTCTGGGCTCCTTCGCGCTGTTGACCGCGGCTCTCGGCGCGGGCCTCGGCTTTGGCGCGCAGAACATCGTCAAGGACGTGCTCAACGGGCTGTTCATGGTGGTCGAAGACCAGCTCGGCGTGGGAGACGTCGTCGACCTCGGCCCCGCCACGGGCATCGTCGAGTCCGTCGGCATCCGCATCACGCAGGTGCGGGACGTGAACGGCACGCTCTGGTTCGTGCGCAACGGGGAGATCCTGCGGGTCGGCAACATGTCGCAGGGCTGGGCTCGCGTGATCGTCGACCTCAGCGTGCCCTACGAGGCCGATGTCGACGCCGTGCAGGACAGAATCCTCTCGACCGCCCAGGAACTCGCGCAGACCACGAAATGGCGCAGTCGCATCGTCGAGAAGCCGGAGATCTGGGGCCTCGAGTCGATCTCGGCAGACGCACTGGTCATCCGACTGGCGATCAAGACCCGCTCGAGTTCGAAGGACGACGTGGCGAGGGAGCTGCGCATCCGTCTCAAGAAGAATCTCGACGAGATGGGGGTGCACCTTCCCGCGCTGAGCACTCCCGTTCTCGTCGGCTTCGAAGGTGCCGCCTCCGTGGCGGGCGCGCGCCCGCCGAAGACGCGGCCACTGCCCGTCACGAACGAGGCGCCGCACGCGCCCGTGCAGAACGCACGAGGGCAGAACGTTCGAGGGCAGAGGGACAAGAAGTGAGTGACGCCTTTCAGCCGCGCACCGACGACGGCCAGGGCGCGTTCTACCTGCGCGTCGGCGGCCGCGCGGCCTTCGAGAAGCTCGTGCGCCTCTTCTACGAGGGTGTGCGCACCGACGAGGTGCTCATGCCGATGTACCCGGAGCAGCCCGATCTCGAGGGTGCCATCCAGCGTCTCACCGGATTCCTCGAGCAGTACTGGGGCGGGCCTTCCACATATAGCGAGACCCGCGGACACCCGCGGCTGCGCATGCGGCACCAGGCATTCAAGGTGAATCCGGATGCCCGCGACCGCTGGCTCGCACACATGCGCGCCGCGCTCGACCAGCTTTCACTCTCGCCGCTCGACGACGAGACGCTGTGGAACTACCTCGACCGTGCCGCGCACCTCATGGTCAACACCTTCGAGGAGTAGCACGTCCAGGAGTTTCGATACGCTCGTTCCCTCGCTACTCAACCCGCGTACGTGGGTTGAGTAGGCCGCCCGCGGCCGTATCGAAACCTCAACCCGCGTACGTGGGTTGAGTAGGCCGCCCGCGGCCGTATCGAAACCTGTGCCGCCCGCGGCCCGCTAGCCGACGCCGAGATAGGCCTCCTTGATCGCCGGATTCGACATGAGCTCCCGGCCGGTGCCGCTGTGCGTGATCGACCCGGTCTCGAGCACGAAGGCGCGGTGGGCGCGGGCGAGCGCCTGGTTGGCGTTCTGCTCGACCAGCAGGATCGTCGTGCCCTGTTCGTTGATCTCGGCGATGATCTTGAAGATCTGCTTGATGAACTGCGGGGCCAGACCCATCGAGGGCTCGTCGAGCAGCAGCAGCCGCGGATGCGACATGAGGGCCCGCCCGATGGCGAGCATCTGCTGCTCTCCACCGGACATCGTGCCGCCCTGCTGCGTCTTGCGCTCCGCGAGCCGTGGGAACAGCGAGAAAACGCGATCGAAGTCCTCGGCCATCGAGCTGCGGTCCTTGCGACCGAAGGCTCCCATGTCGAGGTTCTCCATCACCGTCATGCCGGGGAAGATGCCGCGACCCTCCGGCGACTGCGAGATGCCGCGCACCACACGAATGTGCGCCTTCATCTTCGTGATGTCCTCGCCGTCGAAGGTGATCGATCCGCTCTTCGGGTTCAGCAGGCCCGAGATCGTCTTCATGGTCGTGGTCTTGCCGGCGCCGTTGGCGCCGATGAGGGAGACGATCTCGCCCTTCTCCACGGAGAACGACATGTCGTGAATCGCCTCGATGCGTCCGTAGCTGACGCTCACATTCTTCAGTTCAAGCAACGTCATCTTCGGGCTCCCCGAGGTAGGCGGCAATGACCCGAGGGTCATTACGGATGTCGGCCGGAAGTCCGTCGGCAAGCTTCTTGCCGAACTCCAGCACCACGATGCGGTCGGTGACGCCCATCACGAGCTTCATGTCGTGTTCGATGAGCAGAACGGTGTAGCCGTCGTCCCTGATGGCCCGGATGAGCGTCATCAGCTCTTCCTTCTCGGCCGGGTTGAAGCCCGCGGCGGGCTCGTCGAGGCACAGCACCTTCGGGTCCGTCGCGAGCGCTCTGGCGATTTCGAGCCGTCGCTGGTGACCGTAGGACAGGTTCCTCGAGAGCTTGGCCGCGTCATCCGCGATGCCGACGAACTCGAGCAGGGCCATACCGCGCTCGATCGACGACTTCTCTTCTCGAGTGTGCCGCGGCAGCCTCAGCAGGGCGCCGACGACGCTCGTCCTGTGGCGCGCATCCAGACCGACGACGACGTTCTCGAGTGCCGTCATCTCGCCGAAGAGGCGGATGTTCTGGAACGTCCTCGCGAGACCGAGGCGCGTGATGTGGTGGCGTTTCTTGCCGCCGATCTCACCACCCTCGAGCAGCACCTTGCCGCTCGTGGGCTTGTAGACGCCGGTCATCGCGTTGAAGCAGGTGGTCTTTCCTGCACCGTTCGGGCCGATCAGGCCGAGGATCTCGCCTCGCTTGATGGTGAACGAGACGTCGTCGAGTGCGACCAGGCCACCGAACTTCACGGTGAGGTTCTGCACCTCGATGAGGTTCTCGCCCACCTCGACCGCGATCTCGCGCTCGGGGGCTGCGCCCTCGGCGACCTCGTCGTCGATGTGGAGCGCGGCGACGACGGCGGCGGGATCGTCGTCGAAGTGTGAGTCGCGAGTCTGGTCGCTCATTTCGCCTCTCCCTTCTCGCCGACCGGCACCGCGCCGGTCGTGCTCGGACTGTCTGCGGCTCGACCGCCCAACTTGTTGTAGGCGAGCCGCCCGTATGCCAGCAATCGTTGTCGCGCGGGGATGAGTCCCTGTGCCCGGAAGATCATCAGGATCACGAGGGCGAGACCGAAGATGAGGTACTTGTACGGGGCGATCTCGATGAACCTCAGCGGGATGTACACCACGATGACGGCACCGACGATCACACCGACCTTGTTACCGGAGCCACCGAGGATCACCGCGGCGAGGAACAGGATCGAGGTCACGACGTCGAACTTCTGGTTGTTGACGAAGCCGTTCGAACCGGCGAACAGCGCACCGGAGAGTCCGCCGACGCCCGCGCCGATCGCGAAGGCCCACACCTTGTACTTGAAGACGGGCACGCCCATGATCTCGGCGGCGTCTTCATCCTCTCGGATGGCCACCCACGCGCGACCCACTCGACTGCGCTCGAGGTTGCCCGCGAGCAGGAGCACGATGATGATGATCGTGAGCGTGAGCCAGTACCACGGCGTTCCGTTGGAGTTCGAGAAGACGGGAACGCCGTCCGCACCGGTTCCCGGCGGCCGACCGATGTTCTGAAAGCCCGGCTGACCCTTCATCGCGGGGATGATCGTGGCGAGGATGCGCACGATCTCACCGAATCCGAGTGTCACGATGGCGAGGTAGTCGCCTCGCAGGCGCAACGTCGGCGTGCCGAGCAACACTCCGAAGAACATCGTCACGGCCATCGCCACGGGGATGGTCCACAGGTACGGGATGTGCAGGAACGGCGAGTCCGGACTCGTCAGCATGGCCGCCGTGTACGCACCCACGGCGTAGAAGGCGACATAGCCGAGGTCGAGCAGTCCTGCGTACCCGACGACGACGTTCAGTCCGACCGCGGCGAGGGCGAAGACCGCCATCTGCAGGCAGGCGATCGGCCAGTCGGTCCCTGGCTCCGTGCTGATCACGGGAGGGTTCAACACGGGAAGCAGGTAGGCGAGAACGACGACGACGAGCATGTACGCCCACTGCTGCACTCTCGGCAGCCGGTTCCACCAGTCGCGCACGGGCTGACGCCTGGAGGCGCGCTTGCCCCGCTCGGTCTCGCGGTCGATGGCGTCCTTCGCGGACTCCGAGTCGGGCATCAGGGTTGGTCCATCGACGGTGCTCATGCCTTGCTCCTCTCCAGTGAGGTTCCGAGTATGCCTGTGGGCTTCACGATGAGGACCACCACGAGCACGATGAAGGCGACGACATCCGTCCACTGCGAGTTGCCGAGCAGGATCTGTCCGTAGTTACCGATCAGACCGAGTAGGAGACCGCCGAGGAGTGCTCCTCGCACGTTGCCGATTCCACCCAGCACGGCGGCGGCGAAGGCCTTGATGCCGAGGATGAACCCGCCCGTGTAGAACACGCCGGAGGGGATCTTCATGACGTAGAAGAGGGCCGCGGCACCGGCGAGCAGACCACCGATCACGAAGGTGATCACGATGATGCGCTCTTTGTTGACGCCCATGAGGGTCGCGGTGTCGGGGTCCTGCGCAACCGCGCGGATGCCGCGACCGATGCGCGAGCGACGGATGAACTGGTCGGCGGCGACCATCATGATCACGGCGGCGACCACGATGATGATCTGCTGGCTGTCGACGATCGTACCGAAGACGTCGAAGACGGGGATCGGCTGGAACATCGTGACGGCCGGCTCGGGGTTCGCACCACGGACCACGAAGATCGTGTACTGGATGGTGAAGGATGCGCCGATGGCCGTGATGAGGAACGCGAGTCTCGGAGGATTCCGCTTGCGCAGCGGTCTATAGGCGAGGCGCTCGAGCAGATAGGCGGTGAGCGCGGAACAGATCATGCCGACGACGAGTGCGAGCAGGACGTCACCGATGATCGCCCAGCCCGAGATGGTGGGGTTGGACGGTCCGAAGCCGAGACCGGAGAGCGTGAAGACCACGCCGTACGCACCGACGATGAAGACCTCGGAGTGCGCGAAGTTGATGAGGTTGAGCACACCGTAGACGAGGGTGTAACCGAGTGCGACGAGGCCGTAGATGGCACCGAAGGTGAGGCCGTCGAAGGTCGCACTCCAGAAGTTCTGGACGAACGACGGTATGTCGAAGGTGATCCAGGTCGAATCGTCTAGGGGCAGATGGGCAAGCAGCAGAGGGAGCATGGGGCGTCCTGATCTGGGAAGCCGGGTTCGTCACTGAACGGGGCTGATTCGATGAAGGGGTTCGCGCGCAAGTGTCGTGGGGCAGGACGTTGGTGACCTGCCCCACGACACTCACATGGCGATCAACTAACCGATCTGTCCGATGAAGACGATCTTTCCGTTGTCAACCTTGTAGCCGTAGACCGCGGGCTTCGCGAGCTCGCCCTTGTCGTTCCACTTGTAGTGCTTGCTGAGGCCGTCTGCGTCGTAGTTCTTGACGTAGTCCAGCAGGTCGGCGCGCGTGGTCTTGCCCTTGTCGATGCCGGAGAGCAGCACCGTCGCAGCGTCGTAGCCCTCGATCGAGTACGTACCGGGGTCGGCGTTGAACGCTGCCTTGTACGCGGACTCGAAGTCAGGGATCAGTTCACCAGGGATGCAGGGGCAGGTGAAGTACGCGTTTTCGGACGCGTCGCCCGCCTGCTTGATGAACTGGTCATCCTTCACGCCGTCGGGGCCGACGAACGTGCCCTTGAAGCCCTTGTTGACCAGCTGCTGGTCGAACGGTGCGGCTTCGGCGTAGTAACCGGCGTAGTACACGGCGTCGGCCTTCGAGTTGATGATCTTGGAGATCACCGCGGAGAAGTCCTTCTGGCCGGTGATGACCTTGTCGCTGCCGACGGCGGCAGAGCCGAGAGCGGACTGGGTCGCGTCGCCGAGACCGATGCCGTACTCCGAGTCATCCTGAACCAGGTAGACCTTCTTGGCCTTGAGCTTCGAGGTGACGAAGTCACCCGCGGCCGGGCCTTGCTGGCTGTCGTTGCCGAGGCCGCGGAAGAAGGTCTTCCAGCCGTTCTCGGTGAGCGACGGGTTCGTGGCGGACGGGGTGATGTGAACCAGCCCCTTCTGCTCGAAGATGTTGCCGGTGGCCTTCGACTCACCCGAGAACGGGAGGCCGACGACGCCGATGATGGCCTCGGTGTTGACCGCCTGGGTCACCGGGCCGGTTGCCTTGTTCGGGTCACCCTCGGTGTCGAACTTGGTGAACTGCACCTGGCATCCGGCGTTCGCCTTGTTGTGCTGGTCGATGGCCAGCTGAATGCCGTTGTAGATGTTGATACCGAGCTGAGCGTTCGGACCGGTCTCTGCACCGATGTAGCCGAGCGTGACGCCAGAGTCACACGTGGCCTTGCCATCGCCCGCGGGGAGAACCGCGTTCGCCGGAACCGGAACCGAGGTGACGGCCGGGAGGTCGACCCTGTTG
This sequence comes from Lacisediminihabitans sp., assembly GCA_035571875.1. Taxonomy (GTDB): domain Bacteria; phylum Actinomycetota; class Actinomycetes; order Actinomycetales; family Microbacteriaceae; genus Parafrigoribacterium_A. The sequence goes on along the minus strand of DATNBR010000059.1, from coordinate 9,770 downwards.
CTGGTCGTCTTGCCACCGTTGTTGGACGACGGCTGGTTTGCACAACCAGTCATCAACATCCCCAGGGTGGCGGCCACGGCCAGGCCAGCCATAATTCGTTTGTTCATGTAATTCGATCCTGCCTTCCATGCTGTAACGCGGCGGGGCCGCAAACTTGCGGACCGGCTCTTCGCGAATGGTGTCCCGATACTACCCCGCAGCTTCATCAACTGTCGTGCACCCAGCCGCGAGGTAATGTCTTCGAAATGATCAGTGCTGTGTGATGTCCTCGCTCTCTCGTGGGGATTCGGATGATGGGGCGATTTCTGACGACAGCTCATCCGACGAGATCACGGCCTTCACGAGCGGCACGCCTGGGCGGTAGGCGAGGTGCACGTAGCTCGGTGCGTCGAGGATCGCGAGGTCGGCCCTCTTGCCGATGGCGAGCATCCCGATGTCGCTTCGGTGCAGCGCCGCGGCACCGCCCGCCGTGGCAGCCCAGAGCGCCTCGGCCGGACTCATTCGCATGTTGCGCACGGCGAGCGCGATGCAGAACGGCATCGATGTCGTGTAGCTGGAACCCGGGTTGCAATCGGTGGCGATGGCCATGGTGACGCCGGAGTCGAGAAGCCTGCGCGCATCCAGGTATCGCTGCCGCGTGGAGAACTCCGCGGCCGGCAGCGCCGTCGCGACGGTGCTGCCGGAGGCGAGGGCGTCGATGTCGGCATCGCTCAGAAAGGTGCAGTGGTCGACGCTCGCTGCCTGAAGTTCTACGGCGAGCTGCACGCCACCGGAGACGGCGAGCTGACCGGCGTGCAGGCGAGCACCCAGGCCCTTCGCCCGACCCGCGGTGAGGATGGCCCTGGCCTGGTCGACGTCGAACGCTCCACCCTCGCAGAACGCATCGATCCAGCGCGCGTGAGGGGCGCACGCGGCGAGCATGGGCCCCGTGACGAGGTCGACGTATCCTGCGGGGTCGCCCGCGAACTCCGGCGGCACGACGTGCGCGCCCAGATAGGTCGTCTCGTTCGTGAGGTGCCGCGCGATGCGGAGTTGGCGCTCCTCCTCGGTGACGGTGAGCCCGTAGCCGCTCTTGATCTCCACCGTGGTGGTGCCTTGCGCGCGCATCTCGGCCAGGAGTCGGCGTGCGCCGGCGAGGAGGGACTCGTCGCTTGCGGCGCGGGTCGCCGCGACCGTGCTGCGAATGCCGCCGGCGCCGTAGGAGTGCCCCGCCATCCGGTGCTCGAATTCCTCGGCCCGGTCGCCCGCGAAAACCGCATGACTGTGGCTGTCGACGAAGCCGGGGATGACGCAACGACCACCGGCGTCGGTTCTGTTGTCGGCATCCGGGGCATCGCGTGCGTCGCCGAGCCAGGCGATACGGCCGTTCTCGATGACGATCGCCGCGTCGCGTCGCTCGGCCGTGAGCGGACCGACCGCCGGATTATTGGTGACGAGCAGTCCGATGTTGTCGATGAGTGTCGTGCTCACGGGCGCATCCTCACCGCCTCAGTCTCGCGGCCGCGGCGAGCTCGAGCACGCAGAGCGCGACGAGTCTGACCGTTCTGCCATCGGGAGTGTCTGTCGATGCGTCGACCTCGGTCAGGTCCACCGACTCGACGAGCGGATGCGCCCCAGCGACCCTCGCCGCCGTGCGCAACTCATAGGCGGAGATGCCTCCGGGCAGGGCGGCGGGGCAGGCCGGGGCGACGGAGCGGTCGCACACGTCCACGTCGAGATCGACGTGGATCGGGCCGCCGGCTGCTCCCGCGATCTCCAGCGCCTCGGCCATGACGTCCGCCATCGGCCTGCGGGCCAGTTCGTCGCGGTGGATGACCGTGATGCCGTACTCTGCGGCCCTGGCCGCGTACTCCGCGGAGTTCGCGAAGTCGGCGATGCCCACCTGCACGATCCGCGTGCCGTCGAGACCCGCTTCGACCAGGCGGCGCACCGGCGAGCCGTTGCTGATGCCGTCGCGAAGGTCGTGATGGGCATCGACGGTGACGAGTCCGGCCGTACTCAGCCGGTCGCCCCAGGTGCCGAGAGCCGCGGGAACGGTAGCCGCATTGTCGCCGCCGAGAGCGACGAGCAGCGTCGCCGCCCTCGCTGCGGCGGCGACGGACTCGATCGCTCTCCCCTCGGTGCCGTCAGGCTCCTCGCAGTCGCCCCAGTCCTCTGCCACGAGGGCGCGAGCATCCACCGCCCGGTTCGCCGCGCGATCGGCCGGCCAGTACTCGCTGTAGTAATGGAGGGCGGAACGCACCGCCGCCGGTGTGCTCCCGGCGCCGCCCGGCGTGATCGAGGTGCGCCAGGTGGGGATGCCGAGCAGGGCCAAATCGACGGACCCGCCCGAGGGCGCTGGCCAGCCGCCCGCGCGCGGCCAGAGAGGATCGTGCGACAGGGTCATCGCTCCCCCTCGCGTGTCGGGATGCGCACGCCGAGGCGGTCCGCCACCTCGATCGCCTCGTCGTAGCCCGCATCGGCGTGCCTGATCACGCCCATTCCGGGGTCGTTGCTGAGCACGCGGGCGAGCTTCTCGGCCGCGAGCGCGGTGCCGTCTGCGACCGTCACCTGGCCCGCGTGGATCGAGCGCCCGATGCCGACGCCTCCCCCGTGATGGATGGACACCCAGGTGGCGCCGGACGAGGCGTTCACGAGCGCGTTCAGGAGCGGCCAGTCGGCGATGGCATCCGACCCGTCTTTCATCGCCTCGGTCTCCCGGTACGGCGAGGCGACGGAGCCGGAGTCGAGGTGGTCGCGGCCGATCACGACCGGAGCCTTCAGCTCGCCGGAAGCGACCATCTCGTTGAATTTGAGGCCCGCGCGGTCGCGCTCGCCGTAACCGAGCCAGCAGATGCGCGCGGGCAGGCCCTGGAAGTGCACGCGTTCGCGTGCCATCCTGATCCACTTGGCGAGCGACTGGTTCTCGGGGAAGAGCTCGAGAATGGCGCGGTCGGTCGCGTAGATGTCCTCCGGGTCGCCGCTCAGCGCGGCCCAGCGGAACGGTCCCTTACCCTCAGAGAACAGGGGGCGGATGTACGCGGGCACGAAGCCGGGGAACTCGAACGCCCGCGCGAACCCCGCGGTCTTCGCCTCGGTGCGGATGTTGTTGCCGTAGTCGAAGACCTCGGCCCCACGATCCTGAAAGCCCACCATCGCCTCCACCTGCACGGCCATGGAGGCACGCGAGCGTTCGACGAAACCTGCGGGATCGCGCTCGCGTGCCGACTTCCAGTCGTCGAAGGCGATGCCGAGTGGTAGGTAGGCGAGCGGGTCGTGCGCGCTGGTCTGGTCGGTGACGACGTCGATCTCGGCACCCTGGGCCAGCATCCGCGGGAACACGTCTGCCGCGTTGCCGAGCAGCCCGATGCTGAGCGCCTCCTTGCGATCGCGGGCGGCATAGGCAAGCTCGAGTGCGTGCTCAATCGACTTCGCCTCGACGTCGAGGTAGCGGTGCTCGATGCGGCGGTCAATGCGGCTCTGGTCGACGTCGACGCAGATGGCTACGCCGTCGTTCATGGTGACGGCGAGCGGCTGGGCGCCGCCCATGCCGCCGAGTCCGCCGGTGAGGGTGATCGTGCCGGCCAAAGTGCCGCCGAACCTCTTGTTGGCCACGGCCGAGAAGGTCTCGTAGGTGCCCTGCAGGATGCCCTGGGTGCCGATGTAGATCCAGGAGCCCGCGGTCATCTGCCCATACATGGTGAGGCCGAGCTGGTCGAGCCTGCGGAACTCGTCCCAGTTGGCCCAGTCGCCCACGAGGTTCGAGTTGGCGATCAGCACTCGCGGCGCCCACTCGTGGGTGCGCATGACGCCGACGGGCTTGCCGGACTGCACGAGCAGGGTCTCGTCGCCCTTGAGGGTGGTCAGCGAGCGCGTGATGGAGTCGAAGCTCTCCCAGTTGCGGGCTGCCTTGCCCGTGCCGCCGTAGACGACGAGCTCGTCCGGATGCTCGGCGACCTCCGGGTCGAGGTTGTTCTGCAGCATCCTGAGCGCCGCCTCCTGCGGCCACCCGAGCGTGTGCAGCTCGCTGCCCCGAAAGGCTCTCACCGGCCTCGGTCCACTCATCTGAATTCTCCCCCTGCGTCTCGCACGACGGATGCGGCCGCAGCCAGCAGCGATCCATCCAGCACCATGCGGTGCGCGGCCGCGATCTCCGGCGCCAGGTAGCGGTCGGTCCCAGGGCCCGCGACCTGCTCGCGCAGCGCAGCGCGTACCGCGGCGGACACCTCTGAGGGCTGCACCGGGGCGCGCAGGTCCATCGCACGTGCGGAGGTGAGCAGCTCGATCGCGATCACCCGGCCAAGGCCATCGATCGCACGCCTGAGCTTGCGGGCGGCACTCCAGCCCATCGACACGTGATCCTCCTGCATGGCCGAAGAGGGAATGGAGTCGACACTCGCGGGAGCCGCGAGCCGCTTGAGCTCGCTCACGATGCCGGCCTGGGTGTACTGCGCGATCATGTGGCCGGAATCCACCCCGGGGTCGTCGGCCAGGAAGGCGTTCAGTCCGTGATTGCGGTGCGCATCGAGGAAGCGGTCGGTGCGCCGCTCGCTCATGCTCGCGAGATCCGCGGTGACGATCGCGAGGAAGTCGAGCACGTAGCCGACCGGGGCGCCGTGGAAGTTGCCGTTGGACTCGACCCGGCCATCCGTCGTCACCACCGGGTTGTCGATAGCGGAGGCGAGCTCGCGGGAGGCGACCGTGGCCGCGTGGTCGATGGTGTCGCGAACGGCGCCGTGCACCTGGGGCGCGCAGCGCAGCGAATATGCATCCTGCACTCGCGTGAATCCCTCCGGGTGCGAGATCATCGGGGAGCCTGCGAGCACGGCACGCATGTTCGCGGCGGAATCGCGCTGACCCGGATGCGGTCGCAATGCCTGCAGGTCGGCCGCGAAGACCGCGTCGGTGCCCGTGAGTCCCTCCACGCTCATCGCCGCCGCGAGGTCCGCGGTGGTGACGAGCGCGCGCAGGTCGTGGATGGCGAGCACGAGCATGCCGAGCATGCCGTCCGTGCCGTTGATGAGGGCGAGTCCCTCCTTCTCCCGAAGCTCCACCGGGGCGATGCCCGCTGCGGCGAGAGCCTCGGATGCCGGGCGCAGCTCGCCCGTGGCATCCCGAACCTCGCCCTCGCCGATGAGCGCGAGCGCGCAGTGGGCCAGCGGAGCGAGATCGCCCGAGCAGCCGAGGCTGCCGTACTCGAAGACGACGGGGGTGATCCCGGCATTCAACATCGCGGCGTAGGTCTCGGCCACGAGCGGGCGCACGCCGGTGCGACCCGTGGCGAGCGTCGAGAGGCGCAACAACAGCAGAGCCCTGATGACCTCTCGTTCCACCTCGGCGCCCGAACCCGCGGCGTGGCTCCGCACGAGCGAGCGCTGCAGCTGCGCGCGCAACTCGGTGGGGATCTGCTTGGTGGCGAGGGCGCCGAATCCGGTGGAGACGCCGTAGTGCGGCACCGTGTCTTCGGCGAGTGCGTCGATGACGCTGCGGCTCGCTGCCATCGCGGCAAGGCTCTCGTCGCTCAGGGCGACGGCTGCGCCGAGGCGAGCAACGGCGATGACCTCTTCGAAACTGAGGGCACCTGTGCCAAGGACGACGTTATCCACCCCATCATTAGACCCGCAGCGGCCGTCGCATCCGACGGATTTCGGCGATATGGTGTCTGGGATACCAGACAATGACGAGCGGGGGTGGACGTGAGCTCGGTTCCCGCCGCCCGAGATGCTCTGCGCATCGTCAAGTACCTCGCCAGCCACAGCGGCCCCGTGCGCGCGGCCACGATCACACGCGATCTCGAACTGCCGCGCTCGACCACGTACCACCTGCTCAAGGTGCTGCAGGACGAGGGCTTCCTGCTGCACTCGCCCGAGAACCAGGCCTATCTTCTCGGGCCGCTCATCGCCGAGATCGGCTCCTCGGTGCTGAGTTCCACCGCACTGGCGAGACTCGCCGAGCCACTGCTCGAACGACTCGTGAGCGAGACGCGAATGCCCGTGGTCGCGCACCTCGGCGTGCTCAATCACTCGGATGTCGTCTACGCCTCGAAGGTCTCCGCGAATCACGCGCCGTCGGTCGTCACGAGCATCGGAGTGCGGATGCCCGCGCACCTCACCGCGACCGGGCGGGCGATGCTCGCGGCGCTCCCGGAGACGCAACTGCGCGCGATCTACCCCGCACGCGCGAACCTCGTGCTGCGCGCAGGGCCTGGGCCGCGCACGCTCGAGGAACTCGACGAGATCCTCGACGGTGTGCGTGAGCGCGGCTGGGCGGTTGAGGACGGCGACATCACGCTCGAGTACGCCTCGGTCGCCGCAGCGGTTCTCGACCACAACGGCTACCCGGCGGCATCGATCGGGCTGACCTTTCGCGGCGCGATCGTCGATGCCCGGCACGTGAGGCGACTGGGCGCGGCAACCCAGAGCGCCGCGACCGCGCTGAGCCGACGCATCCGCGGAAGGATCTAGTCGCCTGCCCCGGCGCTCTTCACCACCTGTTCGGCGTGACGCAGCACCGGGCCGTCGACCATCTGACCGTGGAAGCGGAAGACCCCGCGTTCGCCGGCCGCCGCGTCGAGGAGCTCGCGAGCCCATGCGAGCTGCTGCTCGGTCGGGCGGTAGGCCTCGCGAATCACAGCGACCTGCTCGGGGTGGATGCACGCGGTGGCCGCGAAGCCGATGGCGGCGGCATCCTGGGCCTCGGCGGCGAGCCCGTCGAGGTCGGCGATGTCGAGATGGATCGTGTCGATCGCGGCCTTGCCGGACGCCGCAGCGGCGATGAGCACGCTCGAACGCGCGTGCTGCGCCACGTGGCGATAGCTGCCGCCTGCGAAGCGAGTCGATGAGCCGCCGAGGGAGGCGACCAGGTCCTCCGCGCCCCACATGAGCGCGATCACATTCTTCGCCGCGGCGAGCGCGGGGGCGGCGAGCACGCCTCGAGCGCTCTCGCAGAGCGCGATGATGCGGTGCCGGTCGAGGCCCGAGAGCTGCTCCGGATGCTCAGCCTTGGCCACCATGACGGTGTGGTAGCCGGTCTGCCCGAGGGCCATGAGATCGTCCGCGAAGTACGGTGAGTCGAACGCGTTCACGCGCACGATCGTGGTGGCGGGATCGAGCGGGTGGGCGATCATGGCATCGCGAGCGGCGGCCTTGCGGGAGGGGCCGACCGCGTCCTCGAGGTCGAGGATGACCGCATCCGCCCGCCCGGCCGCCTTCTCATAGCGGTCGGGGCGATCGGCCGGGCAGAACAGCAGCGCCGGGCCCAGCTCGAAGCTCATCGTTCCTCCCCTGCCTGGGGTGCGCACCACATGAGGGCGGAGCGAACGGCCCGCGCGACGAGTTCGCCATCCTGGTTGCGGGCGAGGTGCTCGAAGGTGACCACGCCCTGCCCGGGTCGAGACTTCGACAAGCGTTTCTCCAGCACCGTCGACTCCGAGTACATGGTGTCGCCATGGAACAGCGGATGCGGGAACGAGATCTCGCTGAAGCCCAGGTTCGCGACGGTGGTGCCCTGGGTCAGCTGACCGACGGATGCGCCGACCATGGTCGCGAGCGTGAACATCGAGTTCATCAGCCGCTGGCCGAAGGGCTGCGTCTCAGACCACGCGGCGTCGAGGTGCAGTGCCTGACCGTTCATCGTGAGGGTGGAGAACAGCACGTTGTCCGCCTCGGTCACGGTGCGCCCGGGGCGGTGCAGGTAGCGCACGCCGGGCTCGAGCTCCTCGAACCACAGGCCGCGCTGCACGACCTCGCGGACCGCATCCGTCTTCTCGTTCTCGTTTTCGTTCTCGGGCTCGATCATGTCACTTCGCCTTCGTCGCTCTGCTCGCGTGGGTCTCGCCGAGGCCAAGGGATCGGGCGATGACCATGAGCTGCACCTCATTGGTGCCCTCGCCGATCTCCAGGATCTTCGAGTCTCGGTAGTGGCGCCCCACGAGGCTCTCGTTCATGAAGCCGTAGCCGCCGAAGATCTGCGTCGCATCCCGCGCGTTCTGCATCGCGGCATCGCTCGCGACGAGCTTCGCCATCGCGGCCTCCGCCTTGAACGGCAGACCGGCGTCGCAGCGGCGGGCCGCGTCGTACCAGGCGAGGCGCGAGGTGTAGACGCGTGCGCGCATCTTCGCGATGGTGAAGGCGATGTATTGGTGGGATGCGATGGGAACGCCGAACACGACCCTCGACTTCGCGTAGTCGATCGCCTCGGTGAGGCAGCCCTCCGCCGCTCCGGTCGCGAGAGCCGCGATTGCGATACGACCCTCGTCGAGAGCCTCGAGAAAGTTCGCGAAGCCGCGCCCGCGCTCCCCGAGGAGGTTGGCCGCAGGCACCCGAACCTCGTCAAAGGTCAGCGGATGCGTGTCGGAGGCCCACCAGCCGACCTTGTCGTAGGCGGGTTCGACGGTGAACCCGGGCGTGCCGTGCGGCACGATGATCGTCGAGATCTCCTTGGCGACGCTGCCATCGGCCCTCGTGCGCTCACCGGTGACGGCGGCAACGGAGACGAAGCTCGAGATCGACGTGCCGGAGTTGGTGATGAACTGCTTGCTGCCGTTGATCACCCACTCGTCGCCGTCGAGCCTGGCCGTGGTGCGCGTGCCGCCGGCATCCGATCCCGCCTCTGCCTCGGTGAGACCGAAGCCTGCGAGCGCGCGACCGGCGACGAGGTCGGGCAGCCACCTGGCCTTCTGCTCGTCCGTTCCGTGCCTGTAGAGCGGGAGGATGCCGAGCCCCACCGCCGCTTCGAGCGTGATCGCGAGCGACTGGTCGACCCTCGCGATGGCCTCGATCGCGAGACAGAGGGTGAGGAAACTGCCGCCCTGCCCTCCGTACTCCTCGGAGACGGGCAGCCCGAACAGGCCCATCTCCCCCATCTGCGCGACGATCTTCATCGGCAGCCGGTGCTCCCGATCGGCCTCGTAGGATGCCGGCGCGACGACGGTGTCGGCGAAGTCCTTCACCGCGTCGGCGAGGGCCTGCTCGTCCTCGCTGAGACCCAGGGTGGGGGCGAGTGTGAGGCTGGGGGTGAGCTCGTGGCTCATGATTGCTCCTCTGTCTTGTGTGACGGTGGTGTAACAGTGCTGATGCTGGCGAGCAGTTGGTCGAGTGCGACCAGGTCGCCCGCTCTCGCGGTGATGCTGACGACTCCGGCAACCGGCGCCGCGAGTTTGTGCTCCATCTTCATCGCCTCGACGGTGAGAATCGTGTCGCCCGCCTCGACGAGATCACCATCGGCGACCGAGACGGTGACGACGGTTCCCGGCATCGGCGAGCGCACCTCGGGGTGCCGCGGTTTCTCGGCCAGGTCGATCCGCGCGAGCAGCTCTGCGGTCTGCGCCTCACGGCTCAGGATGCCGAGCGGCCAGCTGAAGCCGGCCTGCCCGAGCCAGAGGGTGTCGCCCTGGCGCGCGACCGCCCACGCGCTCGAGACGCCGTCGAGTTCGAGGCGCACGGTGGCCGCGTCCACGAGATCGAGCCGCGCCGAGTGCTGGGTTCCGTCGATCGTGACGGTCGCTCCCGCGACGAAGACCTCCGCGCGATCTGTGGCCGAGGTCGCGAAGCAGAACCGGCTCGCACGAGGGTGGCCGCTCATCCGCCAGCCGCTTCGGGTGTGCCAGATGCCGGCCGGGTGCGGTTGTGCCTGCAGGTACAGCGCCGCGGCGGCGAGCAGCGCGACATCCGGATGCCGGAAGGCGAGGGTGGGCAGCCTGCGTTCGATGAGCGTCGTGTCCAGCTCGCCTGCCTGCACGTCCGGGTCGGCGAGCAGTGCGCGCAGGTACTCGACGTTCGTGCGAACGCCCA
>DATNBR010000058.1:0-61391 GCA_035571875.1 Lacisediminihabitans sp. | reverse complement strand
GGTGCCGGGCGCCGCAAGCCGACCCTGCGCATCTGGGAATGGGACAAGCCGGGAGTCGTGATCGGCAGCTTCCAGTCGGTGAAAAACGAAGTCGACATGGACAACGCCAAAAAATACGGCTTCCAGGTGACCAGGCGCATCAGCGGTGGCGGTGCGATGTTCATGGAGGCGGGCTCCGTGATCACCTATTCGATCTACGCGCCGAGCGATCTCGTGCACGGCATGACCTTTGCGGACTCCTACGCGTTCCTGGACGAGTGGGTCATCACCGCGCTCAAGTCTCTCGGTATCGACGCGTTCTACCAGCCGCTCAACGACATCACGAGCGCGAAGGGCAAGATCGGTGGCGCAGCTCAGAAGCGTCTCGGCACTGGTGCCGTGCTGCACCACGTGACCATGAGCTACGACATGGACGGCGACAAGATGGTCGAGGTACTGCGGATCGGCCGCGAGAAGATGAGCGACAAGGGCACCAAGAGCGCGAACAAGCGCGTCGATCCCCTGCGCAGCCAGACCGGTCTCACGCGAGCCGAGATCATCGAACGCATGGAGTCGACGTTCACAGGGCTCTACGGCGCGACGCCGGATGAAGTGACGCCGGAGGAGCTCGCGAAGGCGCAGACGCTCGTCGACGAGAAGTTCGGCACCGCGGAGTGGCTCTACCGCGTTCCCTGAGAACACGCGGCATCCTCCGGATCTTGTCGCACCCCCGGGTTACCCTTATGAGGTGAACTGGTGGATGCTCGGAGCGGTGGTCATCGGAATTCCGCTGTTCGTCTACCTGCTGCAGAAATTTCGGCTGATCGACCTCTCGGGCGCGACCGGCCGCAAGAGTTCTGCGCACGGCGGCGGTCTGATGGGCATCGGCGACGAGGTCTTTGCGCCAGCCAGGCACGAGGCCGCCCTCGAGCTCGACCGCCAGGCATCGCTGCCGGCGCCCGCTCCTCTGGCTGGCGACGGCGACAAGGGCATCTTCAACGGCAAGGTCGTCATCGACGTCTCCAAGCGTGACTGACGTTCCCCCGCGGGATGGGACAATGGCCCTATGCCCACCGACTGGTCGCCCGCCGGAGCCGACCGCGTCATCCACGGCGACAATCTCGAGGTGATCGCCGGGATTCCGGATGGCGCGTTCACCCTCATCTACCTCGATCCGCCGTTCAACACCGGGCGCAGCCAGGCGCGGCAGTCCACGACCAGCGTGCGCAGCGCATCCGGAACCATCAAGGGGTTCAAGGGTGAGCTCTATGACCGCATCCGCGGTGACCTGATGAGTTACGACGATCAGTTCGAGGACTACTGGAGCTTTCTGGAGCCTCGACTGGCCGAGGCCTGGCGCCTGCTCACCGACGACGGAACGCTCTATCTGCATCTCGACTACCGCGAGGCGCACTACGCCAAGGTGCTGCTCGACGCGCTCTTCGGTCGAGAGAGCTTTCTCAACGAGATCATCTGGGCCTACGACTACGGCGGCAAGTCGAAGAGTCGCTGGCCGGCGAAGCACGACACGATCCTCGTCTACGTGAAGAACCCGACGGGCTACTACTTCAACTCGACCGAGGTGGACCGCGAGCCGTACATGGCGCCGGGGCTCGTCACGCCGGAGCAGGTCACGCGGGGCAAGTTGCCGACGGATGTCTGGTGGCACACGATCGTCTCGCCGACCGGCAAGGAGAAGACCGGCTACCCCACTCAGAAGCCGGAAGGAATCCTGCGCCGCATCGTGCAGGCCTCGAGTCGCAAGGGTGACTGGGTGCTCGACTTCTTCGCCGGCTCAGGCACCACCGGGGTGGTTGCGGCCGCGCTCGGGCGCCGTTTCGTGCTCGTCGACCAGAGCCCGGATGCCGTGGCCGTCATCCAGAAGCGCCTCACCACGGCGGGCGCCGCCTTCCAGTGACCGTCAGTCGATGACCGCGATCGCCTCGACCTCGAGGCGGATCCAGTCGAAGACCAGGCCGCTCACCTGCACCGCCGAACTCGCCGGCGGCCGGGAGGTGTTCACAAAGCTGTCGCGCACCTCTCGCACACTGGGGAAGTCGGCCATGTCGATCATGAAGTAGGTGAGTTTCACGACGTTATCGAACGTGGCTCCCACGGCGGCGAGCGCGTTGGAGAGGTTGGTGAACACCTGTTCGGCCTGCAGCCTCGTGTCGTCCGCTCCGACGATCTGTCCCTCGGGGGACAGCGCCACCTGGCCGGAGAGATAGATGGTGCGGCCGCCAGAGGTCTCGGCGACGTGGCTGTAGCCGGACGGCGCATGAAGAGTCGGCGGGTCAAGGAATTGTGCGGCGGACATGGCTCTCCGATCGACGCTGGTGCGGGGAGTGGTGCTGCCCTCATCGTATCCAGGTCGCACGCGACGCACGTCGAGGCGTCGCCTTCGTTACGGTGGAGAGATCATGTCTCTCTTCCGCGCCGCCAAGACCGTTCTGCTCGCATCCCACATCAGGCGTGCGGGGTACGCCTACGCCACGGCCGTGGGGATGACGTGGGGTTTCATCTGGAGCACAGGGCACATCGAGCGCCGCAATGGCCTCGTCGTCTTCCGTGGCATGCCGAAGTGGTCGTTCGGCCGCGGCGGTTCCTGCGTCGGCGGCACCTACCTCACCGATGACAACGTCACGGATGACGTGCTCGAGCACGAGGCGGTGCACAAGACCCAGTGGGCTCGCTATGGAATGCTCCTGCCGCTGTTGTACCTGGTCGCAGGCCGCAATCCGCTGAAGAATCGCTTCGAGATCGAGGCCGGTCTGGAAAAGGGTGGCTACCTCCCCCGCTCCCGCTGAGGTCTGGCAATCGGCTCTTCCTTAGGCTCCTGAACAGCAGATTGGCAGACCTCAGCGGAAGTGGTCATTGGCAACCGTAATGTGAGTTATAGGTCTGATAATTTCAGCGAATGGCTCATGCCGATCTACGGTGGAGTAATGGCTCCAGACGCTGCTGACGCAGACACCGCAACGGCGCCGATTCCCGTCCTGGTGAAGCCGCCGAAGTGGCGTGACACCTTCAGTTCGCTGCGCATCCACAACTACCGCCTCTACGTGATGTCGCAGTCGATCTCGAACACCTCGGTCTGGATGCAGCGCATCGCGATCGACTGGCTCGTCTTCGAGCTCACCGGCAGCGTCACCGCCGTCGGCATCACTGCGGGTCTGCAGTTCGGGCCGATGCTGCTGTTCGGTCCGTTCGGCGGCGTCATCACCGACCGCTTCAAGAAGCGTCCGACCATGATCACCACGCAGACGATCGGGGTGATTCTCTGCGGAGTGCTCGCCGCCCTCGTCTTCACCGGCGTCGTGCAGGTCTGGCAGGTGTACCTCACCGCGTGCCTCCTGGGCTTCGTGGATGTCGTGGATCAGCCTGCCAAGAAGGTATTCGTCAACGAGATGGTCGGCCAGCGTCACCTCAGCAACGCCATCAGCGTGAACGCGTCGATCTGGCACCTCGGCGGACTGCTCGGCCCCGCCATCAGTGGTGTCATGCTCGCGCTCGTCGGCGCGGGTTGGGCCATCGGCATCAACTCGCTCGCCGGATGCCTCGTCATCATCGCGCTGCTCGCGATGCGAAAGTCCGAGTTGCTGCCCTCGCTCGTGGTCGAGCACGCCAAGGGCCAGATTCGTGAGGCGCTGCGCTACGTGCGCTCGAAGCCGTCGATCTTCTGGCCGATGGTGATGCTCGCCTTCGTCTACACCTTCGGCATGAACCTCCCGGTGCTTCTCGTCGCGTTCGCCGACGAAGTGTTCCACTCCGGGGCGACGGGGTACGGGCTCTACAGTTCCGCCGCCGCGGTCGGCGCGCTCGCCGGGGCGGTCGCCTCGACGAGACGCATCACCTTCCGGCTCCGGTTCATCGTGTTCTCGGGCGGACTCTTCGGCCTGACCCTCATCCTCACCGGTCTTGCCCCGGTGCTCAGCGTCTTCCTCGTCGTCCTGGCCAGCATCGGGTTCACGCGGATGCTGTTCTCGACGACGGCCGAAGCGGTCGTGCAGCTGTCGTCCAATCGCATCATCCGGGGTCGCGTGATGGCGCTCTACGCCATGATCGCCGTGGGCGGTCAGGCACTCGGCAGCCCACTGCTCGGCTGGCTGGCGGAGGTCGCGGGAGCTCGCGCGGCCATGGCCATCTCTGGAGCGGTGCCGTGCGTCGCCGCGATCGTCGTCGCGTTCCTGCTGGCCAGGTCGGGCCGACTCTCGCTGCGCTTCAGGCTGCGCCGCAACTCGCGGCTCATGAGCATCGAGCCGCGCGGCCAGTTGAGCTAGGCGTGCAGTTGAGCTAGGCGGAGTCGCGCACCACGAGCGTCGTGGCGATCGTCGCGTGCTTGTCGACGGGGCGGCCCTCGATGATGTCGATGAGCATCTCGGCGATTTTCGCGCCATGGAGAGTGGTCGGCTGCTCCATGGTGGTCAGCGGGGGCTCGGCATTGATGGCGAACTGGTCGTTGTCGATGGTGGTGATGCCGACGTCGGTGGGAACCTTGAGTCCCGCGTCTCGCAGCACGGTGAGTGCGCCGGACGCCATTTGCGATGAGGCAACGAAGATGCCGTCGAAAGTCTGCTCCTGCTTCAGCAGACGCCGCATGGCATACACACCACCCACCGGAGTGAAGTCCGCGCTTTCGATCGGACCCGGCGTGAGCCCGGCCGCCTCGATGGCGTTCCTCCAGCCGGTGACGCGGTCGACGGCCGCCACCATATTCTGCGGGCCGGCGATCGTGGCGATCCGAGTGTGGCCGCGTTCGATCAGATGGCGTGTCGCCATCGCGCCGGCACCGATGTTGTCGACGTTGACGTAATACGCGTCGTCGCCGTCGAGGCCCGTGGGGCGCCCGGCGAAGACCACCGGGACGGACTTGCTCAGCAACAGGTACGAGCTGTCGTCTGAATGGTGCGAGATCACGAGCACGCCGTCCACGTTTCCGCCCTGCAGGTACCGCAGGGTCTTCTCGGATTCGGCCGGCGAGCCGATCAGGAGGTTGAGCACGTAGTCGGTGTCTTCGATGAAGGCCGCGGCACCCTGGATGACGGCGGCGAAGTAGGGGTCCGCAAAGAACTTGCTCGCCGTCTCCGGGATGAGCAGGGCGATCGAATAGCTGCGGTGCCCGCTCACGGCGCGGCCGGCGCGGTCGGGCACGTATCCGACGTCGGCCATCGCGGCGGTGACGCGGTCCACGAGGTTGGCCGGAACGTCGCCCGTCGCGTCGAGCACCTGTTGCACGGTGGAACGTGAGACGCCGGCGCTCGTGGCGACCATGTCGAGGGTCGCGGTGGGATCCACCGAGTGCCGCTCTCGGCCCTCGCCCTTGCCCTGGCGTGCCGGTTCCGTGCCCGGCTTCGCTCCGGCTCGAAAGAGTCTTCGCATGTGTCTGGCCGTTCCCCTCTGCCCGCGCCTCGTTGTCGCTTAGTAGACACTAACCAGAGCGAGGCGTTTGTAATAGTCCTGCCCTGCCCCCATTGCGCGTGTCGCCCCTGCGCGTGACGGGGTCCGGTCAGGCGGAATCGCGGACGATGAGCGTCGTGGCGATGGTCGCGTGCTTGTCGACGGGGCGGCCCTCGATGATGTCGAGAAGCATCTCGGCCATCTTCGCTCCCTGCTGCTGGGTCGGCTGCTCGATCGCCGTCAGCGGGGGAACCGCGTTGATGGCGAAGTAGTCGTTGTCGACGGTGGCCACCCCGAGATCGCCGGGAACCGAGCGCCCCGCTTCGCGCAGCACACCGAGAGCTCCGGATGCCATCTGGGCCGAGGCAACGAACAATCCGTCGAAATCCTCGTTCCGCTCGAGCAGGCGACGCATCGCATCCGCGCCTCCCGTGGGGGTGAAGTCTCCGACCTCGATGGGGCCGGGCTCCAGGCCCGCGTCGGACAGCGCCGCGCGCCATCCCGCTATGCGGTCCATGCCAGCCGACATGTCCTGCGGGCCGGCGATCGTTGCGATTCGCGTTCGTCCGCGGTCGATGAGGTGGCGGGTCGCGGCGGTGCCTGCGTCGATGTTGTCGATGTCGACGTAGTACGCGTCGTCGGTCTCGGCACCGGTGGGTCGCCCACCGAAGACGACCGGCAGCGAGTTGCCGAGCTTCAGGTACACGCCGTCGTCGGTGTGGTGGGAGAGCACGAGCGCGCCGTCGACGTTGCCGCGCTCCACGTAGCGCAGGGTCTTCAACTCGTCGCCGGGGGAGCCGATCAGCAGGTTGAGCACGTAGTCGCTGTCGCTCAGGAAGTTTGCGGCCCCCTGGATGACGGCCGCGAAATACGGGTCGGAGAAGAACTTTGCGGTGTTCTCGGGGATCACCAGGGCGATCGAGTACGTGCGGCGGCTCGCGAGCGACCTCGCGGCGCGATTGGGAACGTAGCCGAGTTCAGCGATCGCCGCGTTGACGATCGCCACGACATCCGCGGTGACCTGCGGCGAGGAGTTCACGACGCGAGAGACGGTAGAGCGTGACACTCCCGCGCGGGCGGCGACCATCTCGAGCGTGGGGGCGGACGTCACGGCCTGTTTCGCCTCCTCGGGCTGCGTTACCTCGAACACCACAGCTTAGGACGTCGACTCGCTTCGACTCGCGATGATCCTCGCGTATTCACGGCCGCTCTCCTTGACCGTGCGCACCTGGGTGTCATAGTCGACCCTAACGAGGCCGAAGCGTTTCGCGTAGCCCCAGGCCCACTCGAAGTTGTCCATGAGCGACCAGTAGAAGTAGCCCTTGACGTCGACGCCCTGGTCGATCGCGTCGAGGATAGCGCTGAGGTGCAGCCGTAGGAACTCCGCGCGCTCCTCGTCGTGCACCACTCCGTCCTCGGCCACGACGTCGTCGTACGCCGCGCCGTTCTCGGTGACGTAGAGGTCGACCTTCGAACCGGTGTAGTCATCCTTCACCCGGCGGAGCAGTCGGGTGAGGCCCTCGGGCTGCACCTCCCAGCCCATCGCGGTGACGGGGTAGCCACGCGGGTGCCAGAACACGCCGGCGGTGTCGGGGAACGGCGAGGCCTTGGGTCGCTCGCTCGGCGCGGCGGTGGTGATCTCCGGCACCGTAGGCGGGTGCGCGCTCAGCGCCTCACCGTGGTAGTAGTTCACGCCCAGCGCATCGATCGGCGTCGAGATGATGGCCAGGTCACCCGGCTGGATGACCTCCTCGAAGCGGTGCTGCCACAGGTCCTGCAGGATGTCTGCCGGGTACTCTCCGCGGAAGATGGGGTCGAGGAAGAAGCGGTTGAACTGGCCGTCGATCTTTCTCGCGGCGTCGACGTCGCCGGCATCCGTCGGATCCAGCGGATCGGCCACGGTCAGGTTGAGCGTGATGCCGAGCTTGAGGCTGCTGTCGCGCGCCCGAAGTTCGTTCACCGTGCGGCCGTGCGCCAGCAGGAGGTGGTGCGCGGCGACCATGCCGTCGCGCTTGCTCTGGCGGCCGGGCGCGTGCTCCCCGCCGGTGTAGCCCAGGAAGGAGGAGCACCACGGCTCGTTGAGCGTGGTCCAGGCGTCGACGCGGTCGCCGAGCCTGTCGTGTACCGAGAGCGCGTACTCGGTGAAGCGCTCCGCGGTTTCGCGGTTGGTCCAGCCGCCCTGCTCCTCAAGGGCCTGCGGAAGATCCCAGTGATAGAGCGTCAACCACGGCTTGATATCGTTATCGAGTAGTTGGTCAACGAGCTTCGAGTAGAAGTCCAGGCCCTTTTCGTTGACCGCGCCGCCGTCGGGCCGCACTCGCGACCACGAGGTCGAAAAGCGGTAGGTCTGGATGCCGAGACCCGCCATGAGCTTCACGTCATCCGCCGAGCGGTGGTAGTGATCGCAGGCCACTTCGCCGCTGTCTGCGCCAACGACCGCTCCGGGAAGACGGCTGAACGCATCCCAGATGGAATCCGTGCGGCCGTCCTCGTGCGCGGCACCCTCGATCTGGTACGCCGCTGTCGCGACACCGAACAGGAAGTCTTTCGGGAAGGTGCGGTTCACGTTGCCTGCCTCTTTCACGTCGGTCATCAGCCTTTCACCGCTCCGGCCATGATGCCGGAGACGAGTTGCTTACCTGCGAGCACGAACAGTACCAGCAGGGGAATAGTCGCCATGACGGCACCTGCGAGCACGATGGAGTAGTCCACATACTTCGCCGACTGCAGTTGGCTCAGGGCCACCTGCAGCGTCGGATTCTGTGGCACCACCAGCAATGGCCAAAGATAGTCCGTCCACGCCGTCATGAACGTGAACAGCGCAAGAATCGCCATCGCGGGTCTCGCTGCGGGAACGCCGACGTGCCAGAACGTGCTCAGCATGCTCGCACCGTCCATGCGCGCGGCCTCGATCAGCTCATCCGGGATGACGTCGAGCAGATACTGGCGCATGAAGAACACGCCGAACGCGGTGACGAGCGTCGGCACGATGACGGCGCCGAGCGTTCCCGTCCAGCCGAACTGTTTCATGAGCATGAAGAGCGGGATGATGCCGAGTTGCGTCGGCACCGCGAGCGTTCCGATGACGAACACCATGAGGCCCTCGCGCCCGCGGAACTTCAGCTTCGCGAAGGAGTAGCCGGCGAGGGTCGAGAAGAACACGACCGAGACCGTGATCACGCTCGAGACGATGATGCTGTTGCCGAGCGCGAGCCAGAACGGCACGGTGTCGAGCACCTCGGCGACGTTCCTCCAGAACAGGCTGCCGGGCAGGATCGGCGGCCACTGCGCGCTGAGCACACTGCTCGGGCTGCTGCCGGCGATGTACGACCACCACAGCGGGTATGCGCCGCCGACGAAGATGACGATCAGCACCGCGTAGGTGAACCAGCCGGGTCGGCGGTCGATGCCCATCGACCTGCGCCGCGGCGCCCTGCTGTGTGTGGTTGCGGCGGGCGCCTGCTTGGTCGCGATCGCGCTCATGACTCTCTCTTCGCGTCGTCGGCCGCGGGTGCGGCGGGAAGGGTGGATGTGGATCCCGCGCCCAGCGCGCGATCGGCTTCGTAGGCCGCGAGGCGCTTCGACGCGCGTCGTCGACTCACCTTGGCCTCGGTCGTCGCGATGCGCTTCGAGATCAGGAAGTTGAGCACCCCGATGATCACGATGAGCAGGAACAGCAACCAGGCGATGGCGGAGGCCTTTCCGAAGTTCTGCCGGTTGAAGGCCATGTCCCAGAGGTAGAGCACGGTGGTCTGATATTGGCGTTGCGGACCGCCTGGTGTCGCGCTCGTCGCATTGAACAGCTTCGGCTCGGTGAAGATCTGCAGTCCGCCGATGGTCGCGGTGATGATGACGAAGATCATGGTGGGCCGGATGCTCGGCAACGTGATCGAGAAGAAGCGACGTAGGGATCCCGCTCCGTCGAGTGAGGCGGACTCGTGCACGTCGCGCGGCACGGCCTGCATCGCGGCGAGCAGGATGAGCGCGTTGTATCCCGTCCAGCGCCAGTTCACCATGCTGGCGATGGCGATGTGCGAGGGAAACACGTCGGTCTTCCAGGCCACCGGGTCGATGTGGAAGGCGGTGAGCACGTTGTTGATGAGCCCGTACTTCTCGTCGAAGGCGCTGGAGAAGATGAGGGTCACGGCAACCGGGGTGACGACGTAGGGCAGCAGTACGCTCATGCGCCAGAAGGTCTTCGCCCGGATGTTCTGGTCGAGGATGGCCGCGAAGAACGTCGCGGCGATCAGCTGCGGTATCGCCGAGAGCAGGAAGATGCTCATCGTGTTGAAGAGCGACTTCCAGAAGAACGGGTCGACCATCTCGGCCGCGTAGTTGGCAAGGCCGACCCACTCGCCCGGGCCGGTGAGGAGGTTCCAGTCGTTGATCGAGACGACGAACGTGTAGGCCAGCGGGAACAGTCCGATGAGGCCGAAGAGGATGAAGAACGGCGCGATGTAGAGGTAGGGGGAGGCCTTGACATCGAGGCGGTTGAGTCGCTGCCTGAAGGTCAGGACGTCGCTTCGCCGCGCCTCGGGCAGATCAGAACGCTGCTTCCGAGCGGTGAGTGTGGATGTCATGGGCTGTGTCTCCGAGAGGGTGAGGCCCCCGGTCGTGAAGACCGGGGGCCTCGGTGAAGAGGTGTTACTTGTTGATGACGAGTTGCTTGAGCAGGTCCATGGCGTTGGCCCAGGCCTTGTCGCCGTTCGCCTTGCCCGAGTCGAGCAGCTGGACGGATGGACCGAACACCTGCGACTGGATGACCGAGTCATCGGGTCCCTTGAACTGAGCGACGACGCCCTTGGCGCGTGAGGCCAGGATCTCGCCGACGGGAGCGTCGTTGAAGAACTTCGACAGCTCATTCGGACCGGTCACGCCTGGCTCGGTCTGTCCCTTGAGCGTGCTCGGGAACGTTCCGGCCTTCTCGAAGGCCTTCGCCTGCTGCGCGGGCTCGGTCAGCCACTCGGCGAGTGCCGCGGCCTCCTTCGGGTGCTTCGACGTCTTCGGGATGGTCAGGAAGCTGCCGCCCCAGTTGGCTGCGCCGCCGGGGAACACGTCGGCGAAGTCCCAACCGGAGGTGGCGTCGCCGCCGCCCTGGGTGACTCCGCCCTTGACGTTGCCGAGCATCCAGCCCGGGCAGATCATGGTCGCGAAGCTACCGTCGAGGAATGCCTTGCCCTTGCCCCAGTCCCACTGGGTCTGGTTGGAGGACTGACCGGAGGTGGTCGCCGCGGCGAGCTTCGACCATAGGCCCTTCAGCGTCGCGTTGTCTTCGACGTTGAGCTTGCCATCCTTGGTGTAGTAGCCCTCCTTCTGCTGGTTCACCATGGCGTTCCAGATGAATCCGGACTGGTCGTAGAAGGCCTTGCCGGTCTTCGCCTTGTACTCCGCACCCACCTTGAAGTAGTCGTCCCAGGTGGCGTCGGCCCCGCCGAGGAGCTTGGCCACGCCCTCGCGGTCGCTCGGCATCCCGGCTGCAGCGAAGAGCTTGCTGTTGTAGCAGAGTCCCTCCGGGCCGATGTCGGTGCCGTATCCGATGATGCGGCCCTTCTTGTCGGTCATCTGGGCGACCTTCCAGTCGACCCAGCGGTCCTTGATCTTGTCCATGCCGTAGTCACGGAGATCCTGGAACTGGTCGGAGACCTGCATGACGGCGCTCAGCCATCCCTCTTCGGTGGCCTGGATGTCGGGAAGACCTGCCCCAGCGGCCTGCTTGGTCTGCCAGTCGGTCTTGGCGTTGTCACCGGTATCGATGTTCGTCGCCTTGATGGTGATGTTCGGATGCGCCTTTTCGTACGCCTTGTAGTTGGCGTCGAGACCCATGGTTCCGAAGGTGGTGATGGTGAGGGTGATGTTGTCGTCGGAGCCGCTTCCGGTGTTGCCGCCGGTCGAACATCCGGTCGCCAGCATGGCGATGGCCGAGGCCATGGCGATGCTCGCTGCGAGGGTGGTGCGTCGTGAAAGTTTCACGGTCACTCCTTTGTGTGCGTGGATGGGGGATGAGTGCTGGGAGCGCTCCCAAATCTCGCTGTGGGAGCGCTCTCAGGCAATCGCGGTCAGACTATACAGATCACCAGAGTGATGTCAATGCCAGCCTGGGAGCGCTCTCAGAGAGTTTCGCATCGCGGGGGCTCTGCGATCGGCGTCAGCCGCGTGATGACGGGAGAATTCTCGTTATCAAGACGTGACGTTGAATTGTCGAGCCACAGGCTCGCGGCCGTGCGCGGGGTTCGCGGCCAACTATCATCGTCACCATGCCTTCAGCGCTCGCGCACCGCCTGGTCGTCGGCGTTCTCGCCGCCTCGATCCTGCTGTCGCTGACCGGATGCGCACCCGACCGCGTTTCAACGCGCGAGGCCAGCGCCTCCGCCTCGACGACGCCCGCCGCGACGCCCACATCGTCCCCCGAGCCTCCCGTCGACAAGCCGACGTCGTCCTTCGACAAGCAGGCGCTCTCGATCGATGATCCGACGAGCATCTGGGTGGTCGCAGACAAGCTCAGGCAGCTCAAGCCTGCGAACTACGTGCCACCGGATCTCGTGCAGACTCCCGTGCCACACCTCAATCCGCCGACGCTGCGGGCGGCGGCGGCGAACGCCATCGTCGCCATGTTCGCGGCGGCCAAGGCCGAGGGTGCCGGCGGCATGCAATTGCAGAGTGCATACCGCTCCTACGCCGTGCAGGTGAACGTCTACAACGGCTACGTGCGAAGCGCCGGCCAGGCCGGAGCGGATGCGCAGAGCGCCCGCCCCGGCTTCAGCGAGCACCAAACAGGGCTCGCCGCAGACATCAGCGCCCAACCGCTCACGTGTGCACTCGCGGCCTGCTTCGGGCAGACGCCGCAGGGAAAGTGGCTCGTGGCCAACGCCTACCGCTTTGGATTCCTGCTGCGGTATCCGGCGGACAAGGTCGCGGTGACCGGCTATATGTACGAACCGTGGCACTTCCGCTACATCGGTGTCGAGCTCGCCACCGAGATGCATAAGACCGGCTTCACGACGCTCGAAGAGTTCTTCGGGCTGCCACCGGCGCCAGACTACGCGCCGTAGCCCTCCCCGCCCGTCTCGCCACCCCTTTTCCCGCCCCCTCGCGCGGAAACGGCAGGGGGATGGGGCGGTCAGGAGTTCAGCGCGGCATCCACGATCGTCTTCGCCTCGGACTGCACCCGCACGAGGTGCTCTGGCCCGAGGAACGACTCGGTGTAGATCTTGTAGACGTCTTCCGTGCCGCTCGGGCGGGCCGCGAACCAGGCGCTCTCGGTGACGACCTTGACGCCGCCGACCGCTGCGCCGTTTCCGGGCGCCTCGCTGAGCTTGGCCGTGATCGGCTCACCGGCGAGCTCGGTCGCGGTGATCGCGGAACCGTTCAACTTGCCGAGGGCGGCCTTCTGGTCTTTCGTGGCCACGGCATCCACCCGTTGGTAGGCGGGGTCGCCGAACTCCGCCACGAGCTCGGCGTAGAGCTGCGAGGGCGTCTTGCCGGTCACGGCGAGAATCTCGCTCGCGAGCAGGGCCAGCAGGATGCCGTCTTTGTCGGTCGTCCACACCGTGCCGTCCTTGCGCAGGAAGCTCGCGCCCGCGCTCTCCTCCCCGCCGAAGGCGACCGAACCGTCGATGAGTCCCGGAACGAACCACTTGAAGCCCACCGGAACCTCCCACAGGCGTCGGCCGAGGGACGTCGCGACCCGGTCGATCATGCTGCTGGAGACGAGCGTCTTGCCGATCGCGGCATCCGTTCGCCACTGCGGTCGGTGCGTGTAGAGATACTGGATCGCAACCGCGAGGTAGTGGTTGGGGTTCATGAGGCCGGCGTCGGGCGTGACGATGCCGTGCCTGTCGGCATCCGCGTCGTTGCCGGTGAGGATCGCGTACTCGTCCTTGTGGGCGAGCACGGAGGTCATGGCCGAGGCGGAGGACGGGTCCATGCGGATCTTGCCGTCCCAATCGAGCGTCATGAAGCCCCACTGCGGGTCGACCAGCGGATTGACGACGGTGAGATCGATGCCGTAGCGCTCGGCGATGAGCTGCCAGTAGTGCACGCTCGCACCGCCGAGCGGGTCGGCGCCGATGTGAAGGCCGGCCCGCTTGATCGCGTCCATGTCGATAATCGTGGCCAGGTCATCCACGTAGTTGCCGCGGAAGTCGTAGGTCTCGACGGCGCTCGGTTCGGCGAACAGCACGTCTCGATTGCCGTTCGCGATGAGCTCGTTGGCGCGGTTCGCGATCCAGCGCGTGGCGTCACTGTCTGCAGGCCCACCGTGCGGGGGGTTGTACTTGAACCCGCCGTCGCGAGGAGGATTGTGGCTCGGCGTGATGATGATGCCGTCGGCCTGCCCACCGCTGGTTGAGCCTGTCGAAACCCCCGCCGCGTTGTATTTCAGGATGGCGTGGCTGAGCGCCGGGGTGGGTACGAAGTCGCCGAACTCGTCGACGAGCACACGCACCTTGTTGGCGATCAGCACCTCGAGCGCGGTGGTCTCGGCCGGCTGCGAGAGCGCGTGCGTGTCGCGGCCGATGAACAGCGGACCGGTGATTCCCTGGCTCGAGCGGTAGTCGACGATGGCCTGCGTGATCGCGGCGATGTGGGTCTGGTTGAACGCTCGGTCGAGCGACGAGCCGCGGTGGCCGGAGGTGCCGAACACCACCTTCTGCTCGGGGATCGTCACGTCGGGCTTCAGCTCGTAGTACGCGTGAATGAGGTGCTTGACGTCGATGAGGTCGGATTCCTGGGCCGGTGTTCCTGCGCGCTCGTTCATCGCTCCAGTCTTCCATCCGTGCCCGCTCGCTGTGCATAACTCAGGCAGATTCACGGATGCGCCGCCCGCGCGCCCGGATTCCTCGCGCTGGTGAGGGCGCAGCCTGGTTCTACAGGAGTTATGCGTTGGGAGAGAGGGCGTCGGAGGAGCTAAGCCATAAACTCGGCGTATGCCTGAGCACGCGAGCACCAACGATACGTACAGCTATCTCGGGCCGGCCGGCACCTTCACCGAGGCCGCTCTCGCTCAGGTGACCGCGGCGGCGGGCAAGCCGTGGCGTTCGGTCAACAACGTGGGCGAAGCGCTCGACGACGTCGTGACGGGTCGCTCCGTCGCGGCCATGATCGCGATCGAGAACTCGGTCGAGGGCGGCGTGAGCGCGACCCAGGATGCCCTGGCCACCATCCCGAATCTGCGCATCATCGGCGAATACCTCGTGTCCGTGAACTTCGTGCTGGTCGCTCGGCCGGGAACGACGCTCGCCGACGTGAAGGTGATCAACGCGCATCCGGTCGCCTACGCGCAGTGCCATCTCTGGCTGGATTCGACGCTTCCGGAGCACGCGCACATCCCGTCGAGCTCGAACGTGACGGCGGCATCGTCCCTCTTCGAGGCCGAGCTGGCGGATGCCGCCATCGCGCCGCCGGGCATCACCGCCCACCACGACCTCGTCGTGCTCGCCGAGAATATCGGCGACAACCCGCACGCCGTGACCCGGTTCGTGCTCGTGGGCCCCACCGCCTCGACGCCGCCGGCGACCGGAGCAGACAAGACGAGCATCATCGCTGAGTTGCCCGACGACCGTGCCGGAGGACTCCTCGACATGCTCGAGCAGTTCGCGACGCGCGGCGTCAACATGAGCCTGCTGGAGTCGCGACCGATCGGCGACAACCTCGGCCGCTACCGTTTCGTGATCGACCTCGACGGGCACATCCTCGAGGAACGAGTGGCGGATGCGCTGCTCGGCCTTCGCAGGTTCAGTCCGAACGTGATCTTCCTGGGCTCGTATCCCCGTGCGGACGGTACGCCGGTCGAGTTCGACCAGCGCTATCGCGACGAGGTCTTCACCGAGGCCCGCGACTGGCTGCGCGGTCTCATCGCAGGCGAGCCCGGAGGCACCTAGTGCCGGACCCCACCTTCGACCCGCGATTCGACCCCGCCTTTCAGCGCGGCTACGAGCCGGAGATGCATGCGCCGAAAGCGCCGCGCACCCGGCCCAAGGTCGAGCCGATCGGTGACCCGCCCGCGGCGACCGAACCGCAGGCGCCAGAGCTTGCAGCGGGGGAGGTGACACCGCAAGAGCAGGCACCACTGCGGCGTGGGGTCAACCCCTACATCGTGGTGCTCTGGGCGGTCGGTGTGGTGTTTGCGGTCGCGGGAGTCGTGCTCTTCGTGCTCGTTATCTTCCAGTCGTTCTCGTCTGATTCCAGTGGGACGCAGCCCGATCTCGCCGTGCAGAGCTTCCGCAGCTTCGGATACCTGTTTGCGGCACCGCTGCTCACCGTGGGATTAGCGACCATCGCCGGCGTGATCGTTTTTTCCGCCGCTCGTGTCTCGCGTCGCTCGCGCGCACAGCTATGAGTCGGGCCGAGCGCTCACTCGCGTGGGTGGCCGTGCTGCTGCTGCTGGCCGCTCTGGCGATCACCGTCTATCTGGCGAACGTGCAGGTGACGCAGCAGGCCTTTGACTTGGGCAATGGAGTGCCGTGGTCATTCGTGCTGATCCAGTCCGCGCAGGAGTTCGCGCCGTCGTTCGCGCTCGTTGGGCTGGCTTCCGCCGTCGGCGTGCTGTTCCTCCGCGCCGCGCGGTGGGAGAAGCCGCCGGTCTTGCCTGGCGAACCGAACGAACCCGCGCCTGAGGACTAGGCCGACACCTTCACGGTGAGGGCCCCCGCATCCACCCAGGTGCGCACAGACTGGGCCTCGCCGAACTCGTCGCCGTCGAGTTGGAACTCCTGCGGTGCACTCACCGAGATGCGCAGCGAGTGCGCCTGGAAGTAGGTGACGTCCTTCACGTCCTTCGAGAGGTCGATGATCTTGCGCCCGACCGCGGACTTGCGCAGCACGCCGTTCTCCCAGGTGACCTTGTTCCACACGCGCAACCAGCCGAACTTGCCCTGGGGCCGCAGCGCCGCGATGTCGAGGAGGCCGTCATCCGGTTTGGCGTCGGGGATCAGAAGGATGCCGCCGGGGAGCGTTCCGCAATTGCCGATCAGGATGGTGTGCACGCTCAGTTGCCTCTCGGCACCGTCGTCCACGCTGTAGCGCAACCGAATCGGCTTCAGACTCGGGAGGGCGCGCACTCCGGCGTCGACGTAGGCCAGCCATCCGACCGCCTTCTTGAGCTTCGAGTCGGTCATCGCGATCATCTTGGCGTCGAGGCCGAGGCCCGCCATGACGAGGAAGACGTTCTCCTCCGTCGTGCCGTCAGGGCGCGTGATCTCAGCGATGCCGAGGTCGATCGTGCGATCGGCGCCGGTGAACGCCGCCTCGATCGAGTCCTCGATGCTGTTCAGCGGCAGGTTCAGGTTGCGAGCCAGGAGATTGCCGGTGCCGGAGGGGAGCAGCGCGATCGGAACGCCGCTGTCGCGCAGGCCCTCGGCCACCGCGCGTACCGTGCCGTCTCCGCCGGCGGCGATCACGACATCCGCACCGGCGTCGAGCGCACGTCGCGTGGCGCCCTGACCCCAGTCGTCCTCACTGGTCTCGAACCAGCGCGTCTCGCCCCAGCCGCTCTCCGCTTCGGCGTGCGCGATCGCCTTCTCCAGTTTTCGCATGTCGACCTTGATCGGGTTGAACACGATCGCGGCCCGCCGTTCGGACGCTGTCACCCAGCCAACGGTACGGCATCCGTGCCCGAATAGACTGGGTCGGTGATCGATCCCCAGTTGCTTCGCGAGAATCCCGATGTCGTACGGGCGTCCCAGCTTGCGCGAGGTGCATCGGCGACCCTGGTCGACGACGCGCTCGCCGCCGACATCACCCGGCGCAGCGCCATCTCCGAGTCCGAGAGCCTGCGGGCGAGCCAGAAGACCCTCGGCAAAGAGGTCGCGGCAGCGAAGGGCGACGACAAGGCTCGCCTTCTGGCCGAGGCGCAGTCGCTCGCGGCTCGCGTCAAGGAGCTGAGTCAGGCAGCGACGGATGCCGAGGCCGAGTTCGCGAAGCTCGCCGGCTCGATCGCCAACCCGATCATCGACGGTGTGCCTTCCGGCGGCGAAGACAACTTCGTCACCCTGCGCGAGGTCGGCGAGAAGGCGAGCTTCGACTTCGAGCCGAAGGACCACGTCGAGCTCGCCGAGGGCCTGCGCGCGCTCGACCTAGCCCGCGGCGTCAAGGTCTCCGGCAGCAGGTTCTACTTCCTGCGCGGCATCGGCGCCCGCCTCGAGATCGCGCTCATGAACCTCGCCCTCGACAAGGCGCTCAGCGAGGGGTTCGAGCCACTCATCACACCGACCCTCGTGCGGCCCGAGATCATGGCGGGCACGGGCTTCCTCGGTGAGCACTCGGACGAGATCTACTACCTCCCGGCCGATGACCTCTACCTGACCGGCACGAGCGAGGTCGCGCTCGCCGGCTTCCACTCCGACGAGATCCTCGACCTCTCGGCCGGGCCGCTGCGCTACGCCGGTTGGTCCACCTGCTACCGGCGTGAGGCCGGCTCCGCGGGCAAGGACACTCGCGGCATCCTGCGCGTGCACCAGTTCAACAAGCTCGAGATGTTCAGCTACGTGCTGCCCGAGGATGCCGAGGCTGAGCACGACAGGCTCGTCGCCTTCCAGGAGTCGATGCTGCAGGCCTGCGAGCTCAGCTACCGCGTGATCGACGTTGCGGCGGGGGACCTGGGTTCCAGCGCCGCACGCAAGTTCGATATCGAGGCGTGGGTGCCCACGCAGGGAACGTATCGAGAGCTCACCTCCACGAGCAATTGCACGACCTACCAGGCCAGGCGGCTCGACATCCGTTCTCGCACCGAATCGGGAAAGACCGCTCCGGTCGCCACTCTCAACGGCACGCTCGCGACGACCCGGTGGCTCGTCGCCATCCTCGAGACGCACCAGCAAGCCGACGGCTCGGTGCGCGTTCCCGCGGCACTTCGCCCCTACTTGGGCGGTCTCGAAGTCATGGAGCCGGTTGCTTGATGGCTGAGCAGCACGCAGAACCCTGGCTCATCGCGCTCGACATCGACGGCACGGTCATGCTCGAAGACGGCGAGATCACGAAGCCCGTGATCGACGCCGTGCACCACGTGCGCGATCTCGGTCACGAGGTCATGCTCGCGACCGGGCGATCCGTGTCGATGACGCTGCCGGTGCTCGAGCGACTGGGCATCTCGCCGCAGAACGTCGTGTGTTCGAACGGCGCGATCACCCTCGGGCGCGACGCGTCGGCACCCACCGGGTATGCCCGGGTGAAGGTCGATTCCTTCGACCCCACCGAGGTGCTCACCACCGTGCGCGCAAGCCTCGAGGGCGCGAGCTACGCGGTCGAAGACGAGACCGGGCTGTACCACTACAGCGGATACTTCCCCGATTCGACCCTGGGCGCGAGCAGCGTCAAGGCGGAGTTCGACGACCTGCTGGGCATCGAGGCGACCCGCGTCGTCGTCATCTCACCCGGGCACGCGATCGAGGACTTCCTGCAGATCGTCGAGCGGATGGGCCTGCGCAAGGTCACCTACAACGTCGGCTGGACGGCGTGGCTCGACATAGCGCCCGACGGGGTCAACAAGGCGACCGCGCTCGAGAGGGTTCGCGAGTGGCAGGGCATCCCGCGGTCGAGAGTGATGGTGGTCGGAGACGGACGCAACGACATCGACATGCTGACCTGGGCATCCGAAGAGGGACGCGGTGTGGCGATGGGCCAGGCTCCGGATGAGGTGCGCGCGGTGGCGAACGAGTTCACCGGCACCGATCTCGATGACGGAGTTGCGCGGGTTCTTGCAGCGTTTTAACGGCTGGCACCGTTCATAATCGGATGCCGGAGTCGCCATTCGCGCGCGCGTAGCGTGGGATTCCGCCCGAGTGCGCGGCGGTATGTCACCGTGCGCCAGAGTAACTCCGGTTACAATCGTGCCTTGGGTCTCCGGGAGGGCTGTCCGAGTGGCCGATGGAGCCAGTCTTGAAAACTGGTGGGCGGAAACGTCTCGTGGGTTCGAATCCCACGCCCTCCGCACGCGTCACTTACCACCGCCATCGCGGAACGAAAGGAGGAACTCATGAGTGAGCTCCGTCCGCGCTCTAACCGGTCGTCGAAGCCCGCCGGCATCGCCCGCCACGGCAGGCTCAAGAAGAGCAACCCGTTTCTGACCGTTCTGAAGTTCGTCTCCGCCGGCCTCGCGGTCGTGCTCATCAGCGGTGCCGCCGTCGCGGGCATTTCCCTGACCCAGATCAACAGCAAGATCAAGACGGTCAAGCTCGTGGGTGAAACCGAGGGACCGCCGCCGGCGCTCGGCTCCTACGAGGGCGGATTCAACATCCTGCTCGTCGGCAGCGACAGCCGCAAGGGCAGTGGTGAGAAGGGCCCGTCGAGCGAGCTGAACGACGTCAACATCCTGCTGCACGTCTCTCAGGATCAGACCAACGCGGTAGCGGTCAGTATGCCGCGCGACATGGTCGTGCCGATTCCCGCCTGCCCGCGCGAAGACGGCAAGGGCAACTACCACTCGATGGCCGGGCAGCCGATCAACGTCACCCTCTCCTACGGCGGCCTGCCGTGCACCGTTCTCACGGTGCACGAGCTCACGGGGCTCGACATCCAGTACGCCGGTCTCATCACCTTCGAGGGCGTCATCAACGTCTCGACCGCTGTCGGTGGCGTGCCGGTGTGCGTCAACGGTCCGTTCCACGACCACTTCACCAACTTCACGCTCCCGGCCGCGGGCACCTACAACCTGTCGGGACACGACGCGCTGATGTTCCTGCGCAGCCGTCACGGAGTCGGTGACGGCAGCGACCTCGGTCGCATCAGCTCGCAGCAGGTGTTCCTCTCCTCGCTCGTGCGCACGGTGAAGAGCAACAGCACTCTGACGGACTTCGGCAAGCTGTTCAACATCGCCACCGTCGCATCCGAGTCGATGACCCTGTCGACGGGCCTGAAGAACCTCAACACGATGGTGTCGATGGCGCAGGTACTGAAGAAGCTGCCGCTCGACCGGATCATGTTCGTGCAGTACCCGAGCACCACCGGTGGCACGGGGCTCTACGCGGGCAAGGTGCAACCGATCACGTCTGTAGCGAATGCGCTGTTCGCCAAGATCAAGGCCGACGAGCCGTTCTCGCTCGAGACGGGCAAGACCGGTCGTGGCTCGGTTCTCGACCCGAACGCGCCTGCGCCGATCACCGCTCCGACGTCGGAGGCAACGACGTCAACGGATGCGGGTGCCGCCGACCCGGGCAAGGACGCGCCGGTCCTGCAGGGCGTTCTCGGCCAGTCCGCTGCGGACTACACCTGCTCGAAGGTCAACAACTAACCTCCGGTGGATAAGCTCACCGAGGTCGCGAGGCGCAACAACAACTTCGACGCGTTGCGCATCGCGGCCGCGGTGGCCGTGATCCTGGGCCATGCGACCGACCTTCGCGGGCATCCGGAGAACATGGCGGTGGTGCTCGGTCTGCCGGTGAGTCAGCTCGGCGTCGCCGTGTTCTTCGTGATCAGCGGATACCTGATCACCGGCAGCTGGGAGCGGCGGCCGCACCTGCCCCGCTATCTGACCAGTCGCGTGCTGCGCATCATCCCGGGGCTCGCGCTCGTCACGGTCGCCGCGACGTTCATCCTCGGCCCGATCGTCACCGTGCTCTCGCCGCAGGCCTACTTCGGCAGCGGAGAGACTTATGCCTACCTGCGCAACGCTGTGCTGCTGCCCGACTACGTGCTGCCCGGTGTCTTCGCGGACAATCCCTATCCGCAGGCGGTGAATGGCTCACTGTGGACGCTGCCCGCGGAGTTCGCGTGCTACCTCGTGGTGCCCGTGCTCGGGTGGCTGCCGCGGCGGTTCCGAGTATCGGCGTGGGTGCTCTTCGGCGCCGCATCCGTGGTGCTCTCGATGATGCACCTCGAGGTCTTCGGTGCTCGGGTCGAGTCTGCGGCGACCATGTGGGTCTTCTTCGCGGGCGGCGCGCTGGTGCGGCTGGGCCTCGATCGAAAGCGGCTCAGACTGGATGTTGCGGGCGGACTGCTGATCGTCTGGCTCGCCTTCGCGGCGCTTGTGCCCGGGCTCGCGCTGTACGCCGCCTGGATCGTGCTTCCCTACGTGCTGCTGGCCTTCGGCGTGCAGTCGACGCCGGTCATCCGTCGAGCCTCTCGCTACGGCGACCTCTCGTATGGGCTCTACCTCTGGGCATTCCCGGTGCAGCAGACCATCGTGCACTTTTTCGGGGTGCTGCCATGGCTGTTCGATGTGACGCTCGTGGCCGCGATCACCGCGCTGTTCGCCTACGCGTCGTGGCACCTCGTGGAGCGCCCGAGCATGGATCTGGCACAGCGACTGCCGTGGTCGCGCGAGCCCATGGTGAAGCCCGAGCCGGTGGGTGCGGCGGAGGCCTAGCTGCGTGCCTGTCGACGGTGGCTGACGAGGGAGACGACAGCCAGCGAGATGATCAATGCGACCGCGGCGAGGCCGATGATGATGATGCCGAGCGTGCTCGGATCGGTGCCTGAAAACGACATGGGGGGTGCCTGCTTCGGGTGGTAGATGTCGTCCAGATCGCACCGGGGTGGTCGGGTAACTTCCGGTTCTGGCGACAGTTCTGACCCTACTCGGCGGCCCGTTCGAGCAACAAGAACCGGCGTCTCCCCAGTCCGGGGGTGGACCGAATCGGCTACGCAGAAATGCTCCGCTATGATTGCTGACGAACTACCGGGAGTCGTCGCATAGTTCGGCCTAGTGCACCACCCTGCTAAGGTGGAGAACCCTTTTTGGGTTCCGTGGGTTCAAATCCCACCGACTCCGCTCGACCCTTTCTGACCCGATTCGCCTCGGCCCTTCGGCCGGGGCTTTTTTCGCGTCCG
Source organism: Lacisediminihabitans sp. (assembly GCA_035571875.1). Lineage (GTDB taxonomy): Bacteria > Actinomycetota > Actinomycetes > Actinomycetales > Microbacteriaceae > Parafrigoribacterium_A. The sequence goes on along the minus strand of DATNBR010000058.1, from coordinate 39,254 downwards.
TCCTCCCCCCCCCTTTCGCCGACGGTGCCCGGTAGCGTCGAGCGTGCCCACTGGAACGGGCACCCTCGGCGCGGCCGGGCACCGTCGGCGCGGCGGCTCTACTTTGCGAGGAAGGCGAGCAGCGCCTCGTTCACCTCTGCTGCGTGCGTCCAGAGCAGGCCGTGCGGCGCTCCCTCGATCTCCACGTAGTCGGCGTTCGGCAGCAGCTTTGAGAACGGCCGGCCGGTCGAGTCGATCGGCAGGATGTTGTCGGCGGTGCCGTGCACGATGAGAGCGGGCACGTCGATCTTGGGGATGTCGCCGCGGAAGTCCTCCAGCCAGGTCGGCACCACGGCCGAGGCCGCGAACCAGGATGACCCGGCCGCGACATTCCAACTGTTGCGCAGGGCCGCGTCGCTGAGTCGTGAACCGAGGGTGGCATCCGTGTTGTAGAAGTTCGTGTAGAAGTTGTCGAACCAGGCGAAGCGGTCTGCGGTTGCGGCCTCGAGGATGCCGTCGAACACGCTCTGGGGGACGCCGTGCGGGTTGCCCGAGGTCTGCAGCAGGAACGGCTCGAGCGAGGCGAGGAACGCGGCCTTGGCCACTCGGGTGGAACCGTAGGTGCCCAGATAGCGAGCGACCTCGCCGGTACCCATGGAGAATCCGACGAGCACGACGTCGTTGAGATCCAGCGTCTCGAGCACCGTGTTGAGGTCGGCGGCGAAGGTGTCGTAGTCGTAGCCGACCGTGGGCTGGCTGGACTGACCGAAGCCGCGGCGGTCGTAGGTGATGACGCGATAGCCGGCCTTCAACAGGGCCGCGGTCTGGCGCTCCCAGGAGCGGCCGTCGAGCGGGTAGCCGTGGATGAGCACGACGGGCTGACCCGTTCCGTGGTCTTCGTAGTACAGCTCGATGTCGGTGCTGTTCTCCTGACCGACCGTGATGAATGACATGCTCGTTCCTTTCGTGAGAATTCGGATCGCTGTGAGATCCACTTAACTCCCGCTGGGCGGGAAGGGGAATGCCTGCTTCCCAGACCGCGCAGCGGCACCCGTAACCGCTGGTATAGTCATCTGGTTGGGTTTTGCCCAGCAGTTGCGCCCGTAGCTCAGCGGATAGAGCAATTGACTACGGATCAATAGGCCGGGGGTTCAAATCCCTCCGGGCGCACACATTCTGAGGGCCCTGCTTCTGCGGGGCCCTTCGTCGTTGCTGAGGCACCAGACGCGCAGAGGTGACAGTCTTGACTCACTGTTCCTGAACCAGGAGTGACCGTGAAGATCATCAGTCGCAACGACGCGCCCGATTCCCTCGCCCGCACGACCGCATCCTCCCGCGCCCCGCTGCGTGTGGGGCTCGTGCAGCACCGCTGGCGCGAGGATGCCGCGGAGCTTCGCAACGTGCTCGGTGGCGGCATCGGCCAGGCCGCCGATGCGGGCGCGAGCGTCGTCTTCCTTCCGGAGCTGACGCTCAGCAAATACCCCGCGGATGTCGTGGCCGGTCCGAATCCCGGCGCGAAGGCCGAAGACCTCACGTCGGGTCCCACCTTCGAGTTCGCGGCGGCGGCGGCCGAGAGGCACGGTGTGGTCGTGCACGCCTCGCTGTATGAGCGCGCCGAAGCATCCGATGGGCTCGGCTTCAACGCGGCCATCCTCGTGTCGCCTCAGGGCGCACTGCTCGGCCATACGCGCAAGCTGCACATTCCGGTCACCGCCGGATACTACGAAGACACCTACTTCCGCCCCGGGCCGCCCGAGGATGCCTACCCCGTCTACCGACCGCAGCAGCTCGCCAGCGCCGCCATCGGCATGCCCACCTGCTGGGACGAGTGGTTTCCGGAGGTCGCTCGGCTCTACTCCCTCGGCGGCGCGGAGGTTCTCGTCTACCCGACTGCGATCGGTTCCGAACCGAACTTTCCCGACTTCGACACGCAACCGCTGTGGCAGCAGGTGATCGTGGCGAACGGCATCGCGAACGGTACCTTCATGGTCGTGCCGAACCGCACCGGCGACGAGGGCGCGCTCACCTTCTACGGCTCGTCGTTCATCTCCGACCCGTACGGGCGGGTACTCGTGCAGGCGCCGCGCGACGAGGAGGCGGTGCTCGTCGCCGACCTCGATCTCGATCAGCGGCGCGACTGGCTCGACCTGTTTCCGTTCCTGCGCACGAGGCGCCCCGACTCGTATGGGCGGCTGACCGCGCCCGTTGACGTCGCGCATCCGCACGGGGCCGGCGAGGCGGTCAGCGCATGACCTGGCGGATGCCGAGCGAGACCGCGGCGCACGACCGCATCTGGATGGCGTTCCCACCGCGGGACTCCGCGCTCGGCGACAGCGAAGCCGAACTCGACGAAGCGCGCATCGCCTGGGCGGCTGTGGCACACGCGGTTCTCGACTTCGAGCCACTCAGCATGGTCGTCGCACCGGCCGATGTGCGCAGCGCGCGCCGCTACCTCTCCTCCGAGATCGAGGTGGTGGAGGCCGAGCTTGACGACGCGTGGATGCGTGACATCGGGCCGACCTTCGTGCACGATGACCGGGGAGCGCTCGCGGCCGTCGACTGGGTGTTCAACGGCTGGGGTCAGCAGGGCTGGGCGAGGTGGGGGCGAGATTCCCTGGTGGCGGGCGCGGTCATCCGTCACGCCGGCGTCGCCGCGATCGACTCCCCGCTCGTCAATGAGGGCGGCGGCATCCACGTCGACGGTCTCGGCACGGTGCTGCTCACGGAGACCGTTCAGCTCGACCCGCTGCGGAACCCCGGCGCCACGAGGCAGAGCGTCGAGGACGAGCTGGCGAGAACACTCGGCACCACGCACGCCATCTGGCTGCCCCGAGGACTCACGAGAGACAGCGAGCGCCTCGGCACCCGCGGACACGTCGACATCGTCGCGACGATCCCGGAGCCCGGGGTGCTGCTCGTGCACTCGCAGCGCGACGCCGCGCATCCGGACTTCGCGGTCACGCGCGAGATCATCGCCGGGCTCCGAGAGACGACGGATGCGCGTGGCGAACCGTGGCGCATCGTCGAGCTTCCGGCGCCCGAGGTGCTGCGCGATCGCGAGGGCTGGGTGGACTACAGCTACGTCAACCACCTCGTGGTCAACGGGGGCGTGATCGCCTGCGGCTTCGGCGACCCGGCCGACGATCGCGCGCGCGGACTGCTCGCGGATGCCTACGCCGGCCGCGAAGTCCGTCCGGTAGAAGCGCGCCCGATCTTCGCTCGCGGAGGCGGCATCCACTGCATCACGCAGCAGCAACCCTCGCCGCAGCCCGCCTAGGAGGGTGGCGGTGCCGCGCAGCTAGTGGATGAGCTCGCGCTCGCCCTGTTCGTCGCGTTCCGCATCCGCATCGGCCTTCGCCTTCGCCTCGAACGCGTCGTCTGCAGCCTCTTGGAGTGCTGACTTGGCCCTGAGCGGGGGCGTCTTGAAGAAGAGCGCGAGCACGAAGGCGAGGAGGACAACTCCGAACGCCACCCAGTAGATGAGGATGGTGGACTGGGTGAAGCCGGTGAGGAACGGCTTCGCGAGCCTGGCATCCGCGCCCTTGAGGAACGAGGTGTCGTTGATGGCGCTGTTGCCGCCGGCGGAGGAACTGCCCTTCGCCTCCCCGAGCTGCTTCGCAATCTCGGGCGTCGCCTTGTCGAGCACCTGGCTGCGTACCTTCGCGTTCGAGAAGTCGAGTGGCTGCCCCGGAACCTTGGTGTCTGCCACGTCCTGCGGCACACCCTGCGCGACGAGTGCCTGCACGCCGGCGGCATGAGCGGCCCGCTGCGCGCCCGACTCCAGCGGCGTCACAATCTTGGTATAGATCAGGTCCATGATCGGCTTGTTCTCGGATGCGGTCGCCACGCTGGGCGTCATCGCCGCGTTCAGCGCGCTGCGCAGGGTTGGGGTATCCGAGAGTGAGCTCTGGATGTTGAGCGGCATGATCGTGAACAACAGCGACAGCATCACGGCGGTGCCGAGGGTTCCACCGATCTGGCGGAAGAACGTCGAGGCGCTCGTGGCCACGCCCATGTCACGCAGGCCGACCGAGTTCTGGCTCGCGATGGTGAGCGTCTGCATCAGCTGGCCGAGGCCGAGACCGATGAGCAGCATTCCGCCCGCCACGAACAGGAACGGCGAGTCGTACTTCAGGAAGCTGAGGTACAGGAATCCCGCAGCCATCAGCCCGGTGCCGAGGATCGGGAACATCCGGTACCTGCCGCTGCGAGCGATCAGCTGACCGCTGCCGATCGAGGCGATCATGAGACCGAGGATCATCGGCAGCATCTGGAAGCCGCTCTCGGTCGGGGTTGAGCCGAGCACGATCTGCAGGTACAGCGGCAGGGTCATCATGGCGCCGAACATGCCGAAACCGACGAGCACGCCGATGATGGTGGCCATCGAGAAGGTCTGCGAGTGGAAGAGTTTGATCGGGATGAGCGCGTCGTCTTTCATGCGGATCTCGATCAGGATGAACGCGATGATTCCCACGCCGCCGACGATGTAGCAGAGGATCGCACCGGCGCTCGTCCAGCCCCACTGCTGGCCCTCCTCGGCGATCAGCAGCAGCGGCACGAGGGCGAGGATGACGGCGGTGGCACCCCACCAGTCGATGCGTACGGATGTTCCGTGGATCTTGGGCAGGTGGAGGAATCTGAGAACCATGCCGAGCGCGGCGATGCCGATGGGAACGTTGATCAGGAACACCCAGCGCCATCCGGCGATCCAGAGGATCTGATCGGTGCCCGCGAAGAGCCCTCCGATGAGCGGACCGAGCACGCTCGAGACGCCGAAGACCGCGAGGAAATAGCCCTGGTACTTGGCGCGCTCGCGCGGCGCGAGCATGTCGCCCATGATGGCGAGCGGCATCGACATCAGGCCGCCGGCGCCGAGTCCCTGCAGCGCGCGGAACCCGGCGAGCTCCACCATCGACGTCGAGAACGACGACATGATCGAGCCGAGGATGAACACGCCGATGGCGAAGAGGAACAGCGGGCGGCGGCCGAAGATGTCGGAGAGCTTGCCATAGATCGGCGTGCTGATCGTGGAGACGATGAGGTACGCGGTGGTCACCCAGGCCTGAAGGCTGAGGCCGTGTAGGTCGTCGCCGATCGTGCGGATGGCCGTTCCGACGACCGTCTGGTCGAGCGCGGAGAGGAACATGCCGGCCATAAGGCCGAAGATGACGAGCAGGATCTGGCGGTGCGACATGACCGCGCCCGCGCCGGTCGATGAGGCTGGCGTGGCCACGGAAGCGGAAGATGACATATGTGCCCTCGAAAGTGTGGGGTGCGCGCGACGTCGCGCAGGGTGCAGAACGCAGGGTGTAAAAAACGCAGAGTCCAAAACTACGCCGCATCCGGCGCGCGTTTTTCACTTTTTTGCTGTCACGACGCCAATATCGCCAGAGGCGAACATTTTGAGGCTTCGCGGCTACGATGACGAGACCATGACCTCCCCGATTCTCGTCTCGGACGCCGTCGCTGCGGCCCTCGCCGAGCAACGCCCCGTTGTCGCCCTCGAGTCCACGATCATCTCGCACGGGCTTCCGCGCCCCAGAAATTTCGAGGCCGCGAAGGAGTTCGAGCAGATCCTGCTGGATGCCGGGGTCACGCCCGCGACGATCGCCGTCCTCGACGGGGTCCCGCGCATCGGGCTTGACGCCGACGGTGTGCGCCGCATCGCCGACGAGGAGCTGGCGAAGGCGAGCGTTCGTGACCTTCCTATACTCGCCGCGGCAGGCGCATCCGGAGCCACCACGGTCGCCGCGACCGCGCACCTCGCGGCTCTCGCCGGCGTGCGCGTCTTCGCCACCGGCGGCCTGGGGGGCGTGCATCGCGGCGCGAGCAGCACCTTCGACGAGTCTGCCGACCTCAGCACCCTTTCGGTCACTCCGATCACCGTCGTCAGCGCCGGAGTGAAGTCGGTGCTCGACATCGCGGCGACGCTCGAGCGGCTGGAGACGCTGAGCGTGCCCGTCGTGGGCTACCGCACCACGCGGTTCCCGAGCTTCTGGCTGAGCGAGTCCGCCCACGAGCTGGACTGGTCGGTGGACTCCGCCGCGCAGGTCGCGGCGATCATGAAGAGCCAGGATGAACTGGGTCACGGTCAGGGAATCATCGTCGCGAACCCGATTCCCCGCGATCAGCAGTGGGACCCAGAGGAGCACGACCGTGTTCTGCTCGAGGCGCTCGCCGCGGCGGACCGGGCGGGCATGCACGGCAAGGCCGTCACCCCGTTCCTGCTCAGCTACATCGTGGGCGCCTCCGAAGGCCGCAGCCTCGAGGTCAACCTCGACCTCGCTCGCAACAACGTGCGCCTGGCCGCTGACATCGCGACCGCCTGGTCCGCTCTGAAGAACCACGGCTGACGTGAGCGGGCGGCGCATCGTCGTCTTCGGTGATGTCATCGACGACATCGTGGTCGTGCCGGGCGGGCCGGTCAGGGTCGACACCGACACGCCATCGTCGATCCGGCATCGACCGGGTGGCTCGGCGGCGAACGCCGCGGCCTGGCTCGGAGTCGCGGGTGCCGAGGTCGACTTCGTCGGGTTCGTGGGCGAGGGCGACGTCGAGCGGCACTCGACCGCACTCGCCGCGGTCGGGGTGACGCCGCATCTGTCCGCGCATCCGACTCTTCCCACCGGCGCGATCGTGGTGCTCGTCGACGGGCAGAATCGATCGATGCTCACGGAGCGTGGCGCGAACGCCGCGCTCGGTCCCGACGACGTGACGGATGCCCTGCTCGACTCAGCAGCGTTCGTCCACTTCTCCGGCTACAGCGTCTTCGCGAGCGCGGACACCGGCGCGTTCCGACGGCTCATCGACCGTGCGACCGCGCGAGGGGTCGGCGTCTCGGTCGATCCGGGCTCGGCCGGCTTCATCGCCGACTTCGGCCCCGAGCGCTTCCTCGACGTGATCGACGGCGTTACCGTCGTCTTCCCGAACCTCGACGAGGGCCGTGCGCTGACCGGGCTCATCGAACCGGAGGGGGTGGCGTCGGCGCTGAGCGAGCGCTTCGACGTGGTGGCTCTCACCCTGGGCGAAACCGGCGTTGTCGTGGCAGAGCGCGGCAGCACGTGCTGCTCCACCGCCGCTAAAGCGGTCGCCATCGTCGACCCGACCGGAGCCGGAGACGCCTTCTCCGCGGGCTTCCTGGCCAGCCGGATCACCTCGGGCGACCTGCAGCGGGCCGCGGATGCCGGGGTCGCGTTGGCAGCGCGCGCCGTGGCGATCACCGGCGGCAGACCGGTCATCTGAACCAGCGCGCTACGCTATTGCGCAGGGGAAGGAGGTTTGTGTCTCATGTCCACGGACCTTCCAGAGGGGGACGACGTTGCGCGCATTCGCGTCGACAAGACACGCGTGCTCGCCTTCGTCGCCAAGCTCGCGGCTGAGCGAGGCATTCGTGTTCTCGCCGTGGGCGGGCCCGTCTTCGCGGCCCAGGGACTCATCTCGCCGCGTCTCTCACGATCGGCGTCGGTCATCGTCGACATCGCCGCCTTTGACGACTTCATGGCGGCCCTGCTCGAATCGGGCTGGCGGCTCTCACCCCTGATCAAAAGGCTCGGCGTTCTGCCCTCCGTCGTGCTCGTGCTCGAGCATCCCGATCGCATTGTGCGCCTGGACGTGTACACCGCATTCCCCGGTTTCTACATCGACCCGAAGCGTGCCTTCGCCATCCTTTGGGCTCGCAGGCAGGTTCTCGCCCTGCACGGCACCAACGTGCAGATTCTCGACCGACTGTCGATGGTGATCATGGCGGTGCACGATCGACTCGGTCCGCAGTCGTGGAGCCCCAAGGAGCACGACTACGACCGCTACCTGATCGAGCAGTTTCGCATGGCATTGAAACCGCAGGAGCGCAAGGAGTTGCTCGCCCTCGTGCAGGCGCTCGCCGCAATCGAACCCATGCGCCCCCTGCTCGCCGCCCTCGATATCGACGCGGGGGAGATCACCCTGCCGAATGAGGTCTATGCCCGGTGGCGGCTCGCCGTGCCCGTCGCGGGTCCCGCGGTTCGCACTCTCCTCGCGCTCGCCGAATGCCCACCGCAGCGCCGGTTCAGGCAGTCCCTGCGCGTTCTCCGCCAGTCACCGGGCACCGTCGCGCAGGTCATCCTCGGTTCACCGAAGGCTCTGTGGCTCATGGCGACGTCTCGAAAGCGGATGCGAGCGCATTACCGCGCGATCAAATCCGACGAACGACAGAACTGAACGGGTCAACGCGTCGATGTGCTCGGCGCGGCGACGCCCGCTCGAAGCTTGTCGCAGAGCCGGGTGAGGGTCTCGAGTTCCTCCTCGTCGAGCACGCTTCCCACCCTCTCGTTGATGGAGCGCACGTGCCCGACCGCCGCGCGACGGAAAAGCTCGAACCCCTCATCGGTGAGTTCCACCACGATGCCGCGCGCGTCATCCGGGTCGGGCAGTTTGGCGACGAGTCCGCGCGCGGTGAGTCGGTCGATGAGCCTGCTCACGCTCGGCTGAGTGAGCAGGATGTCGTTGTTGAGATCGCGCATGCGCAGGCGCCGGTCGCTGCGCCGCGACAGCGTGAACAGCACGTCGTACTCGGTGAAGGAGATGTTGTCGATGGGGAAGTCCGCACCCAGCCGGCGCATCACCGACACCTGTGCGCGAAAGAGGGCCTCCCATGCCGTGACGGCCGTGGCCCGCTGCTTCATCGTGGTCCCGTCTGCATGGGACCACTCTAGTAATCCGATGGTTGCGGGCAGAGCAGGCCCGTTAACAGGATTGAGGGCCGGCTTCAGAGGCTAGAAGCCGACCCTCTCCCTTGCACCAAGAGTGTCCTGCAATCACATTCCGCAGAAGCTGCCACAGCAAACAACTTCTGCCCTTGAACTATATAACGGTGAGGTAACGGACCGCTAGTTATGAATCTGTTATTTTTCTGAGAGCTTTGGTGGTCGCGTCAACGCCTCCTTCGGAAAGCCACGAGCACGATGCCGCCGGCGACGACTGCGAGGGCGCCGAAGAGCAGCGGCGTGCTGGTGGAGACGCGATCGACGAGGATGCCGCCGACAATGGCACCGAGAGCGATCGCGATATTGCACACGGTCACGATGAGCCCACCGATCTGCTCGAGGCGGTCGGGCTCGGTCCGTGCGCCCCAGGTGAGCACGGCGGTGGGCACACCACCGAAACCGAAGCCCCACAGCGCGGCGGCGATGAAGAGCCCGAGGAGCGAGCCGCCCGTCAGGAGCATGCCGAGCATCCCGATGCCCAAGATCGCGGGGAACAGGAGCACGGCGACTCGGATGGCACGGTCGGCCACGACGCCGCTCAGCGCGGTGCCCAGCACGTTGGCGATTCCGAAGACGAGCAGGAGTAAGGCGAGCCCACCGGCATCGATGCCGGAGACGCTCTGCGCCGCCGATCGAATGTACGTGAATCCACCGAAGTGTCCACTGAAAACGAGGAGAATCCCGAGAAGCCCGCCGATGACGATGCCAGAGCGCAGAGTCGACCCGAGCGCGCGGATCCCGCCCACCGCGCCTGGCGCGACGTGGGGCAAGGTCACGGTCTGCAGGGCGAGCGCCATCAGCGCGACACCGGCACCGAGCAGGAACACGCCGCGCCATCCCCAGCTTTCACCGAGCCACGCGCCGAGCGGAACGGCGACGATCGTGGCTACCGAAACTCCCGCGTTGATGACCGTCAGGGCGCGGCCGATGTGGTCGGCGTGCACGAGTTGTGCGGCCATGGCGGTGGCCATTGCCCAGAACCCACCAAGCGCGACGCCGAGGAGGAGGCGGGAGGCGAGGAGTGTCGGAAGATTGGGGGCCAGGGCCACGAACACGTCCGACAGGAGGGCGAGCAGTGTGAGCCCGATCATGACGCGTCGCCGATCGGCCCGCGGCAGGACGACCGAAATGAAGAGCGCGGAGAGGGCTGCGGCTGCGGCCGTCACCGTGACGCTCTGCCCGGCCGCTCCGACCGAGACTCCGAGGTCGCCCGCGATTCGGGGCAGCAGACTTGCCGGCAGGAACTCCGACATGACGATCGCGAAGATCCCGAGGCCAAGCGAGACAACGCCCGCCCAGGACGCCGGCTTGGGGTCTGCCGATATGTCGATCGATGCGGTTGCAGTACTCATTGCACGTTCCTTCTTCTCTCGCTGTAGTCAGGGGCTGCTGCGTGCAGCTCGCTGCGCCCTGTCAGACACGGGAATTGTCTGGCAGGAGCGTGCCGTTGAGTAACGTATGCACCGTCACACGCCCCAGCCAGAGCCCTCCGCAGACCGGGGTGTGGCAGGGCCTCCTGTATTCGCACTGGCACCACTTACGCTGGTGCCGTGAACGAGGCGACGAATCCCCTGGGCGCGTACCTTCGAGCACGGCGCGAGTTGGTCACGCCCGAGCAGGTGGGAATTCCGGATGGAGGCGTGCGGCGCGTGCCCGGATTGAGGCGCGAGGAAGTTGCCATGCTCGCCGGCATCAGCGCCGACTACTACCTGCGGTTGGAGCGTGGCCGGGATCGCCACCCCTCCGTACAAGTGCTCGAATCCATCGCTCGCGTGCTGAACCTCGACGACGACCACATGGCGTACCTACTCGCCCTTGCCAGCGAGGGACAGCGTCACCGCAGGCGCATCGTCCGCAATGAGACGGTGCCGCCGGGAGCGCTCAAACTGTTGGATTCGCTCGTGCAGCCGGCCTATGTCGAAGGGCGCTACTTCGACGTACTCGCCTCGAACTCGCTCGCGACTGCACTCTCGCCCGGCCTCGCCGTCGGCGGCAACCAGCTCAGGGACATGTTCCTCGACCAGGCAGCGCAGGCCTTGCAGCCGGATTGGGAAGACATCACCGAGTGCTTCATCGCGAACCTCAGGCAAGCGGTGGGCAACGATATCGATGACCCGCGTTTCATTGAGCTCACCGGAACCCTGTCACTCGCCAGTCCGCGGTTCCGCCAGCTCTGGGCTCGACACGACGTGCGAGTGCAACGCGGCACTCGGATGCGGTTCAACCATCCCGAGGTCGGCGAGATGACGCTCAACCGGGAGCGATTGGGCATCAGCGGCAGCGAGGGCCTCATGCTCGTCGTCTATCACGCCGACGCGGACTCTGTTGACGCGGAAAAGCTTGCACTTCTCGCCTCCGCGGCTCTTCCTACCCGCGATACTGCGGAAGACGCCGTGCGCACCAGCCGCTGAGCATGCCGGGGCGCACGAGTTGTCAGTTGCGCGGCTTCAGTGGTGAGGTCACGCCCTCGAGCTCGTTGACGAGTTCCAGGCCACGTCGCGCCCACTGGATCTCGCCGCGGGCACGATCGCAGAGGCCCTCGTAGGCGAAGTGCTTGTAGGCGACGGTGCGATCGCGCTCCTGCGGTTCCGTGGCCGCGAGTCTGCGCATGAGCATGGGGTTGGTGCGCGAATCGATGCGGCCCAGTTCGCCCTCCCACTGGGCGAGCTCCGCCTCCCACTGGGCGATGTGCGATTCGAGAAAAGCGCGTGCCGCGGCAGGCGAGGCCCACTCGAGGTAGGCCGCGCGCATGTGAGCGGGATCCCGCACGCGCTGGTAGTCCATCGGGGTGTCCATCCAGTCCAGGAAGGCCCGATGCCCGGCATCCGTCACGTGGTAGACGCGACGGGTTCCCCGCTGGCCACGCACCTGCTCCTCTCCCTCAACGAGCCCCTCAACCTCCATCTTGCGGAGCTCAGGGTAGATCTGGGAATCGGGGGCGTGCCACACGTGCCCGACCGAGAGGGAGAACTGCTTCGCGAGGTCGTAGCCCGAGACGGGTCCCACGCGCAGGATCGCCAGGAGGGCGTAACGCAAACTCACGACATGCTCCGTTTCGAACTGAAGATGTGAGGGGGTCCGCCCGCGGATGGGCTCATGGCCCGGTCCCGGCGAACCCCCTCAAGCCTAGGGGTGAGTTCTATTCCCCTTTGTAACCGGTGCGCCATCCGCCGTGATAGCTGGCGCGCGCCACGGTCGAGTACGGAACCGGGCTCACGACAGCGCGAACCTCCGTCTGCTCGTGCGGCTCGACCGAGGCCTTGCGCGTTCCACCGTTCGGCTCGCCCCACACGACCTTGAGCTCGGTGCCCTCGGGCACGTCGGGGCTGACCGTGGCGAGCGAGAGGCCGCGGCGCTCGTTCGAGCTGTAGCCGGTGAACATCGAGTACCCGACGACCGTGCCGTCGGAGTCGACGACGGCGTCGTAGTTCGCCGAGCCGTAGTTCGCGAGCGGGAGGTCGAAGAACTTGTAGTTCGGTCCGTCGACGTTGAGCAGTGAGGTCCAGACCTTGCCGAGGTCTTCGGCATCCCAGGCGAGGGTGACCTTCTTGCGCTGTGAGGCGGGGTCGATCTTCTCGAGCGCGTCGCGGCCGATGAAGTCGTGGTCGAACTTCACGAAGGAACCGTATCCGAGCTCCCACGGCGTGAGGTAGTAGTCCTCGATGTTGTCGGAGACGAAGGAGCCGGCGAGGGTGCCGGTCGCCTCGTAGCTGTCGGCGGGTAGCCATTCGCGGTAGGCGCGCTCGGCTTCACCCGTGTAGATCGCGGGAAGCGGAGAGGGGATCCAGCCCGACTCGAGCGTGTTCGACGGGTAGGCGCGCGATCCGACCGGCAGAAGGCCGAACTCGCTGCCCGCCTCGACGATCGCGGTCCAGATGCGGTCGTGATCGGCGTACGGGCCCCAGATCTCGAGGCCCGGCGCCCCAGCCATACCGTGACGGAGGGTACGCACCTCCGTGCCATCGATCGTCATGGTCGACATGGTGAAGAACTTCAGCTGCTCGAGGGGTCCGCCGTTGAGTTTCTCGATGACCTGCCACGCGTTCGGACCCTGGATCTGAAAGCGGTAGTACTGGCGCGACACGGCGTGGCCGTAGGGGCGCGACGGCGAACGTCGGTCGACGGTCACCTCGAGGTTCTGGTATCCACCGGTCTCGCCGTGGAACATGAGCCAGTTCGATGCCGGCGCACGGCCGACGTAGGTGTATTCGTCCTCACCCTCGCGGAACAGGATGCCGTCGCCGATCACGTGGCCGGCCGCGGTGGTCGGCACATACTGCTTGGCCTTGTTCACCGGGAAGTTCGCGACGGAGTTGATCGCCGTGTCCGAGATCAGCTTGATGGCGTCGGAGCCCTTGAGGAAGACGTTGTCCATGTGGTGCGACTGGTCGTAGAGCACGGCCGTGTCGCGCCACGCCTTCTGCTCCTTGATCCAGTTCTGGAAGTCGGCGGGGACGACCGGGTAGATGTAGGAGCCGATCTGGGAATTGCGCAGAAGATCGACCGGGCTTCCGGCCTGATCGATGACTTCCTGCAGATTATTCGCTGCCATGCGTGAACCTCTCTGTTCTGTGAGGCATACCGGACCGTCCGGCATGCGGTTCGATCAATCGCGTTAGAACACGATGGTCTGATTGCCGTGTCTGATGATGCGGTCCTCGGCGTGCCACTGCACGGCGCGCGAGAGAACCGCCCGCTCCACGTAGGCGCCCCGGGCCTGGAGGTCGGCGGCGCTCATCGAGTGATCGACGCGGGCGACGTCCTGCTCGATGATCGGCCCCTCATCCAGGTCCTTGGTCACGTAGTGCGAGGTCGCACCGATGAGCTTCACGCCGCGTTCCTTCGCCTTGCGGTAGGGCGCGGCACCGATGAACGCGGGGAGGAACGAGTGGTGAATGTTGATCACCGGAACTCCGACCTTCTCGAGGAAGTCGTCGGAGAGGATCTGCATGTAGCGCGCGAGCACCACGAAGTCGACATTGCCGACGAGCAGGTCGACGATCGCGTCTTCGGCGGCCGACTTGTCTGGGCCCTGCGAGGGGACGTGGAAGAAGGGAACACCGAACGAGCGCACGTCCTCGGCGGTGTTGGTGTGGTTCGAGATCACCATCGGGATCGTGACCGGCAACTCGCCGCGACGGTGACGCCAGAGCAGCTCGAGCAGGCAGTGGTCGGAGGTGGAGGCGAGGATCGCCATGCGCTTCGGCACGGACTGGTCGGTGAGAACCCACTCCAGCCCGAGCGGTGAGACGGTCTTCGCGAGATCCGCTTCGAGCTCGGGCATCGCTGCAGGCAGGTCGCTTCGGTGGAAGACGACCCGCTGGAAGAAGGCTCCTCCGTTCGCATCGTCCGAATATTGGTCGAGCGAGATGATGTTGCCCTTGTTGCGCGTGATCAGGGCCGTCACCGCGGCCACGATTCCGGGCTGGTCTGAGCCATGAACGATCAGGCAGGCGCGGTCCTTGAGTGCTTCGGAATGCACGGTGGTCAACCCCCTCAGTCCTGGGCAGCGTTGTAGTCGTGCACCCACTGCGCGGTCGCGCGCAGCCCGCCAAAGGTGTAGAAGTGCAGCTTCACCGAGCCGGAGCGCGGGTCGGAGGCCAACAGGCCCGACAGGTCGGTGACGAACTGGTCGGGTCCGGCGGTACCCATGAGGTTCGTGAGTGAGAAGCCGTACTTTTTCACGATCATCGCGTTCGCGCCGATGCCGAAGCGACGGGCAAAGCCGAGCAGCCGCTTGATGCCCGCGGGACCGGGCGTGCCGATACGAATCTGGGTGTCGATTCCGCGGTCGCGCACCTGGTCGATCCACGACATCACGGGCTCGGTGTCGAACGCGAACTGGGTGAGGATCACCGCATCCAGCCCCTGCTCCTTGAGCGATGCCGACTTGTCTTCGAGCGCCGGCCAGAGCACTTCGTTCGTGATGTCGGGGTGCCCCTCGGGGTAACCCGCGATGCTCACCTCGCGCACGCCGAACTTCGGCAGGATTCCGCTGGTGATCACGTCGAGCGCGCTGCCGTATGGACCCTCCGGTTCGGCGGGGTCGCCACCCACCGAGAAGACGTGCTCGGTGGCGCCGACCTCCTGCAGCCGACCGAGGAACTCCTCGAGCTGGGCCTGCGACGCGATGCGTCGCGCGGAGATGTGCGGCACGGGCACGAAGCCCATGTCCTTGACGGCCTTCGCCGCTGCGACGCGCATCTCGAGGTCTTCGTTACCGAGAAACGTCACGTTGATCTTGGTGCCCGCCGGGATGACGTCGCGCGCCTCTTCCAGGCCCGGTACGTCTTTGCCGGTCATCTCGACGGAGAAGTCGCTGGTGAGATCGAGGGCAGCTGCCCTGTTCGGGGCGGGATTCGAATGTGCCACGGATCGAGGTCCTTTTCGCTGTCAGAGGGATGCGTCGTCGCATCCGTCGCACTCAGAATACCTATGCGCATAGGGAATGTCTATAGCGACAGCGGCGGTGGCCGACGACTGGAAGCTGCCGGAGGGCTGGGCTTGGGCCTCAGCGTTCGAGCACGTAGCGATCGCGACCGACGAGCACGCCCGTGATGGCCTGGCCCAGCATCGCGACCAGCAGCAGACCGAGTGACCAGGCCCAGGTGCCCGTCGACGCGTGCAGCCAGCCGAACAGCACGGGTCCCGCCGCGGCCACGATGTAGCCCACCGACTGCGACATCCCCGACAGTGCCGCTGCGGTGTCGTGCTCACGGGCGCGCTGCGCCATGAGCGTCAGTGACATGCTGAGCGATGCCCCGGAGGACAGACCGATGCACGCGATCCACAGCAGAATCGCCTGAGGCGCGAGAAGCATGCCGACGACTCCGATCACTCCCAGCGACGGGATGACCGCCGGAATGACTCGGCGGGCACGACCACGCAGCATCAGCGGAAGCGTCAGCGAACCGGCGATCGAGAACAGCTGGTAGGTCATGACGTCGATGCCGGCGACCGCCGGTGATCGCCCAAGCGAACTTGAGATGGCGGCGAGCCAGGTGACGACCATGTAGAAGATGGATGCCTGAAATGCCATGTATGCGGCGACCAGCCAGGCGACCGGGTCGGTCCAGATCCCGCTGCGCACCCGCGGGCCGGATGCGCGCACCGCCGGCTCGATCCGCGACCGCCGCGACGCCCACACCCACGCTCCGATCGCGAACGGCAGCAGCGCCCCGCCGATGATCAGCAGCGACCAGCGCCACCCAGCCGGATCCTGCGGCCAGGGAAGGTGCGACACGGGCACGGCGAAGCCGGAGGCAAGAGCGCCGAAGCCGCCGAGCAGCGCGGAATACACCGCGGTCATCCCGGCGACGTGTCCCGCGAATCCGCGCTTGACGACGGCGGGCATCAGCACGTTCACGATGGCGAGAGCGATTCCGAGCAGGGCGGTGCCGAGCCACAGGTTGACGACCGGTCCAGGCAGCGAGCGCACGGCCGTGCCGATCGCGAGGATGACGAGTGACCAGAGCATGACCCGCGACATCCCGAATCGACGGTTGAGGCTCTGTGCGAAAGACGAGAAGATGCCCCAGGCGAGAAGGGGTACCGAGGCGATCAGGCCGAGGGTTCCGGCAGACATACCGGTGTCGGAGCCGATCTGCGTCAGCAGCGGGCCGATGGCGGTGACGGTGGGGCGCATGTTCGCAGCCACCAGGCACACGGCGATCAGCAGGAGCACGCGCGGTCGCAGCTCTGCCTTCGGGTCGTCCATTCTCGCCTCCACGAGTTGATTGTCGGCGAGGAGACGGGCCGCGCGGGTTGATCGCGCGGCCCGTCCAGTTCAGTGCGCCATGGCGTTCAGGGCATCGGCATCGATCGTGGCGATCGAGCGGGTGTCCTGGAAGGCGCGAATGCCTTCGATCCCTTGTTCGCGTCCGAATCCGGACTGCTTCATCCCGCCGAACGGCGCGCGCAGGTCGAGGCGGGTGGCGCCGTGGTCGTTGACCCAGACGTAACCGCAGACGAGCTGCGAACCGACGCGCTGGGCGGCCTCCGGCGAGGCGGTCCAGACCGAGCCGCAGAGTCCGCTCCAGGTGTCGTTCGCCATCGCGATCGCATCCGCCTCGTTGTCGAAGGGGATGATCGGGATGACCGGTCCGAACTGCTCCTGCGTGACCACGCGCAGCGACGGGTCGGGGTCGACGACGAGCGTCGGCCGCACGAAGTTGCCACCGGCAAGGTCGCCGCCGGGGAGTGTTCCGAACTCGCGCACATCGGCACCGGCATCCTTGGCCTCCTGGATGATCTCATCCACGAACGCCTTCTGGGCGGGCTGGTGCAGTGGGCCCATGGTGGTGCCCTCGTCGAGACCGTAACCCAGCACGGCCTGCTCGAGCCGCGCCGTGAGACCGGCCACGACCTCGTCGAGCCGCGAGCGGTGCACGTAGACGCGCTTCGCGTTCATGCAGATCTGCCCGGTGGTGTCGTAGATCGCCGCGTACAGCCGGTCGAGGTGCACGTCGTCGAGGATGGCGTCTTCGAGGAAGACCGCAGCGTCGTTGCCGCCCAGCTCGAGGGTGACGCGGGTCAGATTCTTCGACGCCATCTCCATGATGCGCTTGCCGCCGGCGACGGAGCCGGTGAAGCACACCTTGTCGACGTCGGTGATGAGCGCCGTCATGTTCTTGTCTTCACCGGTGATGATGTTGAGTACCCCGGCGGGCAGCTTCTCGGCGATGCGCTGCACGAGCCGTGTGATCGCCAGCGGCGTCGTGGGCGGCGGCTTGACGATGCTCGTGTTGCCCGCGAGCAGGGCTCCGGGCAGAGCAGCACCGAGGATGGCGATCGGCCAGTTGAACGGAACGATCACGGTGACGACGCCGAGAGGCTGGTAGCTCACCTCGGTCGCGACGGGGATGTTGCCCGGCACGACCGGAAGGGTGTGGCTCGAGTCGACCTGGTCGGCGATCATGAGTGCGAGGTTCCAGCGGATCTCGAACACGAGGGCGTCGATCCAGCCCTCCATGCGGATCTTGCCGTTCTCCTGCGAGAGAATCGCCGCATCCGTGTCGCGATCATCCGCGATTCCTGCGATGGCTTCGGCCATCTTCGCCGCTCGCTCGACCGCGGTCAGTGCCGACCATGCCGGGTAGGCGGCGCGTGCGGCGGCGACCGCATCGGCCACGTCCGCCGGGGATGCGGATGCCGCTTCACCGACGATCACTCCCGGCTTGCCGGGGTCCGCCACCTGCAGCGTTTCGGCCGTGTGCCGAACCTCGCCGGCGATGAACAATCCTGTACGCACGGTTTCGACCGTGCCCACTGTTTCAGACATTATCTGTGCCACCTCTCGGGCTTTCTGGGTCTGCTCTGACCCTCTTTGGATCGCTCGAGGCCGGACTCATCGAGACTGGCCTCGCCCTCATCCAATCACCTATGCGTACGAATAGGTATGGGTGCGGCTTTACTGCTCCTCCACCACGGGCGTGCCGTGGGTGTGGAAGGTCTCGATCGTCTTCATGCCCCACGCTTGGCCCTTCTTGCGCTCCTCCTCCGACCACTCCACTACCGGCTGGTCGGGGTCGAGCAGCAGGCGCGCGCCCGCGTTGGCGAATTCGATGCGATTGCCGCCCGGCTCCCAGACGTAGAGAAAGAACGTCTGGTTGATCGCGTGCTTGTGCGGCCCGGACTCGATGTGGATGCCGTTCTCGAGGCAGATGTCGGCCGCCCTCAGGATGTCTTCCCGGGTGTCGGTCGCGAACGCGATGTGGTGCAGCCGGTTGCCGTGCTTGGTCCAGTCGTCGGAATACACGACGTCGTAGGACTTCAGACTGAAGTGGAACCACCAGGCGGCGAACCTGCCCGAGTTCAGTCGGATGCGCTCCGACTCGCGCATGCCGAGCGCCGAGGCGAGGAACTCGCCGTTCGCCTCGACATCCTTCGCGAGGTAGTTGATGTGGTCGAGGCGGCGGGCATTGATGCCGCGGCCGGGAAAGGCTGAGGCCTGGTTCTTGAGCGCCGGCCTGTCCTCGTCGCTCGCGACGTAGCGCTCGCTCTCGTAGTAGATGCCCATCGAGTGGCCGTCGGCATCACGGAACATGAAGGTCGGGCCGGTGCCGACCTCGCCGTCCACCCAGCCCTCGCCGAGCCCCGCCTGCTCGATCGCGGCGACGCGTCGCTCGAGTGCCTCCTGCGACGTGGCGCGGTAGGTGGTGCGACCGACGCCCGCCGCATCCGATGCGGTGAGCTTGATCGTGTAGAGCTGGTATTCGTCCCAGGTGCGCAGGTATACCGAGTCACCGTGCTCGGCGACGACCCGCATCGCCAGCAGGTCGCGGAAGAACCAGAGGCTCTTCTCCGGCGTGGGGGTCAGCAGTTCGACGCTGCCGATGTGGGCGATGTCGAAGGAAGCGGAGTCGGTCATGAAACTGTCCTCTCTGACAGGTGGTGCGTGATTAGAGGCGGGGGCGCGGAAAGACCGCGCCGTCGAAGATCTTGCGGGCGGTGCGAAGCGAGGTCGAACTGGCTCGCCAGGTGCCGTCGTCGTCCTGCCACACTCGCACTCGCGCGGGAAAGCTGCCCGTGGGGTGCTCGATGGGGTAGGTCTCGGAGTCGGGGACGACCGCGAAGTCTGAGCCGACGGCATCCGGAATCGTCACACCGGCGGCGACGGATGCGGCCATCAGCACGCCGATGGACGTGTGCACCCGGGCGGGGATGAAGGCGCGCGTGCCCACCACGCCGCCGTGTCGGGGAGGGGAGAGCAGGAACATCTTGGGCACGGTCTGCGCGGAGACGTCGCCGAGGCCCATCAGTTCGCCCGCGGCCAGGCGGATCGCTTCGATCGCGTCCTTCAACTCCGTGCGAGCCTCGAGTTCCGCGGGGGACTCCTCGCCCGTGACCCCGAACTCGTCAGCGCGCAGCAGCGCGACGGGCATCCCGTTGTCGACGAGTGTCACGCGATGCCCGGCCACCTCGTCCGAGGTGTTGCCCGTGGGCAACAGTGGGCGGTCGCCGCCGGAGATCTCGAGCTCGATCGCCGCGGCTGTGCCGGGCACGCCGGCGATGGAGGCGTCACCGTCGTAGTCGGGCATTCCGTCCGTGACGGGGAAGACCGCGGTGGCCAGGTCACCCGTGTTGCTCATTCGGATGCGCACGTGTGCTTCGCTGCCCCGAGCCTGCACCAGCCCGCGCTCGAGGGCGAACGGCCCGATGCCCGCGAGCAGGTTGCCGCAGGTCTGCGCGTCGCTCACCACGGGTGCGTCGACGACCACCTGCAGAAAGAGGTAGTCGATATCGACGTCGGGCTCGGTCGAGCGGGAGACGACCGCGACCTTGCTGGTGAGCGGATGCGCCCCTCCGAGCCCGTCGATCTGCGCAGGGTCGGGGCTGCCCATGACGCGCAGCAACAGATCGCTGCGCTCGGCAGCGTCATCCGGCAGGTCGGATGCGAGAAAGTAGGCACCCTTGGACGTACCGCCCCGCATCAGCATGCAGGGAATGCCCGTCATCGCGGCCATGTCTTCTCCTACTCCCCGAGGAACTCGCCCTCGGTGAGGTAGCGAACGCCGAGCTCCGCGAGCACGGGGCGCAGCTTGTTGCGGTCGAGACTCAGCTCGCCCGCCTGGTAGGCGGCGCGCGACGCGGCTTCTTTCGCCACCCGTGCATCGGAGGCCGCCAGCGCTGCCGCGGCCGAGGCTCGTGGCACGCAGAGCACTCCGTCGTCGTCGGCGACGATGATGTCGCCCGCGCGCACGACCGTGCCGCCGACGATGATCGGCACGTTCACCGACCCTGCGGTCTCCTTCACGGTGCCCTGTGCGTTCACGGCCCCCGACCACACCGGAAAGCCCATGGCACGGAGGTCGACCACGTCGCGCACACCGCCGGTGGTCACCAGCCCTCGAACCCCGCGGCGCTTGAGCGCGGTGGCGAAGAGCTCTCCGAAGGAGCCGTCGAGCGCGGGCGAGATGGTGGTCGCCACGAGGATGTCGCCCTCCTGGCACTGCTCGACCGCCGCGTGGATCATGAGGTTGTTACCCGGCCAGTTGAGCACCGTGACGGCGGAGCCCGCGATGCGCACACCGTCCTGGATCGGCCTGACCGCCGCGCCTACGAGACCGGTGCGACCCATCGCCTCGTGCACCGTGGCGACGCCGTGTGCTCCGAGCGCCGAAATCGTCTCGGCATCCGCTCGTTCGACGTCGGTGACGACGAATCCGGTCTGGTTCACGCCGGTCATTCCAGCACGCTCGTCACCTGGGGGTAGTAGCGCATGTAGGCCTCACCCATGGTGTTGGCCGGAAGACCGAGGTTCGGACCGGCATTGCGCTTGACCTGCACGCCTCGGCGAACGGCGAGTGAGGTGTAGTACTCCCACATGTGCTTCTGGGCGGGCAGGCACTCCATCGCCTTCTGCTTGAGCGGGAAGGCCTCGGTGATGTCGAGCAGGACGTTCGGCTTGAAGTCACACTGCTCGGGCTGGTGGGGTTCGAAGAAGAACACGGGAGGCGCACCGATGATCTCGTCCTTCGTGGGGGAGGAGCCATCCGCATTGCTGACGCCGATCGCCTGCGCGAGCACGCGGGCCTGCAGCGCCATTCGAGCGGCCGCGGGGTGATCGCCGTTGTAGGGGTCGATCAGCGGGTGGGTGAGCACGACGCCTGGCTGCACTCGGCGATACAGGTCGACGAGCTTGTCGACCATCTCGGGCGACTCGAGCAGTGGATAGTCACCCGCATCGAGGAATTCGATCTCAGCACCGAGAGCGGATGCCGCTGCCGTGGCTTCGTCGCGCCGGATCGCCTTGATCTCCTCGAGCGACTTTCCCTGCAGCCACTGGCTCGCGGACTCGCCGCGCTCGCCGTACGACACGCAGACGACGACCGCCCGTTCGCCCCGCATGGTGGCCGCGGCGATCGCGCCGCCGGCGCGCCAGACGAAGTCGCCCGCGTGCGCGCTGACGACCAGAAGAGCTGACGATGCGTTTGCCAAAGGGTCTCCTGTCGCTGCTGGCCTCGTTGAACTCAGGGAACCACACCCTGGCGCAGTGGTCAAGATTATGGTTACAATTTTGTCAACCCAAGAATCCCTCTGGACATAGGTACATGTTGTAGTACCGTCGAGGGCTAAGCCGCAGGACAACGACGTCGGAGGAAAAAATGGCACGCAATCTTCAGGATCTGCTCGACGAGACCGGCGACACCGTCGGCATGCTGCGCAACTCGCAGCTCGGCACCTACATCTATCCCGTGGTTCCCGCGGAGTTCACGAACTGGCGTCGCGAGCAGATCGCGTGGCGCGAGACCGCTGTGCTGTTCGACCAGACCCACCACATGGTCAACTTCTTCGTCTCCGGCCCCGACGCGCTCAAGCTGCTGAGCGACACCGGAATCAACAGCTTTGCCAACTTCCCGGTCAACACCGCCAAGCAGTTCGTGCCCACCGCCTCCAACGGTGGTGTCATCGGCGACGGCATCCTGTTCCACCTCGACGAGAACGACTACGTCTATGTCGGGCGCAACCCCGGCGCCAACTGGCTGCAGTTCCACGCCGAGACCGGTGGCTACGACGTCGAGACCCGGTACGACGACCGCTCCCCTTCGCGCCCCTACGGTGCCGCGGTGCACCGCGAGTACTACCGGTTCCAGATTCAGGGCCCGAACGCCTGGCAGATCATCGAGAAGCTCAACGGCGGCGAACTCGAGAAGGTGCGCTTCTTCCACATGGGCGAGATGACCATCGCCGGCGAGCGGGTGCGCACCCTCCGCCACGGGATGGCGGGAGCGCCCGGACTCGAACTGTGGGGCCCATACGAGCAGCACGGCAAGATTCGCGACGCCATCCTCGAAGCGGGTCGCGAGTTTGGCATCGAGGCGTGCGGTTCGCGTGCCTACTCGTCTAACACCCTCGAATCCGGCTGGATCCCCTCGCCACTGCCAGCCATCTACACGAGCGAGGCCGAGCGCGCCTATCGCGAGTGGCTGCCGGCCACGAGCTACGAGGCGATCAACGCGCTCGCGGGCTCGTTCGTCTCGCCGAACATCGAGGACTACTACCTCAACCCGTGGGAGCTCGGCTACGGCTCCTTCGTCAAGTTCGACCACGACTTCATCGGTCGCGACGCTCTCGAGAAGATCGATGCGGATGCGCAGCGCAAGAAGGTCACGCTCGCCTGGAACGATGACGATCTCGCAAAGCTGCTGGCCACCTCGATCAACCGCGAGGGTCGCGGCTACCAGCCCTTCGACCTGCCGAACGCGAACTACGGTTCGTCGAACTACGACGCCATCATCGACGCCAACGGCGACACCGTCGGACTCTCGCTGTTCACCGGTGTCACCGCGAATGAGAAGCGCGGTCTCTCGCTCGCCACGGTCAATCCGGATGTGCCGCTCGGCGCCGAGGTGCGTGTGGTCTGGGGTGAGCCGGATGGCGGTTCGAAGAAGACCACGGTGCAGCCGCACGACCAGCTCGAGGTGCGCGCGGTGGTGAGCCCGGCGCCGTACGCCGTGACCGCCCGTGGTGAGTACCACGGCGGATGGCGCAGCGGCGCAGCATCCGCCTGAGCGTGTGAGAGGGCCAGGCGCCCGGTCGACCGACCGGCCGCCTGGCCCTCTCGCCTGAGCCGGGTGCTCAGTCGTTCGAGCGATACACCGTTCGTGCGTAGTCGTGATACGGCGCGGGCGCGACGGTCGCGCGGATGCGCATCTGCCGGTGCTGGGCATCCACGGAGTCCTTGGTCGAAATCGGGTCTTCGCCCCAGACCACCTCGACCTCCGTGCCGTCGGGGATGTCGACGTCGAGCGTGGCGAGCGACATGTACAGCTGGTCGTAGGCGACGTAACCCGCGTCGGTGGAGATCCCGACTCGTTCGCCGTCGCGCAGCACTTCGTCCATCTGGTAGAGGCCGTAGCGTGCCTTCGGGAAGTCGAGGTACTTGCCGGGGATACCGGGCTCTATCTGCGAGCGAACGACGGCGGCGACATCCTCGGAGTTCCAGATCAGCGTGACCTTGTGCCGGCGCGGCGATGCGGCGAGCTGTTCGAGCGCCTCGCGGCCGTGGAAGTCGTGGTCGAAGCGCACCGAACGGCCGAGGCCCAGGTCGTATGGCGTCATGTAGAAGTCGTGGATGTCGGTCGAGTAGAGCGACCCGCCGATCGAGCCCGCGCGATCCGCGGGCAGCCACTCGCGATACTCCGCGAAGTCCTCGTCGAAGATCGCCGGGAACGGCGTCGGCACCCAACCGGACTCGAGCGGCGACGACGAGTACGCCTTCGCGCCAACGCGCCGGATGTCGTGGTCGGCACCCGCAGACATGATCGCCTCGAGCACCACCTCGTTGTCCACCCACGGTCCGAAGAACTCGAAGCCGGGCTGGCCGGCCATCCCGTGGCGCAGCGCCTTGACCGCGCGACCGGCGATGGTCACATCCGCGATGTGGAAGAACTTCACGTCCGGAACGGGACCGCCGAAGACCTTCTCCATGACGATGTCGGCGTCGGGCCCCTGCAGTTCGTAGCGGTAGAAGGTCGGTGGCCCCTGGCGCATGTGCGAGTTCGGGTCGAGCCGCATGTGCACGTCCTTGCCCGCGGCCTGCGACTTCTCGACGTTGAAGCGCACCCAGTCGATGAGCATGTGGTGCCCGACGAGCACGAGCCCCTCCTCGCCCTCCGCGAGGTAGAAGAGGATGCCGTCGCCGATCAGGTAGCCGTTCTTGTTGACCGAGATCAGCTGCTTGGCGACGCCGGGCCGGAACGTGGCGAAGGTGTTCGGCGAGATCGCTTCGAGCATCGGGATGAGGTCGTCGCCCCACAAGAACAGTTGCGTCATGTGGTGCGACTGGTCCATGAGCGCGACCGAGGTGTTCCAGGCGCGCTGTTCGTCGCGCCAGTTGGTGAACTCCGGGGCGACCGGGAAGGTGAAGGCCGGCCAGTTCTGGTTGCGCAGCAGCTCGACGGGACTGCCGACTCTGGCGATGGCGTGAGCCAGGGATTCTGATGTCATGATGCACCTTTGTTCGAGTGGTGCGATCAGAGTAGGTCTCGCTCGAACGGGTGCGGGCACGGATTCTGTTGAACGGAAATACAGGTGGGTCGACCGTCAGATCGCGCGCAGCGCCGCGATCACGCTGCGCAGGTGGTCCCGCACCGAGCGCTCGGCGGCTTCGGGGTCACGCGCCACGATCGCGTCGATGATCGCGGCGTGCTCCTGCACCGAGACCTTCGCCCGCTGCGGACGCGACGAGAGTTGGAACTGGTGGCGCACGCTCTGGGCGTGCAGTCGAGCGAGCACGGACGAGGCGGTCGTATGTCCGCTCAGCTCGCGGATGCGGAGGTCCAGCAACCGGTTCAACCCGGAGTATTCGACGAGGTCGCCCTCCGCCACGGAATCAAACATTCGCGCGCGCAGACCGAGCAGTTCCTCCGCCTGCTCCTCGGTGAGCGACTCCGCACTCTTCGCGGCGCAGAGCCCTTCGACGCCGATGCGCACCTCGAGGATCTCGATCGCCTCCTCGACGGAGATCGCCCGCACGCGGGAGCCCTTGTTCGGGAGTCGCTCGACGAGTCCCTCGTTCTCGAGCGACAGCAGCGCCGTGCGCACGGTGGCCCTGCTGGCGGTGAGCGTCGCGCTGAGATCGGCCTCGATGAGCCGCTGGTTCGGTGCGTAGTCGCCCCGGATGATCGCGTCCCGGATGACATCCGTCACCGACTGATCCGCCGCTGTACCGCTGACCGCCTGCTGAATGGTGATCGACACCATGGCCTCCTCTTGGGCGGGCCGGGCACGATCCGCCCTCGACTCAAGCCACTATTGTCTACAATACAGAGGCGAATGGCTCGGTTGGGAGATCACAATGCGCGTTGCGGTGCTAGGTCTCGGCGAGGCGGGCCGGATCTATGCCGCCGATCTGGCCGCCAGCGGAGCGACGGTTTTCGCCGCCGATCCGTTCGTGACGGAAGCTCCCGCAGGGGTGCACCGCGCGCCGCACATCGCAGGCGCCGTGAAGGGCGCGGAGGTGGTGCTCAGCCTCGTCGGTGCGCGCGCCGCCGAGGCCGTCCTGGCCGAGGCGCTTCCCGCCATGGACGCATCCGCGATCTTCGCCGACATGAACACCGGTGGGCCGGCGGAGAAGAAGGGTCTCGCCGCGGCTGCTGCCGCCGCCGGCATTTCCTTCGTGGATGTCGCCATCCTCGCGCCCGTGCCCCGCGCTGGCCTCGGCACCTCGCTGCTGCTGAGCGGCTCAGGCGCATCCCGGTTGCGGCCGCTGTTGGCACAGTTGCAGGTTCCGGTGACCGATGTCGGCCCGGAGGCGGGAACCGCCGGCGGCCTCAAACTGCTGCGCAGCGTCTTCATGAAGGGTCTCGCTGCGCTCGTCTTCGAGAGCGTCGAAGCCGCTGATGCCACTGGCGCCCGCGACTGGGTCATCGATCAGATCTCGTCGGAGCTAGGGCCGGACGGCCGCGCCCTGGTCGAGCGCCTGCTCGAGGGCACGGTGCAGCACGCCGTGCGTCGTGAGGCCGAAATGCGCGACGCGCAGGGTTATCTCGAGTCGCTCGGTGCGGATCACGCGATGACGGACGCGACGCTGCACTGGCTCGGCACCATCGCGACTCGGTAGGGCAGCTCAGCCCCAGACAGACTCCGCGATGGCCACGGTGGCCTCGATCTTCGCCCACTGCTCGTCTGTGCTGAGCACGTTGCCCTCTTCGGTCGACGCGAAGCCGCACTGCGGGCTGAGAGCGAGCTGCTCGAGCGGCACGATCGTCGCGGCCTCCTCGATGCGGCGCCGGACCTCGGCCGGGTCCTCCGGTGTCCCGGTCTTCGTCGTGATGAGGCCGAGCTCGACCACCTTGTCGCCCGCGGGCAGGAAGCGCAGCGGTTCAAAGCCACCCGCTCGCTCACTGTCGTACTCGAGAAAATAACCGTCGAAGGCGGTTTCGCCGAGCAACTGCTCTGCCACGGGCTCGTAGCCACCGGATGCGATCCAGGTCGAGCGGAAGTTGCCCCGACACACGTGGGTGGTGACCACGAGATCGTCGGGCTTGTCACGCAGCGAGGCGTTGATGAGGGCCGCGTACTGCTCGGCGAGCTTGTCGGTGCGCATGCCGCGCGCCGCCGCCTTCTCGAGCTCCGCATCGGAACAGAGATACGCCCAGGCCGTGTCATCGAACTGGAGGTAGCGACATCCGGCGTCGTAGAACGCCTGCACCGCGGCACGGTAGGTGGTGGCGAGATCCTCGACGAGATCGTCGTGCCCCTGGTAGGGCGAGGACTCGAAAGCGCTCGGTTCGAGCCGGAAGTCGAGCACGGTCGGTGCGGGGATGCTGAACTTCGGCACCACCCCGGCCTCGTCTGCCACCGACTTGAGAAAGCTGAAGTGTTGGAGCATGGGGTGATCGGCGGGGAACCCGATCGGGCCGTCGAGGTGCAGGCCGCGCGGCCTCGTCTGTACGCCCTGGAACTGGATGCCATGGTCGAGTTCGACGACGCTCACGCCGTCGAGCATGCCGAAGAAGTCGAAGTGCCACCACGAGCGGCGAAATTCACCGTCGGTGGCCAGCTTCAGACCGGATTGTGCCTCGCGAGCCACGAGCTCGCGAATCGCGGTGTCCTCAACCGCGGTGAGGTGCGCGGCGTCGACCTCACCAGCGGCGAACTGGGCCCGCGCCGACTTGACCGGCTCCGGCCGCAGGAAACTGCCGACGATATCGGCACGGAATGGCGGGTTCACAGACACGCTCACCACTTTACGCGCGAGTGTTCGCGGGCCGTTCGCTCATGTCGTCGCTTTACGCGGCCCGGATGGTTCGCCCATCGACTCGAGGTATTCCATCGAGCGCACGGAGGAGTTCACGAGCGGTCGGAAGCGACCTCCCGGTGTCGCGCCGCGGTCCCCAGCCGGGAGATACGCTGCGCGCATGGCCGTCGAGATCTCGGTCGCCGCACGCGTGAGCAGTTCAATGTGCGGCAGGGGAGATGCGTCGTCGTTGGCCACGACGACGCCGATGGCCGCGATGACATCGTGGTGGGCGCCGTAGACCGGCACCGCGATGCCGCGCGACTCCTCGTGGATATGGCCATCGCACACCGCCCAGCCGTCCGCGCGAACCCTGCCGAGCACACCGCGGAGCTCTCGCTCGTCGACGAGGGTGTGGGCCGTGTACCGATGGCGCGGCAACGCGAGCGCCGCCTCCGCGGTGGCCGGTTCCGCGTTGGCGAGAAGCACGAGGCCGCTCGAGGACGCATGAAGCGGGATTCGACCGCCGACGAGCGTCGCGTTCACGACGGCGTCGCGCGCAGAGAGTCGCTCGAGGAACAGCGTCTCCAGGCCGCTCAGCACCGCGAGCTGGGCGTGCTGCCGCACTCGCGCGTGCACCGCCTGGAGGTAGGGTCGCGCGAGTTCTCGCAGTCCGAGCGCACCGGGAGTGCGGCAGGCGAGCTCCCACAGGCGAACGCCGAGTCGGTAGCTGCGGTCGGGCAGCCGCTCGAGGAGGCCGGTGGTCTCGAGCTCGCCGACGATGCGATGAGCGGTGGACGGTGCGAGGCCTGAGCGTTCGGCGATGGCGGTGAGCGTGAGAAAGGGATCTGCGGCTTCGAAGGAATCGAGCACCCGCAGGTGCTTGCTCAGCACCGATTCGCCATCGGATCCCCGTGCCATCGTGACCCCTCCGTTGTCGCCCACGCAGCGCGCGAGTCTGCGCCCACGTTACCCCGCTCTTCCATTGAACAGAATCTCTGGCCCGTCGACGGCGGGCGCGTGGTTTGATCTCGCGAGAGGCCCTTGTTCCGCATCACGAACAGACATCGATGGCGAAACTCGGTCCAAAATCGTTGACAATCTCGTTTTCGATCTCTAGCGTCATCCAGAAGCGGTCGAATTTTTGACCGTACGCCCCTAAGCAACGCTGCGACCCGGGAGAGGACACGGATGGCCGCCCGCCTGAGTCTGCGAGACGTGAACCTCAACTTCGGTGGGATCACCGTGCTCGAGAACGTCACGCTGGGCGTGGAGCCGAACGCGATCTTCGGCCTCGTCGGTCCCAACGGCGCCGGCAAGACCTCGCTCTTCAACTGCATCAGCGGCCACTACAGGCCCACGAGCGGCTCGATCATGATCGACGACGAGGAGGTGCTGGGGCTTGCACCGTCGCACCTCGCCTCGCACGGACTCGCCCGCACGTTCCAGCATCCGGCACTTCAATTGAAGGCGACCGTGCTGCAGAACGTGCTGCTCGGCGGCCACACCCACCTCCCGGGCGGACCGGTCGGCTGGGCCGTGCGCACCCCGCGCACGCGGCGCGCCGAGCGGGAACTGCGCACCGAGGCGCTCGGTCTGCTCGACCGAGTGGGACTCGGATGGGCGGCTGACGTCGCAGCCGACGAGCTCAGCCACGGGCTGCACAAGAGCGTCGAACTGTGCCGTGCCCTCCTCATGCGGCCATCGCTGCTGCTGCTCGATGAACCGGCCGCCGGGCTCTCGCACGGTGAGGTCGAGAGCTTCATCGAGACGATCAAGCTGCTGCGCGAGCAGGAGGACATCACGGTCGTGATCGTGGAACACCACATGGGCCTCATCTCCGCGCTGACCGACCGAGTGGTCGTGCTCGACCACGGACGCACCCTCATGGATGGAACCGCCGCGGAAGCACAGGCGGATCCTCGAGTGATCGAGGCCTATCTCGGGAAGGACGCGAGCGATGGCGCTGCTTGAACTCGTCGACGTGACCGCTGCCTACGGCCCCGTGCAGGTGCTCGACGGCATCTCCCTCGAGGTGCCCGAGGGCGGGGCCGTCGGGATTCTCGGCGCGAACGGCGCGGGCAAGACGACCACGCTTCGGGCCATCAGCGGCACCGTGCGCGCGGGCGGCACGATCACCTTCGACGGGCGCAGCATCCGCGGGATCGGTCCTGAGCGGGTTGCAGCGCTCGGCATCGCCCACGTGCCGGAGGGACGCGGCACTCTGACTCAGCTCTCCGTGCGCGAGAACCTCCTCGTGGGCGCGTACCTTCGCAAGGACCGCAAGGCGATCCCGAGCGACATCGACTACTGCCTCGAGCTGTTCCCGCAGCTGAAGAATCGCATCGCGTCGAGCGCAGCGGCACTCTCGGGCGGCGAGCAGCAGATGCTCGCCGTGGCGCGCGCGTTCATGGCCAAACCGCGACTGCTGCTGCTCGACGAGGCGTCGCTGGGTCTCGCGCCGGGCACGGCGAGGACCGTGTACCAGGCGATCGGCCGACTCCGACAGGAATCCGGCATCGCCATGCTGATCGTTGAACAGAACGCCAATCTCGCCTTCTCTCTCGTTGATACGGCCACGGTGCTCGAGACCGGACGCAACGCCCTCACCGGCACGTCCGCCGAGCTCAAGGGCATGGACGAGATCCGACGCGCTTACCTGGGAGGCTGACGGATGGGTACATTCCTCCAACTCGTCGTCGATGGACTGTCCACCGGCTCCATCTACGCGGCGCTCGCACTGGCGATCGTGCTCGTGAACCAGGCGACCGGCCTCATCAACTTCGCGCAGGGCGGCATGGCCGTGCTGTCCGCTTACATCGCCTACGTGCTCGTGCAATGGGGACTGCCCCTGTTGCTCGCGATTCTGATCACGATCCTGCTGTCGTTCGTCTTCGGGGCCGTCGTCGAACGCACGCTCGTGCGGCGGTTCGAGCGTGGCGACCCCGACACGGCGGTCGTGGCGACCATCGGCATCCTGACCCTCGTGACCGGTATCTGTGCCTGGCTGTGGGGGTACAACAACCACCAGTTCCCGTCGCTCTTCCCGCTGTCGAGCTTCAACTTCCTCGGCGCCGTGATCAGCTGGCGCTCACTCGGCACCTTCCTCGTGATCGTCGCGATCATGGTCGTGCTCCAGCTGCTGTTCATGAAGACCAAGCTCGGGCTCGCCCTGCGGGCCGTCGCGACCAACCCCGAGTCCTCCGCGTTCTCCGGGCTGCCGGTCGGCCGTCTGCTGATGGTCGGATGGGGGCTCGCCGCATCCCTCGGCGCCGTCGCCGGCACGCTCGTTGCGCCGCAACTCACCCTGACGCCCGGGATGCTCGACACCGCATTGATCTACGCGCTCGCCGCGGTCATCCTCGGCGGCCTCACCAGCCCGGTCGGTGCCGTCGTCGGCGCGTGGCTCATCGGAATTCTCGAGAACCTCGCCGCCGTCTACGTGTCGTTCATCGGCTACGACCTCAAGGTGGCGGTGCCGTTCATCCTGATCCTCGTGATCCTCATCTTCCGTCCGCAGGGCCTGCTCGGCCGGAAAGTCGTGGCGCGCGTCTGATGGCTAACACACAGTTCACCGCACAGGACGGTCTCACCGGCGGCAGGCGCCGCGGCTCGGGCATGCTCCAGAACCCACGAATCCGGTGGGGCCTGATCGCGCTCGTGGTCGTGCTGCTCCTCGTGCTTCCGCTGCTGCTGCCCCAGTTCGCGAACCAGACCCTCATCCGCATCGGCGTCTACGCGGTCGCGGTGCTCGGCCTCAACATCGTGATGGGCTACGCGGGGCAGGTTCACCTCGGCCAGATCTTCTTCCTCGGACTGGGTGCGTACGTGACGGCCTACGGTGTCGTGCACGACTGGAACATCATCCTGGTCTTCATCGCGGCCATCGTCATCCCGGGCGTCGTCGGACTGCTGATCGCGCTCGCTGCGGCAAGGCTCGGCGGCCTCGCCATCGCCATGGTCACGATCGCGCTGCCGATCGTGGGCGTTCCGCTGGCCAAGCGATTCTCCGACATCACCGGCGGATCGCAGGGCCTGTCGGCGAGGTTCTCCGACGCTCCCGATTGGTCGGGTCTGTATGACGACCAGTGGCAGTTCTATCTCGTTCTCGTCATCTGCGGTCTCTCCTACATCGTCGGACGCAACTTCGTCACCGGCAAGTACGGGCGTGCGCTCGCGATCGTGAGGGAGAACGAGGCCGTCGCATCCTCGATGGGGGTCTCGCCCTATCGCTACAAGGTGCTCGCCTTCACGGTCGCCTCGCTGTTCGGAGGCGTGAGCGGATTCCTCTACATGGTGGCCGTGCAGTACACCTCGCCCGAGACCCTCGGATTCGGGCAGTCGATCAGTCTCCTCGCCGCCATGGTGATCGGCGGCGCCGGCAGCATCGCGGGCTCGCTCATCGGTGGCGCGTACTACGTGCTCGTGCCCCAGGTCGCCAACGCGATCGACCCCAATCTCACGACGATCAGCCAGGGCGTCATCCTCCTCCTCGTGCTCTTCGTGCTCCCGGGCGGGCTGGTCAGCCTGATCCGCGAGATACGTCGGCGCGTTCGGCGTTCGGGCGACGGCTCACCGCGCACCGCGGTACAGAACGTACACACGGCTTCGGCGCAGAGTTCCCACGAGGACTCTTCGTCGGAGGAACACGGAAAGACAGAGAGGCAAGGACAAGCATGAACATTCGAAAAAGATCACGCGGCTTCATAGGCGTCGTCGCGATGACCTCGGTCGCCGCACTCGCGCTCACCCTCACGGGATGTTCTCGCGATGGCGGAGGCAGCACGCCGGGCAACGATGCCAAGGCGAGCCCGGGGATCACCGACACATCGCTGACCTTCGGCATCACCAGCCCGTTGACCGGAGCCACAGCAGGCCCGGGTAACTGCACGGTGGATGGCGCACTCGCCTACTTCGGTGAGAAGAACGACGAGGGCGGCATCAAGTTCGGAGACGGCAAGACCCGCAAGATCAACATCAAGTCGTACGACGATGGCTACGACCCGCAGAAGGCTCTCGCGAACTTCCAGCAGATGGTCTCCGACGGCGTCTTCGCCGCCGGCCTCGGCCTCGGAACGCCGACGAACCGCGCCTGGCGTGAAGCGGCTATCAGCGAGAAGGTGCCGCAGGTGCTCGTGCAGACCGGTGACCCGATCTTCAGCGACACCAAGCAGAGCCCGGAGCAGATCGGACTGGTGCCGACCTACTCGCAGGAGGGCGAAGCGTTCGGCGAGTTGCTCGCGTCATCGAAGGACAAGCACACGGTTGCGGTGCTCTACCAGAACGACGACTACGGCAAGGGTTATGTCGAGGGACTTGAGGATGCGCTCAAGGGTTCGTCTAACGTCACGATCGTCAAGAAGCTGAGCTACGAGGCGACGGATACCTCGGTCGACGCGCAGCTCACCGAACTCGCGGCGACGAAGGCAGACGTCTTCTTCAATGCGATGTCGATCACCCCGCTCGTGATCTCGGCACTCCAGAAGGCGCAGCAGCTCAAGTGGCTGCCCAGCTGGTTCCTGCCGTCGAACACGTCGAGTCCGGTCGCGATCCTGCAGCCCGGTGGCGGTTCCGCATTCCCCGGGATCTACTCCGTGGCATTCTCGGAGTCGTCGTCGAGCCCGGTCTTCCAGGCGAGTGACGCAGGCAAGAACTTCCTTGCCGCGATCGCGAAGTACACCAAGCAGTCCGGTGTTCCTGCGTTCCCGCACTGCGTGTGGAGCTGGATCGGTGCCGCGACCCTCGAGCAGGCGTTCATGAAGATGGAACAGCCCACGCGAGCCTCGTTCATGAAGGCGCTGCGGAGCATCAAGGGCTTCGAAGCCCCGTTCATGCTCCCGGGCTCGACCATCGACACCACGGTGGACGGCAAGCCTGCCGTGGCCAAGGTGCAGGTGCAGAAGTACAACGGCAAGGGTTACGCCACCGCCGAATCGTGGGGTTGATCTGAACAGAGCAGTATGACGAGGGCCGGGGCGATCTGCGGATCGTTCCGGCCCTCGCTGCTGCTGGCAGTGCTGCTGCTGGCAGCGCGACCCACAGCTCCGAGCGGTGCTGGCGCAGGATAGAAAGCATGACCCAGGACGACAAGGCCCCGCTCTTCACGGAACGCGCACGACAGCAACTGCTTCACCAGCGCATCCTCGTGCTCGACGGCGTACTCGACGATGACAATGGAACGCTGCTGGCGACGCAACTGCTCACCCTCGCCGCCGAAGACCCGCACAGCGATATCGCGCTGTGGATCCACTCTCCCGGCGGCTCTGTCGCCTCGATGCTGGCCATCCGCGATGTGATGCGGCTCATTCCCTGCGATGTTGCGACCCTCGCGCTCGGCTTGGCCTGCAGCGCCGGGCAATTCCTGCTCTCGGCCGGAACGAGAGGCAAGCGGTTCGCGCTGCGCCACGGTCGGGTGCTCCTGCACCAGGGATCGGCCGGGATCGGCGGCTCGGCGGTGGAGGTGGAGCTGCAGGCGGACGATCTGCGGCATACCAGGGACGTGGTGCTCGGCCTGATCGCCGAGGACACCGGCCAACCGGTGGAGCGCGTCTTTGAGGACTCCCTGCATGACCGCTGGTACACGGCGGCCGAGGCCCTCGACTACGGCTTCATCGACCACATCGTCGATTCCTTCGATCAGGTGATGGCGGTCAGGAAGCACCACATCGGGCTGGGCGTCACGGCATGAGCAGCTATACGATTCCGAACGTGATCGCCCAGCATCCGCGCGGCGAGCGGATCATGGATGTCTACTCTCACCTGCTCAGCGAGCGCATCATCTACCTGGGCACCGCCATCGACTCCGGCGTCGCCAACGCTCTGATCGCCCAACTGCTGCACCTCGAGGCAGACAGTTCCGGGCAGGAGATCAACCTCTACATCAACTGCGAGGGCGGTGACATGACGGCGATGCTCGCCGTCTATGACACGATGCAGTACATCCAGGCTCCCGTCGCGACCACCTGCGTGGGTGAGGCGATCGCGGCAGGCGCCGTACTGCTTGCGGGGGGCGCCGCAGGCAGGCGAGCGGTGCTGCCGCACACCCGGGTCGTGCTGCACCAGCCGGCCGCGCGCGGGCAGGGCACGGTGCCGGATCTCATTCTGCAGGCGGACGAGGTCGTGCGAGTGCGGGCAGAGATCGAGGAGATCCTCGCCGCACACACGGGTCAGAGCGTGGAGGCCCTGCGCAACGACACCGACCGCGACCGTGTCTTCACCGCCGAGGCGGCCGTTCGATACGGACTCGTGGACCACATCCTGGGCGGGCGACCTGCGGATGCCGCCGTGTCGGCGCCCGAGGTGAGCGCCCTCACGATGACTCGGTAGAAACCTGCCTACGCGGCGAGGAGCAGCACGGCCCCCTGATCCGCGGTGCGAGGGGCTGTCTGCTGTGGCGCCTGGCGTCGCAGCTCTTCGCTGACACGCGCCGTCAGGTCGACGAGCGTCGTGTCGAGGGCGCCCGCGATCGCGGCGATCATCTCGCTGGACGGCTCCTTGCGCCCTCGCTCGACCTCCGAGAGGTACTGCGGCGATACACCCGCGCGGATCGCGGTCTCGACCAGCGTCTCCCCCTGGTTCAGGCGCAGCGACCGAAGCCGTTCGCCCAATACGTCGCGCCACAGGCGTTCCGGAGTCGTCGCCTTGCGGCCGCCCTGCTGTGTGCGGGTCGAGTGGATTCCCATGATCTCAGCCATGGTTCACCCTAAACAGAACGCGACCGCCTCCGAACGGATTCTGCTCACAGCAGAGCGAGAAGCCTAGAAGATGTCGGGGCTGGGCGCGCTCGCGTGTCGCACCGAGACATCCGCGTGACGGTCGAAGCGGTAGCCGACGCCGCGCACCGTGCGCACGATGTCTTCGTAGGCGCCGAGCTTCGCGCGCAGGCGGCGCACGTGCACGTCGATCGTGCGCTCGTTGGGCACGTCGTCGTCACCGACCGACCATAGGGATGCGATCAGCTCGGCACGGTCGATCGTGCGGCCCTCGCGCAGAACGAGATACTGCAGCAGCTCGAACTCCTTGTAGGTGAGGGCGGCGGTCTCGTCGTCGAGGATGAGACGCTTGCGCGAGAGGTCGACGACGACGCCACCGCGGCGCAGTTCCTCCTCCGGCTCGGACTGCTGGCGGTGCTTGGCGAGGGCGGAAGGGTCCTGCAGGGCGAGCCGCACGACATCCACGTCTCGGCCGCCGGCCCCCTCTGGAGCGAGTGCGACAGCGGCGTAGGTCTCGGCCGCGGGAACGAGTTCGGCGGTGAGCTTCTTGAGCGCCTCGACGATGTGGCCGAGGTCGGTGCCGGCAGCCGCAGCCTTCAGCTCATCGACGCCGACGTACAGCACGAAGCCGCGGGCCTCGGTGCCCGAGGGCACGGCCCGGAGGCGAGGAGCGTGCGCGGCGGCCGCATCCGGGGTCGTGGGCTCGGTGGCCGGCTTCGCCGCAGCGAGGTGACCGGCGTGCGAAGCCGCCGACGGACGAACGAGATCGGTGGTTGCAAGAGACATCAGTGAATTCCTTGTATGGGGTGAAGGGCCTCTAATGATGAGGGTGTGATCCTTCGGTACTGCGGGTCGTGCGGGTGCGGATGCCGTTCGCTATGAGGAGCGACGCCCGGGAGCTTCAGCCGCGACACGGCAGAGGCTCGACAAGGATTGGCCGATTAGGCACACATTCGACAACACACGACAGCGCTGCGCGGCATCATCATGCCGGCATCCCCACGGTCCTCATGAGAGGTCAGGGCGCGCGAATCGGTAGTCATAGACCCAACTATCGGGCAGTGTGACGCCGGATGTCAAGCCACGGGGGCACTTACTCGACGGTGCCGTAGAGGCGATCGCCCGCATCGCCGAGGCCAGGAACGATGTAGCCGAGCTCGTTGAGTCGCTCGTCGAGCGCTCCGAGAACGATGGTCACATCGCGACCAGCCGTCGCCTTCTCGACCGCCGCGAGGCCCTCCGGCGCACCGATGAGGCACACCGCGGTCACGTCCACGGCGCCGCGCTCGAGCAGGTAGTCGATCGCCGCGATGAGCGAGCCGCCGGTGGCGAGCATGGGGTCGAGCACGAAGCACTGGCGGTTCGACAGGTCGTCGGGCAGTCGCTCCGCATAGATCGTCGGCTGCAGCGTCGACTCGTCGCGCACCATGCCCAGGAAGCCGACCTCCGCGGTCGGAACAAGCTTGACCATGCCCTCGAGCATCCCGAGCCCGGCGCGCAGGATGGGAACCACGAGCGGTCGCGGCTGGCTGATGGCGAGGCCCTTTGCGAGCGAGACCGGGGTCTCGACCGTGACAGGTTCGACGCGAACGTTGCGCGTCGCCTCATAGGCGAGCAGGGTCACGAGCTCCTCGGCGAGCGCACGGAACGTGGGCGACGGGGTGGTCTTGTCGCGCAGCACCGTGAGCTTGTGCGTGATGAGGGGGTGGTCGGCAACGTGGACTCGCATAGGCTCAATCTACTTCAGGAGGTGCGATGACCGGTCACGTGCAGGTGCACTACAGCGAATGGATGCTCGCCGCCGTCGACGACGCCCGTCTCGCCGTCGAGACCAACGACGTTCCGGTCGCGGCGCTCGTGCTCGATGCCGCGGGTGCCCCGATCGGCCGTGGACGCAACGAACGGGAGAAGACCGGGGATCCGACCGCCCACGCGGAGATCCTCGCGATTCGGGAGGCGGCCCGCACCACCGGCACCTGGCACCTGGAGAACACGACCCTCGTGGTGACGCTCGAGCCGTGCAGCATGTGCGCGGGCGCGATCCTCAACGCTCGAATTCCCCGTGTGGTGTTCGGCGCCTGGGATGACAAGGCCGGAGCGGCCGGAAGCGTCAACGACCTGCTGCGCGACCGACGACTCCCGCATCGCGTCGAGGTGATCGCAGGGGTCGAGGCCGAGGCATGCGGCTCCGTGCTGCGCGAGTTCTTCGAGGCGCGTCGCTAGCGTGCGCGCGCGAGAGACCCGTCAGTCGGAAGCCTTGATGATGATCGCCTCCGTGCTCACGCTGCCGTCCGCGCTCGCCACATAGACGTCGGGCTCGATGAAGATGACGCGCGCGATCGGAACGGCCTCGCGGATTCTGGCTTCGAGGGAATTGATCGCGGTAGCGACATCCGCAAGCTTCTTCTTGCTCGCGAAGGCGACCTTGGCGCCGACGAGCAGTTCGTCGGGTCCGAGGTAGAGCGTGCGCATGTGGATGAGCGCCTCGACCGATTCCTCAGCGTTGATCGCGTCGCGGATGAGCACGACATCGGCCGAACTCGCCCCCTCCCCGACCAGCAGGCTCTTGGTCTCGACTCCGAGGATGACCGCGACGAGCACGAGCAGGGCGCCGATGAAGAGTGTGCCGATCGCATCGAAGACGGTGTTGCCTGTGATCACGCTGAGGCCGACGCCGAGGAAGGCGAACACGAGGCCGGTGAGCGCGGCCACGTCTTCGAGCAGCACGACGGGAAGCTCCGGTGCCTTCGCGTGTCGGATGAACTGCAACCAGCTTTGCTTGCCGCGGGAGTGGTTCGACTCCTTGACCGCGGTGCGCAGGGAGAAGCCTTCGAGGACCATGGCGATGAGCAGCACGAGCACCGGAAGCCAGGCGTTCTCGAGTTCGTGCGGGTGCTGTAGCTTCTCGACGCCCTCGTAGACGGAGAACACGCCACCGACGCTGAACAGGATGATC
Organism: Lacisediminihabitans sp.; assembly: GCA_035571875.1. Classification (GTDB taxonomy): domain Bacteria; phylum Actinomycetota; class Actinomycetes; order Actinomycetales; family Microbacteriaceae; genus Parafrigoribacterium_A. The sequence continues at coordinate 1,181 of DATNBR010000058.1, read as the reverse complement.
GACACCACGAACGCATAGACGTAGCGCTCGCGGCCGTATCCGAACGGGTGCTCTTTGTCTGCCGCCTTGCGCGCGGCCCTGCCACCGCGAAGCAGGAGCAACTGGTTACCGGTATCCGCGAGCGAGTGCACGCCCTCGGCGAGCATGGAGGCCGAACCCGAGAAGAACCACGCGAGGAACTTCGTGATCGCGATACCGAGGTTCGCAAGCAGGGCCGCAACGATCGCCTTATTACCGCCAGAAGTGCTCATGCACCAATTCTAGGATGCGCACAAGTCCCTACCCCCGGTTGGCCGCCCGCGGGAACTAGGGGCAGGATTGAACGATGCAGACCACTTTGCCAGCCATCTCCATTCTCGGCGCGGGCTCCATGGGTGGCGCCATCCTCAGCGGCCTGCTGCAGCCCGGTGTCACCGTCGATGGCGGCATTCGCGTGACGAACCGCACCGAGGAGAAGGCAGCACTGCTGCGGTCGGATGCTGTGCTCAGCTACGCCACGCAACAAGACCCGGCCGCAAACCTCGCCGCGGTCGCGGGCGCCCGGCTCGTCATCGTGGCGGTCAAACCGCAGGTGGTGCCGGAACTGCTGCGCGAGATCGGCCCGGCACTCGACCCCGGCACCGTCGTCGTGAGCGTGGCGGTCGGGGTGACGATCGAGACCTTTGAGGCCGCGCTTCCGTCCTCGGTCGCGGTGCTGCGCGCGATGCCGAACACGCCGGCGATCGTCGGGCGCGGGGTCACCGGCCTCAGCGCGGGGACGCGATCGAGCGCCGAGGACCTGGCGCTCGCATCCGCCCTGTTCGCCACCGTGGGCGAGGTCGTCGTGGTGCCGGAGTCGAAGATCGACGCGCTCAGCACGATCTCGGGGTCCGGCCCCGCCTACGTCTTCTATCTGATCGAGGAGCTCACCCGCACCGCGGTCGACCTGGGCTTCAGCGCGAGCGAGGCTGCGACCATGGTGAACGGAACGTTCCTCGGCGCGGCGGAGCTGCTCGCGGCATCCGGTCGCTCACCGCAGGAACTGCGTCGGCAGGTGACGAGCCCGAAGGGAACGACCGAACGGGCGATCGCCGAGCTCGAGCAGGGTGGAGTGAAGCACCTGTTCGACCGTGCGACCTCCGCGGCCCTCGCTCGAGCGCGGGAGCTTGCCGCCGGTGCCTGACTCACCTCTGCAGGTTGGG
>DATNBR010000057.1:0-33185 GCA_035571875.1 Lacisediminihabitans sp. | reverse complement strand
GCGAGTCCCCGAAACTGTGCTCCGGTGCCGTGGGTGCCGGTCGAGGTCGCGCCGCTGATCGTCTGCCGGTCGATGTCGCCCATGTTCTCGAGGGCGAGGCCGTGCGGGCCGAGAAGCGCCGGCAACTGATACAGGTTGGTGCCGGCCCCGAGGGTCACGCGCCCGAGCGTCGCGTCGACCGCGAGGAGTCCATCGAGGCCGGAGAGGTCGAGTTGCACGCCGGGCGCCACGGCGATTCCGGTGAAGCTGTGGCCCGCACCGATCGCCTTGACCGGCAGACCGCGCTCGCGTGCGAAGTGCACGGCGGCGGCGACCTCCTCGACGCTCGTCGGTTTCGCGACGAACTGCGGGCGCACGCTCTCGGAGCGGCCCCAGTTGCGCCAGGTCTTGCCCGGGACGATCCCCCGTCCGTCACCAGCATCGCTCACAGGAACGCCTTGCCCTCTCCCCTATACGTCTTCACGGTGTCGACGATGCGGTCGCCGTCGACGAGTGCGAACTCGTTGAGGTGCTCGCTGAGTTCCCCCGCCTTGGTGTGGCGCAACCACACCCTGTCGCCCACGCGCAGTCGCGCCGCACTCTCGCCGGTCACGGGCGTCTGCACCTCGCCCGCCATCTCGCGCGGGACCATCCTGAGGCCCTCGGGCCAGACGGCGAGCGGCAGTCGGTCGAGGGCGGGTGGGCCGGATGCGGTCCAGCCGCCACCCTGCAGCGCCGCCATCCGCGGGGTCGGCTTGCGCACCACGGAGAGTGCGAAGGCGGCCGCCGGTGCCGGACTGAAGCGCGTGTAGTGATCGAAGAGGTGTGGGCCGAAGAGTCCGCTGCCCGCGGCGATCTCGGTCACCGCATCCTCGGCGCTCGTGGACTCGAGCGATCCGGTTCCGCCGCCGTTGACGAATTCCAGCTCCGCGACCTCGCGAACGGCGGCGACGGCCTCGGCGCGGCGCCCGGCGAGCTCCCGCGCCGACTGCTTCTGCATCCAGCGCACAGTGGCGCCGTAGAGCGGCTTGCCCTGCGGTTGGTCCACCGTGCCAGCGATCTGCCCCTCGTAGGCCATCATGCCCACGAGCGTGAAGCCGGGGCGCTGCACGACGAGTCGCGCGAAGTCGCGTGCGTGTTGCGGGGTGAAGAGAGGAGAACGGAAGGTGCCGAGGTGGCCGAGCAGCCTGGACTCGAAGCTCGCGTCGAGCTCGAGGCAGAGGCGGATCGGCTCACGCTTGCCCGCGGGCAGCACAGCATCGATGAGGTCGAGTTGCTCGACCGAGTCGACCATGAGCGTGACGCGCGAGGCGAGCTCGGGGCTGAGGGCCAGGCGGCGCAGCGCCGCACGGTCGACGCTCGGGTAGCCGACCACGACATCCGCGTGATCTTCGGCGAGCCAGAGCGCCTCGTCGAGCGTGTAGGCGAGGATGCCGCCGAAGCCCGGGAGGGCGAGCACGGCGTCCATGACGGCACGCACGCGCACCGACTTGCTCGCGACACGGATGCGCGTGCCGGTCGCGCGGTCGAGCATGCTGAACGCGTTGGCTGCGAGCGCCTGCAGCGCGATGACGCCGTAGGGCGGGTCGAGCTCGCTCGTGGCGGCAGTGAGCGCCGGCCAATAGGAGGACGGATGGAGCCAGGGTGTCTGCGACGCTTCGGGTCTCGTGAGGGTGATGGTCATCAGCGAACCGTTCTGATCGGAAGGATGGCGAGCGCGCCGAGCAGCGTCGCGGCGGCGGCAAGGAGGAAGAGCCCCTGGAACCCGACCAGGGCGGCCACGATGAAGGCCCCGAGGAGCGGCGCGATGGCCTGCGGCACGGCGCTCGCGATGTTCATGATGCCGAGGTCCTTGCCGCGGCTGCGGGCATCCGGAAGCACCTCGGTCGCGAGCGCCTGATCCACCGAGAGGAAGCAGCCGTAGCCGAGTCCGAGCAGTCCCGCCGCGACCATCGCGACGCCAAGGTCGGGCACGAGCGCGAGCAGCAGTGCCGCGATGGCCTGAAGGGCAGAGGCGACGAAGACGAAGACCTTGCGGCGCCCTAGCCGGTCGGAGAGGCGCCCGAGGGACAGGGAGGCCAGCACGACGAAGGCCATATAGATGAGGATGAGGATGAGGAGGTCGTCTTCGGCGTTCTTGTCACCCAGTCCGAACTGCAGGAAGTAGAGCAGCAACGTGGTGCCGAAGGCGTTGCCCAGGTTGACCAGGATGCGACTGAGCAGCGTCCAGCCGAAATCCGGATACTTGCGCGGGCTGATCCAGAATCCCTCCACGAGGCTCTTGAGGGTGAGCGGCTCGCGCTCGCCCTTGCCGAGCACGGCATCCGGCGTCCACAGCACGAAGGGCAGCACGAGCAGAACGAGCAGCACGGCCAGCACCGCGTAACCGGCGAACTGGCCCACGATGATCGTGACGAGCAACACGCCGAGGATCGTTCCCACCGCCTGGGGTGCGGAGATCCAGCCCGAGACGAAGCCCCGCTGACGCACGGGCACCTGGTCTGAGATGGTGGCGGTGAGTGCGGCCGTGAGCACGCAGAAGCCGATCAGGGCGAGCGACCACAGGATGCCGATCCCGAGGAGCGACTCCTGCAGGCCGAGCAGCAGCAGCGACAGCGCGAAGAGCACGGCGCCGCCGAGGATCCAGGGTCGGCGCCTGCCGAAGCGCGAGGTCGTTCGGTCGGAGAGCGCTCCCGTGAGCGGGTAGGCGACGAGCGCGAAGACGCCCGCGATGCCCGAGATGATGCCGAAGGCGACGACGTTGTCCACCCAGTTCGAGGTGTGCAGCTGAGCTGTCACCTGATTCGGCAACAGCAGTTGCACGGGCGCGAGCTGCGCCATCCAGACCCCGAGCCAGGCGGTAGCGAACACGGCGATCCAGCGGCTGGTGACCGCACGAGTCGGCTCGGCGAAGGGTTCGGGCGCCTGCTCGCCGACGGCCTGCTGCTGTGAGGTCATGCGCTGTGCTCCTTGATTCGGGCGGGCGTGCTGTCGGGTGGGGTCGCTGCGGTGCGGGCGGATGCGGTGCGGGCGAACGCGGCCAGGGCATCCGCCATCGAGTCCATGAGCCTGCCCGCCGCGGTGACGTCGCGATCGGCGAGCCAGGCGAGGGTGAGGCCGTCGGTCAGTGACACCGCGAGTCGAGCGAGATCGTCGATCGGGATGCTCCACTCGACCCCGGCGTGTTCGGCACCGGCGAGGAGTATCTCGGCGACGACGCCGTGGTAGCTGCCGTAGAGCAGCCGCGGCAGATCGCCCAACTCGGGCGTGCGTAACGCGTAGTGCAGCAGCTCGAACATGGCCTGCTCGCGGCCCGGTTCGCGCACGACGAGGTCGAAGTAGGCCTGGATGCCGACGCGAACCGAGGTGCGAATGTCGACGCCGGGCCGCAGCGAGCCGATGATCGCGAGTCGTTCGTTCTCGATCACGAAGGCGATGAGATGGCGGATCATCTCGTCACGCGAGTGGAAGGCGTAGTGAAAGCTCGCGAGCGACATCCGGGCCTCTGCGACGATCGCGCGGGTGGTTGCCGCGCCGAGCCCATCCCTGGCAATCACCCGTACGGCGGCGCGGATGATCGCCGCGCGCCGTTGTTCGGATGACAATCGCGTCATTGCGGTTCCTTGTGCGGTCTCGGCTCTGCAGTGTCAGCGACGGGAACGGAACAGTGGGTCATCCGTCCCAGTCGCTTGACTAAGAATAGTGTCGTCCATTCACCCGGCAGTCAACAGCGGCGCCACGATTTCCTCCCGTGTCGCCCGGTTTGACAGTGCGGTGGATGCCTAGCTAAATGGAAGTACGGTGCAGGCCACACATTCGAACGCGTCCACACGTTCGTTTCGCAATCGCGGAGCGAGCGCCTTTTGGCGAGTTGTAGTGCGCCGCGTGGCGGTCGTGTGCGCGGTGTTCGCAGCCGCACTCCTCTCGATCGGCGGCCTCGGCGTCGGCGTCGCGTCGGCTGCGCCCGTACCCCCGGCACCTCCCGCTCCGGCGGCCGTGACCGGCCCAGAAATCACGGCCCCCAGCGACGGTTCATTCTTCGGCACCAACTCCTTCGCCGTGAGCGGGACCAAGGATGCCGACAGCAGCCTCGTCGTGACGGCAACGAACGGGGGCGCCACCCGGCAGGTCTGCGCGGTGCCCTCCTCGAGCGGCACCGACTGGGACTGCACGGCCACCGGCGTGCCGAACGGCAAGACGGTCACGCTCACCGCCACCCAGACCCTGGATGCCGACGGCAGCACGAGCGCTTCCACCGTCACCGTCAACGTGCTCGGGGCTCCGAGCCTCGACGGTGCCGGCGCGTTCGTCACCCCGGGCATCGTCTCGGGCGGCGCGATCAGCGGCAACACCGTCACGGTCACGGTGTCGAATCCGTCCGGCGCGGGCTGCATGTCGGGTGTCGTGAACGGGTACTGGTCGTGCAGCATCAAGGCACCATCCGGAACCTACACGGTGACCGCGCACCAGTCGTGGTCGACCGGTGACCCCAACCACTCCGATGAGTCGGCATCGCAGCGCGTGACTATCGACAAGGACCGGCCATCGCAACCCGTGGTGACCTCGCCGAAGCGGAACTCGCGAGTGGTCTCGCAACCCGTCACGTACGCAGGCACGGGTGAGCCGCTCGGCTTTCTCAATGTCTATGTCGATGCCAGCCCGGTCTGCGGCGCGAGCATCGACAACGCCGGCCGGTGGAGCTGCGTCGCATCCGGAGTGAAGGACGGCGCGCACGCGGTGCAGGCCATCCAAAGCGATAAGGCCGGCAACTTCAGCGACCCGAGCGCTCCGATAACCGTCTACTTCGGTGCCAAAGCTGCGCCCGTCGCGCCACCGCCGAAGGCAGAGACTCCGGCGAGCCCCTCGCCTTCGCCGACTCCCACTCCGACGACTCCGCCGTCGGCTCCGTACGTTCCCGGTTCCGGTGCGCCGCCGCCCTCGCTCCAGGAGTCCCTGACGAACTGGGGCACGCCCACAACGTTCGGGGCGCACCTTCCCACGCTCGCCGAGACCGTCTCACGCGGCAACTGGGCTCTCGCTCCCCTGCTCGCCCTCGGCTTCATCCTGCTGATCGCGCTGCCGCTTCGACTCGTCGCCTCCACCCTGCGGGGGCGCATCCGCTTCCCGCGCGCCCAGCTCACCGGCCGGAATCAGCTGCTGTCAGAACCGGATGACGCCCCAGCGCCGAATCCCTGGCTTGCGGGCGCCGTTCCGCTGGCCGCCGCAGCGGGCCTCATCGTGCTCTCGGGCGGAGTCAACGGCGAGGTGCGCTTTCTTCGCCTGCTGGCCGCTGTGGGCATCGGACTCGCGATTCTCAACGTGGTCGGCGTCGCGGTGTCCACTCGGCTGTCGTCGCGACTGCAGGGTGTGAGCGGTCGTCTCCGATTCATGCCGATGCTGCTCGTCGCCGCTGCCGTCGCCGCACTGCTCTCGCGCTGGACCGGCATCGAGCCACCCGTCGTCGCCGGTGTGCTCATCGGCGTCGGCTTCGCCAGGGTGACACCCGCGAAGCCACGGGCGATCGTGAATCTCGCCGAGGTCGGCACGATCGCGCTACTGGCGGTGCTTGCCTGGATCGCTCACGAACTGCTCGGTGCGGTCGACGGCTTCTGGGGCAACTTCTCCGTCGAGCTGCTCGCGACGCTCTGCCTCGCGGGTCTCGGCTCCGCCATAGTTCTCATGCTCCCGCTCGGCCGACTTCCCGGTCGCGTGATCCTCGAGTGGTCGCCCGTCGCCTGGGTCGTGGCGATGGCGGTCGTCACGACTCTCGCCTGGGTCATCGTCTTGGGTGGAAGCGGCGCCGCCTTCCCCGTGCTCGGGGCGTTGCTGGTCGCCGGCGGTTTCGCCGCCCTGAGCCTCGCCGTGTGGGCGTGGGTGCGCTACGTGGAGCCCGCCGAGGCCTAGCGCGCGAGCGCCGCCAAGCGTGCCCCCGGTGGGACTCGAACCCACACTCGGACGATTTTAAGTCGTCTGCCTCTGCCAATTGGGCTACGGGGGCGCGACCTCGACTCCGGGCGCCCCCAGCAGCCTATGGGCAGAAGGGCGCTGCTACGACTTCGGGCGCGAAGCGAATTCCTGGAAGAACGCCTGCGGCGTCTGCCTGGCCTCGAGCGAGACGATGTCGCGACGCAGGAAGAAGTTCAGGATCCAGTTCGCGAAGACGCGGATCTTGCGCTCCCAGGTCGGGATCGCGAGACCGTGGTAGCCGCGGTGCATGAACCAGGCGAGAAGGCCCTTGACCGCGATCTTGCCGGACTGGAAGACGCCCTCGCCGAGGCCGAGACCCGCGACCGCGCCCATGTTCTTGTGGAAGTACTCGCGGGGCGCGTCGCCGCGCAGGCTGCCGGTGATGTTCTTGGCGAGCAGCTTGCCCTGGCGCACCGCGTGCTGTGCGTTCGGAACGCAGTATCCGCCGACACCACCACCGGTGAGGTCGGGAACCGCGCTGACGTCGCCGGCACCCCAGGCATCCGGAACAACGCCGTCATCGTTCACGACGCGCAGATCGGCCTGAACGCGAAGGCGCCCACGCTCTTCGAGGGGAAGGTCGGTGCCCTTGATGACCGGGTTGGCCATGACGCCCGCGGTCCACACGATGATGTCGGACTCGAACGATTCGCCGGTGGACAGCTCGATCTTGCCGCCGACCGCGGAGGTCAGCTGCGTGTCGAGGTGCACCTCGGCGCCGCGCTGGGCGAGGTTCTTGAGCACCCAGTGGCTCGTCTTGAGCGACACCTCGGGCATGATGCGGCCCATCGCCTCGATGAGGTGGAAGTGAGTGTCGTCGAAGGTCAGCGTGGGGTAGTAGCGCAGGAGCGAACTCGCGAGGCTGCGCAGCTCACCGAAGGTCTCAATGCCGGCGAATCCACCGCCGACGACGGTGACGGTGAGGAGGCGATCGCGCTCGGGCCCGGCGGGCAGGTTCGCTGCGCGATCGAAGTTGGTGAGCAGGCGGTCGCGCACGGCGGTGGCCTCTTCGATGCTCTTCATGCCGATGGCCTCGTCTGCCACGCCAGGGATCGGGAAGGTGCGCGAGACAGACCCGGCGGTCACGACGATGATGTCGTAGTTGATCGTCCACGGTTCACCGATCGCAGGGGTCACCGTCGCGGTCTTGTTCGCGTGATCGATGCCGGTGACGGTGGCCGTGATGACCTCGGTCTTCTCGAGGTGGCGACGCAGCGAGACGACGGCGTGACGGGGCTCCATGGACCCGGCTGCGACCTCGGGAAGGAAGGGCTGGTAGGTCATGTACGGCAGCGGATCCACGACCGTGACCTCTGCTTCACCCGCCCTCAATCGCTTTTCAAGTTTAAAGGCTGTATAGAATCCGGCGTAACCGCCGCCGACGATAAGGATTTTGGGCACGACCTACAATCTACTACTTGCCTCCACGTCGACCGTAGTTGAGAATCAGTCGTCTGATCAGCACTACCGCGAGCACGACAAAGGCGAGGTAGATGAGAAGCGGCAGTCCGGTGTTCCTCAGCGACTCGATCGAGGGCAGCACGGTTCCGAGCGGATTGGCCGGGGCCGCCGACTGTTCGCGCTGTGGCGCCGGTGCCGTCGCCGCGCCCTGCGTCGGCGCGGGCGTTGACGCGGCGCGGCGGTAGAGCTTGATCCAGTCCTTCAACTGCGCCGCCGGATTCGTCGTCACCGTGGGCACGCTCGCGGTGACGGCCGCCGCGGCATTGACGAGGCCGTAGCCGTAGCTCGGGTTCGGCACCGTACCGACGCCCTTCGCCGTTGCGGTGAGACGATTTATGACGTTGCCCGCGTCGAGATCCGGATGCGCGGCGCGCACGAGCGCGACGATGCCCGCGATGATCGGGGTTGCGCCGCTCGTGCCCGACCACTGGAAGTAGCGACCTCCCGGCCCGGCGCCCACGAGATTCTCGCTCGGTGCACAGACCGCGATCGTGATGCCCTGCGACGAGGCGTCGAAGCTCGCGACGCCGTTGCGGTCGACGCCTCCGACGACGAGCACGCCGGGCATCGTCGCCGGCGCACCCACCTCGGTGGTGCCGCTTCCGCGGTTTCCCGCCGCCGCGACCACGACAACGTCGTGCTCCATGGCGTAGAGGAAGGCATCGTCCCAGCTCGTCGGCCAGTCGAGGGTGTTGCGGGTCAGTGACATGTTGATGACCTTCGCGCCATGGTCCACGGCCCAGCGCACGGCCGAGGCGATCTGCGTGTCGGAACCGACGGTGCCGACACCGAAGCCGACCGAGATCGACAGGAGCTTCGCCTCGGGGGCCGCACCCAGTATCCCGGCGCCCGAGCCGTGCCCGTGACCCGCCAGCAGCGAGGCGACCATGGTGGCGTGCTCGGAGTCGTCACCCACCGGCGTCTGGCCATTCGCGGCGCCGACGCCCGAGACATCCGTGCCGCCGATCACCGTTCCCGTGAGGTCGGGGTGCGAGCCATCCACACCGGTGTCGATGATCGCCACGGTGACGCCCGCACCCTTCGTGGTCTTCCACGCCTGGCTGATGCCGTAGCTCGACAGCCAGTACTCGGCGTTACGAATGCTGTCGGCGGATGCCGGCGCCGCAACGAGCAAGACGGATGCCGCAAGACCGAGCGCCGCGACAGCGGCTACCAGCCGCCGCATTCTCGTCATGCGGACTCGTAGTCGGCGCACTCGCAGACGAGCGGGGACCACTGCGCACGCTCGAGGGCGAGGTCGCCGATGGGGTTCACGCCCGGTCCCGCGGCGAGCGCGTGACCGGCGAGGGCGTGCAGACACTTGACGCGCGTGGGCATGCCGCCGGCGGAGATTCCGGCGATCTCCGGGACGCTCTCGATGCCCTCGCGATCCGCGAGGTAGCTTTCGTGAGCCGCCGCATAGCGCGCGGCGAGCTCGTCATCCCCGGCGAGCAGCGCGGCGAACTCGGGCATGACACCGTTAGCCTCGAGCGTCGAAATCGCGGCCGTGGCGGCAGGGTGACACAGGTAGTAGAGAGTGGGAAACGGCGTGCCGTCACCGAGCCTCGGGCTCGTGGCGACCACCGTCGGCGCACCGCACACGCAGCGCGCAGCGATACCGATCACGTCGCGGGCCGGGCGACCGAGCTGGTGCGACACCGTCGCGATGTCGGCTTCACTCGGTGGGGCGAAGGGCGGCGTGCTCACTCTGCGCTCTGCGGGTGCTGGGCGCTCTGCCGCTGGTGCTGCCCGCCCTGGCTGGAGCCGAGCCCGCTGATGACCGGAGCGACGAGTTGGTTCGCAGGCGCATCCGTGAGTCCGGCCGTGAGCACGGAGGAGAGCATGGTGCGCACCCAGTCGACCTGCGTCGTCTGCAGCTTGGCGCTGATCGGCTGGCCATCCGCGGTGGCGAGGGTCTTGCCGTCGTCGATCACGAGGTAGCTGTACTCCCCCGGATAGACGTAGTTCAGCCTCTCGCGAGCGAGGGACTCGACATAGCTCGGGTCGTTCCACCGCGCCAGCTCGCCCTTCATGCCCTTCACGGCGTCTTTCTTCTGCTGCACGTCCGCTCGCAGCGCGGCGATCTGCTGCTGCTGGTCGACGAGGATGCGCAGCGAGGGGGCGAGCACGACAACGAACAGAACGATGAGCGACAGAGCCGCGATGGTGAAACCAGACAGGCGGATGCTGCGGAGCCAGTTGCCCGACGCGCCCGCGAGATCCGGCAGCTGCACGGCGACTCGCTGGGTGCGCGGACGCTTACCGCCCTGCGTGCGCACTCGTCTGGTCATGAGTCGAGCCTAAGCGACGGATTCACGCGGGTTGGGTAAGCGGCCCGGCGTCGGATCGAAACCAGGTTTCGATCCGCTCGCTGGCGCTCGCTACTCAACCCGCGTATCCGACTAGCCCTTGAACCGGGGGAACGCGCCCCGACCGGCGTAGACGGCGGCCTCGGCGAGCTCCTCCTCGATGCGCAGCAGCTGGTTGTACTTGGCGACGCGCTCGCTGCGGGCGGGAGCACCGGTCTTGATCTGGCCGGAGTCGGTCGCAACCGCGAGGTCGGCGATCGTCGTGTCCTCTGTCTCGCCCGAGCGGTGCGACAGGATCGCGGTGTAGCCGGCGCGCTGGGCCATGGCCACGGCATCCAGCGTCTCGGTCAGGGTGCCGATCTGGTTGACCTTGACGAGGATCGAGTTGCCCGCTCCGAGCTCCAGGCCCTTCTTCAGGCGAACCGGGTTGGTGACGAAGAGGTCGTCGCCGACGATCTGCAGCTTGTCGCCGAGTTCGGCGGTGAAGTGCTGGTAGCCCTCCCAGTCGTCCTCCTGCAGCGGGTCTTCGATCGACACGAGCGGGTAGTTCGCGGCGAGGTCGGCGAAGTACGCGGTGAGCTCGGCGGCCGAGAGCTGCTTGCCCTCGAAGTGGTACGAGCCGTCCTTGTAGAACTCGGATGCGGCGACGTCGGTCGCGAGCGCGATGTCACTGCCGAGGGTGAACCCGGCCTGGCCGATCGCCTCGGCGATGAGGTCGAGAGCCTCGCGGTTGCTCGAGAGGTTGGGGGCGAAGCCACCCTCGTCGCCGAGGCCGGTCGACAGGCCCTTGCTCTTGAGCAGCGACTTGAGCGAGTGGTAGGTCTCGACGCCCCAGCGCAGCGCCTCGCTGAACGACTCCGCGCCGAGTGGCACGATCATGAACTCCTGCACGTCGATGTCGTTGTCGGCGTGCGAGCCGCCGTTGATGATGTTGAGCAGCGGAACGGGCAGGGTGTGCGCGTTCGGGCCACCGACGTAACGGAAGAGCGGCAGGTCGGCGGAGTCCGCGGCGGCCTTGGCCACGGCGAGCGAGACGCCGAGGATCGCGTTGGCGCCGAGGCGCTTCTTGTTCTCGGTGCCGTCGAGCGCGATGATCGCGGCGTCGACGAGACGCTGGTCGCTCGCCTCGAAGCCCTCGATGGCCGGGCCGATCTCGTCGAGCACCGCAGAGACGGCCTTCAGCACACCCTTGCCGCCGTAACGCGCCTTGTCGCCGTCGCGAAGCTCGTACGCCTCGAACGCACCCGTGGAGGCGCCGGACGGAACCGCGGCACGGGCGACGATGCCGTCATCGAGCAGCACCTCGACTTCGACCGTGGGGTTGCCCCTGGAATCAAGAATCTCGCGAGCGCCTACTGCCTCGATCAAAGCCACGGATGGTCTCCTTTATCTTCTCTGTTTCACTAAGCCGTTGGTCATCCTACCCGCGTCGTGCGAACTACTCTTGCGCCAGCAGCGGCCTGAACTCGAGCTCATCGATGCTCGTCGTTGCCGCGGTCACCGCGGCGAATTGGCCGAATCCGGATGCCGAAAGCTGCTCCAGAAGCGGCTTCAGGTTGCGTGGTCTGCGCTCCAGTCGCACGCGGCGTCCACCGGGTGCGCCGATGGCGAGCAGCGCGGACTTCAAGGCCAGCAGTGTCGGCGGCGCGACGTTCGCGTCGTAGAGAAGGACCACCGCATCCGTCGCCTCTGCCTGCGGCAGTCTCACGAGGTCGAGGATCCGCTCGAAGCCGATCGAGAAGCCCGCCGCCGGAACGTCCGTGCCGAGGAATCGGCCGATCATGCCGTCGTAGCGGCCGCCGCCGCCGAGCGAACTCGTGGACGAGGGGTGCGCGATCTCGAAGATCGTGCCGGTGTAGTAGCCCATTCCGCGCACGAGGATCGGAGAGAAGACGACGCGCGCCTGCGGCAGCGCGTCCCGAAGTGCGCGGAGCTCGGCGTAGACCTCGAGGTCGAGCCAGGCGGGCGCCTCCGCAGCGTCAAGCGACCATCCGTCGTCGGCGAGCTCCGTGAGCTCGCCGCCGAGCAGAACGCTCGCGATGAGCTCGGCGTCGCCGAAGCCGAGCTCTGCGAGTTCGTCGACAACACCCTGCACGCCGATCTTGTCCTCTTTGTCGAGGGCGATGAGCACGCGTTCGGAGTCCTCTGGCTCGATCTTCCAGTGGCGCAGCAGCGAGTGCAGGATGCGGCGATCGTTGATGCGCAGCGACCAGCCGTCGATGCCGAGCGCGTCCATGGTGTCGGCCGTCGCGCCAAGCAATTCGACCTCGGCGAGCGGGCCGGCCTCTCCGATGATGTCGATGTCGCACTGCAGAAACTGGCGGTAGCGACCCTTCTGCGGGCGCTCGGCTCGCCAGACCGGTGCGATCTGAATCGAACGGAACACCGACGGCAACTCCGCGCGGTGGGTGGCATAGAAGCGGGTGAGCGGCACCGTGAGGTCGAACCGCAGACCAAGATCAGCGAGTTCGAGCGGGTCATTTGCCGCGTGCAGGTCGTCGGCCGTGAGCCCACGCTTCAGCACACCGAAGGCGAGTTTCTCGTTGTCCCCGCCGAGACCGGCGTGCAGGCGAGACGAGTCCTCCATGACCGGCGTCTCGATCTCGTCGAAGCCGTGCGCACGATAGACCGAGCGGATGACGGAGAGCACCCGCTCTCGACGCTCCTTATCCTGGGCGAGGAAGTCGCGCATGCCGCGAGGGGGATTCACCGAACGTGCCATACCCCGATTGTTCCATGTGCGATTCAGAACCAGAGCCGCGGGTGACGGTTCAGCTGGCTGAAGTGGCGACTTCCGCTGCGAGTTGGGGGTTCAATGTGACGATGCGATGACGATAGGCCTCGAGCGCGCGATGGAACGCGGCGGTCGCGCGCTCCTCTTGTCCGTTGACGATGAGGTCGTACTGCAGGCCGTACATCGTGGTCGTCATGATGCGAGCCTCGATGTCCGCATCCGCATCGTCGAGGCCCATCATCTGCAGCGCCTGTACACCGACGGAGTGCCAGAGTGCGAACACCTTCGGCGTGATCGGTTCGTCGCCGCTCTCGTGCAGTTCTAGCATCGCCGCCTCGAACTCGAGCCGCTGTAGCTGCCGGTTTCGCGGATGCAGCACCCAGGCCCACGAGTCCCGCAGGTTCTGCAGGTGCCCCTCCAGGTCGCCGGTCTCGGCGGCGACCGCTTCGACCACGGTGTTCTGCCTCGTGGTGATGGCGCGCACGATCTCGTGCAGCAGCTCGGCCCGACTACCGAACTGGTACACAAGCGTGTACGTGCTCACTCCGAGCGCGGTGGCGAGGGTGCGAAACGACAGTGTCGCGAGGGGATGGTCGATGAGATAATCGACGATCTGGGCAAGCAGCGCTGGTCTTCTCTCTGGATCAGCGGTGCGTGCCATAACATAAACATAACGCATGTTTGCACAAACGACTGTTATTGTTATACTCATCACATCACGCGCGATGCGCCAAGGTTTCGGGACCGTGGCCACGTGCACATGTCCGTGGCAGTGCAATAGCGCACTGTGACGATCAGACGGGCCAGCCGGTCGGGTAAGCCGGTTGTCCCTCGGCTCGGTACGACTGAGTTCACTGTGAAATTTCCTGTGAAACGATCCTGCCGAGTCTGGTGCCCTCTCTATTCGGGTTAGAGGGGGCACCGCTCAATTCTTCGGGTTCTGGGCCTCCGCCCCGCGGATCTCGTTCTGCAGCGCGCGCAGGGCGGTGCGCAGCGCGCGCTCGGCGTCGAGACCTCTCTCCCTCGCGCCGGAGACGATCGCGAGGAGAACCGCGCCAAGCTCGCTCTCGGTGTCTACCGGGATCGCGGCAGCGGCATCCGGCCCGGAGAAGTCAGCGACGGAGAGGCCGACCTTCTCTGCGCGGCCGAGGAGCTTGCCCGCGAGAGCGAGGGCGGGCATCGACTGCGGGATGCCGTCGAGCACGCTCGTGCGATCCGGCTTGTCGGCCTTCTTGAGGTCCTCCCACACCGCGACCACGTCATCTCCGGTCTGGATGTTCATGGCCTCCTGGGCCGCCGCGTCGCCGAAGACGTGCGGATGCCTGCTCACCATCTTCGCGGTCATGTGCTCCGCGACGTCCTCAAGGGTGAAGTCCTCCCCGGCTGTGTGCGCCGCGATGTCAGCGTGAAAGATCACCTGGTAGAGCACGTCGCCGAGTTCCTCGAGGAGCCCGTCGCGGTCTGCGGTCTCGATCGCGTCGACGAGCTCGTAGCTCTCTTCGACGAGGTACTGCACGAGCGATTCGTGGGTCTGCTCGGCGTCCCACGCGCATCCGCCCGGCGCCCGAAGGCGATGCAGTACAGCGATGAGTTCTTCGAGCTTCGGATAGGTCGCCGTCATGCACTCATCCTGCCATCGGCTCTGCGCTCAGTTGAGCTTCTTGGCGGGGCATGGCGATGGCGGCGACGAGGGTGGCCGCAGCCGCGATCAGGACCGCGATGAAGACCGCGGATGCCGCGCCCTCGATGCTGGCGACCTCCTTCACGTTGCCGCCGCGGGAGGTGAAGATCGCGTTCGCCACGGCTCCGAAGATCGCGACGCCGACGGCGCTCCCAATGGAGCGGGCGAACATGTTGGTGCCGGTGACGACGCCTCGTTCGCTCCAGCCGACGCTCGACTGGGCGACGATGATGCTGGGCGTGGCGACGAGTCCGAAGCCGAGTCCGACGACGAGGCAGCCCAGCGCGACGATGATGAGGTTCGGCGTCAGGGCGAACACGGCGAGCACAACCGCGCCGCCGATGACGAACGCCATGCCGATGAGCGCGGTGTTTCGAAACCCGATGCGCAGGTAGAGGCGGCCGGAGAGGGACGCTGAGATCGGCCATCCGATGGTGAGTACGGCGAGCGTGAGGCCGGCGACGATGGGCGCGGAGCCGAGGGCACCCTCGAGGTAGGTCGGCACGTACGAGGTGAGGCCGATCAGGATGGCACCGACGCCGAAGGAGAGGAGCGTCGTGGTGAGCAACAGGCGGCGCGAGAGTACCCAGAGCGGGAGCACCGGTTCGACCGCGCGACGTTCGGCGAAGATGAACCCGACGAGTAGGACGCCGCCGAGCGCGAAGGCGCCGATGCTTTGCGGAGCGTTCCAGGCCCAGCTCTGCCCGCCCTGCAGCACCGCCAGGATGATGAGACTGAGGGACGCGGTGAGCAGCGTCGCGCCGAGAAAGTCGATGCTGTGTTTGCGGCGCTCGACCTTTTCGTGGAAGGTGCGCAGCAGCATCCACGCCGCGAGGACGCACAGCGGAACGTTGACGAAGAAGATCCAGCGCCAGCTGAGGTATTGCGAGAAGACCCCGCCGAGCGTCGGACCCACGACCGCGGAGATCGCCCAGACGCTGGCGAGGTAGCCCTGCACTTTGGCGCGTTCGGCGACGGTGTAGATGTCGCCCGCGATGGTGACGGCCATCGGTTGCACCGCTCCGGCGCCGAGGCCCTGCAGCGCGCGGAAGGCGATGAGCACGGGCATGCTCCAGGCGAATCCGCTGAGCGCGGAGCCTAGCAGGAAGAGCCCGATTCCGATGAGCACGATGGGTTTGCGACCGATGACGTCGGCGAGTTTGGCATAGACCGGCACCGAAACGGCTTGGGCGAGGAGGTAGATGGAGAACAGCCACGGGAACTGCGAGAAGCCGCCGAGGTCTTTCACGATGGAAGGCACGGCGGTGGCGAGGATGGTGGAGTCGATCGCCACGAGACCGGTCGTGAGCATGAGCGCGATGAGTATCGGTCCGCGTTCGGAGCGGAAGCCGACGCTGGTTTCGTGGGGTGAGGTCACTGTGTCCTTAACAGTTGTGGGCCCCCGTTATTCTCCCCCACCCCCCTCATCCCATGGCGAGGGTCGAGAGAGCTCCAATGCCCGCGAGGTGTCCGGAGCCGACGGCCAGGTTCACCTGCATGGCGCCGCCGCCGGTCTGGTCGCCGGCGACGAAGACTCCCGGCACCGTCGTCTGCGAGAACGGGTCGAGCACCAGCCCTCCCTCCGGAGTGCGTTCGCAGCCGAGCGGATCCGTGAGCTGGGTGCGCTGCGTCCAGGTCTGTTGCGCAAACATCCGCTCGAATACCTCGAACCGGCCGTCGGTGAAGTGCACGGCGATGCCGTCGTCGACGTCTTCGACGCCGGCGACCTCCGAACTGTTGCTCCAGCTGAGGTCGTCGACCCAGTTCGGAAGGAGCCCGCCCATGTGCCCCAGCCATGCGTCGTCGCCGATGCCGAGCACACGCATGTTCCGCGATTCGTAGCCGTCACAGAAGGGGCAGTTGACGACCTTGGTGCCCCACAGTGCGTCCACGCCGGGAATCTCCGAGGGGATGAACTGCACTCCCTGGGCGAGCACGATGGTGCGTGCGGTGTGGCCGGTGCCGATGCGGAAGGTGGGGTGCGCGGCGTCACCGCTTGCCGCGTTCTCGGCGATCCGGTCGACGCTGTCTACGGTGTCGCGCAGCAGCGTGAAGGTCGGGTACTCGCGCAGCTGCTCGAGTGCTCGTGTGTAGAGAGCGGATGGCGCCTCGCCGTCATGCAGGAAGACGCCGCCCGAGTGCGTGGTGCGCAGGTTGTTCTGCTGGCCGGAGTCGACGAGCAGAACCGAGCGGCGGCCCCGAACGAGAACCATGGCGGCGGCGAGCCCGGCGGCTCCCCCGCCCACGATGATGGAGTCGTAATCAGTCATGGTTACAGTGTTGTCGGCGACCGACCGAGCAGCAAGTGCTGTTGCTATTCCGGCAAACGGTGTGAAGAGCCTGTCGTCCGATCTTGGAACGCCCACTCCGGCAACATGCCATTGCCGAGCATGGTGCCCAGCAGTTCCGCCATCGAGTAAGTCGGGTCGATAGCCACGACCTCGTCAAGGTAGCGGCCAGCCCGAGTGCCTCCCCCGAGTGCCCAGCTCAACCAGGTGAGCATGCACAGCAGAGGCGGACGCTTCTCGTCCGCCAGCTGTGCGACGAGTACCGAGAGCAGTGCGATCGCCTTGTCGATGCGCGCCGGGTCTGGTCGAGGGGCAATTCCCATCATGAGATCGCCGACGTCGACGTTTCCTGGCTTGGCGGCCGAGGCCCGGAGCGCGTCTTCCGACATGCCGGCATCCCACATCTGATCTCCCACGGCCATACTCGTCGCCCACTGCAACATCACCAAATCGCGAGAGGGAGGCCCCTGCAGCATGAACGCGAGAAGTGCCCCGTGTTGCTCGATGGCGGCCGCGTCCCACGCCAGGGCGGACTCGGCGAAGAGAGGAAGGTCGCCCAGCGGCCGAAGAACGGCAGGGAAGTCATCATCTGAATCCCCGGTGACGCTGTCGAGGAGGCGACGGTAGGTTGCGAGTCGCTTGCGCATCCGGATCATCGCTTGCGGCGCGGCGTCGGGGACTCTACGCGGAATACCCTCGCTGTCTGGCAGTTCCCGCAGATCGTGCGGAATCAGCTCTGCTGCGTTGGAAGAAGTGACCTCGTCGAGGAGGTGGCCGCCGTGGGGAACATCGGGTTCGAAGTATGACGCCCATCCGTCGGATGCCTGGCAGAGGGATTCGCGCAGTGCGAACCCCGACAGCTTGAGGCGGCGTGCGAGAAGCTCGGCGAACTCCGCGTGGGGTATGACCGCGGACCCCGCGAAGCCCTCATCGGTGTAGATCACGGGCACCACGGCATCCACAGCGGGAAGCTTGCAGAGCGTACCGATCATGGTGGTGATCAGTCGCTTCTGAACGATCTTCGTCGCCGCTGTCGGCAGGTTGAAGCGCATTGCACCGCAGGTGCGCTTGCCCCGGAAGGCCAGGAACACGACGCTGTTGCGCGGAACCATGCGCACCATCGACGGGACCATGGCGAGGAGGTCTGCTGGCCCGGAGGCCTTCACGATGACGGTCATGCAGGCAAGTGTCGGATATCTGCGACAGGTGTGAGGCGGGGGCGCGGTAATTGTGGATAAGTTGCGCCTGTGGAGAGCCACGCACGCCCCGCTTCCCCATGTCAGCCAGCGAGCCGTTGCGGCTGGAATGCGGGCAGTCGGGTCGCCGCTATGTCGGGTGCGGGTAGTCGTCCGCCGCGTCGTGGGGTGCGGTGGACGTCTACGCTAGAGGGTGGGATGAACCAGGGCACGTTGTCGGTCACCCGGATGCCCCAGCCGTCGCGGTGAACCGCGTGGTGATGCATCGAGCACAGCAGGATCCCGTTGCCCAGGTTGGTAGCGCCGCCGTGTGACCACCACTCAATGTGGTGGGCTTCGGTGTGGCTGGGCGGTCTTCGACAGTTGGTCCAGGCGCATCCGTCGTCTCGTTCGGCGAGGGCAATGCGTTGCGCCCGGGTGAATAGGCGTCGTGGTGTCCCCAGGTCGAGGACTTCGCTGGTGCCGCCGAGCACCATCGGGATGATCTGCGCGTCGGCGGCGAGTCGTCGCGCAGTCTTCGCGGAGATGGGTTGTTCGATGCCATCGATCTGCGCCTCACCGAGTCCGCTGAGAAGGGATTCGAGGGTCATTCTTACGACGATCGTTGCGGCTGGGAATGGCAGGACCGGTTCGTCGCCGTTGGTCGCTTCTGTGCCGCTCGTGCGGGTCTTGTGGCCGGTCTTGGTGGAGGCGATGCCGTGCCTGGCCAACTCGACTATGGCATCCGCGGCGATCTGCGTGAGGGTTCGCAGGTCGGGGAGTTCTTCGTGGTCGGTGCCACATCCGTCGCCTGCCTCGATTCCCTTGGCCACGAACCTGGGTGCCCGAATGACGGCTCCAACGTTGGCGTCGATCGCGGCGTCAAGGTAGGCGGAGCTCAGCGGGTCGAGGTCGAGCTGGTACCGCTTCATCCCGTTGGGAAGGATGCTGCGGCGGAGGCTTCGCCGTTGCACGAGATCGTCTTCGCGGGGTTCGATGCCATCCACGTCGAGTGCGTCCCGCCACCGGATGGCAAGCTTGCGCACCGGGTCGGCCGGATTGTCGCAGGCGAACTCGACCAACGCCTTCTCCGCCGCCGCAAGGTGCTCGCCTTCGGCTCGCGGCGCGGCCTGATCCAAGGCGACGACGATCGCGTTCGCCGAATCGGCAGGGATGCGGGCGGCGAGCACGGCCTCCGCGACCAGCGGACACCGGGCCGGCATCTGCTGCCCCACCAGACTCACCCGATCTGCCGTGGCCTCGGCCACCCGACACAGGCGATGCGCCTCAGCCAGTGTGATCAGCCCGAGATCGGCCAACAGCGCTGCCGGCGTTCCACTGCCCGCCCTGATCGACAGCCCGTTCGGCCCGAGTGACGAGCGCGAACGCTCGACCACTTCCGCCGCAAGCCTCAGCAGGCGCGCGTCCGCCTCCCGCTTCAGCGCAAACCCCTCCGCCAGCGCGTCCAACAGCGCGGAATCACTCACCGCGCCGTCGAGACCCGCGGTCGGAGCCGGGATGCCGCCGGCGTCCGCGAGCACGCCGATGCTCGCAAGGCCGTCGCCGTTCGGGTTATTCATGCTTCAAGAGTGTCACCGACCACCGACATTCAGACGTCGAATGGTGCCCCTGACCAGCACTTCCTGTGGATAGGTCTCAGCGAAAGACGCCTGTGGAGGAGCAGCGGACTCAGCGAACGAAAGCCGTCTCGAGTAATCCATTACGCACAGCACTCGCACGGTGCTGAGCCCGTTTTGGGGGCGCACGGTTCTCCGCTCAAACGATACGGTAAGGACAAAGGAGGCGTCGTGGCTAGATTCTTTGGGACGCCCGACGGCGTCACAGTTGGCTCTCTATTCATAGACCGCCGTGAGTTGCATGACACCTTTGTCCACCGACCGCTGCAAGGCGGTATCTCCGGCACGAAGCAGGATGGCGCAGACTCAATCGTCGTTTCCGGTGGCTACATTGACGACCAAGACTTCGGCGACTACCTCATCTACACAGGTCACGGTGGCCGTGATGCTGGCGCAACCAGACAAACCAGAGATCAAACGGTTGATGCTCCTGGAAATGCCGGACTAATCACAAGCCGCGTCGAAGGGCTTCCGGTCCGAGTCACCAGGGGCGCACACCGATCAAACCCCTATGCCCCACCGGCCGGGTATCAGTACGCGGGCCTCTTTCTTGTAACCGATTGGTGGATAGAGAAGGGCGTAGAGGGCTTCGACATCGTGCGGTTTCGACTCGAACGGATTCTCGAACAAGCGAGACTCTGGACGGCGGAGGATCCCGTGCCGGACCCTGCCTATGCCAGCAGCACTGTGTCCCGAAGGATCAGAGATACAGCTCTCTCACGAAGAGTTAAGTCGATGTACGACAATCACTGTCAGATTTGCCGGACTGCTATCCCTGGGATCGGTTCTCGTTTCTATTCAGAGGGCGCCCACGTGAAACCCCTTGGCCGACCACACCTAGGCTCGGACACGATGAACAACATTCTGTGTTTGTGTCCCAACCATCACACGCAGCTCGACATTGGCGGCATGGTAATCCTGGACGATCTCAGCGTTGCAGTGGCCATCAATCAGAAGCCATTTTCGGAGCTGACATTCCGCAAGGATCACTTCCTCGACATTGCAAATGCTCGATATCACCGAACGCAATGGACGCCTGCTAACCAGTAGCCCAATCCGTACTCTCGACCGTGTTGCCGTCCTCACCGAAGGTAAAGGTCGCCACTACATGCCGGCCGGCCAGCGCCGCCGGCAACCAGTGCTTGGCGTCATCCCACATCTCATCCAGGGGAAGCGCGACCAGCGGATGCCACTCCGGCCGTAGTTCGTCCGACTCGCGTGGAGTGCCTGTCCAGTCGCGACAGAGGAACGCCCAGGACTTCTGGCTCCACGCCGGGCGGTGCGGAAAGGGGTAGGTCAACTCGCCGATGAGGACGAGCGAGTCGGCCCGAACCGTGATGCCGACCTCCTCCTGCACCTCGCGGGCGACGGCTTCGAGGGGTGACTCGCCGGGCTCGAGTTTGCCGCCGGGACCGACGAGCTTTCCGAGGCCGAGACCGGTCTTCTTGCGGCCCAGCAGTACCTGCGGCCCGCCAGGCGTCTCGCGGATGAGGTAGCAGACGCACACCTCGGGAAGAGCCATGCGGCGAGCGTAACGGAAGAGGGAGGGGCCGGGGAGGGGAGGTTTCGATACGCTCGCTAAGCGAGCTACTCAACCCGTCTGAGTTACGGAGGGGAGGTTTCGATACGGCCGTGGACGGCCTACTCAACCCGCCTGCGCAGGGGCAGGCTCCGTTACCGCGGCCCCGAAGATGGTCACGAGCAGCGCGCTCACCCAGGCGATGAGCTCCGCATCGCCGAGAGCCTCACCGTTCACGCGCGGCATCGGCACCGCGACCGCCTTGGTCTGCTGGAAATAGCGCGCACCGGGATACATGCGCTGCAGCCGCACCTGTACCGAGTCCGCGAGCTCGGCCGTGGAGACTCGAAGGTTCGGGCCCGCGGAGACCACCTCTGACAGACCGGCCTTCTGCGCCATCCGCCGCAGCTTCGAGACCTCTATGAGGCTCAGCACCTGCGCGGGCGGTTCACCGTAGCGGTCGGTCAGTTCTTCGAGCACCTGGTCGATCTGATCGGCGGATGCCGCGGGCGACGACGCGGTCGAGAGCTTCTGGTAGGCCTCGAGCCTCAGCCGCTCGCTCTCCACGTAGTCCTCGGGAATGTGCGCATCCACCGGCAACTCGAGTCGCAGCTCGGTCTGCCCCTCCGCCACCTCGCCGCGGAAGGTCGAGACGGCCTCGCCGATCATCCGCAGATACAGGTCGAAGCCGACACCCGCGATGTGCCCGGACTGCTCGCCACCGAGCAGGTTGCCTGCGCCGCGAATCTCCAGATCCTTGAGTGCCACCTGCATGCCCGCACCGAGCTCGTTGTTCGCGGCGATCGTGGCGAGCCGGTCGTGCGCGACCTCGCCGAGCGGCTTCTCCGCGTCGTATAGGAAGTAGGCGTAGGCGCGCTCACGACCGCGACCGACCCGACCGCGCAACTGGTGCAGCTGCGACAGCCCGTACTTGTCGGCCCGGTCGATGATGAGGGTGTTCGCGTTGGCGATGTCGAGACCGGTCTCGATGATCGTGGTCGAGACGAGCACGTCAAACTTGCGCTCCCAGAAGTCGACCATCACCTGTTCGAGCACGTGCTCCGGCAGTTGACCGTGGGCGACCGCGATGCGTGCCTCGGGCACGAGTTCGGCGAGCTGCGCGGCGACCCGGTTGATCGACGACACGCGGTTGTGCACGAAGAATACCTGGCCCTCGCGCAGCAATTCGCGCCGAATGGCGGCGGCCACCTGCCGGTCGTGATACGGACCTACGAAGGTGAGAATCGGATGCCGATCCTCCGGCGGTGTCGCCAGCGTCGACATCTCGCGAATGCCGGTCACCGCCATCTCGAGCGTGCGCGGGATGGGCGTGGCCGACATCGCGAGAATGTCGACGTTCGTCTTCAGCTTTTTCAGCGCATCCTTGTGCTCGACACCGAAGCGCTGTTCCTCGTCGATGATCACGAGGCCCAGGTCTTTGATGACGATGTTGCCGGAGAGCAGCCTGTGGGTGCCGATGACGACATCCACCGAACCGTCGGCGAGGCCCTCGATCGTCTCCTTCGACTCCTTGTCGGTCTGGAACCGGCTGAGCGCACGAAGGTGCACCGGGAACCCGGCGAATCGCTCCTGGAAGGTCTCCAGATGCTGCTTGACGAGCAGCGTGGTCGGCACGAGCATGACCACCTGCTTGCCATCCTGCACAGCCTTGAACGCGGCACGCACCGCGACCTCGGTCTTGCCGTAACCGACATCGCCCGAGATCAGCCTGTCCATGGGGATGGGCCGCTCCATGTCGGCCTTGACCTCGTCGATCGTGGTGAGCTGATCGGGAGTCTCCGCGAACGGGAAGGCGTCTTCGAGCTCGTGCTGCCACGGGGTGTCTGGCGGGAAGGCGTGACCCTTCGACGCCATCCTCGCCGAGTACAGCTTCACGAGCTCCACCGCGATGTCGCGCACCGCCTTGCGCGCGCGACCCTTCGCAGCCGACCAGTCGCTGCCGCCCATCTTGCTGAGCGCCGGCGCCTCCCCACCGACATAGCGCGTGAGCAGGTCGAGCTGGTCGGTGGGCACGTAGAGCTTGTCGCCCGGGTAGCCGCGCTTCGAGGGCGCGTACTCGATCAGCAGGAACTCGCGCTCGGTCTTCACCGGGTTACGACCACCGCTCGATACCTGACGCTTGACGAGCTCGACGAACTTGCCGATGCCGTGCGTCTGGTGCACGACAAAGTCGCCGGCCTTCAGCTGCAGCGGGTCCACCACGTTCTTGCGGCGCACCGCGAGCTTCTTGACCTGCCTCGCGTCGTACCCGGCGGCGCGACCGTAGAACTCGCTCTCACTCAGCACGGCCAGCTTCAGTTCCGGCAGCTCAAAACCGTGTTCTACGGATGCCTTGAGCAGGTAGGCGACGCCGGGCTCGGCATCCGTCGGCAGTTCTTCGACCACGCGGGCGGCGTAGCCCTGGTCGGCGAGCGCCTCGGCGGCGCGCTCGACCAGGCCAGTGCCCTGGGCGACGACCACCACACTCCAGCCGTTCTTCAACAGGTCGCCGACGTAGTCGATCGCGCCATTCGCCTGCCCCTGAAAGCTCGGCACGGTGCTCGCCTCGATGCGGATGTAGTGCTCGCCGTCACGGAGTTCGCTCGTGGGCGAGGTCTCGATACGCTCGCTGGCGCTCGCTACTCGACCCACGGGATTGTCCGCCGCAGCACCACTGTCGAAGCTGCTGAAGGTCCACCAGGCGCGAGAGCCGGCGGCGTCGCGCAGCTTCTCGAGAGTGAGGAAGTCGCCTGAGTCGAGGTCGATCGGCGCCTCGGCTCCGACCGTGGCCGCATTCCAGGCGGCGGCGAGAAACTCGCGGTTCGTTTCGACGAGACTCACGGCCCGGCTCGCTACCCGCTCCGGTGCGAGCACGGCGATCGCGGCATCCTGCGGGAGATAGTGGGTGATCGGCACCAGCCGGTCGACGAGTGCGGGCGCGAGCGATTCCATGCCGTCGACGGGAATCCCCTCGGCGATCTTCGCGAGCATCTGGGCGAGGCTCGGAAACTCGTGCTGCATCTCGCGGGCGCGCTGGCGCACGTCCTCACTCAGTAGCAGTTCGCGGCTCGGTAGGAGCTCGATCTCGCCGATCGGTTCGGCGAGCGAGCGCTGATCGGCCACCGAGAACTGTCGAATCTGCTCGACCTCGTCGCCGAAGAAGTCCACCCGCCACGGATGCTCGGCGGTCGCCGAGAACACGTCCAGAATTCCGCCGCGCACGGCGAACTCGCCGCGCCTCGTGACCATGTCGACTCGCGAGTAGGCGAGAGCGATGAGCCTGGCCGACAGGCTCGCGAGGTTGTAGCCGCGGCCGCCCGCGACGAGGGCCACGGGCTCGATGTCGGTGAGGTTGTCGGCGAGCGGCTGCAACGCGGCGCGCACCGAGGCGACGATGATGACCGGATGCGCGGCTCGCTCCTGCGGGCTGTTCTGCTCCCAGCGCTGCAGGCGTCGCAGCGCGCTGATGCGCTTGCCGACGGTCTCGGCGCTCGGGCTCAGTCGCTCGTGCGGGAGCGTCTCCCAGGCGGGGAACTCGATGATCTCCGCCGCGGGTGCGACGCTCGCGAGCGCCTCACGCAGCGACTCGGAGTCCCGGCCGGTGGCGACGACGGCGAGCAGTGCCGTCGGACCCTTCCTGGCCCTCAACAGTCCCGCGATGAGTGGGGCGCGCAGCCCGTCGACGAGCGAGAAGTCGGCGCTGGCGGAGGCGTAACCGAGGGCGTTCTTCAGCGTGCGGGCGCGCGAAAGCGCGGGAATTAAGCCCTCAAGTATCACCGGACGAGTCTACGCGAGCCCTCTGACACGGCGCGGCGTATCAGGTTTCGATACGGCCGCGGGCGGCCTACTCAACCCGCTTCTGTGGGTTGAGTAGCGAGGAACGAGCGTATCGAAACCTCTGCGACGCGTTACTTGGTTTCGATACGGCCGCGGGCGGCCTACTCAACCCGCATAACGAATCAGTCGCTGGTGGTGTGCACGCGCAACTGGGCCGCGGTGAGGCCCTCGCGAGCTATCTGCTCGACCGCGTCAGCGGCATCCGAGAGCAGGTTGGGGAGCACTTTGCGCTCCTCGGCCGAGAAATCGCGCAACACGAAATCGGCGGCGGGCTGGCGCCCCGGTGGGCGACCGATGCCGATGCGCACCCTGGTGAAATCGGCGGTGCCTGTGGCCGCGATGATGTCGCGCAGTCCGTTGTGGCCACCGTGACCTCCGCCGAACTTCAGGCGCAGCGTGTCGAAGGGAATGTCGAGTTCGTCGTGGAGCACGATGAGTCGCGAGGGGTCGAGCGAGAAGAACCGCAGGAGCCCGGCGACGGGGCCACCGGAGAGGTTCATGAAGCTGTTCGGCTTGGCCAGAATGAGCTTGGGCCCCTCGAGCCCGCTGCGCGCCTCGGCCACAGCGGCCCCGGCCTTGTGCGAACGAAAGCTCGCGGATGCCCGATCGGCAAGTTCCGCGAGCGCCATCTGCCCCACGTTGTGACGGTTACCCGCGTAGTCGGGCCCGGGATTACCGAGCCCGACCACGAGCCACTGTTGACTGTCCACGGGGGAAGTGGTGAAGTGCTACTCCGCCGCTGCCTCGTCGGCAGGAGCCTCTGCCTCGGACTCGTCGGCCTCTGGCGTCTCGCCGAGGTCCTGGGCCTGCGGCACGGCAATCGCCACGACGAGGGCCTCCGGGTCAGAGATGAGGGTCGCGCCCTCGGGCAGCGTCACGTCCTTCGCGAGGATGTGGGTGCCGGCCTCGGCACCCTCGATGCTCACCTCGACGCGCTCCGGAATGTTCGTGGCGGCGACCTCGAGCAGGAGACGCTGGGTGTCGAGCTCCGCGGTGGTACCCGACGCGGACTCGCCGACGAGGTGCACCGAGACCTCGACCTGAACCTTCTCGCCCTTGCGCACGACGACGAGGTCGAGGTGCTCGATGATCTGGCGCACCGGGTCCTTCTGCACATCCTTGACGAGCGCCAGCTGCGACTTGCCCTGGATGTCGAGCTCAAGCACCTGGTTCGCCTTGCGGATGATGAGCGCGACCTCGTGACCCGGCAGCGTGACGTGCTGCGGCTCGGTGCCGTGACCGTAGATGACGGCGGGAATCTTGCCCGCGGCGCGGATCTTGCGCGCCGCGCCCTTGCCGAAGGAATCGCGAACCTCGGTGACGAGGTGGTTGCTGCTGTTGTCAGCCATGGTTTTCTCCTGTCGGGGCCGCGGCCCACGTGTGTGTATTCAACTCGAACGCATCGGCAGTTCACAAAGCACTGCAGCGTGAGGAAGACGCGTGCCCATGGAAAGTGATTCCCGACAGACCTGCCTGTTCCACCGCGTCGATCACGGGACTACCGAAAGGTAATCCCCTCGCCGAAGTTCAGGGGCCAAGCTTAGCCGAAGCGCGGCAGTTAGCCCAATGTGGCAGTGACCTCGGCGACGATCTGCTCCGGAGACTGGTCGATCTGCACCTTGAAGCCGGGCTCGTCGGGACCGAGCGGTTCGAGCGTCTCGATCTGCGAGTCGAGCAGGGCGGGCGGCATGTAGTGACCCTTGCGCCCCCTGATGCGCTGTTCGAGAAGCTCCCGCGAACCGGTCAGGTCGACAAAGCGCGTGCGCGGCTCCTGGTCGAGGATCGCCTTGCGATAGGAGCGCTTGAGCGCGGAACAGGCCAGGACCAGGCCGCTGCTGTCGGCATCCTTGAGCGCCTTGCCCACCTTCGCGAGCCACGGCCAGCGGTCGTCGTCCGTGAGCGGATGTCCGGCCGCCATCTTGTCGACGTTGGCCTTGGGGTGAAGGTCGTCGGCATCCACATAGTTCACTCCGAGCCGCTCGGCGAGCAGTTCACCGACGGTGCTCTTGCCGGAGCCGGACACTCCCATGATGACGAGCAGGGGCTTCTGAGGTGTCGACATGAATACAGATTAGTGGGTTCAGGAGACGCGGCCGCTGGCACGCAGTTCGGCCCAGCCGGCGCCATCCGGGTAGCTCCACTTCTCCATCGACTCGCGCCGCATCTCGGCACTGTTGCCGGGGTCGGTGGGCGCCGCGTAGTTGCCGTTCACGAGCAGCGCGGGCGAGACGAAGTGCTCGTGCAGGTGGGCGATGTACTCGATCATGCGGCCATCGAGCGAGCGCCCGACGACGGCATAGTCGAAGAAGGAGAAGTGCTGCACGAGCTCGCAGAGCCCCGCGCCGCCGGTGTGCGGACAGACCGGGATGCCGAACTTCGCCGCGAGCAGCAGGTTCACCACGTTCTCGCTCGGCCCGGCGACGCGGGTGGAGTCGATCTGCATCACGTCGATCGCCTCCGCCTGCAGCAGCTGCTTGAACACGATGCGGTTCTGCACCGCCTCTCCGGTCGCCACCCTGGTCGGCGCGATGGCCCTCC
This sequence comes from Lacisediminihabitans sp., assembly GCA_035571875.1. Lineage (GTDB taxonomy): Bacteria > Actinomycetota > Actinomycetes > Actinomycetales > Microbacteriaceae > Parafrigoribacterium_A. The sequence goes on along the minus strand of DATNBR010000057.1, from coordinate 6,060 downwards.
GGATGCGGGCGTGGCCCAGGATGTCATCCGGACTCGTCGGCTCCTCGACCCAGTACAGATCGAACTCCTTGAGCTCGGTGATCCAGTCGATCGCCTCCTCGATCTCCCACCGCTGGTTCGCGTCGATCGCGAGTCGGTAGTCGGGTCCGACGGCCTCACGAGCGAGCCGCAACCGCCTCTTGTCGTCGTCGAGGTTTCCCGCGACCTTCATCTTGATCATGTGGAAGTTCAGTTCCAATGCCTCGCGGATGAGCCGCAGCATCTTCTCGTCCGTATACCCGAGCCAGCCCGGCCCGGTCGTGTACGCGGGAACGCCGTTCGCCTCGAGTTCCGCGATGCGTTCCGCCTTGCCCTCCTGGCCGGCGCGCAGTATCTCGAGCGCGTCCTCGCGCGTGAGCGCATCCGTGATGTGGCCGAAGTCGAGCGTCTCCACGAGCTCCTCGGGCGTCATCAGAGCGAGCAGCTTCCAGAGCGGGAGGCCGGCGCGCTTGGCCTTCAGATCCCACAGCGCGTTGAGCACGGCGCCGGCGGCCATGTGGCTCACGCCCTTCTCCGGTCCGATCCAGCGGAACTGCGAGTCGTGCACGAGCAGGCGCGAGACCTCGCCGAGGTGGTCCAGCATCCATTCGACCGGTTGGTCGGGCAGGAGCTTCGCGACGGCCTCGATGGCGAAGCACAGCACGTCGTTGCCGCGACCGCCGGTGAAGACGAAGCCGTGACCGCTCGGCCACGACGGGTCATCGACCGTGATGCTGAGGTAGGCCGCGGAGTGATCCGGGTCGACGTTGACGGCATCCGAGCCGTCGAGCTCGAGCGAGGTGGGAAAGCGCACGTCTCGCACGTTGATGCTGGCGATTCTGGCCATGTCGGTCATCCCTTCGATCTGCGCGCGGAGGTCAGTTCGCGCACCTCTGCCAAGTGCGACACGACGGCGTCGCGAAACGGTGCCGAGGAGGCGAGCCCCTCGGAGAAGATCTCGCGGATGCCGAACAGTCGATCAACGACGGCCTCCGGTTCAGAGTCCACGGCCTCGGCCGAGCCCACGGCGGACGCGAGCCGTGCCGCCAGCGGATCATCGAGCGACGGTCCGCTCTCGACCAGCGTCGCGGCGATGAAGCGCAGCCAGGCAGCGATGGTGAGCGCGAGCCCCTGTGGCACGCTCCCCGCGGCGAGCCGCTCTTCGGCGGTGACGAGCGTGCGGTTCGGCAGCTTCTGCGAACCGTCCATGGCGACCTGCAGGGTCGTGTGCGCGAGCGCGGGGTTGGCGAAGCGCGTCAGCACCGAGTCCCGATATTCGTCGAGCTCGAGCCCGGGAAGGCTCTCCAGAGTGGGCAGGATGTCCTCGTTCAGCATCCGCAGCGCCCGCTCGCGCAGCGACGGGTCGGCCACCGCTTCGGCGATCGTGTCGTAGCCGCTCAGCCAGCCGAGATAGGCGAGCAGCGAGTGGGTCGCGTTCAACACCCGCAGCTTGGCACGTTCGAACGGCATCACGTCGGCGGTCATGGTGACGCCGGCGAGCTCCCAGGCCGGTCTGCCGTCGGCGAAGTCGTCTTCGATCACCCACTGAGAGAACGGTTCGGCCACCACGAGCGCCTCGTCGTGGAGTCCGAGCAGGCCGAAGGCCTCGTCGTGGTCGGCTGCGGTGACGGCGGGAGTGATGCGGTCGACCATCGACGAAGGGAAGCTGACCGCGCTCTCGAGCCAGCGCGTGAAGCGCTCGTCTCCGCAGGCGACGGCGAAGGAGAGGATGACGCCCTTGAGCACCTCGCCGTTGTGCACGATGTTGTCGCAGGAGAGCACGGCGAAGGGCCTGCCGCCGAGGCGATGGCGTCGCGCGAGGCCGCGCACCAGCAGCCCGATTGCCGTCTTCGATGCGGCCGCGGGCGCGGCGCCAGCCAGTTCCGCTGCAACGGTGGCGACATCCTCGCCGACGCCGGGCAGGTCGAGATCGACCGTGCCCGCCGCGGTGCGCAGGTAGCCCTTCTCGGTGATGGTCAGCGTCGCGAGGTGAGTGTCGTCACTCGCCATCGCCTCAACCACGCGCACGGAGTCGACGCCGGGCGAGGCGACCTCGCGAATCACGCCGACGACGCGCAGCGAACTGCTGGCGCCATCCTTCTGCAGCACTCCGTACAGGCAGTCCTGCGGCCGCAGCTGCCGCACCACGGCGTCGCTGCGACCCGTGACGCCGAGGATGCCCCATCCGGTCTCCCCGTTCTCTGCAGCGGCGCCCTCGGTGAAGACGGCCTGGTGGCTGCGGTGGAAGGCTCCGACGCCGAAGTGCACGATGCCGATCGACATCACTGTCGGATCGAGCGCCGGGCCGGTGAAGCGACCGGTGCGCGCCGACGCAAGAGTCGCCAGCGAGAGCCGTTCTGATGACACGTGCACTCCAGGTTTGCGAGAGGACGACGGTGGTGTCTGAGGCGAATCACTCGTCGTCGCGTGATTCCTTCACCTGCGCCACGAGCTGGGTCGGGTTGATGAAGCGCAGCGCGATGATCAGAATGACGAGCATCATCGCGGTGTACACCACACCCATCGCGGAGATGAGCTGCCTCGATTCTCCACCTCCCGCGGACGTCATCGCTCGATAGATCGACACCACGAGCGTGTCGGACTGCGGCCCCGAGACAAGGAAGGTGAGATCGAACATCCCGACCGTGCGCACGAGCACCAGGATGCCGGCGGCGAGGATGCCGGGGACCAGCAACGGGGCGAGGATGCGCGCGAAGATCTGCCGCATAGTGGCGCCCGACATCCTGGCGGCATTCTCGATCGCCGGATTGATCTGCTCGATGAACGGCGTCATCGTGATGATCACGAACGGGATCGATGGCACGAGGTTCACCAGGATGACGGCGGTGAGCGTGCGACCGAGACCGAAGTTGTACATGACCGTCGCGAGCGGGATGCCGAAGGTGATCGGCGGAATCAGGATCGGCAGCAGGAAGAGCACCATCACGAGTCGCTTGAGCGGAAAGTTGCGCCTCGCCAGCACGTAGGCCGCGGGCACCCCGACCAGGATCGAGACGACCACGACCGTGACCGCGACGACGAGGGTCACCACGATGATGTGGGTCAGGTCGAAGCGCGTCCACGCCTCCTGATACCAGCCGACGGTGAAGTGCTCGGGCAGCCAGGTGGTGAACCACGGCTTGCCGAGCGAGTCGACGAGCACGCTGAGGATGATGCCGAACAGGAACACGAAGAACGCGACGATTCCGGCCCAGACGAACCAGGTGCCGGGCGACGCCGCGAGCGACTTCTCCCCCGGCAGGCGGTTCGGTTTGCCGCGCGTCGGGCCCTTCGGATGCTTGGCGAACACGCGTTCCGCGCCCAGGGCTGCGTTTTCGGTCGAATCGACGATCGTTGAGGCGGCCATCAGCCCTTCCCTCCGGTTGATCCCTTATAGAGGAATGAACGTCCGAGCAGCACGACGGCGATGATGACGAGTTCGGCGACGCCCATCATGACGGCGATCGTCGAGGCCATGCTGTAGTTCTGCTGCTCGCCGAATGCGCGATAGGCCATGAGCGCCATCACGCGAGTCGCGTCACCCGGGTCACCGACGAGTCTCGCCGACGGGAACACGCTGAAGGCGAGCACGAAGGTGAGGATGAACGTGGTGGCGAGGCCGGGCGCGAGCAGCGGCAGAGTCACCCGGGCGAAGCGCTGCCTCCAGTTCGCACCGAGCGTGCGGGCGGCGGCCTCAAGCGACGGGTCGATGCCCGACAGGTAGGAGGAGATGAGCAGGTACGCAAAGGGAAAGCCCGAGATCACGAGCGAGAACATCACGCCGACATAGTTGTTCACGAGCTGCAGAGGTTCGTGGATGATGCCGGTGTCCATCAGGATGCGGTTGAGCCAGCCCTGCCTGCCAGCGAAGATGAGCAGTCCCTGGGCCGTGAGCACGGTGCCGAGCGTGATCGGAAGCACGAGCAGCGTCGAAAGGAACCGCTTGCCGCGGAACTTGCCGCGCAGCTTGAAGGCGATCGGGATGGAGACGAGCACGTTGATGAGCGCCGCGGGGATCGCGAGCCTCATGGTGATCCACACCGAGTCGAAGACGAACGGATCTTTGAAGAACGCGATGTAGTTGGCGAAGATGCCACCACCCCACTGCTTCTGCATGCCGGGCAGGGGCTGCACCGTGAGGCCGACGCCGTAGATGAACGGGTAGATGAACAGCGCGAGCGCGAAGATCACGGCGGGCACGAGCATCCAGAGCTGACTGTCGATGCCGCGCTCGGCGAGCCGGTGCCGCAGGCTCGCCGAACTGCGACGGCGCGGTAGCGTGTTCGCTCCGGTACTCACGGCGCCACCCGCGCGGGCTCGGCGGGCGCCGCCGCCCGCGACGACGCGTTATCGCGCTCGAGGTCGGTCTGGTAGACGAGCGCTCTCGCAGGGTCGACCCTGAGGATGACGCGGTCGCCGACGCGCGGAGCCTGCTCCGCGTGAACGAACAGGTTCTGTCCCGTGGAGGTGGTCACCCCTACGGCGAACTCGCGGCCCTGGTATTCGACCACGTTGACGAGCGCCTCGAACATATTCTGACCCGCGGTGTTCTGCCCGGAGGCACGGTCAGGCACGACGAGAAGGTCGTGCGGGCGAACGGCGACGCGAACGCTGTCGCCGGCAGTGACGTCGTGCACTGCGGTGCCGACGAGCGAGAGCCCGTGACCGGAAACCTGCGCCTGGCTGCCCGACACCTGCTCGACCTCGAGGTCGAGCAGGTTGCGATAGCCCATGAAGTCGGCCACGTGCCAGTTGGCGGGGTTGTTGTGCAGCTCCTCCGGGGTGCCGATCTGCTGCACCCGACCGTCGCGCAACACCACGAGGCGGTCGGCGAGCGACAGCGCCTCCTCCTGGTCGTGCGTGACGTAGACCGTGGTGATGCCGATCCGCTTCTGCAGGGCGCGAATCTGCTCGCGCATCTCGACCCGCAGCTTGGCGTCGAGGTTGCTGAGCGGCTCGTCGAACAGCAGGACCTTGGGATGGAAGACCACGGCACGGGCCAAGGCCACGCGTTGCTGCTCGCCGCCCGAGAGCTGGTGGGGCTGCTGGCGCTCGTAGCGGGCGAGGCCGACCAGCTCCAGGACCTCGGACACGGCGCGGGCGATCTCGGCTTCCGGCCGGCCCTGCACCCGCAGGCCGTAGGCCACGTTCTCGAAGATCGAGAGGTGCGGGAACAGCGCGTAGTTCTGGAACACGAAGCCGATGCCGCGCCGGTTGGGCAACACGTGCGTGACGTCATGACCGTCGATCGAGATCGTGCCTTCGTCCGGCTCCTCGAAGCCCGCGATCATGCGCAAGGTCGTCGACTTGCCGCAGCCCGAGGGGCCGAGCAGCGTCAGCAGCTCGCCGGCCGCGACCGACAGGCTGACCTGGCGCACGGCGTAGACCTCGCCCTTCACCGTGTGGTCGAAGCGCTTGGAGACGCGGTCGAGCTTGATGCTGACGGCCACGTTACCCTCCCAACAAACTGCGTGCGGCCGCCCCGGCGGTCGGCGTGCGCAGCCGGCTCAGCAGCAGGCTGAGACCGAAGACGACGGCGAACACCACGACGATCACGAACACCGAGAAGGCAGCGGCCGGCCCGAGCGCCAGCTCGGTCATGTTCTCGAGGATGCGCACGGTGATCAGCGTCCAGCTCAGCGACACCAGGAAGATGGTGGCGCTGATCGCCGTCATCGAGCGGATGAACACGACGCCGAGACCGGCGAAGAAGGCCGGCGCGATCAGTGGCAGGGTCACTCGGCGGAAGGTCTGGCCGCTGCCTGCGCCGAGACTGGCCGAGGCTTCCTCGATGCTGCGGTCGATCTGCTGCAGCAGCGCGACGGTGGCGCGGATGCCGGTCGGGCTGTAGCGGAAGATGTAGCAGGCGACGATGATCAGCGCGCCGCCGGTCAGCGCCAGCGGCGGATCGTTGAAGGCGATCAGGTAGGCGATGCCGACGATGGTGCCGGGCAGCGCGTAGTTGATCATCGATACGATCTCCATCGCCTGACGGCCGGGGAAGCGGCGGCGCGCGATCAGGTAGCCGACCAGCACGCCGTA
>DATNBR010000056.1:0-18797 GCA_035571875.1 Lacisediminihabitans sp. | reverse complement strand
TACCGCTCGACCGCCGAGCTCTTCACCGACTGCCTCGCAGCCTGTGTCGACGCGGTGCTCGGTGACCAGCAGGTGTGGACGCGAGCGGACTTCGAGCGGATGCGCGACGACGTCTCCGAGACAATCGTCGACTCGCTCTTCGCCACGGTCTCGCTGCTCGCCAGCGTGCTCGGCTCCGCGCGCGAGGCCGAGAAGGCGATCAGCGGGGCCTCGAACATAGCGCTGCTGAGCCCGCTCGCCGATATGCGAGAGCAGCTCGGCAACCTCGTCTATCCAGGCTTCGTCTCGGCCACGGGGATCGCACAACTGGCTCGCCTGCCGATTTACCTCAGGGGCATCACCCACCGCGTCGGCAAGCTCACCGAAAACCTCGGCCGCGACCGGGTGTGGATGACCGAGGTGCAGTCCGCAACGGAGCGCTACGTCGCGGCAGGCGGCTCACTGCCGCTCGCCTCGCAGGCGCCGGAGCGCATCCGCCATGCCCGCTGGCTGCTCGAGGAGCTGCGCATCAGCCTGTTCGCCCAACACCTCGGCACGGCGGAGTCGGTGAGCCTGCAGCGCATCCAGAAGCTGCTCGCGGGTTAGCTCAGGAGCCGCACCGGCTTGCGCGGGTCGAGCGGTTCCTCCACCGGAGGACCATCACCGGCGAGGGTGCGCGCGATCTCGTCCTTCTCCGCGACATTCGAGCGGATGAGCGGGATTGCCTTGAGCACTGCCTTGTCGAGCCGCTCCTGCAGGCGGATGCTCGAGATCTGGTAGTCGGTGAAGTCCGAGTCGTGCGCGTACACGCCGACCGGCAGCGTGAGGGCCTGGAAGAAGCCGAACAGCGGCCGGAACTGGTGCTCGATGATGAGCGCGTGCCGCTCGCTGCCGCCTGTGGCCGCCAACAGGATCGGAGTGTCGACGAGCGCGTACTGGTCGACGAAGTCGAAGAGGTGCTTGAACAGTCCGGTGAAGGATGCGCGGTAGACGGGGCTCGCGACCACCAGCACGTCCGCGGTCTCGATCGCCTGCAGCGCGTTCTCCACCTCCTCCGGAAGCTCCTCCCGGGTCAGCGCACCCGCGAAGAACGGGCCGAGCTCGTTGACGCGGATGTGCAGTGGCTCGATGTCGAGCTGCTGCCCGAGCGCGTCGATGATCCCGTCCACGAGGGCGATCGTGCGGGACGGCGCCTTCAGGCTTCCCGACACTCCGACGACGCGCAGCTTTCTGGCATCCGTTGTTTCTGGCATAGGCCCAAGGATCGTCTTTATTGTCGGCAACCGCACGTCGCGTTACGAACTTTGTCACTCGCGCGCTCCCGGTACACCGCGGTGCCGACCGCGTTAGAGTCGAATCATGGCTCAGGCAGTGATCGTCGATGCAGTTCGAACCGTCTCCGGAAGGGGCAAGCCGGGCGGCCTGCTCTCGGGCTTTCACCCGGTCGACCTGCTCGCCCAGACTCTCCAGGCGCTCGTTGCGCGCAGCGATCTCGACCCGGCGCTCATCGACGATGTGATCGGCGGATGCCTCAGCCAGGTCGGTGAGCAGGCCGTGAATATCACTCGCAACGCGGTGCTCGCGGCAGGCTTCCCCACGAGCGTTCCCGGCACGACCGTCGACCGGCAGTGCGGATCGAGCCAGCAGGCGGCGCACTTCGCAGCACAGGGGGTGATCGCCGGTGCCTACGATGTCGTGATCGCCTGTGGCGTCGAGCTCATGAGCAAGAACCCGATCAACTCCGCCACTCTGGGCCAAGACCCCTTTGGCCCGATGGTCGGTGCACGGTACCCGGATGGCCTGGTCGGCCAGGGCATTTCCGCCGAGTTGATCGCGGCCAGGTGGGGCTTCGATCGGCAGACCCTGGACGCGTTCTCGGAGCGCTCCCACCGGCTGGCTGCGGCATCCGACTTTTCCAGTGAGCTGGTGGATGTCGGCGTTGGCCGGGTCGACGAGACCGTGCGTCCCGGCACCACTGTCGAGTCGCTCGCGGGGCTCAAGCCCGCGTTCTACAACGAGGAACTCGGCGAACGCTTTCCCGAGATCGAGTGGCGGGTGACCGCGGGCAACTCTTCGCCGCTGACCGACGGCGCATCCGCCGTGCTCATCATGAGCGAGGAGAAGGCCGCCGCGTTCGGGCTCACCCCGCGCGCCCGCTTCCACAGCTTCGCCGTGACCGGCTCTGACCCGATCGAGATGCTGACCGGCGTGATCCCGGTGACCCAGCGCATCCTCGATCGTTCGGGGCTCGGCATCGACGATTTCGACACCTTCGAAGTGAACGAGGCCTTCGCCTGCGTTCCGCTCGCCTGGGAGAAAGAGACCGGCGCCAACCCCGAGCTCGTCAATCCGCGCGGCGGCGCGATCGCCCTCGGGCACGCGCTCGGCTCCTCCGGAACGCGGCTGCTCACGACCATGGTGAACTCGCTCGAGAAGACCGGCGGTCGCTACGGGCTTCAGGTCATGTGCGAGGGCGCGGGAATGGCCAACGCCACCATCATCGAACGCATCTGACCCACAGGGAGAAACCGTGGACATTCAAGGCTCAGTTGCCCTCGTCACGGGCGGCGCATCGGGTCTCGGCTTCGCCACGGCGACCGCGCTGCGGGCGGCCGGTGCCGAGGTGCTCATCGTCGACCTGCCGAGCTCGGATGGCACGGCGCAGGCCGACCGCATCGGCGCGGCCTTCGTGCCCGCGGATGTCGCCGACGCGACGCAGGTGCAGGCGGCTGTCGACATCGCGGCCGACCTCGGCCCACTGCGCATCGTCGTCTGCTGTGCAGGGATCGCGACGCCGGGCAAGGCTGTCGGCAAGGCCGGCCCGCTGCCGCTCGAGGACTTCGAGCGGGTCATCAGGGTGAACCTCACGGGCACCTTCAACGTCATCCGCCTCGCCGCCGCCCACATGCAGTCCATCGAGCCCGTGGGCGAGGAGCGCGGGGTCATCGTGACGACCGCCTCGGTCGCCGCGTTCGACGGGCAGGTGGGTCAGCCCGCGTATTCGGCCTCGAAGGCGGGCGTTGCCGGGATGACCCTGCCGCTCGCCCGGGAATTCGCGCCGAGCCGGATCCGCGTGATGACGATCGCCCCCGGCATCTTCCAGACGCCGATGATGGCGGGCCTGCCGCAGGCGGCGCAGGATTCACTCGGAGCGCAGGTGCCGCATCCCTCGCGCCTCGGCAAGCCCGAGGAATACGCCGCGCTCGTCGAGCACATCGTGCGGAATCCGATGCTCAACGGCGAGACCATCCGGCTCGACGGCGCGATCCGGATGGCGCCGCGCTAACACGGGTGGTCGAGTAGCGAGCGTATCGAGACCCTTCTGGCTGGAACACCGTCCCGGTTTCGATACGCTCGTACCTCGCTACTCAACCCGCCTTCACAGAACCTTCGAGAGAAACGCCTTCGTGCGCTGGTGCTGCGGGTTGCCGAGCACCTCGCGCGGATCCCCCGACTCGACCACGACGCCGCCATCCATGAACACGAGCGAATCGGCGACCTCGCGCGCGAAGCCCATCTCGTGGGTGACCACGATCATCGTCATGCCGGATGCCGCAAGCGCCTTCATGACGTCGAGCACCTCACCGACGAGCTCGGGGTCGAGTGCCGAGGTCGGCTCGTCGAACAGCATGAGCTTCGGATCCATGGCCAGCGCCCGCGCGATCGCGACGCGCTGCTGCTGACCGCCGGAGAGGTGCGCGGGGTAGGCATCCGCCTTGTTGCCGAGGCCGACGCGCGCCAGCAGCTCCTTCGCCCGCTCGACCGCGGCATCCTTCTTGATGCCTTTGACCTGCATCGGTGCCTCGATGATGTTCTCGAGAGCCGTCATGTGCGGGAACAGGTTGAAGCGCTGGAACACCATGCCGATGTCGCGCCGCTGCCTGGCGGCCTCCTTGGGGTGCAGTTCGTACAGCTTGTCACCGCGCTCCTCGTAGCCGACCAGCACGCCGTCGACGGTGAGTCGGCCCGCATTCACCTGCTCGAGGTGGTTGATGCAGCGCAGGAAGGTGGACTTGCCGGAACCACTCGGGCCGACCAGACAGAGCACCTCGCCGCGATTCACGGTGAGCGAGATGCTCTTCAGCACCTCGTTCGACCCGAAGCTCTTCGAGACGCGATCGGCATGCACCATGGGCACGTCGATCGTTGACGGTGGTGTCATCCTTTGCCTCCTTCGCTTCTGTCGATCTCGACCGACGGCACGGCCCCGGTGACCAGGGGAACGCTGTCGGTGTCGTTGCCGCCCTTCTTGTCTGGCCTCGCCTGCCCGACGCCACGCGAGAAGCGCTTCTCGAGAAAGTACTGCCCGATCATCAGGATCGACGTGAACAACAGGTACCAGGCGGATGCGACGAGCAGCAGCGGGATCGGGTCGAAGATGACGACGGAGATGTCGCGAGCACGCCCGTACAGGTCGAAGCTGTACGGAATGGCGGTGACGAGCGAGGTCGTCTTCAGCATCGAGATGACCTCGTTGCCGGTCGGCGGGATGATGATGCGCATCGCCTGCGGAATGATCACGCGGCGCATCGTCTGCAACCACGACATGCCGAGGGCGGTCGAGGCCTCCTCCTGGCCGGGGTCGACCGAGAGGATGCCGGCGCGCACGATCTCTGCCATGTAGGCGGCCTCGTTGAGCGAGAGCCCGATCACGGCGAGCCAGAACACGTCGATGACGGCCTTGGTCTGCAGCACGGCCCACGGTGCGGTGAACGGAATGCCGATGTCGATCGTGGCGTAGATCGTGGAGATGAGACCCCAGAACACGAGCTGCACGTAGACCGGTGTTCCGCGGAAGATCCAGAGGTAGAGCCAGGCGACGCCCTTGACGACCGGGTTCTCGGAGAGCCGCATGACCGCGAGCGTGATGCCCAGCACGATCGCGATGAGCATCGAGTACACCGTGAGCATGAGGGTGTTGAAGGCGGCCTGCGAGATGCGCTTGTCGAAGATGTACTTCGCGAAGTTGTCCCAGCCGTAGGCCTCACGGTGCGAGGCGTCGATGACGAAGAGGGCGAGCGCCCCTAGCAGGATGATCGCGAAGACGATCCGACCCGGGTGTCTGAGCCGGATGGCCTTGATCGGCTCGGCCCTTCGGTCGCCGTCCGGCGACACGGTTGCCCGTGTCGCCGGACGGTCAGTTCCTGACGAACTCACGTTGTCTAGCCGTTAGCTGCCGCGTTGATCGTGATCTTCTTCAGACCACCGTTGCTGACGCCCCACTTGTCGAGGATCTTGCCGTAGCTACCGTCGTCGACCATTGACTGCAGCGCGGCCTGGATCGCCTTGGTGAGCTTCGAACCCTTGTCGACGGCGATGCCGTAGGGCGCGTCCTCGAAGGAGTCGCCGGCCAGCTCGATCTTGTCCTTGAGCTTCGACACCGCGTACTGGGTGATCGGGGAGTCGGCGCTCATCGCGTTCGCGCGACCGTCTGCGACGGCAGTGGTCGCGTCATCCTGCTTGTCGAACTTGAGGATCGTGAGCGGGGCCTTGCCCGCATCCGTGCACGCCTTGGACTTGGCCGGCAGTTCCTCGGTCTCCTCGTACGTGGTCGCCTGCACCGACACGGTGAGTCCGCAGGCGTTGGCGGGGTCGACCTTCTTGCCGATCGGCTGCGCCCACTGCACACCCGCGGTGAAGTAGTTCACGAAGTCGACGGCCTTCTCACGCTCTGCTGTGTCCGTGAAGGAGGAGACGCCGATGTCGTAGGTTCCACCGGTGATGCTCGGGATGATCTTGTCGAAGCTCGAGGCCTGGTATTCGGTCTTGAGCCCGAGCTTGGCAGCCATAGCGTCGGCGAGTTCAACGTCCCATCCGATGGGGTTGCCCGCGTCGTCCTTGTACTCGTTGGGCGCGTACGACGGGTCCATGCCGATGATGAGCTTGCCGGCATCCTTGATCTTCGCGGGAAGCAGGGCGACCGCGGCCGCATCCACTCCGACGTTGACCGAGGGTCCGTCGTCTTTGGGGGCCGTGCTGTTGTCGACACAACCACTGAGGGCGAGCGCGGCAACCGCCGCGACTGCCAGCACCGAATATCTCATGCGCATTGCAAGTTCCTATCTATCTCTTGGTGGGGATGCTGCCATTTATACGCCGGGTAGCCACGAGGTGGAAAGGGACCTGTCGGACGCCACTTCATTGTCACGCCGGTAATCGCAGCCTAGCGCAACTTTTGAGCAAGAATTCGTCGAAGGATGGCGAAGAGAAGGGGCAAATGCTCCGAAAGCGCTCGATCTGCGCGTGACGAGAGAATACCGCGTGGCGCGCTAGCTTTCCTTCGCGCCGACGGATGCCTTGGCGTTCGCCTCGTACGACGTATTCGTCGACTCGAAGAAGTTCACGAGCTCGAGCGTGTCGTTGGCCGTGGCCATCCACTTCGCGGGGTTCGAGACCTTGTAGTGGGCATCGAAGCCGAGCTCCTCGAGCCGACGATCCGCCAGGTACTTGACGTACTGGTTGATGTAGCTCGCGTTGAGGCCGAGGATGCCCCCCGGGAGCAGATCCATGTTGTACTGCTCCTCCATCGTCACGGCGTCGAGGATCATGCTGCGGATCTCCTCCGCAAACTCCGGCGTCTGCAGGTCGGGGTTCTCCTCGAGCACTGTGAGGATGAGGTTGATGCCGAACTTGAGGTGCAGGCTCTCGTCGCGCACGACCCAGTCCATGAGCGAGCCGAAGTTGCGCAGCAGGTTGCGCTGCCGGAACGACAGGGCGACCATGAAGCCCGAGTAGAACCAGATGCCCTCGAGGATGACGTTGTACGCCACGAGGTTGCGCACGAAGTCCTTCTTACCCTCGGTCGTGGAGATGTCGAGGGTCTGCTCCGTCATCCGACGGATGAACTTGACCTGGAACTCCTCCTTCTGCGCCATGGACGGGATGTCGATGTGCGCGTCGTAGGCGGCGGCACGATCGATGGGGAAGGTCTCAAGCACGTACTCGAACGACATCGAGTGGTTCGCCTCCTCCCACATCTGCTTGGCGAGGTACATGTGCGCCTCCGCCGCGTTGAGGTAGGGGTACACGCCGAACGCGAGCGCCTTGTTGACCAGCAATTCGTTCGGGTTGAAGTAGCTCATCAGGAAGGTGACGGCATGGCGTTCCTCGTCGGTCATCTTCTTGAAGTCGGCGATGTCCTGGTCGAGTTGGATCTCGTTGGGGAACCAGGTGTTCGCGACGGCCTGGTCGTAGAGGTCCATGGCCCACTGGTAGCGGATCGGCTTGAGGAGGAGTCCCTCCTGAATGCCTGTACCGAGAATGCCCATTGCTTTCTTCATCTTCTTTCTTGTGTTGTTGATAGGTGGGTTGCCCCTACTGGCAGCTGTCGCACTGCAGGTCGTCCATGGGGTCGACGGGAATGCTGTATCCACCGATCGAGTTCTCCTCGTTCATCATTCACCCGCCTTCTGGGTGAGACCGCCGAAGCCGAAGCCGCGGCGTGCGGGTGCCGCAACGGCAGGCTCCGCGTCCGGGGCGGCGGAGACAGCGGATGCCTCGCCCGGCGTCACCGGAGCCGCGGCACCGAAGCCACGCTTGGCTCCGCCGCTGATCTCCTCGGCCTTGTTGACCTTGACCGTGGACTGCTCCGCCTGGTGACGCGGCTTCATGTGCAGGTAGTACGTCGTCTTTACGCCGCGCTCCCACGCCCCGTAGTAGATGTCCATCATGTCGCCGAGGTCGCGTGTCTCGAGGTACATGTTGCGACTGATCGCCTGGTCGATCCACTTCTGCGCGCGGGCCGCCACCTCGAGGAAGGCGTAGGGCGAGAGCTGGAAGCTGGTCTTGTAGGTGGCCTTCACGTCATCCGGAATGGCTGCGATGTTCTGGATGTCGCCCTGACTTCGCAGGATGTCTTCCTTCACCGAGTTCCAGATGCCCAGGCGCTGCAGGTCGGAGACCAGGTTGCGGTTGACCTCGAGGAACTTGCCGTTCGAGGTGGAACGGCTGAAGATCTGGGAGAACTGCGGGTCGAAGCCCGGCGTGGTGCCGGCGACGAGACCGATGGATGCGGTCGGCGCGATCGCCATGAGCGTCGCGTTGCGCATGCCGCCCTTGACCTTCGCGCGCAGGGCGTCCCAGTCGAGACGGGTCGTGCGGTTCACCTTGATCGGAACGCCACGGTCGGCCTCGGTCAGCGCGATGCTGTCGATCGGCACCATGCCCTTCGACCAGCCGGAGCCCTCGAAGTTCGGGTAGGCACCGCGCTCTGTGGCGAGGTCCGCGCTCTCGTCGATCGCCGCGTAGGAGACGTGCTCCATGATCTCATCGATGAGGTCGTAGGACTCTTCGCTCTCGTAGCTGAGGCCCAGCTTCTCGACGACATCCGTGAAGCCCATGACACCGAGGCCCACCGCGCGATTCTGCTGGTTGGAGAAGTCGGCCTCCTTGACGGAGGAGCGGGTGATGTCGATGAGGTTGTCGAGCTGACGCACGGCGAGGCGCGCGCTCTGCTCGATCTTCGCGTAGTCGATCTTGACCGTCTCGCCGGAGACGAGCAGGTGCTGCGAGAGGTTGATCGAGGCGAGGTTGCACACCGAGACGTTGTCTTCGTCCTGCGGGAGAGTGATCTCCGTGCACAGGTTCGAGAGGTGGATGGTGCCGGTGTTGTTGTTGAGGGCACGGTTGTTGATCGTGTCCTTCCAGGTGAGCCACGGGTGACTCGACGCCGAGAGCGAGATCAGGATCGCCTTGAACTGCTCGCGAGCGGTGGTCTTCTTGAACATCCGCAGCTCGCCGGCCTCGGCCTTCGCCACGTATTCCTTGTACTTCGCGCTGAACGCGGCGCCGTAGAGCTCGTTGAGATCCTGCACCTCGAGCGGGTCGAAGAGGTACCAGTCGTCGTCGTTCTGCACGCGCTTCATGAACTCGTCGCTGATCCACACCGCGGTGTTGGCGGTGCGGGTGCGGCGGTAGGGGTCGCCCGAGTTCTGCCTGAGGTCGAGGAAGTCGGGGAAGTCGAGGTGCCAGTTCTCCATGTAGAAGCACAGCGCGCCGAACTTCTTGCCGCCGCGGCTGACCGCGCGCAGGATCGAGTCGATCGTGTGCATGAACGGGATCGGCCCGGTCGACGTGGTGTTGTTGGAACGGATGGGCGAGCCCTGGGCGCGCAGCTTCGTCACCGAGAGTCCGATTCCGCCGGTGCCCTTGGTGAGCCACATCACGTCGCGAGTGGTCTTCGCGATGTGCTCCATGTCGTCCTGCATCTCCATGACGAAGCAGTTCGCGAGCTGCGGGTAGATGGTGCCCGCGTTGACGAGGGTGGATCCGGCGGCGAGGTACTCGAGGCGCGACATCTTCTCGTAGAACGCGATGGCGGTCTCGTTGGGCTTCGCCTCGTTGAGGCTGAGGCCCATCGCGATGCGCATCCAGAAGTACTGGGGTACCTCGAGGGCGTCGCCGTTGCGACCCTTGATGCCGTAGCGGTTGTTGAGGGTGACCACGCCGATGTACTTGAGCAGTTCGTCGTGGGCCGGCTCGAGGTGCTGGGCGAGCAGGTCGAGGTCGAACAGCTGAGTGAGCCTGGAGTCGAGCAGCTGCTCCTCCACGCCGCGGGTGATGTTCGCGGCGAAGTGCTTGCGGTGGAGCTCCTTGAGCTCCGCCTCGGTCTCATAGTCGCCGAGCACGCGCTTGTAGATCGTCTTGAGCAGCAGGCGCGCCGCCACGGTGTCGAAGGCCGGGTCGTCTTTGACGTTCTGAAGCGCGACCTGGATGACCGCCTCATCCAGCTGCTGGGTCGTGATGCCGTCGAACAGGGTCAGTTCGAGTTCGCTCGCGATCTGGGTGACCCAGGTGATGTTCTCGTCGAGGCCGGCGCTCGCGTGCTCGATGGCGAGGTTGATCTTGTTGGCGTCGTACGGCTCGCGCTGCCCATCGCGCTTGACTACGGTGATTGCCACGTGTGCTCCTCAAATACTGTGACGGAGCCGCGACCGGACAATGCCCGAACGGCAACTCTCATCTCCCCGAAATGGCCCGAATGGGGCCACGAATCCCTGCTGTCGAGTGCATCAGACTGGCCATCTGAGCGATGTTTCCAGGAGTTGCTGCTTGGCAGTGGAATCACTATATAGCGGGGTCGGGCGATTGTGCCAACCCCATATCTAGTGGGCGTGTCATCCACAGCTGTGCATAAGTTCGCCGAGTTCTCCACAGCCACCAAACCCATTCTGGAGGGCACCACCGACACGACGCTGACGAACTCTTCGGGCCCGAAGGACCCCCGCCCCAGATAGGATTGCAGCCTCGTGAACAGCTACCTCAACCTCCTCAAAACGCGCGGCGTTGCGCGTTTGATGGGCGCGCAGCTGGTCGCACGGTTCCCCGGCGGCATGCTCTCGCTCGCCTTCCTCATCCACATCCAAGCGACCACCGGGTCGTACGCCGCGGCGGGACTCGTGCTCGCCGCCACGAGCGTCGGCCAGGCCGTCGCCGGGCCGCTGACGAGCCGGTGGATGGGCATCTGGGGAATGCGCTCCGTGCTCATCCTCACCACCGCCGTCTGCGCCGCCTGCATCGCGACGATCGCACTGGCTCCGCTGACGGTTCCGCTCTACATGCTGGTCGGTCTCATCGGCGGTCTCAGCTACCCGCCGATCCAGCCCGCCGTGCGCACGATCTACCCCAAGATGGTCAACTCCAAGCAGCTCACCCCGCTCTTCTCACTCGACGCGAGCGCTCAAGAGATCATCTGGATCGCAGCCCCCGTGATCACGACCTTCATCGCCACCCAGGTCTCCTCCGTGCTCGCGATCCTGCTCGCTGTCGCCTTCCTCGTCGGTGGCGGCGCGTGGTTCATCGCCTCGCCCGAGGTGGGCAGGGTGCGCATCCCACGCAGCAAACGACGGATCGGCCTCGTCCTCGCGAAGCGGCCGGTGCTGCTCGCGACGATCACCGGCTTCCTGCTCGTCGGGGCCTGCGCCGCGGTGGAGGCGGCCGTCGTCGCGACGTTCCGGGACGAGGGCGCCGAGGCGGGGTACGTCTTGGCGATCTGGTCGGTGGCCTCGCTCGTCGGTGGTCTCGCTTTCGGGCACCTGCCCGTGGGCCCGTGGGCGCTTGCCCGGCGGATGTTCGTCACCTTCCTCGGCATGGCCCTCGCGATCTTCGCCTGGGAATTCTGGTCGCTCTCGTTCACCCTGCTCATCGCGGGAATCTGCATCGCTCCCGCTCTCGCGGTGATGTTCTCCATCGTCTCGGCGAGCGTGAAGTTCAGCGACACGGCCGAGGCCTATGGCTGGGTTGGCACCGGGCAGCTCATCGGTGCCGCGATCGGTTCAGCGGTCGCCGGTCTCTTCATCGACCGGGTCGGCCCAGGCGGGGCGTTCTGGACCGCCGCAGGATTCGCCTTCCTCGGCTTCCTCATCCCCACGATCTTCCATCGTTGGCACCCCGACCTGCGAGGTCGCGACGCAAGTCCCCTTCCCGACACAGAAGCGATCCCCGTCCAGAGCTGAGCCGGCGCGGCGGCTCGCCGCTCCAGACAGCGGTTCCCCGCGCCAGAAACTTCTGGCGCGACGAGTCGACGAGTGGCGCGAGGAGTCGGGCCCGGAGCAGCCGGCGCGGCGGCTCAGCGAGATCTGCCCACTACCAGCGGGGATGTACCGCCGTGCGGAAGTGGCGGTCGTAGATCGACGCGATCCCGGCGGAGAAGGAGTCGCCGAGCGGCGCCGCCGAGCCGGCGGCCGCGTTCGAGCGCGCCTGCTCAACGTTGCGGGCGCCGGGGATCACGCTGCTGACACCGTCGAGCTGCGCCACCCAGGCGAGCGCCGCCTGGGAGGTGCTGAGGCCGGATGCATTCGGCTCGTTCTGCACGAGCCGTGCGAATTCCTGCGCCGCCTGCACTCCCGTCTCGAAGTCGACGCCGGAGAAGGTCTCGCCCGCGTCGAAGGCCTCACCGTGCCGGTTGTAGCTGCGGTGATCGTTCGGGGCGAAGGTGGTGTCCACGGTGTACTTTCCGCTGAGCAGCCCAGACGCGAGCGGAACGCGGGCAATGATGCCGACGCCCGCCTCGATCGCGGCCGGGAGCACAGCATCCAATGGCTTGAGGCGGAAGGCGTTGAGAATGATCTGCACGGTTGCGGTGCCGGGCCGGGCGATCGCGGAGAGCGCCTCGTCGACGGTCTCGACGCTCACGCCGTAGGCCGCGATGGTGCCATCCTCGACGAGCGTGTCGAGGGCGTCGTAGACGGCGTCGGAGGAGAAGACCGGCGTCGGAGGGCAGTGCAGCTGCACGAGATCGAGCGTGTCGGTGCCGAGGTTGCGGCGGGAGCGATCCGTCCACTCGCGGAACTTCGCGAGAGTGAAGTTCGCCGGGTCCTGCGCCTCGCGACGGCCCATCTTGGTGGCCACGGTGATGTCGAGTCCGGGGTTGGCCGCGAGGAACTCACCGATGAAGCTCTCGCTGCGACCGTCGCCGTAGACATCCGCGGTGTCGAAGAACGTGACACCCGATTCGACGGCGGCGTCGAGCACGGCTCGCGCATCCTCTGGGCTGACCTCGCCCCAGTCGGCGCCGAGCTGCCAGGTGCCAAGACCGATGACGGATACTGTGCGACCTGTGCGGCCGAGGGTTCGAGTCTGCATGCTCCGATTCTAGAGAGCGGGGCTGGCAGCGTCCGGTGTCCGAATCGTGATGAGCATCGGGTAGCCGCGGCGGTCGGCCCGCCGGTACGGTGAGGCCATGAGGCGACTGCTCCTTCCCACCGTTCTCGCACTGGCCCTGCTCTCGCTCGCCGGCTGCAGCAGCGGCGGTAGCGCCAGTCGGTCGATCGCGCCGGAGCGCGCCCCCCTCACGGCGGATTCCGGTGCCGCCGATTCGGGGGCGACGGTCGGCGGCAGCAAGCTCGCGCAGCCGAGCGACCGGCAGGTCATCAAGACCGGTTCCATGTCGATCACCGTGAAGAGCCCCACGGATGCCGCGGACCGCGCCTCGCGCATCGTCGAGTCCGCGGGCGGCCGCATCGATGGCCGCACCCAGCATGCGGGTGATGACGGCGACACGGGCAGCGCGCAGGTCATCGCGCGCATCCCCTCGAAGAAGCTCAACGACACCGTCGACAGGCTGAAGAAACTCGGCACTGTTCGGGACGTGTCCATCTCCTCGAGCGACGTGACCAGTCAGGCTCAAGACCTGGACGCACGCATCTCGGCGCTCCGCACCTCCGTCGACAGGCTGCAGGAGCTCATGTCCAAGGCCACCTCGACCGCCGACCTCATCACGATCGAGTCGGCGCTGTCGGAGCGTCAGGGCAACCTCGAGGCGATGGAGTCGCAGCGCCGACAGCTCAAGGATCAGGTGGACCTCTCCTCCATCACGATCACACTGAACTCGGTCGCCACGGCCCGCGCGCAGCTGCCCGGCACTTTCCTTGACGGTGTCATCACGGGCTGGAACACGCTCGTCGGTTTCTTTGCCGGACTCGTCGTGGTGGTCGGAGTGCTGCTGCCGTGGCTCGTCCTCGGCGGTGTGATCGCGATCGCCGTGGTCTCACTCGTGCGCTGGCGCAGGCGACGCCGTTCGACTCGAACCGAGACGCCGCCAGCTCCCTGAGTCAGTGGTCGCGGGTCACTGGCCGTCGATCAGCCGCTCGAGCGCGGGCAACGCTCCGCGCAGCGAGTCGAGCTGCTGCTCGTCGAGCGACTGCAGCAACTCGGCGATCACCTCGGTGCGCGCCGTCCTCGCACGGCGCACGAGTTCGACTCCCGCCGGGGTCGCCGCGATCACGACGGCGCGGCCGTCTGCGGGGTCGCCCTCGCGCAGCACGAGCTTGTCTGACTCGAGGCGGGCGACGATCCGGCTCGTCGCGGGAGCACCGATGCGCTCCCGCTGGGCGAGATCGCCGAGGCGCAGCGGTCCGAACCTGACGATGCTCGCGAGCGCGGACAGCACACCGTGGCTGAGTCCCTGACCGCCGGCGACCATCCGTCGGTTGAGGCGCCCGAGCACGAGCGTGAGGCGGGCGGCGAGTTCGGCATCCGCGTCGTTCTGCATGCTCCCATCCTGCCCGCTCATCCGCACTCCCCTTGTCAGTCCTGCTCGATCGGCTGCGCCGCGAGCGGCTCTGGCAGATCCTCGTGCAGGTACTTCGCGCCGCGCAGAGCCGAGGCGACGGCAGCGATGAGCGACATGATCGCCGCGGCGACGAACACGACGACGAGGCCGTCGTGGAACGGGCCGGAGATGAGCTCGGGAAAGAAGTGCTTGCCGGTGAGCGTGGCCGCGTGTGCCGCCGAGAGCTGCGGCAGCACGCCGGTCGGGGCGAGCAGGCTCTGAATGGGGTTGTAGCCGAGAAAAGCCGCGAACAGACTGCCCACCGGCGGGGTCTGCGCCACGGCCGCGGCGGCATGTTGCGGCACACCGTTCGCCGTGAGCCCCGCGTGCAGCGCGCCGGGCAGGTTCGTGGCGAGCCCCGCGATCATGAGCGAGAAGAAGATTCCGATCGAGAGCGAGCTGCCCGCGTTCAGCAGGGTGCCCGCCATTCCGGATGCCGAGCCGCGCTGGTTCGCGGGAACGCTGTTCATGATGGCGGTGCGGTTCGGCGCGCTGAACAGGCCGGACCCGATACCGCTGAGACCGGTGAGGATCGCGAACTCCGCGTAGTCGAAGTTGACCGGGATCAGCAGCAGACCGATGAAGGCCACGGTGACGAGCAGCAGTCCGACGGTGGCGAAGCCCTTCGCGCCGAAGCGGTCGGAGAGGGCTCCGGAGATCGGACCCGCGACGAGGAAGCCGATGGTGATCGGCAGCAGGTAGATGCCGGCCCAGAGCGGCGTGCTCTCGTAGGAGTAGCCGTGCAGCGGGAGCCAGATGCCCTGCAGCCAGATGATGAGCATGAACTGCATTCCACCGCGCCCGATGGAGGCGAGGAGTCCGGCGAGGTTCGCGAGCGCGAAGGCTCGGATGCGGAACAGCTGCATCCGGAACATCGGCGCCTCGCTGTGCAGCTCGATGAAGACGAACCACACCAGCAGCGCGACGCCCCCGAGCAGGCCGGCGAGCACCCACGGATTCGTGAAGCCGGTCGAGAGGCCGCCGTAGGGCTGGATCGCGTAGGTGATGCCAGCGAGCAACGCGGTCAGCCCCACCCCGAAGACCACGTTGCCCGGCCAGTCGATCTTGCCCGGGTTGCGCGTGCCGACCTCGTGCAGCGACTTGTACGACCAGATCGTGCCGATGATCCCGATCGGCACGCTCACGAAGAACACCGCGCGCCAGTCGACCACGGCGAGGAGGCCACCGACGATGAGTCCGATGAAGCTGCCGGCGATGGCTGCGACCTGGTTCGTGCCGAGGGCGAGTCCGCGTCGGTTGGCCGGGAAGGCATCCGTCAATATCGCGGTGGAGTTGGCGAAGAGCATCGCTCCGCCGACGCCCTGCACGAGCCGCCAGACGATGAGCCACATGGCGCCGGCCGATCCCGTGAACGGATCGAAGGCGAGCGCGATCGAGCCGATCGTGAAGACGACGAAGCCGAGGTTGTAGATCTTCACCCGACCGTAGATGTCGCCGAGCCGACCGAAGCTCACGACGAGCACCGCGGTGATCAGCATGTAGCCCATCAGTATCCAGAGCAGGTAACTGACGTTGGCTGGCTCGAGCGGGTTGAGCCGGATGCCCTTGAAGATGGCGGGCAGGGCGATGATCACGATCGAGGAGTTGATCGTGGCCATGAGAGTGCCGAGCGTGGTGTTGCTGAGTGCGACCCAGCGATACCGCGGATGATCGCGGTCGATGATGCCGGTGCGGGAACCGCCGCGGGCGGGTCGAGCAGATGTCACAGACGCCCCTCCAGTTAGTTGTTTGTGATCAAGCAACTATATTCCTGCACGGCCGCACCAGGAGCCGTCCGGTCCGTCACGGGCGTCGGCCTTTCCTAGACTGGGGCCATGACTACGGCTAACTGGGCGGGCAATTACACCTATCGCGCGGGCACCATTCACCGCCCCACCTCGGTCGAGGACGTGCAGGAGCTCGTCGCCGCCGCGGACCACATCAAGGCGCTCGGGTCGCGCCACTCCTTCAACGATGTCGCCGACTCCTCGGGCGACCAGATCTCCCTCGAGGCGATGCCGGTGGAGCTCGTCATCGACCGCGACTCCCACACCGCCACCGTGAATGCCGGCGTGCGCTACGGCGCCTTCGCCGAGGAACTGCACCGCGCGGGCTTCGCCGTGCACAACCTCGCCTCGCTCCCCCACATCTCCGTCGCGGGCGCGATCGCCACCGGCACGCACGGCTCCGGCGACCGCAATGGCAGCCTGCCGACCGCGGTGGCCGCGCTCGAACTCGTCACCGCCGACGGCTCTCTCGTCACGGTGCGACGGGGTGAGACCGACTTCGACGGTGCCGTCGTCTCGCTCGGTGCGCTCGGCGTCGTCACGCGCGTGACACTGGATGTCGCCCCCACCTTCGACGTCCGCCAGGACGTCTACGAGTCACTGGCCTGGTCGACGCTCGACGAGCACCTCGACGAGATCACCTCCGCCGCCTACAGCGTGAGCCTGTTCACGAATTGGAGCGACGCCGGGATCGACCAGGTCTGGCTGAAGTCGCGTCCCGATGCCGGCGCCAGCAGGGCCGGGGAACCCGAGTTCTTCGGTGCGGCGCTTGCGAGCCGGCAACTGCATCCGCTGCCCGACGTCTCTGCCGAAAGCACGACGGAGCAGGGCGGGGTGGCCGGGCCGTGGTGGAACCGGCTCTCGCACTTCAGGCTCGACTTCACTCCGAGCAATGGCGAGGAGATACAGACGGAGTATCTGCTCGGTCGGGAGAAGGCGATCGGCGCGATCGCCGCGATCCGGGAACTCGGGCCACGGATCGCGCCGCACCTCCACGTCAGCGAGATCCGCACGATGAAGGCCGATGCCCTGTGGCTCAGCCCGAGCTTCGGTCGCGATACCGTCGCCCTCCACTTCACCTGGAAGCGGGAGGACGCGGTGCTCGCCCTGCTGCCGCTCATCGATGCCGCGCTCGCGCCGTTCGACGCACGACCGCACTGGGGCAAGGTGTTCGAGATCGATGCCACGCGCTTTGATTCGCTCTATCCGCTGCTGCCAGCGTTCCGGCAACTGGCCGACCGACTCGACCCCTTGGGCAAGTTCCGCAACGACTTCCTGCGCCGCACGATCTTCGCCGACTGAGCTCTCGGGCGCCGTGCGTCCATTCTGTTCACGCGAGCGTTACGAAGTCGGTCATTGCCCGTAACCGGCGACCCCTAGGCTCGATGCACGCCGCCGTAAACATATTCGTCTACCCAAAACCCGAGGCGAAAGCAACCCCTTTTGGGGGACAAGACGGCAGCAATAGGTTTGAGCCACAGTCGAAAACGGGGAGAAACGATTATGAAGGTTACGGCCGATCGGGTTTCCAGCGAAAGCGCGCTGTCTCGGGAGGATCTCGTCGTCCACCCTCTCTCGGCCACCGAGTGGAGGGTCAGCAATTCACGGTTGTCCCCAGAAGACGCGTTCAGCCTCCTGGGCTTCATCGAAAAAAAGGGCGACTATTTCGAGGCCATGCAGTTGGGCCGGGGGTTCGAATGGTTCTCTTTCACCAGGCTCGAGGATGCGATCACCCACTTCCTCGAGATCGACCGCAGCGACTGCGCTCCCGACGATTACGTGCTGTCATGGATGCCATCGTTCGCCTGAGCGAGGGGTCGGCGGCCCGCAGGCGCTCCGTCTCGCCGGCGCCGGTTGCGGCGCCGCCTGAGGAATCGCACGACGAGGAGAAGTCGGGCGTCGTTCTCGCCTACCGTCCGCGCCACGCCAGTGCCGCGCCCGTGCCGCCCGTCGTCGCCCGACGGGCCGAGCCGGCACGCGTCGCCGAGCCGTGCGTCATCATCCACTTCGCCGGTCGTGAGTTCGTGACCCGTGAGAGCATGGCAGACCTGTTCCTGCGCAGTGCCGGTCGGGTGGTCGTGGACGGCGCATCCCAGTCGGTGCCCCTGTTGCACGAGGACGGCGTCGACCTGCTGTTCATCACTCCCACCGCGCGCGTGCGCGTCACCCGAGCTCCAGACGCGGTCTAACCCAGCCCTCTCTCGCCTCGAGCCTCGCTCGAGAGCCTCGTTGCGACGACAATGAGGATGACCGAACCATTCGGTCATCAACGAGAGAAGAGGACATGAGCGAGACGCTGGGCGCTGCCCTGGAGCGTGAGCACCGTGAGATCGACGGCGGGATCGAAGCATTCATCGAGAGCCTGCCGGGCGGCCTGGACCAGACCGAACCGCTGCTGAGGGCCATGAGCGGCCTTCGCCGCCACATCTACCTGGAGGAGGAATTCCTCTTTCCGCCGCTGCGTGAGGCGGGCATGATGGTGCCGCTGTTCGTGATGCTGCGTCAGCACGGCGAACTCTGGCAGACGATGGATGCCCTGTCTTCACAGCTCGGCGCGGGCTCCGATGCCGAGGCGGTGAGCGCATCCTGTCGGGGTCTGCTCACTCTGCTCGACCAGCACAACTCGAAGGAGGAGCCGATCATCTACCCGCAGGCCGACACTATCCTGACCGCAGACGCGAGTGCCGAGCTGAGCGCGTTCCTCGCGTCGGGCACCATGCCCGAGGGATGGACCTGCGCGAAGGCCTGAGCTCTGCCCGGCACGAGCGACACTGCCGTGCCGGGCAGCCCGTGCCTGAGCACGGCACCACGCCCGCCTGGCTCACTCGGCGAGGATCGCCTCGATCTGGCCCATCGCGAGTTTCATGCCCTCTTCCATGCCCATCTGTAGCATCTGCTCGAGTTGCTCCGCGCTCTCGAAGGTGGTGCGCAGCGTCATTCTGGTCTGCTCCCCCTCGGCTTCGAGCGTGAGAGTCATGTGT
>DATNBR010000055.1:0-12506 GCA_035571875.1 Lacisediminihabitans sp. | reverse complement strand
GAGATCACGCACAGCTCCTGCGGCACGACCGTGCGGATGAGCCTGAGCACGGCGAGGGACCTCTCGGCCAGCGGCGCACCGGACAGCCCACCCGCGCCGAAGCTCTCGACGACACTGGCCGGGGCGACGAGCCCGTCGCGCGCGATCGTGGTGTTTGTCGCGATGATGCCGTCAAGCCCCAGCGTCACGGCGAGCTGCGCGATCTCGACGATGTCGGCGTCCGCGAGATCCGGTGAGATCTTCACGAGTACGGGGGTCTCCCCCGCGGCATCCCTCACCGCGGTCAACAGCGGTTCGAGCTTCTCGGTGGACTGCAGGCCACGCAGCCCCGGGGTGTTCGGGGAGCTCACGTTGACGGCGAGATAGTCGGCGGATGGCGCGAGCAGCCTCGTGCTCACGAGGTAGTCCTCGACGGCGTCAGCGACATCCACGACCCGGCTCTTGCCGATGTTGACACCGATGATCGGGCGGCGCGTCCTGGTGACGAGCGACCGCAGGCGCGGAGCAGCATCCACGGCACCTCGGTTGTTGAACCCCATGCGGTTGATGACGGCGCGGTCCCTGACGAGCCGGAACAGCCTGGGGCGGTCGTTGCCCGGCTGGGCCCGAGCCGTGATCGTGCCGGCTTCGATGTGACCGAAGCCCAGTTGCCAGAGCCCCATGACGGCGTCCGCGTTCTTGTCAAAGCCCGCGGCGACGCCGAACGGTGACTCGAAGTGTAGGCCGAGCGTGTCGACTCCGAGCGAGGCGTGCGGGCGCGTCAGAAGCCGCGCCAAGGCACCGATGCCGAGTCGCGGCAGCCAGCGGATCACCAGGAACGCGAGGTGATGCGCGTTTTCGGGGTCGAGTTTGGACAGGAACAGGGAGAAGAGGATGCGATACATGCCGTAGCCAGAGTACTGGCACCGACGCCCCGATCGGTCTCGCCGGACTCAGCCCTCATCGTGCTGCGTTGCGGAGCCGTGCTCCACCCGGAGCTGCGTTATCGCGGTCTCGAAGTCCTCGAGCGAACTGAAGCCCTGGTAGACGCTCGCGAACCGGAGGTAGGCCACCTCATCGAGCTCACGAAGAGGGGCGAGGATCGCAAGACCGATGTCGTTCGCGTCGACCTGAGACGCACCGGTTGCCCTGATCGCCTCCTCGACCCGCTGGGCGAGCACCGCGAGATCCGCGTCGGTCACTGGCCGGCCCTGGCAGGCCTTGCGAACGCCCGAGACGATCTTCTCCCGGCTGAACGGCTCGATCACTCCGTTGCGCTTCTCGACATTCAGACTCGCGGTCTCGGTGGTGCTGAAGCGGCGCCCGCACTCCGGGCACTGGCGACGTCGGCGGATCGACAATCCGTCGTCGCTCGTGCGCGAGTCGATGACGCGAGAGTCGGGGTGCCGACAGAATGGGCAGAACATAGTGGATCAACGATACGACACCCGCGCCGTGATTCGCCGCAGGCCGCTACCGAGGAGTGAATCGCGCGGTGATCGCCGCGGCGTGGGCGGGGAGATCCTCCGCAGTGGCCAGGGCGACGATCCTCGCCTCGACCTCCGCGAGAGCGTCAAGGTCGTACCGGATCACCTGCTGGGAACGCAGGAAGGTGTATGCACCAAGACCTGCCGAGAAGCGCGCCTGTCCACTGGTCGGCAGCACGTGGTTGGACCCGGCGAGATAGTCGCCGAGGCTCACCGGGGAGCTGTTTCCGAGGAAGATCGCACCGGCGTTCTCGATGCGGGTGAGCACGGCATCCGGATCGACCGTCTGGATCTCCAGATGCTCTGCCCCGTAGGCGTTGCTGAAGGCGATCGCGGCATCCAGGTCGTCGACGAGGACGATTGCGGACTGCTGGCCGGAGAGTGCCTCCCCCACCCGCGCACCGTGCCTGGCCTCGGGTGCAAGCCCGGCGAGTTCCGCACGAACGCTCGTCGCGAGCTCGGCGGAATCGGTGACCAGAACGGCGGACGCCAATTCGTCGTGCTCCGCCTGGCTGATGAGATCGCTCGCGACGAGGAACGGGTCTGCGGTCGAGTCAGCGATCACCAGGATCTCGGTTGGGCCAGCCTCTGCGTCAATTCCGACCTGCCCGCGCACGAGCCGCTTCGCCGCAGCAACGAAGACATTGCC
The DNA here is from genome assembly GCA_035571875.1 of Lacisediminihabitans sp. GTDB lineage: Bacteria > Actinomycetota > Actinomycetes > Actinomycetales > Microbacteriaceae > Parafrigoribacterium_A. The sequence continues at coordinate 10,391 of DATNBR010000055.1, read as the reverse complement.
CGGTCCGGTGATGACCTGCACGGGGTCGAGCCCGATCGACGGAACACCATAGGCGAGCGCGCCGATCGCACCGGCGCCTCCCATCGCGTATACCTCGTCGATGCCGAGGAGTCCGGCCGCGCCGAGAATGGTCGGGTGGATCGAGCCACCGAAGTCCTTCTGGGCGGGCGAGGCGAGGGCAACGGATGCGACCCCGGCCACCTGCGCTGGCACGACGTTCATCACGACGCTCGAGGGATACACGGCCTTGCCGCCAGGAACATAGAAGCCGACGCGACGCACGGGACTCCAGCGCTGGATGACCTCGGCGCCCTTGCCGAGCGTCGTCACCGACGCCGTGGGGAGTTGCACGCTCGTGGCCTGGCGAACCCGATCGATTGCCTCTTCGAGGGCAGAACGCACCTCCGGCAGGAGACCGTCGACTGCCGCGGCAATCTCGGATGCCGCGATGCGGATGTGAGGGGGGCGCACGCCGTCGAGGCGAACGGCCTGCTCGACGAGGGCGGTCTCTCCGTGGCTGCGGACATCCGCAATCAGGCCGGAGGCGATCTCGGTGGCTGCTGCGACATCCGTCTGTGCCCGCGGCACCAGGGCGAGAAGCTCCGCGCGAGTAGGCTTGAGTCCTCGAAGGTCAATGGTCTGGATCATGGCGTTTCAACCTTAGTTGTTGGAACACGACCCGCTCGAAACCGCGGCAGGTTGTCCGCATCCGGACACCCTCCGAGACACCAAGAAAGCTGAACGCAGGCATGAACGCAGCACCACCCGAGTCGCCCCGGAACGAGCCAGAGCTTGAGCCGGACGGATTGGCCGCGTTCAAGCAGGTGTTCCGTCGCCACGCGGCCGGTGTCGTCGCGATCACCGCCCGCACCCCGGACGGCAGGCCCGTCGGCTTCACGGCAACCTCCCTGGCATCTCTCGCGGCCGTCCCTCCGCTCGCGACATTCAACATGGCGCGCGTCGCCAGCGCCTGGCCCGCAATCGAGAACACCGATTACGTGCTGATCCAGACGCTCGGTGCACGCAATCGCGGCCTCGCGGACAAGCTCTCGGGCGACCACGACGAGCGATTCGTCGGGGACCACTGGGCCCCGGGCCCTCACGGGCTCCCGATGCTCAACGGAGTCACGGCGTGGATGCTCGGGCACATCATCGAGAGGCATAACGTCGCCGCCAACGCGGTCATCGTCGTGCAGATCGAGGCTGGCGGGGTCGGAGAGCCGGACGAGGCGCTGCTGTACCACGAGCGCACCTACCGTACGCCGGGCGACGTGCTCTGAGCGCGCCTGGCCGATGGGGCCTTCAGCCCAGGCAGGCCGGCCCGAGCAGAGACTTGAGCTCTCCGTAGAGGTCTGCGCTCACGGTCACCGGGTACGGGATCTCGAACATCCGCGCAGACTCGCCCCTGATCAGCTTGAGTCGCACCTCGGTGTCACCGGAGTGCCGGATCAGGACGTCGTTGAGCGAGCTGACGACATCGGTGGTCGCGCGCAGCTCCGGCATCGAGATCATGAGCGGACCCGAACCGAGGCTCTGGCCGATGTCCGGGGTGAACATGCTCACGGCGTGCAGGTTCATGCCGTCGTCGCGAACGCTGACACGACCACGCACCACGACCACGGAGTCGTTGCTGAGCGCCGGGGAGAACTCCTGGTAGGTCTTTCCCATGAACATGATCGTGATCTCCGCACCGAAATCTTCGACCGTGATCATGCCGTAGGGGTTACCGGACGTGCGCGCGATCCGATGCTGCACGCTCGTGATCAGCCCGGCAATCGTGACGGTTTCTCCGTCGCCCGCGACATCGCCGTCGAGTAGGTCAGAGATCGAGGTACTCGCGTGCTTGAGGAGCTGTGTCTCGAGACCGGCCAGCGGGTGGTCGGAGACATAGAGCCCCAGCATCTCGCGTTCGAAGGCGAGCTTGTCGCGCTTTGCCCATTCCGGTCGCTCCGGAATCTTCTCGTTCTCCTCCTCGAACTCGAAGATCCCGCCGAACAGGTCGACCTGGCCGTTGGCCTCGTTGCGCTTGATGCTCACCGCGGACTCGACGGCGTCTTCGTGGATCTCGAGCAGGGCGCGTCTCGTGCCCTCCATCTGGTCGAAGGCACCCGCCTTGATGAGCGATTCGATCGTGCGTTTGTTGGCGACCTGAATGGGCACCTTGCGCAGGAAGTCGTGGAATGACGAGAAGCGGCCCTTGTCTTCCCGGCTCACCCTGATCGCCTCGACCACGTTTGCGCCGACGTTACGGATGGCGCCGAGGCCGAAGCGGATGTCCCCGGCGACGGCCGTGAAGTCGCCGCTGGACTCGTTGACATCCGGTGGCAGCACGTGGATGCCCATCCTCCTGCACTCGCTCAGGTACATCGCGAGCTTGTCCTTGGAGTCGCCCACGCTTGTCAGGAGCGCCGCCATGTACTCCGCCGGATAATTGGCCTTGAGGTAGGCCGTCCAATAGCTGAGAACGCCGTAGCCCGCGCTGTGCGCCTTGTTGAACGCGTAGCCGGCGAACGGCATGAGAGTGTCCCACAGCACCTTGACGGCCTCGGCGCTGTAACCGTTCTTCGTCATTCCCGCATCGAAGTCTGCGTACTGCTTGTCGAGCTCTGACTTCTTCTTCTTGCCCATCGCACGCCGAAGAACATCGGCCTGGCCGAGGGTGAACCCGGCGACCTTCTGCGCGACGGACATGACCTGCTCCTGGTACACGATCAGGCCGTAGGTGATCCCCAGACTCTCGCGCAGGGGCTCTTCGAGCTCGGGATGAATGGCCTCGATCTTCTGCAGGCCGTTCTTGCGCAGGGCGTAGTTGGTGTGCGAGTTCATGCCCATGGGCCCCGGCCGGTAGAGGGCGATGACGGCCGAGATGTCTTCGAAGTTGGTGGGCTTCAGTTGCCTGAGAAGGGAGCGCATCGGGCCACCGTCCAGCTGGAACACACCGAGTGTGTCGCCGTGAGCGAGCAGTTCGTAGGTCTTCTCGTCGGCATCGAGGTCGAGGTCTTCGATCACGAGCTTTGAGCCGGTGTTCTTCTCGATCATCCTGAGCGCGTCTTCAATGATCGTGAGGTTTCGGAGCCCCAGGAAGTCCATCTTGATGAGGCCGAGCGATTCCAGCGGCGGCTGATCGAACTGGGTGATGATCGCGCCGTCGTCCTCGCGCTTCATGATCGGAAGCACGTCGATGAGCGGTTCAGCCGACATGATGACGCCCGCGGCGTGCACGCCCCACTGGCGCTTGAGATTCTCGATGCCGATGGCGGTCTCGAAGACCTTCGCCGCCTCGGGATCGGTCTCGAGCACGGTACGGAAGTCGCTGGCCTCCTTGTAACGCGGGGCGTCGCGGTTCAGCACGTCGGCGAGTCCGATGTCCTTGCCCATGATCGCCGGCGGCATGGCCTTGGTGAGCTTCTCCCCCACCGAATAGGGCATCCCGAGCACGCGCGCGGAGTCCTTGAGCGCCTGCTTCGCCTTGATCGTGCCATAGGTGACGATCTGTGCGACCCGGTCATCGCCGTACTTGTCGGTGACGTAGCGAATCACCTCGGATCGGCGACGGTCGTCGAAGTCGACGTCGATATCCGGCATCGACACGCGCTCCGGGTTGAGGAACCGCTCGAAGATCAGTCCGTGCGCGAGGGGATCCAACTCGGTGATGCCCATGGCGAAGGCCACCATCGAACCCGCCGCGGAACCACGCCCCGGACCGACCCGGATACCCTGACTCTTCGCCCAGCCGATGAAGTCGGCGACGACGAGAAAGTAGCCGGGGAATCCCATCTGCTTGATGACATCGACCTCGTACTGGGCCTGGGCGAGGTGAGCCTCGGATGGCGCGTTGTTGAAGCGGCGCAGCATCCCGGCCGCGACCTCCTTCTCGAACCAGGTCGCCTCGGTCTCGCCCTCTGGCACGGGGAATCGCGGCATGAGGTCGCGATGCTCGAAGTTGACCTCGCAGCGCTCGGCGATGAGCAGCGTGTTGTCGCACGCCTCTGGGTGATCAGGGAAGAGGTGGCGCATCTCCGCCGCGGACTTGAGGTAGAACTCGTTCGAGTCGAACTTGAATCGGTTCGGGTCATCGAGTGTCGACGCCGACTGAACGCACAGCAGCGCGGCGTGCGCCGTCGCGTCGTGAGCGTGCGTGTAGTGCAGGTCATTGGTCGCGACGAGCGGAAGGTCGAGATCCTTCGCGAGTGCGATGAGCTCGGTCACCGTGCGGCGCTCGATGTCGATGCCGTGGTCCATGATCTCGGCGTAGAAGTTGCCCGGTCCGAAGATGTCGCGGAACTCCGCGGCAGCCTCACGCGCCTCCCGGTACTGTCCGAGGCGCAGACGGGTCTGCACCTCGCCGCCGACGCAACCGGTCGTCGCGATGATGCCCTTCGAGTACCTGCTGAGAAGTTCGCGGTCCATCCGGGGCTTGAAATAGAAGCCCTCGATGGAGGCGAGCGATGAGAGCCGGAACAGGTTGTGCATGCCCTCGTTGTTCTCCGAGAGCATCGTCATGTGCGTGTAGGCGCCGGAACCACCGACATCGTCCTGGTTCTGCGAACCGCCGCCCCAGCGCACGCGCGTCTTGTCCTGACGGGCCGTGCCGGGTGTGATGTACGCCTCGGTCCCGATGATCGGTTTCAGTCCGTTGGCCGTGGCCTGCTTCCAGAAGTCGTAGGCACCGAACATGTTTCCGTGGTCTGTCACGGCGATGGCTGGCATCTTCTGCTCGGCCGCTGCTGCCATGAGCGGCGTCACCCGCGCCGCGCCGTCGAGCATGGAATATTCGCTGTGCACGTGCAGATGCACGAAGGAATCATCGCTGGCTGGCACTACATCTCCGACTACAGGGTTGTGATGAAAAGCTTAAGCCTGCCCCTCGGGCGGGCATCACTCGGCGCGCAGGATGTCGAGTGCGTGTTGCAGATCGTGCGGGTACTCGGTGTCGAAGACCACGTCCTCGCCGCTGCCCGGGTGCCGGAATCCCAACTGGACGGCGTGCAGCCACTGACGCGTGAGACCGAGCCTCGCCGAGATCGTCGGATCGGCACCGTACATCGCGTCGCCCACGCAGGGGTGTCGCTGCGCCGCCATGTGCACGCGAATCTGATGCGTCCTGCCGGTCTCGAGGTGGATCTCGAGAAGCGAGGCGCTCGGGAACGCCTCGAGCGTCTCGTAGTGGGTCACCGAGGGCTTGCCATCCGAGACGACCGCGAATTTCCAACTCGACCCGGGGTGCCTGCCGATGGGCGCGTCGATCGTGCCTCGCAGCGGGTCGGGATGTCCCTGCACAACGGCGTGATAGATCTTCCTCACTTCGCGGTCGTGGAACTGGCGCTTGAGCTCCGAATACGCGCGCTCGCTCTTCGCCACGACCATCAGCCCGCTCGTTCCCGCGTCGAGCCGATGAACGATTCCCGCACGCTCGGCCGCACCGGATGTCGACACTCGGTACCCGGCGCCGGCCAGCGCCCCGAGCACGGTCGGCCCTGTCCACCCGATGGAAGGATGCGCGGCGACGCCGACGGGCTTATCGATCACGATGATGTCGTCATCGTCATAGACCACTGTGAGGTCGGGCACGACGAGGGGAACGATCGTCGGCGGCTGTTTGGCTTCCCAGCTCACTTCGAGCCAACGGTCGGCCTGAACCCGGTCGGACTTGCCGAGGACGACCCCGTCGGAGACGACACCGCCGCTCTCGGCGACCTCCGCGGCGAAGGTGCGCGAGAAGCCCAGCAGTTTTGCCAGCGCCGCATCGACGCGTTCGCCGACCAGCCCCTCGGGCACCGGAAGGATTCGAGACTCCACGAGCTACCTCGGGCCGCGGGCCGCGTCGTCGACGACGCCCTCCTGCTCGTCTGCGGCGGGCTGGGTCCTGGCCACCCTGCGCCCGTCGAGGTTGACACCGCGAAGCGTCAGAATGATGAACAACCCCATGCTTCCGACGATGAACGAGTCGGCCACGTTGAAGATCGCCGGAAAACCGTAGACCTGGATGAAGTCGATGACGTGCCCGAGGCCGAAGCTCGGCTCGCGGAACAGACGGTCGGTGAGGTTGCCCGCCGTGCCGCCCAACAGCATCCCGAACAGGATGGCCCAACCGAGCGAGCGGATGCGCCGCGCGAACAGGACGATGAAGATCGTCACCGCGGACGCCGCGATAGAGAAGATCCAGGTGGATCCGCTCGCGAGCGAGAACGCAGCGCCCGAGTTCTTGACGAAGTGGAACTGCAGGAGGTTGCCGATGACATCCACCTGATCGCCCTCGGCGAGCGAGGAGACGATGAGGTACTTCGCGAACTGATCGAAGCCGTAGACAACCAGGGCGACGACGACGAGCGCGACAAGCGCTCTAACGCTTACCTTCCGGACGCGAGTCTTCGCCTCTGGTTCAGTTACCGCCAAAGCCCTGGTAGCTCGTGGGCGGTGCCGAGTTCACAGCGCCGTAGTTGACCGGCTCGGCAGACTGCGAGCCGCCCATGGTGTTCGAGGACTCGAGGTCGCGGAGCTGACCCTCGATGTAGCCCTTGAGCTTCTGGCGGTACTCGCGTTCGAAGTTGCGGAGTCCCTCGATGCTCTCTTCGAGCTGCGTGCGCTCCTGGTCGAGAGCGGCGAGCTGGGCGCGCTGGGTCGCCTCGGCTTCGCTGACGACGCGGGCAGCGGTGGCCTGGCCTTCGGCGATGAGTGCGTCGCGCTTCTCGATTCCCTCGCGAACGTGCTCCTCGTGCAGTCGGCGCGCGAGTTGAAGCAGGTTGTTCGTGTTGTTCGGGTCAAGACTCGGGTCGAGCGCGGTGTTGCTGTACGCGGGCGCCGAGACGACGGGGGCCGGCGCGGAAACCGGCGCGGGAGCCTGCTGCTGTTCGCCGAATCCAGCGGGCTGCGCGGGAGCCTGCGAGGCACTGCGCTGCAATTCGTTGATGCGCGACTCTCCAGCGATCAGCCGCTGGCGCAGCTCCTCGTTCTCCTGGTTGAGACGACGCAGTTCAACCACGACCTCGTCGAGAAAGTCGTCGACCTCGTCCTGGTCGTAGCCCTCGCGAAACTTCGTCGGCTGGAACCGCTTGTTGACCACATCTTCAGGCGTTAAGGCCATGGGAAATCACCTCAAAGAACTCATTGGAACGTCGCGTATAACGTTCAGCTAACGCTAGCAAAATAACGCACACCAGGGCATTCGAAGATTGCCCCGGCTTGCGTCACCGTTCAAGAGTACACAGGCTCACTGAAAGCGAAATGCCATTGCGATGTACAGCAGCACAATGACGAGCAGCATCACGGCACTCCAGGCGAAATCGAGCGCGATTCCGCCGAATCGCAGCGGCGGAAGAATGCGCCGCACGGCCTTGATGGGCGGATCGGTGATGACGAACACGAACTCCGCGAACACCAGGACCACACCCTTGGGTCGCCAATAGCGCGCGAAGCTCTGCACGAGATCGAGCACGAACCTCGCCCACAGCGCGAGGAAGTACAGGAGCAGGAGGAAATAGACGATCGTCGCTACGAGCGACACAATACTCATCGATCAGCGGCAGACCGTCGACCCTGCCGGCCGCCTAGGCCTGTGCGAAGAACGAGGCATCGACGTCGGGCTCGACCTCGGCCTGCTCGCCGCTGACCGCGACGTGCGCGGGCGACAGAAGGAACACCTTGCTCGTGACGCGCTCGATCTTGCCATAGAGGCCCTGCGACAGTCCGCTCGCGAAGTCCACGAGGCGGCGCGCATCCGGCTCACTCATCTGCGAGAGGTTGATGATCACTGGGATCCCGTCGCGGAAGCTCTCCGCGATGACCTGGGCGTCTTTGTACTGGCGCGGGTGCACCGTAAGAATTTCGTTCATCTCCACGGGGGCAGCATTCCTGGTGTTAGTGGGGCGACGCAGCGGGGTCACGGGCGCACGATTTCCGGAGGTCTGGGCAACCGGCTGCGCGACAGGCGCGACGGGTGCGGACGGCGCGGCATCCTCGTACTCGAACTCTTCATCTGCCAGACCCAGGTAAACCATGGTCTTGCGCAACGGGTTAGCCATCTTCTTGCCTCCTGTGGTGGAACTGCTCATTCGAGATTAACCGGGCGTCGGTCGCTTTCCGGTGATTGCCGTGCCAATCCGGAGGTGTGTCGCGCCCTCGAGGATCGCCTCGCGGAAATCCGCCGACATGCCGGCGGAGATGAAGGTCGCCTGCGGTGCGATCGCGGTGACGCGTTCGGCTGCGCCGCGCACCCTCGCGAAGGCGCGTCGCGGTTCTTCATCGAGCGGCGCGACCGCCATGACCCCGAGCAGGCGCAGGCCGGGCGTCTCGATGACGCGCTCCGTCATGGCCTCGAGGTCTGCATCCTGCACTCCACCCCTGCCTGGGTCGTCGGTGAGATTCAACTGCACGAAGCAGTCGACCGAACCGTCCGGCGAGGCGAGGGCGTCGACCAGCGAGGGTCGATCGATCGAGTGGATGACCGTGGCATAGTTCCGCGCCTGGCGAGCCTTCTTGCTCTGCAATTGGCCGACGAAATGCCAGTTGAGCTCGAGGTCGGCCAACTCCGCGGCCTTGGCCGCGGCCTCCTGGTGGCGGTTCTCGCCGAAGTCACGCACCCCGAGCGCGTGCAGGCGCCGCACGAGCTCCGTCGAGTGGAACTTGGTCACCACGATCGTCGTGATCGCGGCAGCATCCCTCCCGGCTTCCCTGGCGGTCTCGGAGACGGACTCCTGCACGCCGCGCAGCCGCGACGCGAGGTCACCGTCGTCCGCCATCTGCCGCCGCCCGAGTGTCGTTATTTGAGGAAGTCTGGAACGTCCAGATCGTCGTCATCGTCTCCGAAGACCGGGTCGCTCTGCGAGGAGGGAAGCTCAGGCTCGGCCTGCCAGAGGGTGCTGCTCGGACGGGCTGCGTCATCCGCAGCCTCGACCTCGGGCGCACGATCGGTCTCCGCTCCCTCGGGCGCATCCACGAAGTTGGAGCGGTGGCCGGCTTTCTTGACGACCGGCTCGCCGCCGTCGAAGCCCGCCGCGATCACCGTGACACGCACCTCGTCGCCGAGGGTGTCGTCGATGACGGCACCGAAGATAATGTTCGCCTCGGGATGCACGGCCTCCTGCACGAGGCGGGCGGCGTCGTTGATCTCGAAGATACCGAGGTTGGATCCACCCTGGATCGAGAGCAGCACGCCATGCGCGCCGTCGATGCTGGCTTCGAGTAGGGGCGACGCCACGGCGAGTTCCGCCGCCTTGATCGCGCGGTCTGCCCCGCGGGACGAACCGATGCCCATGAGGGCCGAGCCCGCGCCCTGCATGACGGACTTGACGTCGGCGAAATCGAGGTTGATGAGACCGGGCGTCGTGATGAGGTCGGTGATGCCCTGCACGCCGGCGAGGAGCACCTGGTCAGCGGTGGCGAAGGCCTCGAGGAAGCTGATGCCGCGATCGCTGATCTCGAGCAGGCGGTCGTTGGGAACGACGATAAGGGTGTCGACCTCGCTCTTCAGCGCGGAGACTCCGACCTCGGCCTGGGCTGCCCTGCGCTTGCCCTCGAAGCCGAAGGGGCGGGTCACGACACCGATGGTCAGCGCGCCGATGGATTTGGCGATGCGGGCGACCACGGGCGCTCCACCGGTGCCGGTTCCGCCACCCTCGCCGGCGGTGACGAAGACCATGTCGGCGCCGGCCAGTGCCTCTTCGATCTCCTCGGCGTGATCCTCCGCGGCGCGACGACCGACCTCGGGGTCTGCACCGGCACCGAGACCGCGCGTGATCTCGCGGCCGACGTCGAGCTTCACGTCGGCATCGCTCATGAGGAGCGCCTGAGCGTCGGTGTTGATCGCGATGAACTCCACCCCGCGCAGGCCGAGTTCGATCATGCGATTCACGGCGTTCACGCCGCCGCCGCCGATGCCGACGACCTTGATCACGGCGAGGTAGTTCTGGTTTGATGTCACGTCCGGCCTCCGACGGGGGAACATTAAACCTCTGCTAGAGGCTTAAAGTTATGCTCAGTATAGCTTTACAGTCACGAAGCTAAGCGCGCGACCTTCGAGGCGGCAGCAAGGGGGCCAGCGTGTCGCAAACTGTCAGGCCACTGGCAGAGATTTTTTTAGCCGCTACGCACGACGGCGCTGTTGGGCGCGGAGACGTCGTACTCGACCACGGAGTTGGCATTCTGGTGGGAGATCAGGTCGGCGAGCACTCGCGCCTTCACGGCAGATCGCTCGGCACTGCCCCACACCACGCGCTGCCCGACCCCGTCGAGCACGAGCGTCACGTCGTCTTTCGTCCGCGCGCTGATCGTGTCGACTTTCGAGGACACGCTTGCGGGAAGCGCGAGCAGCACGGATACCGCGGCCTTGAACGCTGTACTCGTGGTTGTGGATGAACCCGAGTCGATGATCGGAAGCTTCGGCGGGCGCTCCG
>DATNBR010000054.1:0-15202 GCA_035571875.1 Lacisediminihabitans sp. | reverse complement strand
GAACTGCAGGTCTTCGGGCAGGCCGCCGACGTTGTGGTGGCTCTTGATGTTGGCGGTGCCGGTTCCGCCGCCCGACTCCACGACATCCGGGTACAGGGTTCCCTGCACGAGAAAGTCGATCGGCGCACCGTCGGATGCCGCCTCCGCGACGAGCGAGGCGGCAGCGGCCTCGAAGCTGCGGATGAACTCGCGGCCGATGATCTTGCGCTTCTGCTCGGGGTCGGTGACGCCGGCGAGCGCGTCGAGAAACTGGTCGACGGCATCCACGGTGACGAGCCGCACCCCGGTGGAGGCGACGTAGTCCTCTTCGACCTGGCGGCGCTCATCCTGGCGGAGCAGGCCGTGGTCGACGAAGATGCAGACGAGCTGGTCGCCCACCGCCTTGTGCACGAGTGCCGCGGCGACGGCCGAGTCGACACCACCGGAGAGTCCACAGATCACGCGGGATGAGCCGACCTGCTCACGGATGCGCTCCACCTGCTCGGCGATCACGCTGCCACTGTTCCAGTCGGCCGGGATCCCCGCTGCGTCGTGCAGGAAGTTCTCGAGCACCCGCTGGCCGAACTCGGAGTGCTTCACCTCCGGGTGCCACTGCACGCCATAGAGCCTGCGCTCATCGCTCGCGAACGCGGCGACGGGGGTGCTGTCGCTCGAGGCGAGCACGGTGAAGCCCTCCGGCGCCTTCGCGACCGAGTCCCCGTGGCTCATCCAGGTGGTCTGGGAGGCTGGCTGCCCCGAGAGCAGAACACTCTCGACCGGCGTGAGCACCACATCCGTCGCCCCGTATTCGCGCAGCCCGGAGTTGGCGACCTCGCCGCCGAGCTGCTGCGCCATGACCTGAAAGCCGTAGCAGATGCCGAGCACGGGAACACCGAGTTCGAGGATGCCGGGATCGAGTTCCGGAGATCCGGCTTCGTACACGCTCGACGGTCCCCCGCTCAGCACGATGCCCGCGGGCTTCTTGGCCGCGACCTCGGCCGCGCTGATGGTGTGCGGAACGATCTCGGAGTACACGCCCGCCTCGCGCACGCGACGCGCGATGAGCTGCGCGTACTGGGCGCCGAAGTCGACGACGAGAACGGGCTGGTGAGCGGTGGGCTGGTCAGCGCTCATGAGACACCTCGGGTGCGACGGCGGGCGCGGCGGCCTCGAGCTCGGCGAGCTCAGCCCTCACCCGCTTGGTGGTGTAGTGCTCGACGAAGAACGACAGGAAGGGCACGACGCCGCCGAGCGCGATCGCGATGAAGCGGCTGAACGGCCAGCGCAGGATGCTCCACAGCCGGAAGTCGCTGAACAGATACACGACGTAGAGCCAGCCGTGGGCGATGAGGATGCCGGTGGACAGGTTGATCGCGAGCACCTGGCCGTCGGGCACGAGCGCAATGAAGCCGTGGGCGCCGCCGAGTTCGATCTCGCGCTGGATCGGCGTGTATTTGAAGATCATTTCGAGAACGAGCAGCAGCAGCATCGTTCCGGTGATGTAGGCGAAGACCCGGTAGAGCTTCAGTGCCGCACGGATTCGGGGAACGTCGGACAGTTTGGGTTTGAGCGCCATGCCCTAATTCTAGGAGTCCGCGCGCGGTGGTTCCTGCGCGGCCGATGGGGCCGCCCCGTCGCCCGCGGCGCCGTCGGCAGAGCCATCCGATGCCGCCTGCATCGCCTCGAGTTCCTCCTCGACCTCGCGCTCCCAGGCATCCTTCACGAGCCGATACCAGAGGAAGAACGCGAAGCCGGCGAACACCACCCACTCGACGGCGTAGAAGATGTTGAGCCAGTTCAGTTCGACGTCGGATGTCGGCACCGGCGAGTCGATGCGGTCAAGCCCCGGCACCGCCGAATGGATGACGACGAAGCCCCCATAGATCCCCGCCGGGTCGACGGTCTTCCACAGATTCACTATCGTGGCCGGAGCGACGCTGCTGAGCGCTCCGTGCTCGAAGTCGGTGTCCTGCGGCGCCTCACCGGGCAGATAGCGGCCGGTGATGGTCACGGGTGCCGCGGGCTGCTTCGAGAGCGCGGTAGCGACATCCTTCGCGGCGTTCTCGCTCGGCGACCAGCCGAGAGCCACCGGCAGCCCAGCGGTGCCCGTCTTGGTGTCTGCGGAGAGGTGCCCGACCACCCAGTAGCCCTTGCGGCCATTGTTGAGGCGATCGCTGAAGACGAGGTAGTCGGCGGGAACCCACTGGCCGGAGACCGTGACGTTCTGGCCGTTCGACACCTCGCGCACGGGTGATTGCGGCGTGGCCACGGTGTCGAGCGGCACCGCGTTCTCGGTGTCTCGCACCACTACCGTGCCGGTCGCGACCGCGCGCGCGAGCTGCCACTGGCTGAGCGCAGCGAATCCTGCAGCGACCACGAGGGCGAGCACGAGCATCGCGATCCAGCGCGGACGCCTGGCAACGGACCACATTCTGTCTAGTACTCCGGGTCTCTCAGGCGTTCCCGCACGGGTTCGGCGGCGATGCCGGACGCGGACTGCGCATCCTCGGCCGACTCCACCGATTCTCGCATGGCATCCTCGATGAGCCTCTCAGACTCAGCCCGCTCGATCTCGTCCCCGATCTCGTCGCGGTCCTGCGCGGGTTGGGCCTCCGGATACGCCTCGCTCGTGCTCGCGTGTTCGGCGAGCTCGCCATCGCTCTCCCCCGCGAATGCTGCCTCGACGAGCGCGATGTTCTCGTCTCGCTCGAGGTGCGAGGGGGATGCCGCACCGGCGTTCCTCTTCGAACGCTTGCGGAAGATCACAGCGCCCCAGCGCTCGGAGTTGACGGCCAGGACCGGACCGATGATCGCCATGCTCAACACGTAGAGGCCCGCGAACGGCGTGAGTCGCTCATCCAGTCCCGCGGCCGTGGCGAGGGTCGCGAGGATGAGCGCGAACTCGCCGCGGTTCTGCAGCATCGCGGAGGCGTTGTAGCCCTCGGCCGCGGTGAGCTTGTTGAGCCAGGCGATGAGCTGGCCGCCGAGCGTGTTGACCACGAGAGTCATCACGACGGCGACGGTCACCGGCCAGAGCACGCTGCCGAAGGTCGAGGGGTTCAGGGTGAGACCGAAGTTCAAGAAGAAGAAGGCGCCGAACACGTCGCGCATCGGCAGCGCGAGTTGCTCCACGCGACCGCGGAATCGTGTGGCACCGAGCACGAGGCCGATCAGGAACGCACCGATCGCATCCGAAACCCCCAGCAGTTCGCCGATGCCGCCGAACGCGACGGCGAGGCCGAAGAACAGGATGGTGAAGAGCTCGTCGTCCTTGGTCTGGATGAGGCGCGAGACCACCTTTCCGCCCCAGCGTGCGAGCGCGAACATCCCCACCAGGAAGGTGAACGAGATCACGAGCTCGAGCACGATGCCCCACACGTTGGTCTTGCCGCCGATCACCACGGCGACGATCGCGAGATAGACCGCGATGAACACGTCTTCGACGACGGCGACACCGAGGATGACCGGGGTCTCGCGGTTGGGCAATCGTTTGAGTTCGATGAGCAGCTTGGTCACGATCGCGCTCGAGGATGTCGCGGTCATCCCGGCGATGATGAGCGCCTCGCGCGTGCCCCAGCCCACCCACAGACCGAACACGAAGCCGACGCCCATGTTGATGGCGATGCGTGTTCCACCCGTGAGCAGCAGTGAGCCCGCATTGCCGAAGAACTCGTCCTGGTCGAATTCGAGCCCCAGGTTGAACAACAGGAGGATGAGTCCGAACACGGCGATGAGCTCGATGTGATCCGTGCCGAGATTCAGCGGAAACCACCCGTTGTGCGGGCTGGCCAAAAGCCCCACGAGCATGTAGATGGGGATCGCCGGCAGACCGATCAGCTTGCCGAGGCGCCCGAACACATACGCGATGAGGAGGAGCGCGCCCAGGATTGCAAGCTCTTCACCCACCGGCACGGTCAGCCTCCCGGCGGAGTGTTGCGTGCCGGCTGCGTTGCCGGCCCTGGTGCTGATGGCGCGGGCGGCTTCGACGCGAGCGTCATGTCGCCGGTGCGGTAGAAGTTGAAGGCCTTGGTCACCTTCTCCGGAGAGCCGGCCACCACGAGCGTGTCACCGGGAAAGACCGTGAAGTCATCAGATGGCGCGGGGTTGGCCGACTCGCCGCGCACGACCGCGACGACGGTGAGGCCCACGACTCCGCGCGAGGCAAGGTCGCCGAGCTTCTGGCCGGCTATGTAGTCGTCGTAGTCCACGGTGAACCAGTCGATGCTGAGGCCGGGGAGCTGTTCGAGCCGATCCAGCGACTCCGTGATGCGCGTGCCGCCGAGCAGTTCGGCGAGGGTGTGCGCCTCGTCTTCGGTCAGGCGCAGGGAGACTTTGCTCGAGTCCGCGCCGTCGCCCTCATCCGCGAAGGTGATGAGGTCGCTGTGGCCCGAGCGGTGCGTGATCACGCCGGCCTTGCCGCCGTCCGCGGTGACAAAAGTGTGCAGCACTCCAACGCCGGGCAGTTTGACCCGTCTCACATCGACCATGGGGAGGCTCCTTTACCTGGTGACCACGATGTCGGGCGCCTCGAGGCGCACACGATCGGCGGATGCGTCATCCGGCTCATTCTGGCTGGCACGTTCTGCGGCGACCCGCTTGAGATAGTTGCCCACCTCGTTGGTCTCCTGCTCGCTGCTCCAGCCGAGGGCCTCTGCCATGAGCCTCGCGGCGACCGGCGCGGCGGAGACACCGCGATCCCAGGCCTCGATGGAGATGCGAGTGCGGCGCGCGAGCACGTCTTCGAGGTGCAGCGCGCCCTCGTGCGTCGCGGCGTAGACGACCTCCGCCTCGAGGTAGTCGTCGGCCCCGGGCAGCGGGTTGCCGAGTTCCGGGCGCTCGCGGATGAGGTCGAGCAGTTCGTCGGTCAGCACACCGTAGCGATTGAGCAGGTGTTCGATGCGCACCTTGTGCACGCCGAACGCCCGGGCGATCTTGGCGCGCTTGTTCCACGCCGCCTGGTATCCCTCGGCACCGAGCAGGCCGATGTCCTGGGTTACGCTCGGCGGCACCTTGCCGTCGAGGGACGACACCGCGGCATCGATCGCATCCTTCGCCATGATGCGATAGGTGGTCCACTTGCCGCCGGCGATCACGACGAGCCCGGGCACGGAGTGGCCGACGAGGTGTTCGCGGGAGAGCTTCGAGGTCTCCTCCGACTCGCCGGCGAGCAGCGGGCGGAGGCCCGCGTACACGCCCTCGACGTCGTCGCGGGTGAGCTTCACCGAGAGCACCTTGTTGACGTGTTCGAGCAGGTAGTCGATGTCCGCCGCCGTCGCCGCGGGGTGCGCCTTGTCGAGGTCCCAGTCGGTGTCGGTCGTGCCGATGAGCCAATGCCTGCCCCACGGGATGACGAACAGCACGCTCTTCTCGGTGCGCAAGAGCAGTCCCATGGTCGACTGGAAGCGGTCTCGCGGAACGACGAGGTGCACGCCCTTGGAGGCCCGCACCTTGAACTGGCCGCGCTCGCCCACCATGGCCTGGGTGTCATCCGTCCAGACTCCGGTGGCGTTCACGACCTGCTTGGCGTGGAACTCGAAGCGCTCGTCGGTCTCGAGGTCGTGTGCGCGCACGCCGACGACGCGCTCTCCGACCTTGATGAAGCCCTCGACCCGCACTCGGCTGGCGACGTGCGCGCCGTAGAAGGATGCTGTGCGCGCCAGGCTCGCGACGTACCGAGCGTCGTCGACCTGGGCGTCGTAGTAGGTGATGCCGCCAATGAGCGCGTCGCTCGCGAGTCCCGGGATCGCGCGGCGCACCTGCGCCTTGGAGAGATGCCTGTGGTGGGGAACGCCGGGCGGGCGGCCACCCGTGTAGCTGAAGGCGTCATAGAGCAACATGCCTGCACCGACGTAGGCGCGTTCGACGAGCGGCGTGTTCAGCGGATACAGGAAGCGCACCGGTTTGACCAGGTGCGGAGCTATGCGCTGCAGCAGCAGCCCGCGCTCGGTGAGCGCCTCGCGCACGAGTCGAAAGTCGAGCTGCTCCAGATACCGGATGCCGCCGTGCACGAGCTTGGACGACCGGCTCGAGGTTCCGCTGGCCCAGTCGCGGGCCTCGACCATGCCGACGCGCAGGCCGCGCGTGACCGCGTCGAGCGCGCATCCGGTGCCGACGATGCCTCCGCCGATCACGAGGATGTCGAGTTCCTTGGCTTTGAGCGCCTCGATGGCCGAACGGCGCTCATCCGGACCGAGTTTCGCCGAGCGGGTCACCGTCTTGAGTTTCGCCATCGTCATCCCCTTGTCACTGCTGCGCCTCGTGCTGCGTTCGAGCCTGTCACTGGTGATACGGAGCTACAACCACTTCCACACGCTGGAATTCCTTGAGGTCGGAGTAGCCCGTGGTGGCCATCGAGCGGCGCAGCGCTCCGACGAGGTTGACGCTGCCGTTGGCGACCGTCGACGGGCCGTACAGGATCTGCTCGAGCGGAGCGATCGAGCCGACCTCCACGCGGTGGCCGCGCGGCAGTTCGGAGTGGTGCGCCTCGCCGCCCCAATGCCAGCCGCGGCCGGGAGCATCCGTGGCCTTCGCCAGCGTGCTGCCGAGCATCACGGCGTCTGCGCCCACGGAGAAGGCCTTGGCGATGTCGCCGCTCGTGCCGAGGCCGCCGTCGGCGATGACGTGCACGTAACGGCCGCCCGACTCATCCATGTAATCGCGTCGCGCACCGGCGACATCCGCTACGGCCGTGGCCATGGGGGCGTGGATGCCGAGGCTGGCTCTCGTGGTCGAGGCCGCGCCGCCGCCGAAGCCGACGAGCACGCCCGCCGCTCCCGTGCGCATGAGGTGCAGCGCCGGCGTGTAGCCCGCGGCGCCGCCGACGATCACGGGGACGTCGAGCTCGTAGATGAACTCCTTGAGGTTCAGCGGCTCCTGGTTCTTTGATACGTGCTCGGCGCTCACGGTGGTGCCGCGGATGACGAACAGGTCGACGCCGGCCGCGATGACTGTCTTGTACAGCTCCTGAGTGCGCTGAGGCGAGAGCGCCGCGGCGACCGTGACGCCGGCGTCGCGGATCTCAGCGAGGCGCGCGCCGATGAGTTCGGGCTTGATCGGCTCTGCGTAGATCGCCTGCATGCGGGCGGTGGCCTCGTCGGCGGGCAGTGAGCTGATCTCTTCGAGCAGCGGTTCCGGGTTCTCGTAGCGGGTCCAGATGCCCTCGAGGTTGAGCACGCCGAGGCCGCCGAGCTGTCCCATGCGGATGGCGGTGGCCGGAGAGACCACCGAGTCCATGGGCGCGGCGAGGAAGGGGATCTCGAACTGGTAGGCGTCGATCGTCCAGCCGACCGAGACATCCTGCGGGTCTCGGGTGCGACGGCTCGGCACGATCGCGATGTCGTCGAACGAGTACACGCGGCGGGCGCGCTTGGCGCGGCCGATCTCTACCTCAGTCACGACCCAAGCCTACCCGCCGCCCCGCGCGCGCCGCCGCGCCCGTTCCCGTCCGCCTCCGTCCGCACGCCGCCACTCCGGCGCCGTTGCACGTCGCCCACTGCTGCCGAGGGGCTTCGGTTCGCTCGCCGCGCCAGTAAACGTCTCCCGGCAACCACAACTTCTGGCGCCAGGAGACCTCTACTGGCGCGGCGACGGTCGCAAGCCGGATTCGCGCAGGAGCTGATCGAGTGTGGGCGGATGGCACGTCTCGGCCCAGATGATCCGGATCATGCCGTCACACTGGCGTCGCAGCCGATCCTCGCGCTTCTTCTCACGCCAGACGACTTCCCCCGGCGTCAGCGAACCGCGGTATTCCGCTCTCATGTACTTCGCGGCACCATCGAACTCGCCGACTTTGCGCTCCGCACGCCAGAAGTAGTCGACATCCATGTTTCCTTGCGCATCCGCGAACCTCACCTGCAACTCGGGAGCTGGATAGCCGAGCAGATGGATGACCGCGCGGGTCGTCGACTCACCGAAAGAGTCGGAGAGGTTGGTGCCGAACTCGATCACAGATTGAGCGTGCTGCAGGCGATAGCGGGGATTCAGACGCTGCAGTTCCTCCTGCACATCGACGACGGTGACCCGAAGGTCATTCTTACGCCATAGCGCCCAGTCGAGGCTGCCAACAGCCGGTGCGAACTCGGAGGCCAGTACCAGGTCGAGCGCGGTGCGAGCGGCTCCGACCACAAGCAATCCGTCGCGCTCTTCGCATCGCGTGACGGCATCCGAAACAGGATGGCGCACGATGCCCGGCTTCGACCGACCGCCGGTGGCCGGTTCGGCGAGGAGATGCACGTCCTCGGGCCAGTCGCCGAGGATGGGGAATCCCCACACGGCGGCCGCAGAGAAACTGCACAGCACTCGCGGCCTGTCGCTGCCAGCGACAACAGCGCGAATCTTCAGTACATACCGATCTCGTGGTGAAAGCTGCGACCAATGACTCGCTTCGCAGTACGCACCCCGACGAAGGCGGACGAGTTCCCCTCTGCGCTCCGCCTTGAGATACGCGGAATCGCTGAGGCCGATGCGATTGCGATCTGCACTGAGAATCAGCCCGTATCCGGAGTAAGCCTTGGCCGTCATCCGATAAGCGTCGCCCCTCAGCGCAGGCTCAGTGCACGCGGGGGATCGCGGTGTGAAACCGACGGCACTGGGTATCCCTGTGAAGGAGAGGTGGATCCCGCTGTGAAGGGTGGCCTCCCACCGGCGCGCGGCGCCCATCCGGTCCCCGCGCCATTGGTCACCTCCCCGCGCCAGAAACTACTGGCGCGCGGAGAGGACTACTGGCGCCGCTAGCGCGCTCGGTGCGGCGACCGGCCCGAGGGCGGCCCCAGCCATAAGCGCGTGACTCGGCCGCGAGTACGTAGCCCCGCCGAGAGCGCGTGACTCCCGTCGAAGAGGTGACAGCGGCAGCGCGCCGCTCAGCGGTTGTAGTTCGGGGCCTCCATGACCATCTGGATGTCGTGGGGGTGCGACTCCTTGAGGCCTGCCGCGGTGATGCGCACGAACTTGCCCTTGTTGCGCAGCTCCTCGATCGTGCGCGCGCCCACGTAGAACATCGACTGGCGCAGCCCGCCAAGCAGTTGATAGGTGACGGATCCGACGGGGCCACGGTAGGCGACCTTGCCTTCGATGCCTTCCGCGATCAGTTGCTCGTCGCTCGGCACGTCCGCCTGGAAGTAGCGGTCGCGAGAGTACGACGTCTTCTTGCCGCGCGACTGCATCGCCCCTAGCGAGCCCATGCCGCGATACGACTTGAACTGCTTGCCGTTGACGAAGAGCATGTCGCCCGGGCTCTCGTCCGTTCCGGCGAGGAGGGATCCGAGCATCACGGTCTCGGCGCCCGCGACGAGCGCCTTCGCGATGTCTCCCGAGTACTGCAGCCCGCCATCCGCAATCACCGGGATGTTCGCCTCGCGAGCGGCGAGCGACGCCTCATACACCGCGGTCACCTGCGGCACGCCGACGCCGGCCACGACGCGAGTGGTGCAGATGGAGCCGGGGCCGACACCCACCTTGATCGCGTCGGCACCCGCATCCACGAGCGCCTGGGCACCGGAGCGGGTCGCGACGTTGCCGCCGATCACGTCGATGTTCTTGAACAGGGGATCGGACTTGAGCCTGCGGATGACGTCGATCTCGCCCTTCGAGTCGCCGTTGGCCGTGTCCACGACGATGACATCGACTCCGGCGTCGGCGAGGGCACCGGCGCGCTCCCAGGCGTCGCCGAAGAATCCGATGGCGGCGCCCACGCGAAGCCGGCCCTCGTCATCCTTGGTTGCGTACGGGTACTGCTCGGTCTTGTCGAAGTCCTTGACGGTGATGAGCCCGGTGAGGCGGCCTGCCGCATCGACGAGCGGCAGCTTCTCGATCTTGTGCTGGGCGAAAATGGCGACCGCCCCATCCGGATCAATGCCGGTCGGAGCGGTGATGAGCGGCGTCTTCGTCATGACGTCGCGCACGAGCGTGGTCTCCTTCTCGAACTGAGAGACGAAGCGCATGTCGCGGTTGGTGATGATGCCCACGAGCTTGCCGTCACCCTCGACGACCGGGAGGCCCGAGATGCGGAACTGCCCGCAGAGCTTGTCTACCTCGGCGACCGTCGCATCCGGCGTGGTGGTCACGGGGTTGGTGATCATGCCCGACTCCGAGCGCTTCACCTTGTCGACGTAGGTGGCCTGATCTTCGACGGAGAGATTGCGATGCAGGATGCCGAGCCCGCCGTGCCGCGCCATCGCGATCGCCATGCGGGCCTCGGTCACGGTGTCCATGGCGGCCGACACGAGCGGCGTGTTCACCCGGATGCGCCTGGTCAGCCTCGATGACGTATCGACCTCGCTGGGGATGACATCGGTATGCCCGGGCAGCAGCATGACATCGTCGTAGGTGAGGCCGATAAAACCGAATGGATCAGGCTGGCTCATTGAGTTCCCTTTATGCGCGTGTCAATAGGCCCGGATGCGACGCTGAATGCCGGTACCCAATATTAACGGTTAACGGGGCCCGCGATTCCCACCAGCGCGGATCAGCCGACGGCAGTGGAACTTGAGAGCTGGAACCGGCTCTCTCCGTCGTACTTGTAGATGCCGTAGTGAGCGCTCTGCGGGTCGCCGTTCGAGTCGAGAGTGATCTTTCCCGTCACGCCGTCGTAGTCGATGTCGGTCTGGGTCTTGAGCACGTCGAGGCACTCGCCGTAGCTGAGACACTTGATGCCCTTTTCAGACACGCTCTGCAGTGCCTGAGCCACGGATGCGCCGCTGTCGTCCTTCGCGGAGGACGCCGCGAGCGCCGCCAGGATCGTCGCGTCGTAGGCCTCGGCCGCGTAGCGGTAGTCGGTGACGTTCGGGTCGGCGGCCTTCACGCGGGCCTTGAACGCGTCATCCGCGACAGCGCCACCGAGGATGCCGTTGACGCCTGTGAGCGCGCCGTTCGGCATCGCCTGCGAATAGTCGGCCATCGCGCCGCCGGCGAGCCACAGTTTCGCTCCGCCGAGGCCTGCGGCGTTCAGTCCGGTGATGAGGGCCTTGTTCTGCTCGATCGCGGTGAACGGACTCGTCACGACCACGGCATCCGGTTTTGCCTTGGTCACCTCGGCCAGGATGCTCGCGACGGTGCTCTGCGCATCCATCTTCTGCGTGCTGACGACCGAGCCGCCGGCCTTCTTGAGGCTCTTCGCGAAGGTGCTGTGCACCGCGGTGCCCTGATCGTCGTCGAAGTAGATCAGCGCCGCCTTCACGCCCTTGGTCTTGCCGAGCAGCTGGCCGAGAGCCGCGCCCTCGAGCGCATCGGAGGGGATCGTGCGCGACAGGAATCCGAAGTCTTTCGCGTCGCTGAGTGCCGGGTCGGTCGCTGCCGTCGCGATCATCGCGACCTTCGCCTCGACGATCTTCGGCACGAGCCGCAAGGCCAGAACGGATGACGACGGTCCGATGATCACGTCGGTCTTCTTTGCGACGAGGTCGGCGAACGACGTCTCGGCCGTCGTGGACGATGCGTCGCCCGAATCCCGATGCAGCACCTCGACGGGTTTGCCCAGTACGCCACCCGCGAGATTGATCTCCTTGACCGCGACCTCGACGCCCGCGACCTGGGCCGGCCCGATGAACGCGGCGGTGCCCGTGGTGGGGAAGAGCGTTCCGATGCGAAGGATGCCGTCCCCGCTCGGCGCGGCGGCCGTCGGCGGCGGGGTGGTCTTCACCGGCTTCGGCTCCGGAGCGCAGGCGGCGAGCGCGAGCGACAGAGCAGCAACGGCGGCGACGGACACGCCCAGTCGAGTGATGGCGCGGGTTCGGGTGCCGTTCTTCACCCTCGGAACACTACCGAAGCATCAGGCCGGCAGGGCTGAGGCGCGACGGGTGCGGCCGGTGACGATGAGGTCGATGCTCAGCACGATGAGCGCGATCCACACCAGACCGAAGCCGACCCAGCGCTCCGTGGGCATCGCCTCGTGCAGTACGAACGCCCCGAACACGAACTGCAGCACGGGAGTGAGGTACTGGATGAGACCCATGTAGACGAGCGGCAGCCTGCGTGCGGCCGCCGCGAAGGCGAGCAGCGGCAGCGCCGTGACGACGCCGGCGCTCAACAGCAGCAGGCTGTGCCCGAGGCCGTGGCCGAAGGAGAGGCCGGTGTCGAACTGCACGAAGACGAGCTGCACGATCGCGAGAGGCACGAGCCAGGAGGTCTCCATCGTGAGGCCGCTCAGCGCATCGACCTGCGGGCCGACCCGCTTCTTCACGAGCCCGTAGAGGCCGAAGGAAAACGCAAGACTGAGAGCGACCCACGGGAATGCGCCGTAGCCGATGGCGAGAACCAGCACGGCGATCGCGCTGACGCCCACGGCCACCCACTGCGCCATCCGGAGTCGTTCGCGCAGCAGCACGACGCCGAGCAGCACCGTGACGATCGGATTGATGAAGTAGCCGAGGGCGGTCTCGACCACGTGGCCGGCGAGCACGGCCCAGACGTAGACCTCCCAGTTGATGAAGATCAGCACGGCGGCGAGGGCGAGCATGAAGAGCTGGCGCGGCTGGCGCACGATGGCGCCGAGCGCGGCCCAGCGTCGCGTGATCGTGATGACGATCAGGCAGAACGCGAGCGAGAAGAGCACCCGCCAGTCGACGATCTCGAACGCTCCTGCCGGCCGCAGCAGCAGGAAGTACGCGGGGAAAGCGCCCCACATGGCGAAGGCGGCGACGGCGAAGAAGATGCCCGAGCGCTCTCGGGCGGACGCCGCGGCTGGGCTGGGTGTTGCTGAGGGCATCCTGAAGACGTTACTCCGTTCTTTCGGCCCCGAAGAACCACGAAGGCCCGCCCGGTTTCCCGGGCGGGCCTTCGGTGAAGAACTACTAGCGAACGACCACGGCGAGCACGTCGCGAGCCGAGAGAACGAGAAGGTCCTCTCCGCCGTACTTGACCTCGGTTCCGCCGTACTTGGAGTAGATGACCTTGTCGCCAACCGCGATGTCGAGCGGAACGCGGTTGCCATTGTCGTCGATGCGGCCTGGGCCTACTGCGACGACCTCGCCCTCCTGGGGCTTCTCCTTCGCGGTGTCAGGAATGACGAGCCCGGAAGCAGTGGTCTGCTCGGCCTCGACCTGCTTGATGACAATGCGATCCTCGAGCGGCTTGATGGAGACTGCCACGTTGACCTCTTCTTTCTCACAACTTTTGAAAACTTGGGTTAGCACTCTCACTGCGAGTGTGCCAGAACTACTGTACCGGTCGATTAGCACTCTCGCAATTGGAGTGCCAGAGTCGGGCGCCGCAGCATCCCTCCCAACCCCGCCGCCACCCCGCTGCGCGCCGTGCGATGTCCCAAATGAAGGAGTCGCGCATCCGCTCCCCCGCGTTTTCGGGGCAGGCCACCGCGTGGGAGCGCTCCACTCCTTCATTTGGGACATCGCAGGCGGGAGGAGAGGGGTGCAGAACAGGGAGAATGGGCGGATGGAGACGCGCGAGTTGGTCGAGCTGCTTTCCGCCGACGGGCTGCGACTGCTCGACTCGCTGCCGCAGTACACCTCGGCGACGGATGTGCTGCGCACGGTCAGCGAGCTGCGAGCGGCGGGGCACTCCCCCGGCCTCGTCGCGAGCGTGCTGAGCCAGTCGAAGCTGCGGGCGCGGGCATCAGGCAAGTTCGGCCCGTTCGCGGAACGGATGCTGTTCACCGAGGCCGGACTTGAGCAGGCCACGCGCCTGCGGGTCGCCGCGCTCCATGCAGGCAGGTTCCAGACCGCTGGCCTTCGGCGCGTCGCCGACCTGGGCTGCGGCATCGGGGCGGATGCGCTGGCCATGGCCGCGCTGGACCTCGAGGTCACCGCGGTCGAAATCGACGAGGTGACCGCCGCCATCGCCGCCTACAACCTCGCCCCGTGGCCGAACACCACCGTCGTCAACGCGGATGTCGCGCGGTTCCGCCCCGGGAAGGCCGGAGAAACAGGTCCCGATGCGGATGTCGGTGCCGACGCGGGCCGCAGTCTCAGCACTGCTGCAGCAACTTCCAGCGCACCGTCGACCATGGCCGCCGATCACACGACGCCCATCGAGGCGATCATGGAAGCCTTCGACGGCGTCTACCTCGACCCCGCACGCCGCGCATCAGGCCACCAGCACAGCTCCAGGCTCACGAACCCCGCCGACTTCTCTCCGTCGCTCGACTTCGCGTTCGCGCTCGGCGAGCACCTCCCCACCGGCATCAAGCTCGGCCCGGGGGTGGATCGGGAGCTCATCCCGTCCGACGCAGAGGCGCAATGGGTCTCCGTGGATCACGAGGTCGTGGAGCTGGGGGTCTGGCTCGGCGCGGTGGCGAGGCCGGGTATCCATCGCGCAGCACTCGTGCTGGGCGAGCACGACAGCGCCGAGCTGACATCCGAGGCAGACAGCGAGGATGTCGAGGTCGGCCCGCTCGGCGAGTACGTCTACGAGCCGGACGGCGCCGTCATCCGCGCCCGCCTCATCGGCATGCTCGCCCGTAACCTGGGCGCCTCCATGCTGAGCGACGGCATCGCCTACCTGAGCGCGGACACCGCCGTGCAGACGCCGTTTGCGAGCTGCTTCCGGGTGCTCGAATCGTTCCCGTTCGACGAGAAGCTGTTGCGCCGAGAGCTCGGCGCGCGAAACATCGGCAGGCTCGAGATCAAGAAGCGGGGCGTGGATGTCGACCCGGCCCAGCTGCGCAAGAGGCTCTCCCCGAAGGGCGATGGCAGCGCCACGCTCATCGTCACGCGCGTCGCGGGCAGCCACGTCGCATTGCTGGCGGAACGGGTGGCGCTGGGCTGACCGGGCACGACCCGACAACGCCCGCCAACGCAACAACGACACCCGCACGAGTACGGATGCCGTTGTAGGCCTGATTGCTGCGCGGGAACGACCCGCGGGATCAGTAGTTGGGGATGCTCGCCCCGATCGACGCTATCGAGACGATCACGATGATGTAGACGATCCAGAAAATGATCCAGCCGACGGATAACACGTAACCGAGGATGGTTCCCGCGAGCGCCATACCGTGGCCGGCCTCGCCGGTCTTCTTGATCTGGCCGAGCGCGATGTGGCCCGTGATGATCCCACCGATCGGCACGAGGAATCCAAGAATCAGCGCAACGATGGAGAGCGTGTTGGTCTTCGCACCAACCGGAGCACCCGGAGCGGAGTAGGGCGCCGCTGGCGGCGGGGTCGGAATCTGGTCAGACATGGCGAACTCCAAAAGGTCTTAGGGAACATTCGTCTAGCGCTGCAATAGTGGCATTCCCCTTCTCGGGTGTCAATTGGCCGCGAGGCGGGTTCGCCG
>DATNBR010000053.1:0-8715 GCA_035571875.1 Lacisediminihabitans sp. | reverse complement strand
TGTGCAGCGCATCCTCGATGCCGGCGCCGAGGGCATCATGCTCCCCCATGTCGACACCGTCGAGCAGGCCCAGGCCGCGGTGACCGCCATGCGGTTCCCGCCGGTGGGCACTCGCGGGGTCGGGAGCACCAGTCGCGCCGGATCGTGGGGCGCGGTCTCCCGCGCGGAGTACCTGCGCTACGGCCAGGAAGAGGTCGTGCTGATCGCGCAGATCGAGAGCGCGCAGGCCGCTAGGAACGCGGGAGCGATCGCCGCCGTCGACGGCGTGGACACCCTGCTCATCGGCGCGGCGGACCTCTCCACGAGCGAGGGTAAGACGGAGTCTGACCCCGAGATCGTCGCGATCATCGCCGCCGCGATCGCCGCGACGAAGGCCGTGGGCAAGCCGATCGGCAATGCCGGTGGCGCGTCCGCGGCGTCGGTGCAGGCCGCGGTCGATGCCGGCTACAGCTTCACCCTGATGAGCAATGACGCGAGCCTGCTGGGCTCCGCCGCCGCGGCGGCTGTCGCAGCGGGACGCACTGTCAGTTACCGCTAGTCGCTCACTCGCGATCGATACCATCCAAGAACAGCGAAAAGGAGACCCCATGCCTACCACCCCGTCCATCGGACTGCTCGAGGGCAAGGTCGTGCTCGTGGTCGGCGCGAGCGCCGGCATCGGAGCGGATGCCGCGGGCGTCTTCGCTCGCGAGGGCGCGTCGGTCATGCTAGCCGCTCGCTCGGAGGGGCCACTTCGCGAACTCAGCGCGGCACTCACCGACGAGGGTCACGAAGCCGCGTATGTCGTGGGTGACGTGAGCGTCGCCAGGGATGTCGCCCGCTTCGTCGACGCCACGCTCGACCGCTTCGGCCGGCTCGACGGCGCGTTCAACAACGCCGCCATGACCGGATCGGGGCTGCTGCACGAGGTGCCCGAGGACGACTTCGACCGGATGATGGCGGTCAACGTGAAGGGCGTGTGGCTCTGCATCCGCGAGGAGGTTCGGGCCATGCGCGCCGCTGGTGCCGGCGCCATCGTCAACGCGAGCAGCATCGGCGGGCTGCGCGGCAGCTCCGGGATGGGGGCCTACCAGGCCTCGAAGCACGCGGTCATCGGCCTCACCCGCACGGCGGCGCACGACAACGGGCCCGTGGGCATCCGGGTCAACGCGATCGCACCGGGGCCGATCGAGACCCCGATGCTCGCGCAGACCCGTATCGCCATCCCCGGCGGCGTCGAGGCCCGCATCGCCGCGACACCGCTGCGCAAGGTCGGCACCACCACAGAGGTCGGCAACACGGTGGCGTGGCTGCTGAGCGACCACGCGAGCCACATCAGCGGAGTTGTGCTGCCGGTGGATGGTGGCTTCAGCTCCTAACTCTGAGCGCGGGCGGGCAACTGGCGAAGCGCGTCGACGAGCTGCTCCTCGCTCGGCGCCCCGGCAAACCGGGTGCCAACGCGGTAGACGCGACAGGCAAGCTCCGGCAGCGTTTCCGCACCGGGAAAGAGGTCGGCGCCATCCACGAGGATCGTCGGCGAGCCCGCGAACGGATACCTCGCCGCGTCCTCCGCCGCGTTCAGCAGCACGACATCCACGGGAGCGTCGCCGTGACCGGTTGCGGCGAGCGCGCGGGCGAGGCGCTCGCCCGTCTCCTCCCAGTTCGGACATTCCTCGATGTGCAGCAGCGTGATCTCCATGCTTCCATCCTGCCTCGCGACTCCGAGCGGCGCTGGTGCTGCGTGCGATGCGAAGTGGTGCAGGCTGGGTGCGTGGACTATGTGCAGAACCTGGCCGACGGCATCCGTATCGCCTACAGAGTGAGCGGCAGCGGGCCGGCGCTCGTGATGGTGCACGGCACCGCCCTTTCGCAGGCGATCTGGCGCGGCTTCGGCTACGTGCGCGACTTCGAGACCGAGTACACGACGATCACGCTCGACCTGCGCGGGCACGGGCGCAGCGACAAGCCGCACGAGCGCTCGGCGTACAGCGCCGAATCGATGGTGTCGGATGTGCTGGCAGTGCTCGATGAGACCGGCACGGAACGCGCACACTACCTCGGCTACTCGCTCGGCGGACGGGTCGGATTCTCGCTCGCGGCCGCCCACCCCGAGCGGATGCTGAGCTTCGTCAGCGTCGGAGGCTCGCCCCGCATCCACGGCGACACTTTCGATCGCGTCTTCTTCCCCGGCTGCATCGACGCGCTCGAGACCGGAGGCATGGACGGGTTTCTCGCAGGCTGGGAGCGCTCGGGTGCGGTGCTCGACGCGTCCACTCGGGCGGCGTTTAGCGCCAATGACGCGCTCGCGCTCGCGGCCTACATGCGCGAGTCGCAGAATGATCCGGGCGTGACGGATGCGGCGCTGGAGGAGATGCGGATGCCCACGCTGCTGCTGGTCGGCTCCCGCGACGAGGAGCGGCTGGTCGCGGCCCACGCCGCGGCGGCGGTGATGCCGTCCGCGACCCTGCGCGTGCTCGAAGGCGCCCACCACGGCGACACGCCGCGGCATCCGGAGGCCAGGCCGGCCATCCGCGAGTTCCTCGCTGCGCTCCCCCGCTGACGCGAACCTCCCGCACCCCCGCACCCCCGACCCCCGCGCCCCTACGCACTCCAACGCCGTCGCCGTGGCGCGTCCAGTATTCATAACTCAGGCAATATCGCCGCGCGAGCTCCACACCGCCCGAATCCGCGGCACGACAACGCGCCGTTTCGGAAATCTGCCTGAGTTATGAAATGCGAGTCGGCACCGACCGCGCCCCACGAGAACGATTAGCGCTGGGCGCGGGCGCGCAACCACTCCATGGCGACCGGCGCCACGTCGAGGATCGAGACGTGGCCGTCGTGCGGGCGCAACCAGAGTTCCGCATCGGGGCAGTGCCGCAGCAGCCACTCGGAGTGTGCCGGCGGCACCACGCGGTCGAGCCCGCCGTGCGCGAGCAGCACCGGTTGCGTGATCGTCGAAACCTCGAAGCCCCACGGCCCGACGTAGGCGAGGTCGTCGTCGATGAGCCCGTCCGCCCCCGCCGCGGATGCCACGCCCACGTCATCCCCGAGCGACGACCAGGTGCCGTCGAGGGCCGCATAGTCGCGATCGATGAAGCTCGTGGGGTCGAACTCGCTCGACTCCTCAAAGAGCACCCGTGCCGCGCGCCCCTGCTCGGCCGCACGCAGAGACGCACCGCCGCCGGCCATGCCCGCGTACCAGTCGAGGCCCTCCGCGCCGAAGGGTGCGAGCGTCGCCAGGCACGCCACGGCAATGACGCGATCCGGCAGCAGCGCGCCGCACGCGAGGGCGTGCGGTCCGCCGCCGGATGCGCCCATCGCCGCGAAGCGATCGACGCCGAGTGCGTCGGCGAGTTGCGCCACATCGGATGCCGCGGAAGCGACATCCCGACCGGGCTTCGGCGTCGAGCCGCCATAGCTCGGCCGACCGTACGAGACCAGACGGATGCCGCGCTCGGCCGCCGCCGCGACGAGAGGCGCGAGCGGTGCACCCGTCTGCGGCGATCCGTGGTGCCACACGAGAGTGAGCGTCGCACTCGCGATCGTGTCGCCCGTGTCGTGGACTCGAACCGTGCGGCCGTCGTCGAGCCGCACATCCTGAACCGTCGTCATCGGGCCGCGAACTCAGATCTCGATGCAGTCCGCGACGCAGCTGTCGCCGTCGGGCGACGTGAGGACCTCGGGGCGGTGCAGGATCGCGCGGGACGGCACCACCGCGAGCGCGTCGCCCTCGAGCTCGGCGGCTCCGTCGACGATGAGCGAGTAGCCGTCGGGCTGCGCCGGTGGCCAGACGAGCGAGACCTTCGGCCGCTGGCTCGCGTTCTTCTGCACGCGCGAACTCGGGGCGGGCACGAACAGTCGGTCTCCCGAGAGCGTTGGCTGCACCGGTGAGGTATGGATGCGATCGCCATCGGCGATGGTGATGAGGTAGGCGAAACCGTAGTCCGCGACGGTCTTGGCCAACACCTGGATGTCCACTGGCGTGCTCATGAGTCCACACTACGACTCCGTACGGGTTCTGCGACGGGCCGTTCGCGGTCAGCACGGCCCTGCCGACACGGGAGTCCACGGCACAAAGTCATTGCGCGACGAACCCGCCCGTGGCACCCTCGACGTGTCGTCGCGTGACGGCAGGCTGCGAACGGAGCGCACCATGGGACTCATCCACATTGACCTGTTCAGCACCCTCGATGGTGTGGGGCAGGCACCAGGCGGACCGGAAGAGGATCCGGACGACGGGTTCGCCTTCGGCGGCTGGCAGGCTCCGCTCATCGACGATGTCGCGGGCGAGCAGGTCGTCGCCGGCATGCACGGAATGGACGCACTGCTGCTCGGCCGGCGCACCTACGACATCTTCGCCGCCTACTGGCCGCACGAAGTCGGCGTCATCGCCGACCTGTTCAACAGCATTCCGAAGTACGTGGCGTCTCGCCACGCCCCAAACCTCGAGTGGGCAGGCTCAACGCTACTTGGCCCGGATGCCGCTTCCGCGGTCCGCGAGCTACGCGAGCGCCACGACAACATCCACGTGATCGGTAGCCTCGACTTCGTGCAGACCCTGCTCGCCGAGTGGCTCTTCGATCGACTCACGCTCTGGGTGCATCCGATCATCCTCGGGACCGGGAAGAGGGTCTTCGCCGACGGCGCGGTCCCGACCAACCTCAGGCTTCTGGAGCCCGTCACCACCTCCCCGCGCGGCATTGCGAGACACCGCTATGCTCTCGCCGACGGGACGCCCGACGTCGGCACGATGGCGGCGCGCTAGCCGAAGCTGACCGCTCCGTCGTCGTCGATGCTCCAGCCAGGGTTGTGCGCAATCTCCCAGATGAGGCCGTTCGGGTCGCTGATGTGCGCGTGATAAATGCCTCCGAATGCACCCTGCTGCGGATGCTTCAGCACGGTCGCGCCCGCCGCCACGAGCGCCTGCACGGTGCTGTCGACCTCCGCCGGGCTGCCGACGTTGTGCGAGAGCGTCACGCCGGACACCGCGGTGGTCTCAGTCCGACCCATCAGGTCTTCGTTGAACTTATCCGCGTCGAACAGGCCGAGCACGAGCCCTGGCGCGACCTGAAAGAAGATGATCTCGTCGGGGACGTCCATGAGCGGATCCCAGCCGAGGCCGTCGCAATAGAAGGCGCGAGCCGCACCGAGGTCGGCGGTCGCGAACGTCATGAAGTGGATGCGCTGGTCCATGCCGTTAGCGTAGTGGTCGTCATATCACCGCCTCGGCGAGCAGGGCCTCGTCGCCGAAGCCGGCGAAGAGGTCGTGGACGGCTGGCACAGCCGCCACGCGCAACCCACTCAGGTTAGAGATAAAATGCCACTGGTCTAAAGAAGTGGCATAAACTGACGAAATGACATTCAGCGGTTCTCTTGCCACAAGTGCGCTCTCCGCGGACGACGAGGAATACACCGCCGTGCTCGGCCCCCAGGGGCGCATCGTCATCCCCATCGAGATCCGCAAGAAGCTCGGACTCGAACCAGGAACCGTCATCAACATCTGGACGGAAGACGGCAAGGTGCATCTCAGAAGCAGGGCCGCCGCCCGCGCCGCCGCCAAGAAGTTGTTCACGGATGCCCGCGCCCGACTCGGCGGGGGAAGCCTGGTCGATGAACTGCTCGCGGAACGGCGTGCGGAAGCAACCCGCGAACTCGCGGACGAGAACTGATGCCACTCTACGTTCTCGACACATCCGCGCTTCTGGCCTACCTCAACGATGAGCCGGGTGGCGATGAGGTGGAGGCCCTTCTCGACGACGCTTTGATCTCAACAGTGAATCTCGCCGAGGTATTACAGAAGGCCACCCGGAACGACATCAGCGCGACCCAGCTGACGACGGACATCGCGGGCATGGGAGTGCATTCCGTGGCCTTCGACGCGAGCATGGCAGCGATGACGGCGCAACTGTGGCCACAGACCAAGACTCACGGCCTTTCACTGGCAGACAGAGGATGCCTGTCGCTGGCGGCCCAGTTCAATGCGATTGCGGTGACCGCAGACAGAGCCTGGGCCGACCTCGACCTGCCGGGCATCGACATCCACCTGGTCAAGCGCTGACCATGCGCCGCTACTCGCTGCTGCTGACGATAAAGCCGCTCCGCTCTCGCCGACACCGGCGGCCGGGAACAACACCATGACCCGCTCGCGCGTCGAGGCTCTGTGGGGCGGGCTGCCGCTGATCGTTCGCGATGGGATCGTGGCGCTGCTGCTGTTCGGCATCTCGCTGATTCCGCTGGGCGTGCGCGGGCTCGAACTCGGCGAGCTGCCAGTGGCGGCGCCGGCCTGGGCTGGTGCGGCGCTTGCCGCTCTCATCACGATTCCCCTCACGCTTCGCCGCTTCGCACCCGTGGCCGCGCTCGCATTGAGCGGCACCGGTTACGCGGCAGCGGAACTGCTCGCCGCCGATGTCGGACTCGGCGGGCTGGGTCTGCTCCTCGCCATCTATTCGGTCGCGGCCTTCCAGGGACGGCACCGCGCCTGGGTGGGCGCGGCCACCGCTGTCGGCTACATCGCGCTTGCCATCGGACTGAGCCGAGCCGGGTCGACGCAGACTCTGCTCGACTGGTTCACCTTCGCCGCGGTTCTTGCTCTGCCCTGGTTTCTCGGCGAACTCGTGCGACATCGACGCGCCGAAGACGACCAACGCCAGCGACTCGCGGTCGAGGAGGCGCTCAGGCGATCGGGCTTTGTGGTGTTGCCGGATGCACCCGAGGTGCTCGTCGACGTCGCGGCATCGCGCGCGGCCGAGCCGCCCCCGCCCACCGTCTCACCGTCCCTCGAGAGACTGACCGGGCGCGAACTCGAGGTGTTACGGCTACTGGCGCGCGGACTCTCGAACAGCGAGATCGCATCCGAAATGTTCGTCACGAGAGAGACCGTGAAGACCTACGTGTCACGCCTGCTCTCGAAGCTCGCCCTGCGTGACCGCACCCAGGCCGCCCTGTTCGCACACCGCAACGGCATCGCAGAGTGATGCCGATCGAGCATTGTCATCCTTTGGGGGACGCTTCTCCGGCATCCATTTTCTAGCGTCTTTCTGGGGTCGAAAGTCGGCTCGAAAGGAGACACAGAATGACCACGACAACGTCAACCAGGGGACCGGGCTCACAGCCGGATGACGCGATGCCGCCCGCTTCTCGTCGAGGGCTGGTGCGGCGCATCCTGGCATTCCCGCTCGTGTGGGCGGCGCTCGGCGCGGCCATGATCGTCATCGCAGATGGCGTGCTGGTCGGAGTCGGTGGCGACCTCGGCACGCCCTTTCTGATCGGCGGCTCGCTGCTCGGAGGAGTGCTCTCGCTGGGGCTGTACATCCTGACCATGCGCGCCCTTGCCGGGCGCCGCGTGCCGGAGCTCGCGGGCCAGGTGGTTCGGGATGTGCTGCTCGGCCTCGCGATCGGCGCGGGCTTCGTCGCGCTGTCGGCCCTGATCGTCGCGGCCCTCGGCGGCTACAGCATCGCGTGGAATCCCTCGCAGCAGACCGCGACGATCGCTACGGCTGTCGCCGTGAATCTTGGCGCGGCGATCGTCGAAGAGCTCGTCTTCCGCGGGCTGTTGCTGCAGGCCGTCGAGCGGCTTGCCGGGCCGTGGTTCGCGATCGTCGTGACGGCCCTGCTCTTTGGTGGAGCGCATCTACTCAACCCGGGCGCGTCGCTCTGGTCTGGCATCGCGATTGCCATCGAGGCCGGAGTGCTGTGCGGTTGCGCTTTCGTGTGGCGCCGCAGCCTGTGGCTCGTCATCGCGCTGCACTTCGCCTGGAACGTGCTCGAGTCGCTGCTCGGCATTCCCGTGTCCGGGCATCGCGAGCCGGGCCTGTGGGTGACGACCGTCCACGGCTCCGATGCGCTCACGGGCGGCGCGTTCGGGCTTGAGGCCTCGATCGTGCCGGTCGTCGTCAGCCTGCTGCTCTCCGCGGGCTTCGTCCTCCTGGCACGTCGCCGCCGCAAGACCCAGCTCCACCCGTAACCCAGTCATAACTCAGGCAATTCGCGGCGGCCGCCCGTCCGAGAGCCCGCGCTCTCGGCAACTGCGGGAGGCTTCGTCACGAATTGCCTGAGTTATGCAAAGGCCGGTCACGCGCCTGTTTGAGCTGAAAATCGATACGTCCCGTCCTCGGCGCCGCCTCACTCCCACTCGATGGTCCCCGGCGGCTTCGACGTGACGTCGAGCACGACCCGGTTGACGCCGGCGACCTCGTTGGTGATGCGATTCGAGATGCGGGCGAGCACGTCGTAGGGCAGGCGACTCCAGTCGGCGGTCATGGCATCCTCGGATGACACGGGCCGCAGCACGATCGGGTGACCGTAGGTGCGCCCGTCGCCCTGCACCCCGACGGAGTGCACGTCTGCGAGCAGCACGACCGGGCACTGCCAGATCTGGTCGTCGAGGCCGGCGGCAGTGAGTTCGTGGCGCGCGATCGCATCCGCTTTGCGCAGCAGTTCGAGGCGTTCGCGGGTGACCTCTCCGACGATGCGGATGCCGAGGCCGGGCCCCGGGAACGGCTGGCGGCCCACGATGACCTCGGGCAGTCCGAGCTCGCGGCCGATCGCGCGCACCTCGTCTTTGAACAGGGTGCGGAGCGGTTCGACGAGCGTGAACTGCAGGTCTTCGGGCAGGCCGCCGACGTTGTGGTGGCTCTTGATGTTGGCGGTGCCGGTTCCGCCGCCCGACTCCACGACATCCGGGTACAGGGTTCCCTGCACGAGAAAGTCGATCGGCGCACCGTCGGATGCCGC
>DATNBR010000052.1:0-30804 GCA_035571875.1 Lacisediminihabitans sp. | reverse complement strand
TACTTCTTGGCGGGTCGGCCGGACGTGGCCGGCTTTTTGCCCGCGTTGAATTTGTTTGTAGGCATGGTTCTTTCCGGGTTGTGTAGTTGCATGGCAGCACGCAACCAACAAGCTGCGCTTCTGCAGGAACCCGGGCGTTCTTTGACCAGGACCGTTCACATACGTGATTTTTCTCAGACCATCTCAGGAGTAGTTGAGTGGTAGAGAAACCGGCCCGAAAGACTTACAAACCCATTCGCGAGACTTCGCGATGTCTAGAGCCGACTGCACTACATTACCGGATTGCGCAGCCAAGCGCACTAGATTAGCCAGACTCCCAGCCCTCCACTGGTTTCGATTCACAGATTGGTCCTCGCTATCAACCGGCCGCCGCGCACGCACTCGACTCGACGCGGGATC
This sequence comes from Lacisediminihabitans sp., assembly GCA_035571875.1. Lineage (GTDB taxonomy): Bacteria > Actinomycetota > Actinomycetes > Actinomycetales > Microbacteriaceae > Parafrigoribacterium_A. The sequence continues at coordinate 30,405 of DATNBR010000052.1, read as the reverse complement.
GCCGCGTCCGCGAGTCTCGCGGTGCTGGTGCTCGCCGCGACCCTGCTCGCCGGATGCGCCCCGAGCGGCAGCGAGTCGGTGCGAGTGAAGCCCGTGGCCCAGCCGGTGTACCCGCAGGTGAAGACCAACCCCGGCATCCCGGTGACCGAGAACGTCGTCTACGGCTCCGCGGATGCCGCCCCCCTCACGCTCGACATCTGCTTTCCCAAGGCGGCGGCCGACGGCACGGCGGAGCAGGGTGCGCGGCCGGCGCTGCTCTCGGTGCACGGCGGCAGCTGGCGGGCCGGAGACAAGGCGGACGTGAACTGGCGCGCGGTCTGCCAGTGGCTCGCGAGTGCCGGCTTCGTCACCTTCTCGGTGAACTACCGGCTTGCACCGCAGCACACGTTCCCGGCACAGATCGACGACCTGCGCACCGCGGTGCGCTGGGTTCGGAGCCCAGACCAGGTGACCCGCTACAACATCGATCCGAAGCGTGTCGGCGTCTTCGGCGGATCGGCCGGCGGCAATCTCGCGGCGCTCCTCGGCACCGACGGCAAGGGCGCGACCGACACGGGTGACCGGGTCGCGGCGGTTGCCGAACTCAGTGGCCCCACAGATTTGACGGCCGCGGGGCTGGGCCTCGGCACCACCCCGGCGGCGTTCCAGCAGATCGAGTTGGAGTACCTCGGATGCGCCAGCTTCGGCGACTGCCCGCAGGCGAGAGCGGCCTCCCCGCGGTACCAGGTCGACTCGAGCGACCCGCCGTTCTTCATCGGCCAGTCGGTCGACGAGCGCATCCCGAAGCCGCAGTCGGATGCGCTCGTCGCCGCCCTGCGCAAGGCGGGTGTCGATACGACCTACGTCACGGTCAAGGGAACCCGTCACTCGATCGCAATGCTCAATGACGAGTTGCGCTCGCGCATCGTGGACTTCCTGCACGCCCACCTCGGGTCCTGACGGTCCCGCGCCGGTTTCGATACGGCCGCGGGCGGCCTACTCAACCCACGTTGGGCGGGTTGAGTAGCGAGGAACGAGCGTATCGAAACCCCGGTCACGTACGTTTCGATACGGCCGCGGGCGGCCTACTCAACCCACGTGCTACTGCGGCAGCAGCTCCACCCGCGGCCCCGCGCCCCCAGCCTTGGCGGCGCGGCGATCGATGCGCCGCTCCTTCGCACCCTCGACGAGGTAGTACAGAACCGGCAGCACCACGAGCGTCAGCAGAGTCGACGAGACGAGTCCGCCGATCACGATGATCGCGAGCGGCTGGGAGATGAACCCGCCGTGCCCGGTGAGCCCGATTCCAAGCGGCAGCAGCGCGAAGATAGTCGCGAGCGCCGTCATCAGGATGGGGCGGAGCCTGCGCGAGGCACCGTGCACGATCGCCTCGCCCACCTTCATCCCGCGCCGTCGGTACTGGTTGATCAGGTCGACCAGCACGATCGCGTTCGTCACCACGATCCCGATGAGCATGATCACTCCGATGAGCGACGGCACCCCGAGCGGGATGCCCGAGATGACCTGCAACGCGATGGCTCCGGTCGCCGCGAACGGAACGGAGACGAGCAGCAGCAGCGGCTGCCGCAGGCTCTTGAACGTCGCGACCATGACGACGTAGACGATGAGGATGGCGACCAGGAGCGCGAGTCCGAGCTGGCCGAACGCATCGCTCTGCTGCGACGCGACGCCGCCGATCGCCGCGGTCGCTCCGGCCGGGAGATCGGCCTTGTCGACCGCGTTCGCGACAGTCGCGGATGCGGTGCCCACGTCATCCGTCTTCGGCGTGACGCTCACGGTGGCAGTTCGCACTCCCGAGCTCGTCGTGACCGTCGACGGACCGTTGACCTTCTCGACCGTCGCGAGGTCGCCGAGCGGAACGATTCCGGTGCGCGTCGGGATCTCGAAGGCGCGCAGCTCGGCCTCGGTCGTCGGGGCACCCGCGTTGTCGATGTAGATCGACAGCGTCTTCTCGTCGATCACGACGGAACCGGTGGCGCTCGGGTTCATCGCGGCCGTGACCATGCCGCCCACGGCGAGCTCGGTGAGCCCGGCCTCCGCGGCCTTCTGCCTGTCCACACGCACCGCGATGTACGGCTGCTCGTCGGCGAGATTGCTCGTGGTCTGCGCGACGACGTCGAGCTTCGAGACCTTGGCGGCCACCACATCCGCGGCCTTCTTGAGGTCTGCCTGGCTGCCCGCCTTGACGATCACGTCGATGTCGGATGATGCGAAGCCGCCGCCAGCGGCCGCGAGCGTCACCTCGCCTGCGTCCTTGATCGCCGCAACGCGCTTGCGCACGGTCGCCTGGAGGGCTGCCTGGTCGGCATCCGGATCGGTGGTGATGGAGTAGCTGATGCCGCCGCCCCCGCCGAAGGCCGCGCGAAGGGAACTGCCACCGGAGCCGATCGAGGTCTGCACCGTCTTGATGCCCTTGATGTCGGTGAGCACGGACTCGACCTTCTTCGAGGCCTCGTCTTGTGCGGCGAGGCTCGTGCCTGCGGGCAGGGTCTGGCTCACGTTGAGCGTGTTCTGACCGCTGTCGCCGATGAAATTGGTCTTGAGGCCGGCCGCCATGAACCCGCTGAGCACGAGGACGAGCACCGCGGCGAGGATCGTGATGACAGGGCGCTTCAGCGTCCAGCGGATGACCGGCAGGTAGGCGCGCTGCAGGCGGTTCGGATGCGCGAGCTCCTCTTCCGCGGTCTGCAGCGCGTCGGCCGTCGCGACCTCCGCGCCCGCGTGCTTATGGGCGGACTTCGAGCCGAGGAACCAGTAGGCGAGCACCGGCACGATGGTGAGCGCGACGAAGAGCGACGCCGCGAGCGCGATGGTCACGGTGAGCGCGAACGGGCGGAACAGTTCCCCCGTGATATCGCCCACCAGCGCGAGCGGCAGGAACACCGCGACCGTCGTGATCGTCGACGCGGTGACCGCACCGGCGACCTCGCGCACGGCGGTCGTGATCGCCTTGCCCTTCTCCTGGCCCAGGCTCACGTGTCGCTTGATGTTCTCGATCACGACGATCGAGTCGTCGACCACTCGCCCGATCGCGATCGTGAGCGCGCCGAGCGTGATGATGTTGAGCGTGTAGCCGGAGGCCTGCATGCCGATGAAGGTGATCAGCACCGAGACCGGGATCGAGATCGCGGTCACGAGGGTCGACCGGATCGACAGCAGGAACACCAGGATGACGATCACCGCGAAGACGAGACCGAGCAGGCCTTCCGTCGCGAGACTGTCGATGGACTGCTGGATGAAGGGCGCCTGGTCGAAGACGACGGTGAACTTCGTACCGTGACCGATCGCATCCTCGAGGTTCGGAATCGCGTTCTGCACGACCTTCGAGACGGCCACGGTGTTGCCTGCGGGGGTCTTGGAGACGGCGATGGTGATTGACGGTTCGCCGTTGACGCGGGAGATTCCGGTGACCGGGTCGTCCTTGATCTCGACGGAGGCGACATCCGAGATCGTCTTCGGCTCCGGCGCGACCACGGGCGTCGATACCCCGAGGCGCGGATCGGTCTGGGTGCTCTGCGGCGTAGCGGCACCGAGCAGCGGCAGCTCGCCGATCTGCTTGACCGTCGTGATCTTCGAGCCCGCCTGCACGGTGAGCGTCTCGTCGTTCTCGGTGATCGAGCCCGACGGCAGCAGAGATCCGTTGGCGGCGAGCGCGTCGCGGATGGCCTGGGTGGTGAGGCCGGCGGCGGCGAGCTTGTCGGTGTCCGGGGTGATCACCACGCGCTGGCCGGTCGTGCCGAGCAGCGTCGCCTGGCTGACGCCGTCAAGCTGCTGGATGTCCGTGAGGGTCGAGCGAGACAGCGCGGCCGAGAGGTCACGGGCATTGAGGTCGCTTGTGACCGCAATCTGCACGACGGGAAGATCGCCGAGGCTGAAGGTGAGCACCTGCGGCTCGACATCCTTCGGCAGCCTGGAGGAGATGCGGTTGATCGCACTCTGCACCTTCTGCTCGGCGGTGGCGAGGTTCGTGCCGTAGTTGAACGAGGCAGTCACGGTGGAGCTGTTCGCGCTCGACGTGGCGGTGGTCGTGTCGAGCCCCTCGACGCCCTGGATCGCGGTCTCGATCGGGGTGCTGACATCCGTGTTGACGACCTCGGGCGATGCGCCCGGGTAGCTCGTGGCGATGAAGAGTTGCGGCAGCGACAGCGAGGGGATGAGTTCCTGCTTGAGCGACGTGAGTGCGATGCCACCGAAGATTCCGATCACGATGGTGACCAGGGCGATCAGCGCGCGATTGCGAAGGCTGAAGACGGATAGCAGATGCACGACGTTCTCTCCTGAGGGAATGCTGCGTGCCACGGATGCCGGCACAGGGCTGGTGCACGACCGCGTGCTCTTTCGAAAGTAGTCCAGTCACCCAGCCATCACATACTCCGACGGGATGACCTTGGAGCGCTAGACGACCTCCGCGAGGAAGCCCTGATCGCCCAACGGAATGCGGGAGAGCGAGCCCCAGGCCGTCGCGAGTGCGGCGACCGCGCGATCCGTCTCGTCCCTGGAGTAGGAGAACGGCACGCGCAGAAAGCGCTCGAAGGCGCCGTCTATGCCGAAGCGCGGCCCCGCCGCGAGCAGCAGTCCTTCGTTTCGTGCCGCGAGCGTCAGTTGCGAACTGACCGGATGCCCGAGGCCGACCCACAGGGTCAGCCCGCCCTGCACGCGCGGCACGCTCCACTCCGGAAAGGTCTCTCTCAGCGCGCCGACCAGGTGGTCTCGCCCGACCCTCAACTGCTCCCGCCGCACCTCGAGCACCGCGTCCATGTCGTCGAGGAGGTTCTTGACGAGCAGCTGCTCGAGGATCGGCGTGCCGAGGTCGCCCGCGCTCCTTGCCCGCACGAGCCTGTGGATGAGCCCGCGCTCGGCGCGGATCCAGCCGATGCGCACGCCGCCCCAGACCGTCTTGCCGACGGAGCCGATGAGCACGGCGCCGGGCGCACCACCGCCGAACGGAGGATGGTTCTCCTCACGGTCGATGGACAACTCGGCCATGGTCTCGTCGGCGATGAGCGTCGTGCCCTGCCGCGCGGCGAGCGCGAGGGTGCGCTCGCGCAGTTCCTCGGGCATCGTGCGACCGGTCGGGTTGTGGAAGTCGGGCATGAGGTAGCCGATGGCGGGGCTCGTGCGCTGGATGGCCTGCTCGAGGGCAGACTCGTCCCAGCCGTCTTCGGTCGTCACGCTCACCGGAACGAGTCGCGCGCCGGTCGTGCGCAGCGCATCGTAGGCGTGCGGGTAACTCGGCGATTCGACGAGGGCGCTGTCACCGCGACCGAGCAGGGTGCGAGCGAGCAGGGCGATGGCGTGCTGGGCGCCGATCGTGACCATTACCTGCTCCGGGTCGGTGGGCAGTCCGCGGGCCGTGTAGCGGGCCGCGATCGCCTCACGCAGCTGCGGCAGGCCGACGGGATCGAAGCCGCTGCCCCCCAGGTACGCGGGCAGTTCAGCGGCGGCCCTGGCTGCGGCATCCGCGAGCCCCGGTAGTGCGGGCATCGTGGCCTTGCTGAAGTCCAGGTAACCGGCATGGCCGGTGTCGAGGGCCACGGGAGCGCGGGCGGGCAGTCTCGCGACGCTGCCCGAGCCGCGCACGCTGCTGACGTATCCGGAGTCCCGCAGTTCGCCATAGGCCGCGGTCACCGTGGTGCGGCTGACGCCGAGCTGCGCGGCGAGATCGCGTTCGGCCGGAACGCGCGTGCCGAGCGGGATGCGGCCGTCGAGGATCAGAAGTCGGATGCGGTCGGCCAACGCCACGTACGCCGCGGTCGTCGTCGAGTCCCGCCATCCGCTCAGCAGCGAGGCCAAAGCGCGGGCCGAAAGGGAAGCCATGAGGCCACTATAGGCAAATTGGCCTCTTGCCATAAGGCCACTTTGGGAATTGGATACAGCTATGGTTTCTGCTGTGTCCTCTTCCCGCCGTCTTCCCCTTCGCTACACCCAACTACTCATCGGGCTGTTCATCTACGGCATCGCGATCGCGATGATGGTGCAGGCCGCCGTCGGGGTGGCGCCATGGGACGTGCTCTCGCAGGGCATCTCCATCCACACCGGAATCGCATTCGGCTGGGTGACCAACCTCGTCGGCATCGTCGTGTTGCTGCTCTGGTTCCCGATTCGCCAGAAGCCGGGGATCGGCACCGTGCTCAACGTGGCACTCATCGGACCGAGCGCGCAGCTGGGCCTCATGACGATCCCCTCGCCCACCATCCTGTGGGAGCAGATACTGCTGTTCGCCGGCGGCCTCGTTCTGCTCGCGTTTGCCACCGGGCTCTACCTCGGCGCGCGTCTCGGACCCGGCCCGCGCGACGGGCTCATGACGGGCATCCACAACCGCTGGGGCTGGAAGATCTGGATCGTGCGCGCTTCGATCGAGCTCACGGTGCTCGTCATCGGATGGTTGCTCGGCGGCAACGTCGGCTTCGGCACGCTCGCCTTCGCCCTGCTCGTCGGGCCGCTCGTGCACATCGCGATGCCGCTCCTCCTGATCAAGGACCACAGCGGTGCGCTCGTCGCACCCGTGGAGCCGGTGATCGAGCCCGACGGCGGGAGAAGCGAGCTCGCGGAGGGAGACACTCCTCCCGCCGCCGAGCAGCTTCTCCCGCCGCGAGGCATCTAGCGCGCGTTCCTCGCGCCAGAAACCCCCTCGTCGCACCAACTGCTTCTGGCGCAACGAGCGGGCTTCTGTGGCGGCGCCGCGCACTACATCCGGTCGGCATACACCGCCATCGCGTCGCGCACGTAGCGTGCACCCTCGACGCCACCGTAGTTCGCGCCGAAGCGCGGGTCATCGACGTACATCTGGCCAAGGCCGCGCATCGCCTCAGCGGTGACGGTGCGGCCCTGCCATCCGACCTGGATCCAGTCGTGGTGCCGCCGCGTGATCTCCTGCACGAGGTCGCTCTCGACCGGCTCACCGGCATCGAATGCGGCGGCATAGTCGGCCTGGATCTGCTTCTGCTGCCGCATGAATCCGGCTTTGTCGGCATCCGAGAGCCCGCGGTACCAGCGGTCGCCCGCCGCGTACGCCTCCTTGCCCCAACGTGCCTCGACCTCCTCCTTGTACTGGGTGTGGTCGAAGCCGTCCAACATTTCTTCTGCCATGAGTTGTTCACCTCCCTTCGTCTTTCTGATCGTGGTTTCGACCGCGCGAATCTGGCGGTCGAGTCGGTCTTTCTCCTGCTCAAGCCAGCGCAGGTGCGCGCGCAGCGCATCCGCGTCTCGGCTGTGTCCTGCGAGCACCTCGCCGATGGCGGGAAGACCGAGGCCGAGCTCTCGCAGCAGCAGGATGCGCTGCAACCTGGCCAGGGCATCCGCGTCGTAATAGCGGTAGCCGTTGCTGCCGATGCGACTCGGCGAGAGCAGCCCGAGGTCGCCGTAGTGCCGCAGGGTCCTGGATGTCGTGCCGGCCAGCCGCGCAATGTCCTGAATCGACCAGTCCACTTCCGCTCGCGCTCCTCTCCGTCTCGCTTCTGACCGCTGCTCGCGGCCGTTCCCTCACGCTAAACCTTGACGCAACGTCAATGTCAAGCCCGCCCGCCCCTCGGCCCTCCCGCGGTGTTTTTCCCCAATGCAGGAGATGGCAGTCGCGCCCTCAATGATCCATTGAGCACGCGCTGTAGAACCCGGTCCGTCTCCTGCATTTGGGAAAACACGGGCGGGGAAGGAGGGTTGCGCTCACGACACACGCGATATATCGTGAGTTGTGCGAGACGCGATATATCGCGTCGAGCAGCGGATGCCCGGCGCATCCCCCACAAACACCAACACGAAGGCGGAACAATGGCACAGGAAAAGTGGATGGTCGAGGGCGAGAAGGTCATCGACATCGCTCTGGTACGCAAGCTCAAGGTCAGTCTCATCGCGGGCCAGGTCGACATCGTCGGTCATGACGAGCCCGGCGCGCGCGTCGAGGTGCACTCGGTGCACGGCAAACCGCTCAAGGTCTCGATCGAGGGCGACACCCTCGAGATCGATCACCCCCAGCTCAGCTGGGACAACTTCATCGACGTCTTCGCCTCGTTCCGAGGCACGGCCAGGGCGGATGTCAGCATCATGGTGCCGAGGGACGTCGCGCTGAAGTTCGGCGTGGTCTCCGCGAGCGCACTCATCAGCGGCCTCACGGCCGACGCCAGGGTCAGCACCGTCAGCGGCGACGTCGTCGTCGACAAACTGCAGGGCGACCTCGAGCTGAACGCTGTGAGCGGCGAGATCGCTGTGCGCGACCACCGCGGCAACGTGACGTCGAAGACGGTGAGCGGCGATGTGACGGTGAGCGGCGAGATCGCGAAGTTCCGCTCCGACGGTGTCGCGGGCAAGGTCTTCCTCGACCTCAGCGGCATCCCGGAGGAGGCCAAGATCAACACCATCTCCGGCGACGTCACGGTGCGACTGGAGTCCGGCGTCGCCGCGCGATACAAGGTGAATACGGTCTCGGGAAAGCTTCAACTCGACGACTCGGAGATCACGGGCATCCGCGGTTCGTATACCGGCAAGTACGGCGAACTCGACGGCCAGTGGCTCGACTTCACGGCGAGCACGGTCAGCGGCGACGTCGCGGTGCTGCATGCGACGACGGTGTCGCTGTGACCCCGCCGGTCTTCGCGCACGGGCACCTTCGCCTCTACCTCCTCAGCCTGCTCGCCGACGCGCCCAGGCACGGCTACGAACTCATCCAGGCGCTTGAGGAGCGCTTCGGCGGCACCTACGTTCCGAGCGCGGGCACGATCTATCCGAGGCTCGCGAAGCTCGAAGACGAGGGACTCGTCACCAAGGCCGCGGATGGCCGCAAGACGGTCTACGCCATCACGGATGCCGGCCGCGCCGAACTAGAGTCGCGCCAGCACGAGCTCGACGACATCGAGAGCGACGTCACCGACTCGGTGCGCAGGCTCGCCGACGAGGTGCGCTCGAGCGTGAACGACGCGATGAAGTCGCTGCGGGCAGACCTCGCGGCGGCGGCGCGAGAGGCGAGGGCGGATGCGCGTGGCTCGGGCCGCAGCAGTCAGGCAGACCCACAGAGGGCGGCCACCAGTAGCCACCTTCGCGAAGCGGAGATGGTGCTCGATGAGTTCCGGCACAATCTGCGCGCCGACCTCCGTGCACGCGCTCGCGCGGGCATCTCGGCCGAGCTCGTGGCCACGCTCAAGTCCGGACTCGACGCGGTGCGGGAGAGCCTGCAGAAGTAGCGGGAATACCCGCGCGGCGACCGAGGTTGGAGTTGTCTGTGTGGACCGTGACATCCGCCAGCCTCAACAGGTGTAGTGTCGCTCCTCGTGACTAACGAAGTTCGGTCGCCCAAGCGGTGGCTGATCGGGGAACCGTTGTCCTCCGAAAAGCTCGAGGGACAACTTCTCCCGAAGCACTTGGCGCTACCCATTTTTGCCAGTGACGCCCTCTCGTCTGTGGCGTACGCACCAGAGCAACTCCTCCTCATCCTGACGCTCGGTGGCCTCGCTTTCCTGAGCTTCACGCCGTGGATCGCCGCGGCCGTGGTGCTGCTGCTCATCGTGGTGGTGGCCTCGTACCGACAACTGATCAAGGCCTACCCTTCGGGTGGCGGCGACTACGAGGTGGCCCACAAGAACCTCGGCGAGAAGGCCGGACTGGTGGTGGCATCCGCCCTGCTGGTCGACTACATCCTCACCGTCACCGTGTCGATCGCGAGCGGCGTCGACAACATCATCTCGGCGTTCCCTGGCCTCAATGGCGTGCGGGTCGAGATGTCGGTGTTCTTCATCATCGTGCTCGCGGCCATCAACCTCCGCGGAGTTTCTGAGTCGAGCAAGGCCTTCGCGCTGCCGACGTATCTCTTCATCGCGAGCATCGCGGTGATGGTGGTGACGGGACTCGTGCGCACCGCGCTCGGCGAGGCTCCGGTCGCGTCCTCCGCCGCCTACACGGTGAAGCCAGAGACGCTCACGCAGGTCGGCTTCGTCCTCCTGCTGCTGCGCGCCTTCGCGAGCGGATGCAGCGCCCTCACCGGTGTCGAGGCCATCGCCAACGGCGTGCAGGCCTTTCGCCGGCCGAAGATCAAGAATGCGCAGCGCACCCTCGTGCTCATGGGCGGCATCGCGATCGTCCTCTTCGTGGGCATCACTGTCGTCGCCCTGATCAGCCGCGTGCACTACGCGGAGGCCTCGTGCGACCTCATCGGCTGGAAGGAGTGCGCGAGCCAACCGCAGCCGAGCGTCATCGCCCAGATCGCGGCGGCGACGTTCCCCGGCGCCGGCCGGTTCATGTTCTACATCATCCAGGCGGCCACGGCCCTCGTGCTGCTGCTCGCTGCGAACACCGCCTTCAACGGTTTTCCGCTCCTCGGCTCCGTGCTCGCGCGCGACGCCTACGCGCCCAAGTCGCTGCAGACGCGCGGCGATCGACTGGTCTATTCGAACGGCGTGCTGCTGCTGAGCCTCGCGGCCATCATCCTCGAACTGATCTTCGCCGCCGACGTCACGCGGCTCATCCAGCTGTACATCATCGGTGTCTTCATCTCCTTCACGCTCGGGCAGACGGGCATGGTGGTGCACTGGACCCGGATGCTGCGCGACGGCTGTGAAAACCGAGGTCAGGTCATCCGCAGCCGCACCATCAATGCCACGGGGGCCCTGTTCACGGCGATCGTGCTCATCGTCGTCACGATCACCAAGTTCACGCACGGAGCCTGGCTCGTGTTCGTGATCATGCCCGTGCTCTACGCGCTCATGCTCGGGGTGAATCGCTATTACAAGGGCGTCGAACGCGACATCACCGTGGATGCGACCACCACCTTCGGCGCCACCGGCGACCACGCGATCGTACTCGTGGGCGGCATGCGCAAGCCCACCCTGAAGGCGCTCGACTACGCGATCGCGGCCAGGCATGCCAGCATCGAGGCCGTGCACGTCAACATCGATGACGAGGCGACAGAACTGCTCGAGAAGCAGTGGGTCGACCAGAACATCCGGGTTCCCTTGCGCGTCGTGGAGTCGCCGTATCGCGACATCAGCATGCCGCTCATCAAGTACATCAAGGCGAGGCGGCTGGAGTACGGCTCCGAGGTCGTCACGGTCTACACGCCGCTCTACATCGTCGGCCACTGGTGGGAGCATCTGCTGCACAATCACAAGGCCAGGCGCATCCGCCAGAAGCTCGCGCTCTGCCACGGCGTCACCATCGCGCTCGTGCCCTGGTTGCTCGACTCGTCGAAGAAGCTCTACGCGAAGCCGTCTCGACCGCTTCCCGGTGAGTCGCGGCGCGGTGAACCGCGCAGACCGGTCGTGCGCAAGCCGCTGCCGCCCGCCGTCACTCCGACGAACCAGAAGGCTCCGGCTCAGAAGACTCCGACGGCGTCGAAGTAGTGGCGTCCGGGGCAGCGGTCGGCTGGCGCGAGGCCGTGGCCGTGGTCGTGGGCGGCATGCTCGGGACCGGGCTCCGCCTCGCCGTTGACCTTCTCCTGCCACACGGCGCATCCGATCTGCCGCTCAGCACTCTGCTCGTCAATGTCGTGGGCGCCTTCGCGCTCGGGGCGCTCGTCTCGAGCGTGTGGACTCGGCCGCGCACGCCGAACTGGGCGAAGGCAGGGCTCGGCACCGGGCTGCTCGGGTCGTTCACGACCTTCTCCGCTCTCATCGGCTCGCTTCTCAGCGAGACCACGCTCGGGATGTGGTGGCTGGCCGTCGTGTACCTGCTCGCTTCCCTGGTCCTCGGCTTCGCTGCCGCTGCCCTCGGCCTCCGCGTGGGCCACCGCGCTCCTCGCCAGCCCGATCTGGTGGACGAATGAGCGCCGGCGTCGTCATCGCGGTGCTCGTCGCCGGTGGGCTCGGTGCACTCGCGCGCTACGGCGTCTCGCTCGCCTTTGCGGGACGGTCGACGTTTCCCCACGCCGTGCTCGTCGTCAACGCCCTCGGCTCGGCGCTGGCTGGGATGCTGCTCGCCGTCGTCGGCTACGTCTCGAACGACGTCTTCCTCATCCTGATCACGGGACTCTGCGGCGGACTGACCACGTTCAGCACCTGGTCGGTCGAGACCATCCAGTTGGCCACGGAGGGACGGATGCGCGCGGCGCTCCTCAACGTCGGCCTGAACCTCGTGCTCGGCATCGCCGTCGCGGCGCTCTGTTACTACGCCGTGCGCCTCGGCGCCGTCGTGGTCTTCACGATCGGCTACTTCGACTTCGCGCTGACCCATCTCCCCGGCTGAGTGACCTCAGAGGTTCGAGAGCTGCGCGACCACATGGCGCGCGATCTGACGGCCGGCGCGATTGGCCCCGATCGTCGAGGCCTGCGGCCCGTATCCGGCGAAGAAGATGCGCGGATCCTTCCACGACGAGCCCTGCCCGACAGTCACGCCGCCCGCCTTCTCGCGCAGCCGAAGCGGCGCCAGGTGTCTGAGCTCCGGGCGGAATCCCGTGGACCAGAGAATGGCATCCGCCCTCTGGAATGTGCCGTCTGCCCAGCGCACGCCATCCGCCTCGATGGAGGAGAACATCGGTTTCGCGTCGAGGAGACCACGATCGATCGCCGACTGGATGCGCCTCGTGCGAGGAACGCCGGTGCCACTCACGATGCTCGGCAGCGCCCGCCCCGCGCGTGCGGCCTCATCCTGCATCGCGACCGCCGCAGCGCCCGCCTCCAGGTTGAGTTCGCCCTCGTTGAGGAACTCGATGGGTCGGCGGCTCACCCAGGTGAGTTCGGATGCGACGTTCTCCAGTTCCAGGAGGAAGCCGATGGCCGAGGTTCCCCCGCCGACCACGACGACGCTCTGTCCGGCGAACTCCTGCGCTGAACCGTAGTCGGTGGTGTGCACGTGCCGCCCGGCGAAGTCATTGAGCCCCGGGTACCACGGAATGAACGGCGAGCCCCAGGTTCCCGTGGCGTTCACGACGAGCTGCGTGACGAGTTCTTTGGTGCCCTGCACGGAGTTGTCGCGGTAGTCGACCACGAGGTTGGTGCCGCGATCGAACACGGAGGTGACGTTCGCGGGTCTGCGCACCTGCAGGCCGTAGTGCTCCTCGTACTGCCGGTAGAAGTCGGCCACGACATCCTTCGCCGGCAGGGTGCGGTCGGCGTCGTCGAAGCTGAGGCCGAGTTCGTCCATACCCGGCAGATCATTGATGCGATGGGCCGAACCGATGCGCAGCGCCTCCCAGCGCAGTTGCCACGCTCCGCCCGTGCCGGGGCCCCGATCGAGCACCACGAAGTCGTGCGCGGGAACCAGCCCGAGGCGCTGAAGGTAGAACGAAACGGCGAGACCGGCCTGCCCGGCGCCGATGACGACAACGGAGGTCGTACCGACGTCAGGACTCATTCTTTAAGGTTACCGTCGCGCGGCTGAGCGGGGCCGCAACGGGTCCGCACGGCGCTGCATGCTAAAGTAGGCCGTTAGTTTTGGAAGTTCCTTGTTGGTCAATCTCGAGCGGATCATTGCTCGCTCGGGTAGTAATCGTGAGGGGGTCAAGCCATGGGGCGCGGCCGTCAAAAAGCAAAGCACACGAAGGTCGCCCGCGAGCTGAAGTACTTCAGCCCGGACACCAACTACAACGCGCTCGAGCGCGAGCTCGGCCATGCCGTTCCGGCCTCCCCCGCGGTCAGCGAGAGGCTCGAAGAAGACCTCGAGAAGTGGCCGGAATTCAACGCACCGGCAGGATACTCCGACGACGAGTTCGAATCGGAGAGCGGCAAGAACCGCACCGCCTGATCGTCACGCGGGTTGAGTAGCGAGCTGGCGTCGCAGGATCGCTTCGCGCTCCTCCTAGCTCCAGCGCGCTATTCAACCCGCATAGCTGCCGACCAGTCGCACGGCTCCGCCGTCGACACCCTTCGCACCCTGCTCGAATCCGTCGAGGCTGCGCCCACCGGCAGACACGGTGCCGGCCTGCCAGGCCGGGATGCCGGCGACGGCCAATCGATCGATCGTGGCGGCCACGGCATCCGCTGCGACGATCGCGATCATGCCGATGCCGAGATTCCAGGTGCCCTCGGCGTCTTCGAGGCTCATGCCGCCCATCTCGGCGAGCACGCGGAACACGGGCTGTGGCGACCAGCTCGACCGCTCGAGTTCTACCCAGGAGCCCCGCGGCAACACGCGCGCGAGGTTCGCTGCGATGCCGCCGCCGGTCACATGGCTGAGTGCGTGAACGGCGCCCGGCGCATCCCGCAGCAGGCCCAGCAGCGGCGAGGTGTAGAGCCTCGTCGGCTCGAGCAGCACCTCGCCGATCACGCCGCCGAGGTCCTCAGACCGATCCGTGTAGCCGAGGTCGCGCCCGGCGAGGATGTGCCGCACGAGCGAGTAGCCGTTCGAGTGCAGACCGGATGACGCCAGCGCGATGACCGCGTCGCCGTCGGCCACGAGGTGAGCGCCCAGCACCGCGCCGGCCTCGACCGCGCCGGTGGCCGCCCCCGCGACGTCGTAGTCGTCGGGACCGATGAGCCCCGGATGCTCCGCGGTCTCGCCGCCGACGAGCGCGGTACCGGTCTCCGCGCAACCGCGGGCAATGCCCGCCACGATGTCGGCGATCCGCTCGGGAACGACCCGGCCGCAGGCGATGTAGTCCGTCATGAAGAGGGGCTTCGCGCCCACCACCACGATGTCGTCGACGACCATGCCGACGAGGTCCTGGCCGATCGTGTCGTGCTTGTCCAGGGCCTGGGCGATCGCGACCTTGGTGCCCACGCCATCCGTCGATGTCGCCAGCAGCGGCCGTTCGAATCCCTTCAGGTATGACACATCGAAGAGCCCTGCGAACCCGCCGACGCCGCCGATGACCTCGGGGCCGTGGGTCTTCGACACGGCCGACTTCATGAGCTCGACCGCACGGTCTCCCGCCACAGTGTCGACCCCGGCTTCGGCGTACTTGTTGGCCATGAATCGGTTCCGTTCCCGCGCGTGAAATACTCGTGAAAGACTGGTCTAAAGCAACCACAATCCTACGGTCTGGAGACTGCGCGCGAATGTGCGGCATTGTCGGCATTGTTTCTTCGGAACCCGCCAACCAACTGGTGTACGACAGCCTCCTGCTGCTGCAGCATCGCGGACAGGACTCGACAGGCATAGCCACGGCGGATGGGCGTACCTTCCACGTGCACAAGGCCAAGGGCCAGGTGCGTGAGGCCTACCGCACGCGCGACATGCGCGCGCTGCCCGGCACGATGGGTCTCGGGCACGTGCGCTACGCCACGAAGGGCTCGGCCGACAACGAAGACGAGGCGCAGCCGTTCTACGTGAACGCGCCGTATGGCATCGTGCTCGTTCACAACGGCAACCTGACCAACACGCGCGAGCTGACCCAGGAACTGTTCCACGTCGACCGGCGGCACCTCAACACCGGGTCTGACACGGAGCTGCTGGTCAACGTTCTCGCCCACGAACTGCAGGAGCAGGTCTCGGGGCTCGATCTCGACCCCGACCAGATCTTCGCCGCCGTCGAGCGCGTGCACGAGCGCGTCGAGGGCTCCTACGCGGCTATCGCGCTGATCGCCGGCTATGGACTGCTCGCGTTCCGCGACCCCGACGGCATCCGCCCGCTCGTGTTGGGTCGTCGCAACCGCGGCTTTCTCGAGACCGAATGGGTCGTCGCATCCGAATCGCTCGTTCTCGAGAGCGGCGGGTACGAGCTGGTTCGGGATGTCGCCCCCGGCGAGGCCGTGTTCATCGCCGTCGATGGCGAGATGACCTCCAGGCAGTGCGCGAAGAACCCGCGCCTGATTCCCTGCTCGTTCGAGTACGTGTACCTGGCTCGGCCGGACTCCGTGATGAACGGCATCTCGGTCTACGACGCACGCCTGCGCCTCGGCAATCGTCTCGCCGACACGATCGCGCAGTACGCGCCCGCGGGCGACATCGACGTGGTCATGCCGATCCCCGACTCGTCGAGGCCTGCCGCCATGCAGGTCGCACAGAAGCTCGGGATCGAGTACCGCGAGGGGTTCTACAAGAACCGCTACGTCGGCCGCACCTTCATCATGCCGGGCCAGGCGGAGCGCAAGAAGTCCGTGAAACAGAAGCTCAATGCGATGGGCTCGGAGTTCAAGGGCAAGAACATCCTCATCGTCGACGACTCGATCGTGCGCGGCACCACCTCGAGGGAGATCGTGCAGATGGCGCGCGAGGCCGGCGCGAACACCGTCACCTTCACCTCGGCGGCGCCACCGGTGCGCTTTCCGCACGTCTACGGCATCAACATGCCGTCGCGACAGGAGCTCGTGGCGCACGGGCGCAAGATTCCGGAGATCAACCGCGAGCTCGGGGCCGACCATCTGATCTATCAGGAGGTTGCGGACATGCAGGCGGCCATCCTCGAGGGTTCGAACATCGAGAGTCTCGAGATGAGCTGCTTCACCGGAGAATACGTCACGGGCACGGTGACCCCGGAGTACCTCGACTGGGTCGAGCGCACCCAGCTCAGTTGAGTTCGGTGCCCTGCTCGCCGCTCACAGGGTCGTCCGCAGCGGTGTTCTCGACCAGTGCGTTCTGGGCGGTCGTGCTCTGGGCGGTCGCGTTCTGAGCGGTCGCGTTCTGGGCGGTCGCGTTCTCCACGGTCGTGCGCTCGGCTGGAACGGTCTTGGCGCGCCTGGTGGACACCCAGTCGAGCAGCACCGCGATGACACCGCCGATGACGATGCCGAACGGAATGCCGTAGACGCAGAAGTAGCCGAACAACGCGGCGAACCCGATCGTCGGGTCGGCGGGCTGCAGCGCGGTGACGACGAGCGTGCCCAGCAGGCCGACGAGCGCGCCGAGCACCAGGAACACCGGGATCTTCGGCGCGCGGCGAATGGTGACCTGCGCCTGCTCGGGCGTTTCCTGCATCGTGTCGCTCATGCGTCCATTCTCCCATGGGTCACACTCGCCCTCGAGTTTCTGCCCAGCGGCTCCGCGCGCGCTCGATCGATGCGCCATGTCGTTATCGATGCGGCCGCTATGGCAGGCGCATCGATGACAAAGGCCAGCATCCTCGGGCGGCTAGGCCCGCTGCCAGTGCAGCGGCAGGTGCTGGCTGAGGTCCGCGCGAGATCCGGATGCGGCGATCACGCCGCGCGCGCGAGCCGCTGCCCACTGCTCGGCGCCGGTCGCGATCGCAAGCCAGGTTGCGGCATCCATCTCGACCACGTTCGGCGGGGTGCCCCGGGTGTGACCGGGGCCCTCGATGCACTGCACCGCGCCGAACGGTGGCACGCGCACCTCCACGGAGTTGCCGGGAGCGTCGTCCGCGAGCAACTGCAGCAGGTAGCGCACGGCCATCGCCGTCGTGTCACGATCTGCACCACCCGCGAGCGCGGCCGCTACCGCGGTGCCGCCCGCGACATCCGTGATGCGTGCCCTGGCCATTCGTCCACGCTAGCCGACCCTGCCGCCGTCGCCCCGAGCCGCCCTTTCGGAAACTCAGGAGAGTGGTCGCCGCTGCCGTGGCGAGAGCGCTCCCTGGCCGCTCGCGCGCGCCATTGTCCTGAGTTTCCGAAGGGCACTGCGGCGGGGCGGCTGCCGGGTACTCTGTTCAGGTGAGAATCCTCGTCCTCGGATCCGGCGCGCGCGAGCACGCCATCGTCACCGCCCTCCTCGCGGAGAACGCCGCTCACGAGATCACCGTCGCCCCCGGCAACGCGGGCATCGCCGCGGATGTCGAGGTCATCTCGCTCGATCCCACCAATGGCGATGTCGTGGCCGATTTCGCCCTCGACAACGCGATCGAGCTCGTCGTCATCGGACCGGAGGCGCCGCTCGTCGCGGGCGTCGCCGACAAGCTGCGCAGGCGCGGCATCGCGGTGTTCGGGCCCGGCAAGACCGCGGCACAGCTCGAGGGCAGCAAGACCTTCGCGAAGCGCATCATGGAGGAGGCCGGCGTTCCGACCGGCCAGGCGGTGCGGGCATCCGACATCACCGAGGTCGCAGCAGCACTCGACGCCTATGGCGCCCCGTACGTCGTTAAGGCCGATGGGCTCGCCGCGGGCAAGGGCGTCCTCGTCACCGAGAATCGCGCCGCCGCGCTCGCCCACGCCGAGTACTGGCTCTCGCACGGCAGCGTGCTGGTCGAGGAGTTCCTCGCCGGCCAGGAGGTGTCGCTCTTCCTGCTCTCCGACGGCGAGACCGTGCTGCCCCTCTCGCCAGCCCAGGACTACAAGCGCCTCGGCGACGCGGATGAGGGCCCCAACACGGGCGGGATGGGCGCGTATTCGCCGCTTCCGTGGCTTCCGGCCGGCTTCGTGGACGAGGTGATCGACACCATCGCGCTACCGACAGTGCGCCAGCTCGCCGCGGAGGGAACCCCGTTCGTCGGCCTGCTGTACTGCGGGCTCATCGTGACCGAGCGCGGTATCCGGGTCATCGAGTTCAACGCCCGATTCGGCGACCCGGAGACCCAGGTCGTGCTCCCCCGGCTGGTAACCCCCTTGAGCGGTTTGCTCATGGCCGCCGCGACCGGACGCCTGGCCGGAATGCCCAGACCGGAGTTCTCGGATGACGTGGCCGTCACGGTCGTGCTGGCCAGCGAGGGCTACCCCGAGGCCTCGATCACCGGCCGCACGATCACCGGACTCGACACCGCGCTCGCCATCCACGGCGTGACGATCGCCCACGCGGCGACCGCCGTCTCGAACAACGAGCTCGTCGCCACCGGCGGCCGGGTGCTCAGTGTCGTCGCCACCGGATCCGACTTCAGCGAGGCCCGCTCCCGCGCCTACCGGGCTCTCGAGGCGATCGACCTCGAGGGCGGCCAGTACCGCACCGACATCGCGGCCCGCGTCGCCGACTAGTTGTCGCCGCATCCGCTTGGCTCATGGCGGGACGAAAGCTCTCGCGGCGGGAGAAAGTTCCCATTCTGGCCGGAGAAACCAGGTCGCGGCGGGTGCTACAACTCCCGCCACGAGAACAGGACTCCCGCCGATAAGCGGTCGAGCCCACGTCCGGGTTCAGGAGTTTAAATTGTCTCCAGCTGACTCGGCACCCCCGGCTATAGGTCGGCCTTCCCTGGTTCGGAATAATGAAGGGGTGAGCACCGACGACAAAACCACCGAGAAGAGTGACGAGAAGACCCTGCCCGGCTGGACGCACGCATACTCGGGCAAGGTGCGCGACCTCTACGTCGAAGACGGGCAGAGCCTCGACACCGCCGAACGGGTGCTGGTGGTGGCGAGCGACCGGGTGAGCGCCTTCGACTTCGTGCTCTCCCCCGGAATCCCGGGCAAGGGGGAGCTGCTCACGACGCTCAGCCTGTGGTGGTTCGACCAGCTCGACGGTATCCCCAACCACCTGGTGGCGGACCACGAGCTGCGCGGCGACACCGTGGCAGACCTGATCCCGGATGCCGTGGCCGGCCGGGCCATGCTGGTGCGCTCCCTCGAGATGTTCCCGATCGAGTGCGTGGTACGCGGATACCTCGTCGGCAGCGGCTGGGTCGAATACCAGCAGACCCGGAGCGTCTGCGGTGTCGCACTGCCCGCCGGACTCTCGAACGGCGACCGCCTGCCGGAACCCATCTACACCCCGGCATTCAAGGCCGAGCTCGGCGAGCACGACGAGAACATCTCGTTCGAGCGCACGGTCGAGCTCGTGGGTGCGGAAGCAGCTACCGCCCTGCGCGAGCTCAGCCTCGAGATCTTTCGCCGGGCATCCGCCATCGCCGAGAAGCGCGGCGTGATTCTCGCGGACACGAAGTTCGAATTCGGCCGAAACCGAGAGACCGGTGTTATCACCCTGGCCGACGAGGTGCTCACGAGCGACTCGAGCCGGTACTGGGATGCCGCCGTCTACGCATCCGGCAACCGTACTGAGAGCTTCGACAAGCAGATCGTGCGCAACTGGCTCGCCGCGAACTGGGACCAGACCGGCACCCCGCCCGAGCTGCCCGCCGACATCGTGGAGCAGACCGCCGCGCGCTATCGGGAGCTCATTGAACGACTGACCGGAAGCCGGCGCCCCGTCGAGGTAATCGTGCCCGTCGACCCCGCGGCCGCCACGATCTGCGAGGGCTGCGAGTAACCCGTTCGAGCTGGACGGCCGCGCCCCCGCTGCAAGAAGCAGGAGGAATCGAGACTTCCAGCCAAAAAGTTCCTTCGATGTGGGCCAAAGACAGGAAACCTCCTTCAACCTGGACGCGGGGACGGTCTCCGGATGCCCTCGGGAATAGTTGTAGCTGCAACTAAGTTGTAGGGTGGAGACAGGAAGGCCACCACGATGAACAACGATCTTCTCGCAGCAGACACCGCAATGGGCCCGGTGACTCTGCTCGTCGGCGATCTCGACGCGATGACGAAGTACTACCGAGACGCGATATCTCTGCGGGTGCTGAGCGAAGCCGGCAGCACCGTGACGCTCGGTCGCGGCACGACGCCCGTCGTCATCCTGCAGCACGCGCCGCAACTGAAGCACGCGAGCCAGCGCGAGGCCGGTCTGTACCACACGGCAATTCTGTTCGACAGCGAGGAAGCGCTCGCCGCATCCGTCTATTCGGTGGCGCAGAAGTACCCGATCACGTTCACCGGCAGCGCCGACCACCTCGTGAGCAAGGCCTTCTACTTCACCGACCCGGAGGGCAACGGCGTCGAGCTGTACTGGGATCGCGACCGCAGCGCCTGGAGCTGGGTGCACGGCAGCATCGAGATGTCGACCCTCTACCTCGACCCCAACGCCTTCCTGCAGGAGCACCTCACCGAGGGCGCGGTGAGCGAGCCGGTCGTCGGCGGCGCGAGGGTCGGCCATGTTCACCTCCAGGTGGGCGACGTCGCCACAGCGCGCGAGTTCTACGTGAACCGGCTGGGTTTCGCGGCCACCGCAGAGCTCGGCGACTCAGCGCTTTTCGTGAGCGCGGGCGGGTACCACCATCACATGGCGATGAACACCTGGAACTCGCGCGGCGCCGGTCCGCGCCAGCGCGCGCTCGGCTTGTCGCGCATCGACATTGCGGTGCCGACGCCGGATGACGTGGGCGCCCTGGTCGAGCGGATGACGCACCACGGCATCCAGACCCGCGACGACGGCAGCACGGTCACCTTCGACGACCCGTGGGCCAACACGATCTCGGTGGCGTCCGCGAACTGAGTGCGCCGCGGCGGCCCTCTCCCGCTTGCGCCGCCATGCCTCGATCGATCCGCGCACGAGAAGGTACCCGGCGTAACCGAGGATCAGCAAGCCCAGCGCGGGCACGATCCAGTCGCGGTCGGCACCATTGAGTGCCTGGCTCAGGAACCCGATGAGGGGAACGCTATACCAGACGACGCCCTTGACCTGTTCGCCGAGAACCACGGGATCGGCCTCCGCGTTGTTGTCGCCCTTCGTGACGAAGCTGAAGGTGCCGTCGCTCAGGGAGTTGACCGCAATGACCCGGTGGGAGATGACGGCTGGGTCGCCGGAACGGATCTGATAGGTCATGACATCACCAACGGCAATCTGGCTGACGGGTGTGGGCTTGACCACCACGAGCGTGCCCGGCGGCAGCGTCGGTTCCATCGAGCTCGTGAGGATCGACATCGGCACGGCACCGGCGAACTTGGGCACCGCTATGACGGCGGCGGCCACGAGCAGAATCAGCCCGAGGAGTCCGACTGCGAGACCGCGACCGATGGCGCGGAGTACGCCGAAGCCGGCTCGTGTCTGAGGAGAGTTCTTCGTCATGATCAGCCGCAGTTGTAGGTGCGATAATTCGGCTGACCCAGCACGAGGGTTCCCATGCCCATAACGGCGCGGCCGTTGTTCGGCAGGATCTGACGAACCTCGACGGTCACTGAGCCAGCGGAGAGCGTATTGAGGTATGCCATGTCGTTGCCGGGGATGATGACGTACGGGTTCCACCCGTCGGCGATGTTCCCAACGATCGTGTTGTTCACAAGCAGTTCGTAGCGCAGGGTGCTCTGGTCGCCCGAGGGCTGCGGCCAGCCGTATGTCACCGACCATCCGCTCGAGCCGGTGCAGACGAGCGCCGGAATGGTCTTGACCACGAGCGCAGCGGATGCCGCGGAGACATTTCCAGCCGCATCCCGAGCCTTCACCGTGTAGCTGTAGCTGGTGCCTGCCGTCAGCCCGGAATCGGTGAACGCCGTGGTCGGCGCGGCGAGCGTCGCCACCAGAGTGCTGCCGCGGTACACGAGGTAGTCCTTCACGCCGACGTTGTCGGTAGAGGCGTTCCAGCTCAGGCGCGTCGAGCTCGTCGTCGTCGACGAGGCGACGAGCCCGGTCGGGGTGCTCGGCTTCGCGTCATCCGTGAACGACTGGGTGATGGCGACGGCGGCGGCACTGCTCCAGCCGCCGATCTTGAGCGTGGCCGTGAGGGTCGGATACACGGTTGCACCGCTCGAGAGGCCCGTGACGGCTCCGATCGTCGTGCGCACGCAGTAGGACTGCGCCGCTCCCGCGGCGAGGGTTCCACTGAGCGCGGGGAACGCGCTCCAGGTGCCCGTCACGGCCGAGGCGGGCGAGCCGCAGGTGGCGACCGAAGCCGTCTTCCACACGACGACGGTGACGTTCCTGGCGAGGGTGGCATCCGACCCGCTGCGCAGCGTCGCCGCAGTGGCGTAGGTGGCCGCCGCCGTGCCGTTGTTCGTCACTGTGAAGCCGCCCGTCTTCGATGTCGTCGAAGACGAGTAGGTCACGGCGAGGGTGGGACTCACGCTCGCAGCGGCGGTCAGTGAACCCGCCTGGATGCTGCCGGCGCTCACGGCAGTGGCCGAGTTCCACAGGGCGTAGCTGCCCGTCGCGGGAAGGCCGAGCCCGATGCCGAGGATGCCCGCGAGGCCCAGCGCAACGAGCGCCGACGTGCGCGATGCCGCTGAGCGCGTCGCGCGGTGGCGAACACGTGACCGTGCGTTCATCTCATCCTCTGCCTGCTCGAAGCTGCTCGTGGAAGGCTTTGCCGGTGGCTACCCGGCTCCGCCGCGCGACTACTTGACCGGGGTCGTCTGCTGCAGCGTGAAGGTGAGCGCGCTGAAGTTCGCGGTGCCGGACTGTCCGCCGGTGGCGCTCGCGGGGAGCGAGACGGTGAGCACGACGTTGACTGTCGCGGGAGTGGCGCTCTGCGTCACGGTGATGGTGCTGCCGTTCACGGTGACGTTCGGGCTGGCGGAGGTCACGGCGAGCGAACTGGTGAGCCCGGTGATCGTTCCCGAAACGGTGGAGGCGTTGTAGCTCAGAGTCGCCGACAGGTCATTGCCGGTCGCGGTGACGGTGAGTGGCTGGGAGAAGGTGATGGTGTTGCCCGGCACGATCTTGAAGGTCGCGGGGTCGATGGTGGTTGCCGGCGAGTTGGTCACGTTCGACCACACGCCGCTGCCGGCCTTGCTCAGCGCGAGCGTGCCCGAGCTGATCGACCCGGCGTCGACGGTCGTGCTGCTGTTCCAGAGTGCGAAGGTACCCGCGCCTCCGAGGAGGAGGGCCGTGCCGGCGGCCGCGGCGATTGCTCCCGTGAGAATTTTGTTCATTGTGGTGCTCCTTGGTCGTGGAGGGATTGCTGGCGGGCAGCACCACAGAGCTTGTGCCTCTGGGGATCGTCCGCCGCGACCCCGAGGCAAGCGCTCCAGATTTGGGTCTCTGGAGCGTGGGAACACTCGGTGACGAATGTCTTTGTCGGTGTTCCTGTTTCAATGCTAGGTGTCGGCATTTGTGGGGACAATGGCTTGTACCCCCCAGTGCTGGGGCCACCGTTGAGGGACTCCACAAGAGACCGGATACATCTGTCCGGGGGGTTGTGCAGTTCCTCTATTTCGACTATTTGACAGCTCTGTGAGCGCTCCCATGACGCACATCGGTGCTCGACGGATAGCATTCTCCGTGTGGGAGAGGTCAGCGTGAACGAGCTCACCAGTCTCGGCGCAATCGCGCGCCTCATCAAGGAGACGGAATCGACGAAGCCGCGCGTGCTGGTCGGCATCGTCGGGCCACCTGCAGCCGGCAAGTCGACGATCGCCGAGAAGCTCGTGCAACTACTCGGGCCGAAGAGTGCGGTGCTCGGCATGGACGGTTTCCACCTGCCACAGCGAACCCTGGTGAAGCTCGGCAAGCGCGATCGCATGGGTGCCCCAGAGACCTTCGACGTCGACGGTTTCGTCTCGCTGCTCATCCAGCTCTCGGGCAATATCGGCGGCACGGCGCTCGCACCCGGCTTCGATCGCGAGACCGAAGAACCGGTGCCCGAGGCGATCCGTCTCGGGCCGGAACTCACGACGATCGTCGTGGAGGGCAACTACCTGCTGCACGATTCCGGCGGGTGGGAGCGGGTCTCGCCGCTTCTCGACCTGAGCTTCTTTGTGCGAATCGAGCAGGACATCCGGATGGCGAGGCTCGTTGAGCGCCACATCCGGTATGGCAAGACACCGGATGCGGCACTCGCCTGGGCGACCGGCCCCGACGCCGACAACGCGCGCCTCATCGGCGCTACCGCGGAGCGCGCCGATCACATCATCCACATCGCCCAGTAGCCGCGGCACGGCGCGCGCCTCAGGACGCGCGCCGCGGGCTCAGTGAGCTAGGCGATGTCTGCTGGCTCGACCGCCGGCACCGTGCCGGTGACCGGCCGGTTCCAGCCGGTGACCTTTCCCGGCTTGGCGAAGAAGAACACCAGGATGGCACCGAGAACGGCGACGCTCGCCGGCAACAGCAGCGACTCCTGCATGGCCTGGGTGAAGCCCGCGTGCAGGAACTCCGGCAGTCCGCCGATCGCGCCGAACTCGCTCCCGCCCTTGGAACCGCCCGGCACCTTGGGCAGGTCTGCGGTGAGCCGCGCTTGCATGAGCACCGCGATGGACGCACTGCCGAGCACGGCGCCGATCTGCCTGGTGGTGTTGTAGACGCCGGAGCCGGCCCCGGCATCCTTCGGCCTGAGGTTGCGGGTCGCCGTGGTGGAGATCGGCGCCCAGATGCCGGCGTTCGCGAGCCCCATCACTGCGCTCGGCAGCAGCAGCCAGCCGATCGCGATGTCGGGCGACAGCAGGCTCGAGTACCAGAACAGCGATGTGGCGAGCAGCAGCATGCCCATCACCGCGATGTTGCGCGGGTTGACGCGGTCGACGAGGCGACCGACGAACGGTGCCAGCGCGCCGGAGAGCAGCGCCATCGGCACGAGCATGAGGGCGGATTCCGTCGGGGTGAGCCCGCGCACGGTCTGGTAGAAGAACACGAGCGGCAGCGACATGCAGGTGATGGTGAAGCCGACCGTGGTGATCGCGGCATTCGCGAGCGAGAAGTTTCGGTCGCGGAAGAGGCCCAGTGGAAGCAGTGGCTCACCCTTGTTGAACGCCTGCCAGACCACGAAGATCGCCAGCACGACCAGCCCGCCGATGATGAGACTCCACACGCTGATCGGGCCGACGATGGTGCCCCAGTTGTAGCTCTCGCCCTCTTGCAGGCCGAAGACGAGCAGGAACATTCCGATCGCACTGAGCGCGACACCGAGAATGTCGAAGCGGTGCTGGTGGGTCGTCAGCTTCGGCACGAGGCGCCAGGCGAGAACAAAGGCGACGATGCCGACCGGAACGTTGATGAAGAAGATCCACTCCCAGCCGAAGCCGTCGACGAGCACGCCACCGAGGATAGGCCCGACGAGCGTCGCGACCCCGGCGGTCGCGCCCCACAGACCCATGGCCGCACCGCGGCGCTCGGGCGGGAAGATGCGAGTGATCACGGCCATCGTCTGCGGGGTCATGAGCGCCGCGCCTAATCCCTGCACGACGCGCGCCGCGATGAGGGTGGAGATGTCGCCGGAGAAGCCGCACCACGCAGAGGCACCCGTGAACAGGACGAGACCGAGCAGGTAGAGGTTCTTGGGACCGAAGCGGTCACCGAGCCGGCCCGTGATGAGCAGGGGAACGGCGTAGGCGAGCAGGTAGGCGCTCGTCACCCAGATCACCGAGTTGATGTCGGTCCCCAGCCCGTCCATGATCGACGGGTTCGCGACCGACACGATGGTCGTGTCGATCAGGATCATGAAGAATCCGAGCACGAGTGCCCACAGTGCCGGCCAGGGCTTGGCCACGGTCTCGCTATGCGTCTGCATCTTGTTCCTTGCTTGTCGTGTGTGTCGGCTGACCATTGTCTGGCCACCGGATGTCATTGCTTCGAAGGTCTGCCAGCAGCTGCTCCAGCCAGCTCACTTCTGCCGCCTGAATCGCGCGGGTGTACGAACCGTCGAGCCAGTAGCGTCGCTCGACCTGCCTGTTCTCAAGCTCGCGCACCGCCTCATCCGAGTCGGCGAGCTGTGCCTTCAACAGCACGAGCCGACCGGTGAGCAGGTCGATCACGGTGTTGAGCGGGAGGTTATGCGCCTCACCGATCGCGAGCGGGAATTCCGGATACTCGTTCACGGGTGTTGCCAGCATGCCTGCCACCCGTTGCGTCAGCTCCTCCCGACCCGCTTCCGTGATCTCGTAGATCGTGCGCTCGGGTCGATTGCCCTCACGCTCGGTGGACGTGGAGCGCACCATGCCGCGATCTTCGAGCCAGTAGACGGAGTGATAGAGCGAACCGCGGCGCAGCTTGACCACTCGGTCCTGATGACGCTGCACGAGCGTTTGATACATCTCGTAGGGATGCATCGGGCGCTCGACGAGCAGGGCCAGGGTGGCGAGACCCAGGGGCGTTGCTTCCTGAGTGCCCACATCCGCCCCTCTCGCTAGTTGTTGGTCCGACTGAAATAGTCCAGATGGACTATACACGATCGTGGGCGCGTCGTCACGATGTGCGCTCCGGTAGACTGGGCCGCATCCACCCCCAGACGAACTCTTTGGAGTTGTTGATGCCCACAATCGTCGTCGAGGTCATGCCCAAGGCCGAACTGCTCGACCCGCAGGGCAAGGCCGTGGCAGGCGCACTCGCCCGACTCGGCAAGACCGGCTTCACCGGTGTGCGCATCGGCAAGCGCTTCGAAGTGACGGTCGACGCCCCCGTGACGGATGCGGTGCTCGCCGAAGTGCGCACCCTCGCGAACGAGATGTTCTCCAACTCCGTGATCGAAGACGTCGTCGCGATCTCCGTCGACGGCGCCCCGGTCGACCTCGCCGTGGTCGCCTGATGCGCATCGGCGTCATCACCTTCCCCGGCTCGCTCGACGACCGAGACGCGCAGCGCGCCGTGAGCCTCGCGGGCGCGGAGCCGGTCGCGCTCTGGCACGGCGACCACAACCTCGGTGGCGTCGACGCCATCGTGCTGCCGGGGGGTTTCAGCTACGGCGACTATCTCCGCTGCGGCGCGATCGCAGCACACTCGCCGATCATGAGCGAGGTCATCGACGCCGCGAACGCCGGCATGCCCGTGCTCGGTATCTGCAACGGCTTCCAAATGCTCACCGAGGCGCACCTTCTGCCCGGCGGCCTCGTGCGCAACGATCACGGCACTTTCATCTGCCGTGACCAGGTGCTGCGCGTCGAGAACGCGGCGACCGCCTGGACCAACGAGTTCGAGACCGGCGCCGAGATCGTCATTCCGCTCAAGAACGGCGAGGGCGGCTTCATCGCCTCGACCGAGGAGCTCGCGCGTCTCGAGGGTGAGGGCCAGGTCGTGTTCCGCTACGTCGGCGTGAACCCGAACGGCTCGATGAACGATATCGCGGGAGTCTCGAACGCCCGCGGCAACGTCGTCGGACTGATGCCGCATCCGGAGCATGCGACCGAGCCCGGCTTCGGGCCAGACACCGCGGATGCCATGCGCAGCGGCGTTGATGGCCTCGCCTTCTTCACGAGCGCGATCGCAGCCCTCGTCGCCGTCTGACCCGCGGCCGCGGCAGGTTCAAACTTTCGGACCATGTGCGCGGCGCAGCGCTTTGACAGCATGGACTGGTGACTTCAACTCTGACCGCGCCCAGCCGCGTGACCCCGCGCTCGTTCTACCGCACCGTCGCGATCGCCGAGGCGGTGACCTGGACCCTGCTGATCGTCGGGATGCTGCTGAAGTACGCTGCGGATGCCGGCTCACTGCCCGTGCTCATCGGCGGCTCCATCCACGGACTGGTCTTCATCGCCTACGCGCTCACCGCGGTGCTCGTCGGCGTCAACCAGCGCTGGAGGGTCGGTCAGATCGTGTTTGCGGTCGTCACCGCGATCGTTCCGTACGCCACCATCCCGTTCGACCGCTGGCTCGAGCGCCACGGCAAGCTCGAAGGCGAATGGCACCGCGAGGCTACCGAAGACCCCTCCGACCGCACCTGGGTGCGCCGACTGCTGCGCTGGTTCCTCAACCACCCGGTGGTGCTCGGCATCCTGCTCGTCGTTGCGATCGCCGTGATCATGACGGTGCTGTTGATCCTCGGCCCTCCCGGCGGCTGGGGCAAGTAGCCGACTAGCCGCTCGACGGGCCGACCGCAGTGCCGACCACGGGCGCATCCGGCAACAGCAGCCTCGTCACCGGCAGCGCGTCCGGATGCTCCTCCCGCAGCCAGGTGACCAATTGCTCGCGCACCAGACAGCGCAGGTTCCACAGCGCGCCGGAGTCCTCGGCAGAGACGGTGCAGCGCACGCTGAGGTGACCGCCGACGGCATCGACGACGACCATGCTCGCCGAGCGACCGTCCCACGAGTCCGAACCCTGCAGGATCTCCATGAACTTCGTGCGCGCATCCTCGATCGGGAAGCGCCAGTCCACGTCGAAGAAGACCGTTCCCATGATGAGCGCGCTGTTCCTCGTCCAGCTTTCGAAGGGCTGGGTCGTGAAGTAGGTGCAGGGCAGCACGAGCCTGCGCTCGTCCCAGATGTTCACGACCACGTACGACAGGGTGATCTCGCCGATTTTGCCCCAGTTGCCCTCGATCACCACGACGTCGTCGACGCGGATGGCGTTGCTGAAGACGAGCTGGATCCCGGCGATCAGGTTGCCCAGCGTCGACTGGGCCGCGAGGCCAGCGATGATCGAGACGATGCCGGCCGAGGCCAGCACGCTCGTGCCGACCGCCCGCACCTCGGGGAAGGAGAACAGCACGACTCCCACCGCGACAATGCTGATCAGCACCGTGGTGAGGCGACGGAGCACGAGAAGTTGGGTGCGCATCCGGCGAAACTCCGGAAGGGTCGCGGTGGCCATCGTCTCGCGGCCGAGCACGCGCCCGAACCCGAAGGAGGCGAGGCCCGCAACGAGCCACGCCCCCACGAGGATGATCGCGATGAAGAAGGTGCGAGACGCCGCCGGCCACCAGGAGAATTCCGCCGGGGCCGTGAGGTTCGCCGCCACCCAGAGCGCGATGAGCAACGCGAGCACGAGCGTGCGCGGGCGCAGCCTCAGGATGAGATCGTGCAGCGTCGGTGCGCGCTTCGCGGTGCTCGCGGTGACCGCCCAGAGCACCACCGCCACGAGTGCGACCGCGATGACCGCGATCGCCACGGCGACCAGTGTGCCCAGCCAGTCGGTCCATTCGAACATGCGAAGCTCCCCACGATGGCAATCAGACCAGCCTAGGGAATCGACCAGGATGCACCCAATGCCGCGCGCTCGCCGACCGACTCGCGACGAAGCCGACTCCTTCCGCACCGGTAGAATCGGCGTATCCCGGCACGCCCTCGAACCAGGAGCCCTCGCCACGTGAGTCACTCACCCTCTACTTCGACCACCACTTCTGCGGTAGACACCGTCGCGCCCGCCGACACAGTCGCGAACGCGATGGCCACTCCGGAGCGCGAGCAGCCCTACGCGGCACTCGGCCTCACGGAGAGCGAATACCTGAGCATCCGCGAGATTCTCGGCCGCCGGCCCACGAGCGGTGAGCTCGCGATGTACTCGGTGATGTGGAGCGAGCACTGCTCCTACAAGAGCTCTAAGAAATACCTGCGCCAGTTCGGTGAGAAGACCACCGAGAAGATGCGCACAAATCTCATGGTGGGCATGGGCGAGAACGCCGGTGTCGTGGATGTCGGCGAGGGCTGGGCGGTGACCTTCAAGGTCGAGTCGCACAACCACCCCTCCTTCATCGAGCCCTTTCAGGGTGCCGCGACGGGCGTGGGCGGCATCGTTCGCGACATCATCTCGATGGGTGCCCGCCCGGTCGCCGTCATGGACCAGCTGCGCTTCGGCGCGATCGACGACCCGGACACCGCCCGCGTTGTGCACGGCGTCGTCTCCGGAATCTCCTTCTACGGCAACTGCCTGGGACTCCCGAACATCGGCGGCGAGACCTGGTTCGACCCGGTGTACCAGGGCAACCCGCTCGTCAACGCGCTCTCGGTCGGCGTCCTGCGCCACGAAGACCTGCACCTCGCGAACGCCCGCGGTGTGGGCAACAAGGTCGTGCTGTTCGGGGCTCGCACCGGCGGCGATGGCATCGGCGGAGCATCCATTCTCGCCTCGGACACCTTCTCCGAAGGTGGGCCGACCAAGCGCCCGGCCGTGCAGGTGGGCGACCCCTTCGCCGAGAAGGTGCTCATCGAGTGCTGCCTCGAGTTGTTCGCGGGCGAACTGGTGGAGGGCATCCAGGATCTGGGTGCGGCGGGCATCAGCTGCGCCACGTCCGAGCTCGCCTCCAACGGCGATGGCGGCATGTTC
>DATNBR010000051.1:0-26627 GCA_035571875.1 Lacisediminihabitans sp. | reverse complement strand
GTATTCGAGGATGTCGCCGGGCTGGCAGTCGAGCACGCGGCAGATCGCGTCGAGCGTCGTGAAGCGCACGGCCTTGGCGCGGGAGTTCTTGAGAACCGAGACGTTGGCGATGGTGATGCCCACCGCATCCGCGAGTTCGGTGACCGACATCTTGCGCCGGGCGAGCATGACGTCGAGGTTCACGACGATCGGCATCAGACCACTTCTTCGAGGTAGGCCGCGTGGTCGCTCGCCTTGCGCAGCAGCCCGCGCAGGGCGACGAGCACGAGCGCGAGGGCAGTACTGCCGAGCATGATGGCGAGAAGACCGTAGGTGAGGAGCGGAGGACCGCCCAGCTGGAGAACGAAATTGAGAATGACGAACATCACTGCCGCGAGCACAGTCGCGAGCACGAACGCGCCGATCATGATCGCCACCCACACGAAGGCGCGCTTGGTGAAGATGCGGTCACGATCGACGAGCCTCAGCAGCATCCAGACGGATGCCAGGACCACCTGCCCACACGCGACGACCGCGATGCACATCACGAGGAACGGGGCGTAGAGATAGCCGACCTGCGGGTTGAGGTCGCGCGATTGGGCTGCGACTCCGGGAAGGATGAGGGCCTGTACGGCCAGTGCGGCAACAAACAAGAGAACGAGGAGGATCTGCGACGTAACGACGGCGAGCTTGGTCATGAGCGATCCATTCTTATCGAGTATCGATAAAAGGTTATTGGTATTCGATAGCTGTTGCAAGCGTTGTGGAACGGCGGCCCCGCATAGCATGGGGCAGTGACATCGATATCGCGCCGCCATGTACTCGCGATGGGCGCCGTCGGTCTCCTCGCCGGGTGCGCGCCCGTCACGCCGCCGAAGCCGCGGCCCTCGCCCTCCACCACGACCACGCCGGAGGTTCCCGCCACCTGGGACGAACTCGCGAACGCGATCACGGGTACGCTGGCGCGTCCGGGCGACGACGCGTACGACACGGTGCGACTCGTGGAGAATCCGCGCTTCGACGACGCGAGGCCGCTCGGGGTGCTGACCGCGGCATCCGCGACGGATGTTGCTACCGGGCTGGCCTTCGCCGTCGCCCAGAAGATTCCCCTGGCCCTTCGCTCGGGCGGACACAGCTATACCGGATGGTCGTCGGGTGGCGCCGATGGAACCGACATGCCGCCGTCGCTCGTGATCGATACGCGGGGCATGACCGAGGTGGTCATCGATGACGAGACCGTGCGCATCCAGGCGGGAGCCTCGCTCGCGCAGGTCTACACAGCGCTCGGCAACGCCGGTAGGGCGATCGCCGCTGGGACCTGCCCGACAGTGGGCGCGACCGGGCTGATTCTCGGTGGGGGCGTTGGCGTGCTGACGCGCGCCTTTGGGCTGAGCTGCGACGCGCTCACAGGGGTCGAGATCGTGACCGCCGACGGTACCCTGCGCACCGTCTCCGAGAAGAAGGAGCCGGAGCTGTTCTGGGCCTGCCGCGGGGGCGGAGGCGGTCACCTCGGCGTGGTCACCGCGCTCACGTTGACGACGCACCCCGCACCCAAGGTCACGATGTTCTCGTTCGAGTGGCCGTTCGCGGTCGCGCAGACCGTGGTCAAGGCGTGGCAGGAGTGGGCGCCGCAGGCCGACCCGAAGCTCTGGTCGACCCTCAAGCTGCTCACCGGCTCCAGTCACCCCGACGGCCCGGGGCTCTACCTCTCCGGCACCTGGATCGGGCCGAAGTCCGCACTCGATGCGCAACTCGAGTCCCTGCTGACGACGATCGGTACCCACCCGACGCGCAACTCGGTCGCGACGCACAGCTACCTCGACGCGATGATGAGATACGCCGGATGCGCCACGATTCCGCTTGCCCAGTGCACTACGGGCGAGGACGGTCGGCTGACGCGACAGTCGACAGCCGCGACATCGCATGTGCCGTACCGCGAACTCAACCTCGCCGGGATCAGGACGTTGCTTGACCAGGTGGTGGCGGCATCCGCGGTGCCCGGTCTCACGGAAGGCGGCGTGGCGATGGATGCGCTCGGCGGCCAGGTGCGCGAGCTCAGCCCGAGTGCCACGGCGTTTCCGCATCGCACGGCGCTCATGGTGGTGCAGTACAGCGCCACGTTCGAGAACGGCGCCGACCCTGCGCCCTTCGACGCGTACGTGCGCGGCTTCCGCTCCGCGCTCGAGCCGCAGTGGGGCGACGGCGCCTACGTGAACTATGCGGATGCGAGCCTGCCCGACCCCGCGAAGTCGTACTTCGGAAACAACGCGGCTCGCCTCGCCGCGGTGCGCACGAAGTACGACCCGACGGGTGTCTTCACGCAGCCGCAGGCATACTGAGCGGCGCCCCGCCCTCGCGCGGCCCTGAGCCGCGCCGCTTCGGTATCTGTTAAGAAAGTTTCCTGATATCTTTGCGGCAGCGTATCGACGGAGGGAGAGTCATGACGAGGCCGGTCCCAGGAACGCCGTCGTGGCTGCGCGAGACCAACGAGCGCACCGCCCTCTCGCTGTTCCTCGAGCACGGCAGGCTCACCCGCAATCGCCTCGGCGAGCTCTCCGGTCTCTCGAAGCCGACGGCATCGCAGATCGTCTCGAGGCTCGAATGGGCCGGCATCATCGAGGCCGTCGGTGAGGTCTCCGGCGGACGCGGGCCCAACGCCGCGAGTTACGCGGTGCGGTCCGAGCGCGTGCTCGGAGTTGCCGTCGACATCGCCGACGCGGTGATCCGCTCGACCGTGGTCGACGCCCTCGGCACCGAGCACCCCGTGGTCGAAACGGCGATGGATCCGGCCGACGGCGAGCGCTCCGCGGTCGCGGACATCCATACCGCCATCGACTCCGCCTGCGCCGCCGCCGACCTCGATGCAGAGGCCGTGAGGATTGTCGCCATCGGACTGCAGGGCTCGATCGACCCGCGCAGCGACGAGCTCTCGTTCATCGACACGCTCCCGGGCTGGCCGCGTAAGGGTGTGAGCGCGAAGCTTGCGGATGCCCTCGGCCGCGATGTACGGATCGATAACGACGTCAACCTGGCCGCGATCGCCGAGCGCGCCGAGGGCGCCGGACGCGGAGCGTCGAGCTTCGCCCTCCTCTGGATCGGCGAGGGCCTGGGACTCGCCGTCGACCTGGCGGGCACTGTGCACCGCGGTGCCGCCGGCGGCGCGGGCGAGATCGGCTACCTACCGGTGCCCGCCGTCGCGGCCGCGGTCGACCCGCACGCCGGCACGCTGCAGGACCTGCTCGGCGGCGCTGCCATCGCGGAGCTCGCCGCGGCGGAAGGAGTTGCGGCAGGCAGCACGAGCGAGCTGCGCGCGAGCCTCGAGACGCATCCGGCCCGCCACGCGGTGCTCGCCGCGTTCGCTTCCCGCGTCGTGCTCGGCATCGTTCCCGTGCTCGCCATCCTCGACCCCGCGACCATCGTGCTCGGCGGACCGCTCGGCACGGCGGCAGGTGAGTCGCTCGCGCGACTCGTCAGCACAGAGATCGCGAGAGCGGGACTGTGGAAGCCGGAGGTCGCGGCATCCGCTGTCCCACAATTCCCCGTCCTTCGCGGGGCGAGACACGTTCTCGAGCGGGAGGTGCGGCAGCGTCTCCTCGACGAGCTCGGCACCATCTCACAACAGCCAGACCAAGGATCGGGAGCACACGCGACATGAAGTTGACCGTCATCGGTGGGGGTTCCACCTACACTCCGGAGCTCATCGACGGGTTCTCCCGCCTGCGCGAGCTGCTGCCGATCGAGGAGCTGTGGCTCGTCGATCCGGATGCGCACCGGCTCGACCTGGTGTCGGGGATGGCGCGACGCATGTTCGCCCGGGCCGGGCATCCGGGGACCATCATGGCGACCTCGGATGTCGTGGCCGGCGTCGAGAACGCCGACGTCGTGCTGTTGCAGCTTCGCATCGGCGGCCAGGCGGCACGCCAGGGCGACGAGACCTGGCCGCACGAGGCGCAGGTCATCGGTCAGGAGACCACCGGACCCGGAGGCTTCGCGAAGGCCCTACGCACCGTGCCTGTCGTGCTCGACATCGCCGAGACCGTGCGACGGCACGCCAAGCCGAACGCGTGGATCATCGACTTCACCAACCCGGTCGGCATCGTCACCCGCGCCCTGCTGCAGGCGGGCCACCGTGCCGTGGGCCTGTGCAACGTGGCGATGGGATTCCAGCGCCGGTTCGCCGCGATGCTCGACGTCGACTTCGCCGAGGTGCAGCTCAACCACGTCGGCCTCAACCACCTGACCTGGGAGCGCGGCGTGACCGTGCGCGGCCGCAACGTGCTGCCACGCCTGCTCGGCGAGCGCGTCGAGGAGCTGGCCGAGGTCGTCGAGCTGTCGCCGTCGCTCCTCACCCTCCTCGGCTCCGTGCCCTCCTACTACCTGCGCTACTTCTACTCGCACGACGAGGTGCTGCGCGAGCAGCTCGCCTCACCCACTCGCGCGGAGGCCGTCATGGCTGTGGAGCGGGAGCTGCTCGAGCTCTACGCAGACCCGCACGTCGATACCAAGCCCGCGATTCTGGAGAAGCGCGGCGGCGCGTACTACTCCGAGGCGGCCGTCGACCTCATCGCCTCGCTCGTCTCGAATCGCGGCGACGTGCAGGTCGTGAACCTCGTTAACAACGGCGCGATGCCGTTCCTGCCCGACGACCACGTCATCGAGGTGCCGGCGACGGTGGGCGGCGATGGGGTGTCCGCCCTGCCGATCGAGCCGCTGCCGGATGACCTGGCCGGGCTCATCGGCGATGTCGCGGGATACGAGCGGCTGGCACTGGATGCCGCCGTGCACGGCGGACGTGACCGGGTGCTGCGGGCGCTCGTCGCGCATCCGCTGGTTCGTCAACTCGAGAAGGCGGAGCAGCTCACCGACCTGCTGCTCGCGAACAACGCGCAGCATCTGGCCTGGGCGAAGTGAACGAGCACGTTCTCGTCGCCGTCGACGGCGGGGCTTCGAAGACGGATGCCGTGGCTCTCGACCTCCGCGGACGTGTGCTCGCGCGCGCCCGCGGCGCCGCCTCGAGCCCGCAGAACATCGGCGTCGCTGCGGCCGCAGCCGTGGTCGACTCGCTCGTGACCGAGGTGCTCGCCGGCCGCCGACTGCTCCAGGCCGGAATCTATCTCTCCGGGCTCGACCTCCCCGCGGAGATCGCGATCTTCCGCGAGGCCGTCGCGGGATTCGGCTGGGCGACGGCAGGCGACCGCGAGCCGATCATCGACAACGACATGTTCGCGCTGCTGCGTGCCGGTACGGAGGAACCGAACGCGATCGCCGTGGTGTGCGGCACCGGCAGCAATTGCGTCGGCGTGCGCGCCGATGGGGAGCAGGTGCGATTTGCCGCGCTCGGTGTGCTCTCCGGCGACTGGGGAGGCGGCTGGCAGCTCGGTGAGCAGGCGCTCTGGTACGCCGCCCGTGCCGTCGACGGGCGCGGCGAGCCGACCGAGTTCACGACGACGATTCCGCGCCAGCTGGGGCTGCCCGATATCGCCTCCGTCATCGAGGCGTTGCACTTCGGTCGCCTGCCCACGTCTGTGTTGCCCACCCTGGCCCCGCTCGTGTTCGAGGCCTCCGATCGAGGCGACGCCATCGCCCGCGGCCTCGTGGCGCGGCAGGCCGAGGAGATCGTGGCGATTGCGGTTGCCGCCATCCGCAGGCTCGATCTGCAGGAGACCCCGCTGCCCGTGGTCCTCGGCGGCGGCATTCTCGCCGGCGGCAATGAGGCGCTCATCGGCGACATCACCACGCTGCTCGCGCAACGAGCGCCCGTCGCACACATCGAACTCGTGCGATCCCGGCCGATCCTGGGCGCGGCGCTGCTCACGCTCGAGGCGGTGGGTGCCGATCCCGCGGCGCTCACGTGGGTTGAGTAGGCCGTGTGCGCGACCAGGGTTTCGATACGCTCGTTCCTCGCTACTCAACCCGCTCACGTGGGTTGAGTAGGCCGCCCACGGCCGTATCGAAACCGAGGGCGCCGCTGACAGGGGTGCAGGGCTGACATTCCCAGCCGACAGGGCACGACAGAATGGAGCGATGCAGCACACCGTCGTGATCGCGCCAGATTCGTTCAAGGGAACGCTGGCGGCGCGCGGCGTGGCCGAGGCGATCGCGGAGGGCTGGCGATCGGTGCGACCGGGCGACACGCTCAGGCTGCTTCCCCAGGCGGATGGTGGCGAAGGCACGCTGGACGCCGTGCAGTCCGCGGTGCCGGGCTCCGTTCGCCGCGATGCCGGGCTCGTGAGTGGCCCGGACGGCAGGCGCGTGCGCGGCGAATGGCTCGAGCTGCCGGGCGGCGTGGCCGTGATCGAGCTCGCCCAGATGTGCGGACTGCCGCTCATGGGCGCGCTCGACCCGATGGCGGCCACGACCTACGGACTCGGGGAGGTCATCCGGGCTGCACTCGAGACCGGAGTGCGCAAGATCGTGATCGGACTCGGCGGCTCCGCGTCAACGGATGGCGGGGCGGGCGCGCTTGAGGCGCTCGGACTCGTGGCGCACGGTGGAGGTCTGCGCGCATCCGAGCTCGCGCGCCTCGGCACGCTGCAGCGCGGCGGGCTCGTCGCTCCCCCGGTCGACGGGGTCGTGCTCCTCAGCGACGTCACGGCGCCACTGCTCGGTGCGGACGGGGCCGCGCAGGTCTTCGGTCCGCAGAAGGGCGCGGCTCCGCATCAGGTCGCGGCCCTCGACGCCGGTCTCACCCGCTTCGCCGAGTTGCTCGGCGGAGACCCGACCCTGGCGGGCTCGGGAGCCGCTGGCGGCACGGCCTATGGTTTCGCGGCCGCGTGGGGCGCCTCGATCGAGCCGGGAGCGGCCTATGTCGCTCGGCTCAGCGGACTTCCGGATGCGGTGGCCGACGCCTCGCTGCTGATCACCGGCGAGGGCTCCTTCGATTCAACCTCGACGACGGGCAAGGTCGTGGGACACCTCATCGCGCTCGCCGACCGCGTCGACATTCCCGTGGGCGTCATCGCCGGCAGACTCGAAGTGCCCCCGGTGGCCGCGGATGGCTCAGCGATCTGGGCGACAACGCTCACGGACCTCGCCGGATCGTCAGCGGCGGCCATGGGAGATCCGACGCGCTGGCTGCGGGCAGCGGGCGCGGAGGCCGCGCGCTGGTTCGCCTGGAGCTAGTGCGTGTCGCCCGAGTGCTGCTCGAGAAACTCGTAGAGCTCGTTGTCGTCCACGCCCGGGAAGGTGCCCGACGGCAGCGGCGACAGGATGTGCGCGTGCAGTCGCGCACTCGGCCAGGCCTTGTGCGCCCAGCGCTTCGACAACTCGGTGGTGGGTCGACGGCAGCAGCTCGCATCCGGGCAGCTCGAGCTCTCGCGGTTCGTCGTCTCCCGCCCGCGGAACCACTTCGCATCCGCGAAGGGAACCCCGAACGTGATCGAGAACTCCTCTTTGGAACCGGTACCGGTCTGCGTCGAGCACCAGTAGGTGCCGGTCGGGGTGTCGGTGTACTGGTAGAGCTCGGTCGTGCGGTTCGTGCGCGCAAACGCCATGCGCGCACTCCAATGGCGGCAGACCAGCTGGCCCTCGGTTGATCCCGTGACGTCCGTCGGCATCCGCAGACCGTCGTTCTCGTAGCCCTTGTACAGCGCGCCGTCTTCGCCGACTCGCAGGAAGTGCACCGTCATGCCGAGGTGAGTGGTGGCGATGTTGGTGAAGCGCAGCGCCGCGGCCTCGTGGGTCACACCGAAGGCATCGCGGAAGTCCTCGATCGCGAGATTGCGATCGTTCTTGGCCGCCGTGAGGAAGTCGACCGACTGACGCAGCGGCATGAGACACGCCGCCGCGTAGTAGTTGATCTCGAGGCGTTGGTGCAGAAACTCCGCGTAGCTCTCGGGCTCCTTGTGGCCCAGCAGCCTATGCGCGAGGGCCTGCAGCGCCAT
Organism: Lacisediminihabitans sp.; assembly: GCA_035571875.1. Classification (GTDB taxonomy): domain Bacteria; phylum Actinomycetota; class Actinomycetes; order Actinomycetales; family Microbacteriaceae; genus Parafrigoribacterium_A. The sequence continues at coordinate 18,765 of DATNBR010000051.1, read as the reverse complement.
CGAGCGGAGCCCGTGGCCGCCGGGGATGGACGCCGGCGGCAGGTAGATGCGGCCGTTCGCGAGATCGGTGACAGACCGGGTGGAGTGCGGGAGGTCGTTGACGAAGATCAACTCGAAACCGAGTTTCTTGGCCATGAGGCTCACCTCGCGGTGCGTGAGAGCGCCGGTGGTGTGGCCGACGCCGCGCAGGCTCTCCTCCGCGAGTTCCTCGATCTCGGGCAGGTGATTGTTCTGTGTGCGCATGTACTGGCGCAGCTCCGTGTTCGCGCGGCGTGCCTCCTCCGGCGTCGCGATCGCCTCACGCGCACGACGCGCCAGTTCGCGATGCAGGCCGAGCAGGGCCTCGAGCGTGTCGTCCGACATCGAACGCGAGGGGCGGATGCTGGGCAGCCCGAGCCCCGCGTAGACCGCACTGTGCTGCATCCGGTCGAGTTCGATCTCGAGGGCGGCCCTCGGCGTCGGCGGCTTGTCGTCCAGGAGGTCGGCCACCTCCGTGCCGAGTGCCGTCGCGATGCTCTGCAGCAGCGAGAGCCGCGGCTCGCGCCTGCCGTTTTCCATCAGCGAGAGCTGGCTGCCCGCGATCGAGACCTCTGCGCCGAGTTGATCGAGAGTGAGGCCGGCCGAGGTACGAAAGAAGCGGATGCGTTGCCCCAGAGTGGCGAGATCGGTCATGGAATTTACCCTAGCGAAAGATTGACGCTTCTTTCCACCCATTCGCAGAGAAAATTTGCCACGAGAGGCGCATCGTTGAAGAAGACGCCCGTTCTTGACAGAACCGACACCCATGAAAGTTGAGGGACCGACATGACTCTCACCCCGATTCGCCCCGGCACCGATGCCGACCGTCTCGAAGCAGACGAACGGCTTCAGGACTACGCGCACCGCACCGCCAAACACGGCGATGACGAGCACGAGCACGAGGATGCCCCCGCGATTCCGCGCGACGTCGCCGCCTGGGTGGAATCGATGGCGGCCATGACCCGGCCGGACCGCATCGTGTGGTGCGATGGCTCGGCCAAGGAGTTCGACGACATCACCCGCGAGCTCGTGGCGAGCGGCACCCTCACCCGCGTCAACCCCGAGTTCCGGCCCTACAGCTTTCTCGCGCGCAGCGCTCCCAGCGACGTCGCCAGGGTCGAGGAGCGCACCTTCATCTGCTCCCTCGAAGAAGAGGACGCCGGCCCGACCAATAACTGGCGTCACCCCGACGAGATGAAGGCCACGCTGCGCGAGCTCTTCACCGGCAGCATGCGCGGGCGCACGATGTACGTCGTCCCGTTCTCGATGGGTCCCCTCGGCAGCCCCTACTCCAAGCTCGGCGTGCAGATCACCGACTCCCCCTACGTCGTCGCGAGCATGCGGATCATGACCCGCATGGGCACGGAGGCGTTGCGCCTCATCACCCCCGGCGTGGAATGGGTTCCCGCGCTGCACAGCGTCGGAGCGCCGCTGGCCGAGGGCGAGAAGGATGTCGCCTGGCCTTGCAACGACACCAAGTACATCTCGCACTTCCCCGAGACCCGGGAGATCTGGTCGTTCGGTTCCGCCTACGGCGGCAACGCCCTGCTCGGCAAGAAGGCCTTCGCCCTGCGCATCGCCTCGGTGATCGCCCGCGACGAGGGCTGGCTCGCCGAGCACATGCTCATCCTCAAGGTCACGAACCCACGCGGCCGCGTCTTCCATGTCGCCGCCGCGTTCCCCTCCGCCTGCGGCAAGACGAATCTCGCCATGCTGCGGCCGACGATCCCCGGCTGGAAGGTCGAGACCATCGGCGACGACATCGCCTGGCTGCACCCGGGACCGGATGGGCGCCTGCGCGCCATCAACCCCGAGGCCGGATTCTTCGGTGTCGCCCCAGGCACGAGCGAGACGACCAACGCCACGGCGATCGAGACGATGTGGGGCAACACCATCTTCACCAACGTGGCGCTGCGCGACGACGGCGACGTCTGGTGGGAGGGACTGACCGACAAGGCCCCCGACCACCTGGTGGACTGGGAGGGCAAGGACTGGACCCCGGCATCCGGAACCCCAGCGGCGCACCCCAACTCTCGCTTCACCGTGGCCGCTTCGCAGTGCCCGACGATCTCCGACAACTGGGACGACCCGGATGGCGTGGTCATCGACGCGATCATCTTCGGCGGCCGCCGCGCGAGCAACGTGCCGCTCGTGGTCGAGGCGCGTGACTGGAAGCACGGCGTCTTCGTCGGCGCCACCGTCTCGTCGGAGCGCACAGCGGCCGCGGAGGGAACGGTCGGCGAACTGCGGCGCGATCCCTTCGCGATGATGCCCTTCTGCGGTTACAACATGGCAGACCACTGGTCACACTGGCTGAAGGTGGGCGAAAAGCTGCAGCAGAACGGCACAGCGCCCAAGATCTTCCAGGTCAACTGGTTCCGCAAGGGCGACGACGGCAGCTTCCTCTGGCCCGGCTTCGCCGAGAACGCGCGCGTGCTCGAGTGGATCCTCGAGCGCGTCGACGGCCGCGTGCCCGCTGCCGACACTCCGCTCGGCTGGAAGCCCGTCGACGACGGCCTGAATCTCGAGGGCATCGACGTCAGCCGCAAGCAGTGGCACGACCTGTTCGAGATCGATCCGGATGCCTGGCTCGCCGAGCTGGACGGGACCGAGGAGTTCTTCGGTCACTTCGGCGACCGACTGCCTGTCGAACTGACCACGCAGCTCGCGGACATCCGCCGCAGGGTGAAGCTCTCGATCGAGAACTGAACCTCGGCCGCAGCCCAGCCCGTGGTGGGGCCCGACGGATAGAATCGCGACACAGTCAGTGCACTCGCGAATCCGGAAGGCCCCATCATGAGCAAGCAGTCCATCTTCGGTCGGATCTCCCAGCTGGCGAAGGCCAACATCAACGCCCTCATCGACTCCGCTGAGGACCCGGCCGTCATGCTCGACCAGATGGTGCGTGACTACACGAACAGCATCGCGGAGGCCGAGAGCGCTATCGCCGAGACGATCGGCAACCTGCGCCTCATGGAGCAGGACCACGCCGAAGACGTCGCGAACGCGCAGGACTGGGGCACCAAGGCCGTCGCAGCCAGTCGTAAGGGGGATGAACTGCGCGCCGCTGGCAACACCGCGGACGCCGACAAATTCGACAATCTGGCGAAGGTCGCGCTCGGCAGGCAGCTCTCGGCCGAGAAGGAGGCCCGCACCGCCGAGCCCACGATCGCCTCGCAGACCGCGGTCGTCGACCAGCTGAAGTCCGGACTCGACGCGATGCGCGGCAAGCTCAGCCAGCTCACCGCCAAGCGCGATGAACTCGTCGCACGCTCGAAGACCGTCAAGGCGCAGTCCCAGGTTCTCGATGCCGTGAAGAGCATCGACCTGCTCGACCCGACGAGCGAGATCAGCCGCTTCGAAAGCAAGATCCGCCGCGAGGAGGCACGCGTGGCCGGACGGCAGGAGCTCGCGTCTTCGAGTCTCGACGCACAGTTCGAACAGCTCGAGGCCTCGGATGAGCAGGTCGAGCTTGACGCGCGACTCGCCGCCCTCAAGGCGAGCACGCCTCGTCAGTCCATCACCGACGGGCAGTAGCGCCTGCACCGATGGGAAGAAATCGGCCACGACATCCGTTGGCGCGAACATGACAACTATCGGATTCATCGGTTCAGGACACATCGGCAGCCAGGTCGCGCGCGCAGCGGTCGCGCACGGATACGACGTGGTGATGAGCAACTCGCGCGGCCCCGAGACCCTCAGCGAGCTCGTCACCGAACTGGGCGAACATGCGCGCGCCGCAACCCCGCAGGAGGCGGCAGAGGCCGCGGACTTCGCCGTCGTGACCGTGCCGTTCAAGGCGTATCAGGACGTGCCGGTCGCGCCGCTCGCGGGCAAGGTCGTCATCGACACCAACAACTACTACTGGGAGCGCGACGGTCACGTCGCGGCCCTCGACGACGGCTCCGCGACGGTCTCGGGCCTGCTGCAGGAGCACCTGCCGACCTCGAAGGTGGCCAAGGGCTTCAACCACATCCCGTCCGCCGACATCACGTCGGATGGCGCTCCGGCGGGCACCGAGAATCGTCGCGCGCTCGCAACGTCGGGCGACAGCGACGAGGCAGTGGCCGTCGTGACGAGGCTTTACGACGAGCTCGGATTCGACACCGTGAACGTCGGCCCGCTCTCGGAGAGCTGGAGGGTCGAACGTGACCAGCCCGCCTACGTCGTGCGCCAGAACGCCGAGCAACTGAGGGCGAATCTCGCCCTCGCACGGCGCGCCTCCTGACCACGCCGGGTGACGGCCGAGCCATGAAGCACGCAGAATAGTCTCGTGCCGTCTACCTTTCTCGTCGTTCCACAGTGGCAGGGTTCAGGATCGTCGCGCGCGATGCGACTGGCCGAAGGAGCCGAGGCGATCCGTGGGGATCTGCCCGCGGCATCCACGGTCACGGTCGATGTGCCGCTCGGCGCGGGCAGCAGCCAGGGCACCGCGGTGCATCGGCTCAGCTCGGTCGAGCAGGTGCGCGACCGGATGGTGCAGGCGCTCGACGCGCTGACCGGCACCGTGATCACCGTGGGCGGCGACTGCGGCGTCGACCTCGCGTCGATCGCGCACGCGAACGGGCGCAACGAGTCGATGGCGGTTCTGTGGCTGGACGCCCATCCGGATCTCAACACGCCGGAGTCCTCGCCATCGGGAGCGTTCACGGGCATGGTGCTGCGCACGCTTCTCGGCGAGGGAACGCCGAGTCTGGTGCCCGAGGTTCCCGTGAATGCCGCGCGTACGATTCTCGTCGGCATCCGCAGCCTGGACGACGGTGAGAACGACTACCTGGGCTCAAGCGATGTGCGCGTGCTCGGGGTGCAGGATGCGAGCGCCGCGTCGGTCGCGAAGGTGCTCGCTGACAGCGGCGCGCGTTCGGTGTACATCCACATCGACCTCGACGTGCTCGACCCCGCGGAGTTCGGTGGCGTCAGCGACCCGATGCCGTTCGGACTGTCGCTCGCGACGCTCCTCGACGTGATCGGCGCCGCGCGAGCCGCACTCCCGCTGGCCGGGGCGGGGATCGCAGGGTTCGCGCCAGCGTCCGCCGACGCCGCCTCGGATGACCTGGGCAGCATCCTGCGCATCCTGGGCGCTCTCACCGCCTGACTGGCGGATGTCGGCGTGCGTGGCCTCCGCCTAGGCTGACTGCATGACGGACTCACGCATCACTGTCGATCGCGACGGACACGTACTGCTCATCGGCTTCAATCGCCCCGACAAGCGCAACGCAACGGACTTTCGGATGTTGCAGGAGCTGTCTCTCGCCTACGGGGAACTCGAACGCGACCCCGAGCTTCGAGCCGGTTTCGTCTACGCGCACGGTGACCACTTCACCGGCGGACTCGACCTCGCGGATGTCGGCCCGCGCATCGGTGCCGACGGCCTCGACATCGTGCCAGAGGGCGGCGTCAACCCCTGGCAGGTCAGTGGCACACAGCTGAGCAAGCCGGTCGTGATCGCCGTGCAGGGCACCTGTCTCACGCTCGGCATCGAGCTGATCCTCGCGAGCGACATCGCTGTCGCTGCCGAGTCGACCACCTTTGCGCAGATCGAGGTTGCGCGCGGCATCCTGCCCTTCGGCGGCGCCACCCTGCGCTTTCCCCGAGCCGTCGGTTGGGGCAATGCGATGCGCTGGATCCTCACTGGAGACAGCTTCGATGCGCAGGAGGCGCGCCGCATCGGGCTCGTGCAGGAGGTCGTCGCCGACGGCGAGCAGTATGCCCGCGGGCTGGAGCTGGCGCAGCGCATCGCCGCACAGGCTCCACTCGCGGTGCAAGCGTCGCTCGCGAACGCGCGCGCCGCGGTGCGGGAGGGCGACGCAGTTGCGGAGCAGCAGCTGCAGCCGAAGCTCGTCGAGCTCGCTGGCAGCGAGGACGCTCGCATCGGCATGCAGGCCTTCCTCACCCGCACCCCAGCGACCTTCGTCGGCCGCTGACCCCGGCTGCAGCTTCCCCTCCGCTCCTTCGGAAACTCAGGACTTTGGTCGCCCTTCGGGCGAATGGAAACTCAGGACTTCGGTGCGCTACTGGCGCCGAAAGACCGCCCTGCGGCATCCGCGCGCGCCACAGTCCTGAATTTCCGGAAGGCTGCCCGCCAATCTCCTGAGTTTCCGAAACTGCAGCCGAGTGCCAAAGTCCTGAATTTCCGAAACGGCGGCGGGGGCGCGAGTAGCCTCGGGGGATGGCGAATCGTGAGTATGACCTGATCGTTGTCGGAGCGGGAGCGGTGGGCGAGAACATCGCGGACCGGGCCGTACAGGGCGGCCTCTCGGCGGTGATCATCGAGAGCGAGCTCGTGGGCGGCGACTGCTCCTACTGGGCGTGCATGCCCTCGAAGACGCTCCTGCGCAGCGGCATAGCCCTTCGAGCCGCACAGAAGCTCGGCGGAGCGAAGCAGGCGGTCACCGGTTCTCTCGACGTCTCCGCGGTGCTCGCCCGCCGCAACAGTTTCACCCACGACTGGAACGACCAGAGCCAGGTGGACTGGGTGCAGGGCGCGGGCATCGACCTCGTGCGCGGCCACGCGAGATTCACCGGGGTCAAGGAGGTCACGGTCACCACGGATGACGGCGACACCACGGTGCTCACGGCGAAGCACGCGGTCGCGGTGAGCGTCGGCTCCGACGGCATGCTGCCCGACGTTCCCGGCCTCGCCGAGGCGAACCCGTGGACGAGCCGCGATGCCACGAGCGCACAGCAGGCGCCGGCGAGTCTCGCCATCATCGGCGGCGGCGTCGTCGGCTCAGAGATGGCCACCGCCTACGCGAGCTTCGGCACCCAGGTCACCCTGATCTCCCGCGGCGCACTTCTCTCGGGCAATGAGCCGTTCGCCGGCGAGTTGGTCGCGGATGCGCTGCGCGAGCTGGGTGCGACGGTCAAGCTCGGCGTCTCACCCGTTTCGGTCGCGCGCGACGACTCCGGCGTGACACTGCAGCTCGACGACGGAAGCACTGTCGCCGCGCAGGAACTGCTCGTGGCGACGGGACGCGTTCCTCGCACGAGCGACCTCGGTCTCGAAACGATCGGCCTGAAACCGGGCGACTGGCTGCAGGTCGACGACACGATGCTCGTGAAGGGCTTCGACTGGCTGTACGCCTGCGGCGACGTGAACCACCGCGCGCTCCTCACCCACCAGGGCAAGTACCAGGCGCGGGCGGCGGGCGATGTCATCGCGGCGCGTGCCACCGGCAAACCGGTCGACGACAAGCCGTGGGGCACGCACGCGGCGACGGCCGACCACGAGGCCGTTCCGCAGGTGACCTTCACCGACCCCGAGGTCGCCTCAGTCGGTCTCACCGCCGACTCCGCGCGCAAGGCCGGGTATGACATCCGCGTGGTCGATTACGAACTCGGACAGGTCGCGGGCGCCGCCCTGCAGGCCGATGGATACGAGGGCAAGGCCCGCATGGTCGTCGACGAGAAGCGCGGTGTGTTGCTCGGGGTCACCTTCGTCGGCCAGGACGTCGCCGAGATGATCCAGGCCGCCACGATCGCGGTCGTGGGCGAGGTGCCGATCGACCGGCTATGGCACGCGGTTCCCGCATACCCGACGATGAACGAGATCTGGCTGCGCCTGCTCGAGACCTACGGCCGCCCTAGCTGACGAGCGCGGAGTACACGCCGAGCAGCGCGGTGGCGGTGGCGCCCCAGGTGAAGCCGAGAGCGTGGTGGCGCGCGGAGAACTGCAGCCGCTCGAGCTGCACCGGGTCAGAGAGCAGCAGCGCGATCACGCTCGCCCACTCGCCCGGGTCGCGCGAGTCGACGAGCACGCCGGACGCGCCGTCAGCGATCGCCTCGACCAGCCCCCCGCCGCGGTAGCCGATCACGGGCGTCCCGCTCGCCGCCGATTCGAGCGCGACGAGGCCGAAGGTCTCCGAGTGCGATGGTACGAGCGTGAGGCTCGCCATCGCGAACAGGTCGGCGAGGTCACCCCTCGACAGGGCGCCGACGAAGCGCACGTCGTCTGAGACGCCGAGGCTTACGGCAAGCGAGCGCAGCATCCGCCCATACTCCTCGTCGCCCGGCGTCTCGGCGCCCGCGAGCACGAGCACCGGATCCCACCCGCGCAGAGCGTGCACCTCGGCGAAGGCGCGAATCGCGAGCGCCTGGTCCTTGAGCGGCTGGATGCGCGCGGCGACGACGATCACCGGACGGTCGCCCGCTAGTCGCAGCTTGCCTCGCATCCGCCGCTCTGCTCCGCGCACGGCGCGATCCGGCCGGAACAGTTCGACGTCGACGCCCGGCGGAATCACCCAGATACGTTCAGCGGATGCGCGAACGTCGTCGATCAGGCTCGTCACCTCCGCGGCGGACCCCGCCACGATGGCGGCGGCCTGGTTCGCGAGATACATCTCCGAGCGCACCCTCGCCTCCGGCTCCGCCTCCTGCCCCGGAGCGAGCACGCGATTCTTCATCGCCGCAAGGGTGTGAAAACTCTGCACGAGCGGCACGCCCTGTTCGATCGCCACCGGCAGAGTGGCGAGTCCACTCAACCAATAGTGCGCATGGATGAGGTCGTAGCCACCATCGGCACCACGAGCGAGGGCGGCGACGGCCTCGCCGAACTCGTCGGCCACAGTGGGCAGCACCCGCTTCGGCAGCACGGCGGCCGGCCCGGCTGCCAGCTCCCGCAGGGTGATACGCTCCGCGACCTCCGCAACCCTCGGTGGGCCAGACGCGCGGGTCAGCAGGTCCACGCGCACGCCGCGGGCGGCCAGGCCCTTCGCCGTCGCGAGAATCGAGACGTTCATGCCGCCGGCATCCCCGCTGCCCGCGGTGGCGGTGGGCGAGGTGTGCATCGACACCATCGCGACGCGCTTCGGGGTGCTCGGCATGCTGCCACTGTATTCCGCGACGCTGGGGTGCGGCTTGGCGGCGGACGATCGGGCGCCTGCTAGAAACGGTGTATGACCAATGCGCACACGCGGCCGGCCCACGATCTCGAGGGGCGCGTCATGGTGATCACCGGAGCGAGTTCCGGCCTGGGCGCGGCGGCGGCGAGGAGTCTCGCGGCGAGAGGCGCGGAGCTCGCGCTCGTCGGGCGCAACCGCGAGCGCACCACCGCGATCGCGAACGCTGTCGGAGGCACGGCCTTCCTCGCCGATTTCGATCGGCTCGATGACGTGCGGGAGCTCGCCGGCGCACTCGGCGCCCGATTCGAGCGCATCGACGTGCTCGCGAACAATGCCGGTGGGCTCGTGCGCAAGCGACAGGTCACCGCCGACGGCTTCGAGCGCACCCTGCAGTCGAACTATCTCGCGCCGTTCCTGCTCACGAACCTGCTGCTGCCGGTGTTGCAGCGCAGCGCCGCACGAGTGATCTCGACCGCGAGCGTCGCCAACCTGTTCGGCAGGCTCGATCTCAACGACCTGAACCTCGAGCGTCGCGCCTGGCTCGGCGGCTGGCGTGCCTACGGCACGAGCAAGCTTCTCGACATCCTCTTCATCGAGGAACTCGCAAGGCGTACCGGGCTCGAGGCCTACGCCTTCCACCCCGGCTATGTCGCCACAGGATTCGGTGCGGACTACGCGCTCATCCGCTTCGCCGCCCTGGTCAGCGGGGGCAAGATCGGGCTACGACCGGAGCAGGGAGCGGAGCCGCTGATCCATCTCGCCTCGGCGAATCACGTCGGCGTGCCGACGGGAACCTACTTCGACCGACTCGTGCCGTTCGGGCGCATCCGCCCGCTCGAGAAACACGCCGAACTCGCGGCAGAGCTGTGGGATCGCAGCGCGGAACTGCTCGGCCTCCCGTCCTGAGCGATCACCACTGCGGCGGGTGGCGATCCTGCCAGCGCAGGCGGCGTTCGAGCTGGGCTCCGATCGCGAGCAGGGTGGACTCCCCGCCCGGGCGGCCGATCAGCTGCACGCCCATCGGGAGTCCGGTCTCGGTCTGCGCGACCGGCAGGGTGATGGCTGGCAGTCCGGTGACGTTCGCGAACGACGTGAAGGGCGTGTACTGCACCTGCTGCTCGAAATTGCGCTCGGCATCCTCGCTGTCATACCAGCCAACGGGTCGCGGTGTCATCGCGAGCGCAGGCGTCACCACCGCGTCGAAGGCCGAGAACTGGCGGATGATCGACCGCTCGAACAGCGCGAGGGCGGCAAGCGCCTCCCCGAGCTGACGAGCGGAGATCTCGCGACCCTTGCCCACGAGCCAGCGCGTGAGCGGTTCGAGCAACTGCAGTTGCTCCCCCTCCGCGGGAATGCCCGCGGCACCCGCCTGCCAGATCGTGCGGAAGTTCGGCGAGTAGCTGTCGTCGGGCTCGAGCGCGAATTCCTCTATGCCATGGCCGATCGCGTCCAGCTCCCCCAGCGCCAGGGCGAGCGCCGCGGATGCCTCGCCAGACACCCGGATGTCGTACGCCGAGTCCCACGGAGACGTCGTCATCACGCCCAGCTGGAACCGGCCCTCCCCTCGCACGGCCGCGTTCAGGAGGGCGCCGCCGTCCCAGCGCGGCGCGCGCACCGTGAATGGGAACGGCTGATCGCCGATCATGGCGTCGAGCAGCATGGCGGCGTCGGCGACGGTTCGCGCGAGCGGGCCGGCGACCACGAGGCCGGCGAGCTTGTCGAGTCCCGAACCGCTCGGCACGAGCCCGCGCGAAGGCTTGATGCCGACGAGCCCGGTCGCCGCGGCGGGAATGCGCACGGAGCCGCCGCCGTCCGAGCCCGGCGCGAAGGGAAGGAGCCCCGCCGCGACGGCGACCGCCGCTCCGCCGCTCGATCCGCCGGCGCCGAGTGAGGTGTCCCACGGCGTGCGCGCCGGAGGAGCCACGAGGCTCTCGGTGTAGGAGGGCAGACCGAATTCCGGGGCGTTGGTCTTGCCGAGGCTGATGCCACCGGCGTCGTCGAGCACCGTGACGAGTTCATCGGAGACCTCGGGCACGAATCCCCGGGTGAGCCGCGAACCGAATCCTGTCGGCACACCGGCCCGATTCTGGAGGTCCTTGTCGGCGAACGGAAGTCCCCAGAGCGCGGTGGGGTGCGGGCCCTCGGCGGTCTGCGCGCGCGCCCGCTCGAGTGCGGCATCCGCGGTCACGGTGACGAATGCACCGAGCTCGCCGTCGAGTCGCTCGATTCGGTCGAGGTAGTGCCGGACGAGCTCGGTCGGCGTGATCTCTCGGCGCTGGAGCCGATCCCACTGCTCCTGCGCGCTGAGGTGATGAAGTTCGAACACGCTTCGAGCCTAGGAGGTCGCGGCGCACTTGACATTCGAGAACAAAGCTGGTTGGTTAGTTACTCAAGTAATGAACCAACGTACGAGGGAAGAGTCGAGTGGACGAGGGCAGACCGATATTCGTTCAGATCGCCGAGCAGATCGAGAACGACATCATCGGCGGAGCGCTGGCAGAAGAGAGCCAGGTGCCTTCGACCAACGAGTTCGCCGCGTTCTATCGCATCAACCCCGCCACCGCGGGCAAGGGCGTGAACCTCCTGGTCGACGACGGCATCCTCTACAAGAAACGCGGCATCGGGATGTTCGTGGCCGCGGGTTCGCGCGATCGGCTCGTGCAGAAGCGACGCGACGAATTCCAGGCCGAATTCGTGCAACCGCTCCTCGCGGAGGCCGAAAAGCTCGGCATCTCGCCCGACCAACTGGCCGCCATGATCACGGGCGCGACCACCATCACACAGAAGGACAGGACATGACCCCAGCAGTCGAGGTGACGAACCTCAGCAAACGATTCGGCAGCGTGCACGCCGTGAACGACGTGAGCTTCACTGTCACCGAGAACAAGATCTATGGCCTCCTCGGCCGCAACGGCGCAGGCAAGACCACGCTCATGCAATTGCTCACCGGGCAGGACTTCGCCACGAGCGGCAGCATCGAGGTCTTCGGCGCCTCCCCCGTGGAGAACGCCGAGGTGCTGCAGCGGCTCTGCTTCATCAAGGAGAGCCAGCGCTACCCAGACAACTTCAAACCGCGTCACGTCTTCGCGACGGCCCCGTGGTTCTTCTCGCACTGGGATGCCGACTTTGCCGAGCGGCTCGTCGATGAGTTCCGTCTTCCGGTGAACCGACCGATCAAGAAGCTCTCCCGCGGTCAACTCTCCGCGGTGGGCGTTATCGTCGGCCTCGCGTCCCGCGCACCGCTCACCTTCTTCGATGAGCCGTACCTGGGACTGGATGCCGTGGCCCGGCAGATCTTCTACGATCGCCTGCTCGAGGACTACGCCGAGCATCCGCGCACCGTGATCCTCTCGACGCACCTGATCGACGAGGTGAGCGACCTCCTCGAACACGTGCTCGTGATCGACGAAGGCCGCATCATCATCGATGAGGATGCCGAGGAGCTTCGCGCATCCGCGACGACCGTGAGCGGCCTCAGGCCCGTCGTAGACGAGTTCGTACACGGCCGTGAGGTGCTGCACCGCGCCGGCATCGGTGGTCTCACCTCGGTCACCGTCAGGGGCCTCAGCGTCTCCGAGCGCGAGGCCGCCGCGAGCAAGAGCCTCGAGCTCGCCCCCGTATCACTTCAGCAACTCATTGTGCGCCGCACCGGCAGCACCGAAAAGGAATTCGAGCAGAGCGCATGACCACCATGACATCCATCGCGACAGCACCGATGACGCGAACCGCGTCGAGCAGGATCTGGAACGCGACGAGACTCCAGTTCACGAACGCGTGGCAGTCGATCGGCTTGCCCTGGCTGATCCTCGGCATCATATTTCTCGCAAACCTCGCGATCTGGCTGCTCCTCTACGCCTCGACCAGCGGCCAGGATCGCGCTGACATCTCCAAGGGCCTGCAGTACAGCGGCGCCACGTCGTACATCTTCGTGTACATGCTCATCGTCGCGATCCAGGCGATCAACCGAACCTTCCCCTTCGCTCTCGGACTGAGCGTGACGCGCAGGGACTTCTACCTCGGCACCTCTGTGGCCTTCGTGATCTTCTCGGTCATCTACGGCGGCGGACTCACCCTCCTGTCGTACGTCGAGCAGGGGACGGGCGGCTGGGGCGTCGGCGGTCGCATGTTCACCGCCGTCTACTACGGAAGCGGTCCGGTCTGGCAGCGGCTCTTCGTCTTCGTCGCCATCTTCCTCTTCTTCTTCTTCGTCGGTATGGCCTCGGCTACGGTCTACGTGCGGTGGAAGTCGACGGGTCTGGTGACCCTCGGCGGTGTCTTCCTGGCGATCAGCGTCGCCTTCATCGCACTGGCCACCTGGAGCAAGAGCTGGGCGCGCGTCGGAGAATGGTTCGCCACCTCGGGCCCCGTCGGCGTCGTTGCCTGGTCGCTCATCCCGACCGTGATCGCGGGCGTCGTCGGCTACGTCATCCTGCTGCGGGCGACCCCGAAGAACTAGCAGGCGGATGCCCGTGACCGGCCCGCGCAGGCCGGTCACGGCCATCCGAAACTGGCAATCAAGCAGAAGTTGTCACAAGCGCTTGCAGAATCGTCGTAGCGTGGAAGCATGGGGCAAGAGTCGGGGCGTGCGGGTTTTTTCATCGGCTTGGCGGGGTTCCTCGGCTTCAGCGTGATCGCGGGGGTGCTCGTGGCCGCCATGGTGACGCCCGCCATCGCAGTCACGAGCGTGGCCGCGAACGCCTCCATCGGAGTCTTCGACAACCTCCCCGAGAACATCACCCTGGGTCGCCTGACGCAGCAGAATGGCATCTACGCGAACCGCGCGGGCAAGCCGGTACAGATCGCGACCGTGTACGACCAGGATCGCCGCAACGTCGGCTGGGACGAGGTGTCGCCCTACCTGAGGAAGGCCGCCATCGCCGGCGAGGATCGCCGCTTCTACGAGCACGGCGGTGTCGATCTGAAGTCGGTCATGCGAGCCGCGACCAGCAACGTGCGCCACGAGAAGGTCACCAGCGGTGCCTCGACGATCGACATGCAACTGGTGCGCAACATCCTCGTGCAGCAGGCATTGCAGATCAAGGATCCGGTGGCCGAGAAGAAGGCCTACCTTGCCGCGATCGACGAGAATATGGGCCGAAAGCTGGCCGAGATGAAGCTCGCCATCGGTCTCGACAAGAAATATACGAAGAAGCAGATCCTGCTCGGCTACCTGAACATCACCGGTTTCGGCGGCGACACCTATGGGGTCGAAGCCGCGGCTCGCAAGTACTTCAGCGTCGATGCGAAAGACGTGACGCTCGCGCAGGCGGCGAGCCTCATCGCCATTGTTGAGGATCCGAACGACCTCAACCTCGGCAACGAGAAGAACTTCCCCGCGAACAAGGTCAGGCGCGACTTCATCCTCGACAACATGCTCGAGCTGAAGTACATCAGCCAGAAGCAGCATGACGACGCGGTCGCCACACCCATCACCACCAAACCCGAGGCGCCGAATAATGGCTGCCTCTATGCGCAGGACGCGAAGTTCGCCTGCGATTACGTGACCCGCCTTGTTCCCACGCTCTCCGCCCTCGGCGCGAGCCCTTCCGAGCGACAGGACAACTGGGCGCGCGGCGGCTACAAGCTCTACACGAGCATCGATCTTGACCAGCAGGATGTCGCCCAGGCGGCGCTCTCGAAGGATGCGCCGGCGACGGAGACACGCTTCGCTCTCGGCGCGGCGGCAGACGCGGTGCAACCCGGCACCGGCCGCGTGCTCGTCATGGCGCAGAACAAGGAGTTCAACAACTCCGCGGCCGGCGGCGGTCCGACCGCGACGGCCGTCAACTACAGCACGGACCGACACTACGGCGGTTCATCGGGCTTCCAGACCGGCTCGACCTACAAGATCTTCACGCTCATCGATTGGCTGCAGAACGGTCACGGACTGTACGAGAGCGTCAACGGCAGCGTGCGATCCTTCCCCATGACGAGCTTCGCGGCGGCGTGTGAGCCGCCGTTCGTGGGCGACCCGTACAAGCCGAAGAACGACTCCGCCGGCGAGGGCGGTTACATGTCGGTACTGCAGGCAACCGTGCAGTCTGTCAATGTCGCGTTCGTGTCGATGGCGCAGAAGCTCGACCTCTGCGACATCCGGGCTGATGCCGAGGCGCTCGGCGTGCATCGCGCCGACGGCGCACAGCTGCTCGCGTACCCGTCGTCGACGCTGGGCACGAACGAGATCGCGCCGCTCACCATGGCCGCTGCGATCGCCACGATCGGCGCGAACGGCGTCTACTGCTCGCCGACCATCGTCGACCGCGTCGTCGACGCGAAGGGGCACGATCTCGGCGGCCAGCCGAAGCAGTGCACTCAGGCGATCGAACCGAACATCGCAAGTACGGTGGCGTACGCACTCGCCGCCGTGATGAAGTCTGGCACCGGCACCGCCGGCAATCCGCGCGACGGTGTGCCGATCGTCGGCAAGACAGGCACCACGGATAACGCGCAGCAGAACTGGCTCATCGCCACGACGACGAAGGCGGCCCTCGCCGTCTGGGTGGGCAACACGGATGGCGGCAACCAGAGCCTGCGCAAGATCAGGGTCGCCGGCACGAACGGCTACAACACCAAGTTCAACATCTTCCGCGCCACTATGGCATCGCTCGACACGAATCCGGCTTATCGCGGTAGCGACTTCCCCGACCCGGATCCGCAGTTCCTCAAGCGCAGTTATACGCGGTCGGTTCCTCCGCCGACGACGCCTCCCACCACACCGGTCATTCCGCAGGCAGGACCGCCCGCAGGACCTCCGGCAGGGCCGCCCGATGGCGGGCACGGCAAGCACTAGCTCGGCGAGCGCCTGCGGCTACTCCAGCTCCAGCCTCAGTTGCCGCACGAGCGCATCGAACTAGGCGGGCGCGTGGGCGAGCACGCGGCGCGCGGTGATCGCGCTCAACGCGCGTGCGCGCTGAGCGACGTTGACGATCACGTGCTCGAGGTTGGTGCCCGTCTCATCCGGCACAAGTCGATACTCGCCGCGGTACCACCAGTCGCCCTGCGTGATGATGAGAAAGGCTGCCGGGTCCGCCGTATAGCGGCTGTGCGCTTCGGCGGTCGGTCGCAGGCGGTCATCGAGCGCCGCGAACACCGCAGCGGGGCGCACGCGCAGGTGGGCCCGAAAACTGCGCAGAACCGAGTGCTGCTGCGGCCGCTTGCGTGGTGCTTCCCCCATGACTGTCTTCGCCCGCTATTTCAGTGATTTCTGCATGAGCACGGTGCCGAGCCACCTGCCGAACTTGAATCCGACCTTGCCCATGTGGCCGATCTCCTTGAAGCCGAAGCTCCTGTGCATCGCGAGCGAGGCATCCGCGCCCCTGTCGGCGATCACGGCGATCATCTCCTTGAGGCCCGCGGCGCGCGATCGGTCGATCAACTCGGTCAGCAGCTTCTTGCCGAGCCCCTTGCCGGTTGCCGCCGGGCCGAGGTAGATCGAACTCTCGACGGTATAGCGATAGGCGGCCTTCTCGCGCCAGGGGTACACGTAGGCGTAGCCGAGAATCTGGCCGCTCGGGCTCTCGGCGACGAGGAAGGGCATACCGAGCTTGCCGAGGTGCTGGAACTTCGAACGGAGCGCGGCGAGCGTCATCGGCTTCTCGTCGAACGTGATCGTGGAATTGGCGACGTAGTGGTTGTAGATCTCGCGCACGCTCGGCAGGTCCTGCAGTACCGCGTCGCGGATCTCGTACTCGAAGGGCGAGTCGAGCGGCGGATGATTGCGCAGGGCCTCGGTGGGGCGGTGAGTGGCCTGATATTCCGATTCCAGCATCCTTCGATGCTACTTCGGCGCACGCGCGCTCGCCCGCCGGGAATCAGAGCGATCTAGGGCGCGAGCGACCAGTCGACGGGTTCAGCGCCCTGACGCGCCAGTGCCGCGTTGGCCCGGCTGAACGGCTTCGAACCGAAGAAGCCGCCAGAGGCGGACAAGGGGCTCGGATGCACGGACTTGATCACGGGCGTCGGCCCGAGCAGTGGCTCGAGTCCCTGCGCGTCTCGCCCCCACAGGATGGCGACGAGAGGGCCGCCCCTTGCGACGAGCGCGCGGATGGCGAGTTCGGTCACGGCCTCCCAGCCCTTGCCCCGGTGGGATCCCGCCTTGCCCGGCGTCACCGTGAGCGATCGGTTCAGCAGCATGACCCCGTGCTCGGCCCACGCGGTGAGGTCGCCGTGATCGGGGGTCGCGAGCCCTAGGTCGTCGCGCAATTCGCGGTAGATGTTCTGCAGGCTGCGCGGCACCGGACGAACGGCGCGATCGACTGCGAACGAGAGTCCGATCGGATGGCCGGGAGTCGGATACGGGTCCTGGCCGACGATCAGCACCCGCACCTCCGCGAGCGGATAGCTGAAGGCGCGAAGCACGTTTCGCCCGGCGGGGAGGTAGGCCCGGCCTGCCGCGTTCTCCGCGCGCAGGAAGTCACCCATCCTGGCGATCTGTTCTGCGGCGGGCTCGAGCGCCCTGGCCCACCCGGGATCGACGAGTTCGGAGAGCGGCTGCGGCGTCACGTCCCAAGTCAAGCAGACTCCGGATGACCGCAGCCGTTCCGCGCGCGTCGCGAGCCTCCGGCGCCCCTGCCACTAGCATCCGTTCATGACAGTCATTCGCGGCAAAGCCGGCGCGATCACCATCGGCCTGATCGGCTTCCTCTTCTTCGTCGAATTCGTGAGCGGAATCCTGCAGGGCTTCTACGTGCCGCTCATCCCCGACCTGGTGAAGTATCTCGGCATCCGGGATGCGGACTTCAACATCTTCGAGGGCGCGCAGCTGCTGCTCTCGGCGCTCGTCGTGCCCGTGCTCGCGAAGCTCGGCGACATGTACGGCCACAAGAAGATCCTGCTCGTCGCGACGGTGCTCACCGCTGGCGCGAGCTGGTGGCTCGCCTTCGCCGGTGACTTCACGAGCTTCCTGATCGCCTGGACACTGCAGGCCTTCTACGTCGTCTGGCTGCCGCTCGAGATCGCCCTCATCTTCGACAAGGGGCGGCGCAGCGGCAGGGCGGCCTCCGCCACGCGCAGAGCCGCGGGCCTTCTCATCGTCGGGCTCGAGGGCGGTGCGATCGCGGGAGCACTCGGCAGCTCCGCGATCTTCGACGCCTTCGGTGGCGCGTCAGCCCTGCAGAACTCGGTCGTGCCGACGATGATGGTGCCTGCCATCGCGGTCTCCCTCGTGTTCTTCGTCATCCTGTTCGGCGTGCCGGAGTCCGACTCCCTGCCGGATCGCACCCTCGACTGGAAGGGCTTCTCGATCCTCACGATCGGCCTCCTGCTCATCACCTCCGGGCTCACCTTCCTCAAGTTCAACGACGACCAGTGGTGGCCCTGGGCGATCATGGCCGTCGGCGTGCTCGTGTTCTGGCCGTTCGTGCGGTTCGAGTTGCGACAGAAAGACCCGGCGATCGACATTCGGGTGTTCGCCCAGCCGAACATGTGGCCGGTGCAGCTCACCGCGTTCCTCATCGGCATCAGCATCCTGGGCGCCCAGGCCCCACTGTCGACCTACGCTGGCACCGACAAGGAGCAACTCGGATACGGTCTCGGCCTCGCGAGCGGCTCGATTTCCATCCTCATCGGCCTCTATCTCGTGTCGATGATCGTCGGTGCGCTGCTCTTCCCGCTGCTCTCGCGCGTCTTCACGCCGAGGATCACGCTCATCATCGCCGCCTTCTTTGTGGCCGCTGGCTACCTGCTGTTCCTCCCGCTGCACCTCGAGACCTGGCAGGTGTTCATGAACATGGTGATCGTGGGGCTCGGCAGCGGCGCTCTCGTCGGCGCCATGCCCGCGGCAGCGGCGGCAGCAGCACCCAGGGGCCAGACGGGCATCGCCTCGGCGCTCACCAACACCACGAAGACGATCGGCGGCTCCTTCGCCTCGTCGGTGTTCGCGATCGTGCTCACCATCGGTGCGGTGCAG
>DATNBR010000050.1:0-92027 GCA_035571875.1 Lacisediminihabitans sp. | reverse complement strand
TTCTCGTCGCGCAGCTCGCTGGTGACGGCGCGCACCCGCTGACCGAGCTCGCCGATCGCGGCACCCTTCGCGTTGATGCCCGGCTGGGTCGCGCGCACGGCGATCTTGGTGCGGTGGCCGGCCTCCCGCGCCAGGTTCGTGATCTCGACCACGCCGCTCGCGATCTCCGGAACCTCGAGCGCGAACAGCTTGCGCACGAGCGAGGGGTGCGTGCGGCTCACCGTGATCTGCGGACCCTTGAGTCCCTTGCTCACGGCCGTCACGTAGACGCGGATACGGTTGCCGTGGGCGTAGTCCTCGCCCGGAACCTGTTCTTCCGGGGGAAGGATCGCCTCGATCGTGCCGAGGTCGACGTGGATCATCTTGGGATTCGGACCCTGCTGGATGATGCCGGCGACGATGTCGCCCTCGCGGCCCTTGAACTCACCGAGCACGTGGTCGTCGGCGATGTCGCGCAGCCTCTGGTTGATGACCTGCTTGGCGGCGAACGCGCCGATGCGACCGAAGTCGCTCGGGCTGTCTTCGGCCTCGCCGATGACCTCGCCGTCGTCGTTGAACTCGGGCACGAAGATGCTCACGTGACCCGACTTGCGGTCGAGGTTGACGCGCGCCGAGGGGACATCGTCTTTGCGGTCGGCCTGGCCGGTGTGCTTGAGGTAGGCCGTCAGAATCGCCTGCTCGATGATCACGACCAGTTCCTCGAAGGGAATTTCGCGCTCGCGTTCCATGAGACGCAGCACGCTCAGATCGATGTCCACTGAGGGCCTCCACTATTCACGTCGTCGTGCCGGAGCGGATCGCGCCCCGGCCATCCTCCTAAGGTACCCGAGTCGTCGTGGCGGCGCGCACCATCGGATCGGGCTCGATCGAGCCCCTTCGGGACGCCGTTGAGCACTCGCTAGCGCAGGGCGCTGTACTCCGAGACCACGGCATCGACGGACACGGGAGTCTTCGTGCCCGTGCGCCGGTCCCAGAGCTCGACCGTGCCCTCAGTGACCGCTTTGCCGACGATCACGATGATGGGCACGCCGATCAGCTCCGCATCCCCGAACTTGACGCCCGGAGAGACCTTGCGACGATCGTCGAACAGCACATCGGCGCCCGTGGCCTCGAGCTCGGTGACGAGCTTCTCCGCGGCGTCGTAGACCGCGTCTTCCTTCGTCGCCGCGATGACATGCACATCGAACGGGCTCACGTTGCGGGGCCAGATGAGACCGCGCTCGTCGTTGTTCGACTCCGCGATGACCGCCATGATGCGCGTCACGCCGATGCCGTAGGAGCCCATTGTCACCGTGACGAGCTTGCCGTTCTCGTCGAGCACCTTGAGGCCGAGCACCTCGGCATACTTGCGGCCGAGCTGGAACACGTGGCCGATCTCCATGCCACGAGCGATCTCGACCGGCCCCGAACCATCCGGAGCGGGGTCTCCCGCGCGCACGTTCGCCACCTCGACGATTCCGTCCGCCTGGAAATCGCGACCGGCGACGAGCCCGAAGGCGTGCCTGCCATGCTCGTTGGCTCCGGTGATCCACCCTGAACCCTCGGACACCCTGGGGTCGACGAGATACCGGATGCCGGTTGTCGAACCGTCGCCGAGCACCGCACCGGCCGCACTCCACGGACCGATGTAGCCCTTGACGAGGCCGGGATGCTTCGCGAAGTCGGCGTCGCCAGCAGCCTCGACCTCACCGGGAGCGAAGGCGACCTCGGCGCGCTTCAGGTCGACCTCACGGTCGCCCGGGAGACCCACGACGACGACCTCGCGGGTGCCGTCGAGTGCGGTGACGGCGAGGACGACGTTCTTGAGCGTGTCTGCGGCCGTCCAGGCGCGACCGTCCGGGCGCGGATGCTTCTCGTTCGCCACCGCCACGAGCGTCTCGATCGTGGGCGAGTCTGGGGTGTCGAGAACCTCGACGGGCGTGAGCTTCTCGAAGGAACGGGCGGGAGGCGCCTCCGTGTGGAAGGCCTCGACGTTTGCGGCGTATCCACCGGCGGAGCGCACGAAGCTGTCTTCGCCGATGGGGGTCGGGTGCAGGAACTCCTCGCTGCGCGATCCGCCCATCGCACCGGCGTCCGCCTGAACAATCGCGTACTCGAGGCCGAGTCGCTGGAAGATTCGCTCGTAGGCGTCGCGCTGCGCCTGGTAGCTGATCTCGAGCCCGGCATCCGTGTAGTCGAAGGAATAGGCGTCCTTCATCGAGAACTCGCGACCGCGCAGGAGGCCGGCGCGCGGACGTGCCTCGTCTCGGTACTTGTCCTGGATCTGGTAGATCGACAATGGCAGGTCTTTGTACGAGTTGTAGAGGTCCTTGACCAGGAGCGTGAAGGCCTCCTCGTGGGTGGGCGCGAGCAGGTAGTCGGCGTCCTTGCGGTCGCGCAGTCGGAACAGCAGGTCGCCGTACTCGTCCCAGCGCCCGGTCGCGTCGTAGGGTTCGCGCGGCATGAGCGCCGGAAAGTGCACCTCCTGCGAGCCCGCGGCCGCCATTTCTTCGCGGATGATCGCCTCGATCTTGCGACGAACCCGCAGTCCGAGCGGCAACCAGGCGAATACTCCGGCGCTCTGCCTGCGGATGTACCCGGCGCGCACGAGCAGGCGGTGGCTGACCACCTCGGCGTCAGCGGGGTCTTCGCGAAGGGTGCGGACAAAGAGTTGCGAGAGTCGAGTGGGCACACAGCTACTTTAGCTTTGGAGCGTCGGCGCCTCTCGCGGCCGCGAATCGAGGCCGGGGGTGGCGACCCGCGGTTCCCTCGAGGGGGGCTCGAAACGGAGCCGCGGGCCTTCCCCGCCCGCCGCGCTCCGCCGCTGCCTACCCGAAAGGCAGCGGCGGACGCGATGCATCGCAGGGAAGTCACGAAGTACCCGCCAAAATGGGGTACATTTCATTGGCTAATGCCCTTGCTGCTAAGACTCTATCGGGCACCAACAGGGGCATGCACCCTGTTCCGGGGTACAAAGAGTCCCGATGACGACCCCAGTTGTGGGGCGGAGAGACGACCGTGCGTCAGGCGGTGACGACCTGCACGGGGCCGACGGCACTCGCGGGCATCGCCGCGGCGAGCCTCCCGGCCTCCTCGATGAGAGTCGCGACGATCTCCGACTCCGGCACCGTCTTGATGACCTCGCCCCGCACGAAGATCTGGCCCTTACCGTTGCCGCTCGCGACTCCGAGGTCGGCCTCGCGCGCCTCCCCCGGGCCGTTGACGACGCAGCCCATCACCGCGACGCGCAAGGGAACGGTGAGTCCCTCGAGACCGTCGGTCACCTCGTTTGCGAGCTTGTAGACATCGACCTGAGCGCGACCGCAGCTCGGGCAGGAGACAATCTCGAGCCGGCGTTCGCGCAACCCGAGCGACTGCAGTATCTGCAGCCCGACCTTGACCTCCTCGACCGGAGGAGCCGAGAGCGAGACACGGATCGTGTCGCCGATGCCTTCAGACAGCAGGATGCCGAACGCCGTCGCGGACTTGATGGTCCCCTGGAACGCGGGGCCGGCTTCGGTCACGCCGAGGTGCAACGGCCAGTCGCCGCGTTCGGCGAGCAGGCGATAGGCCTTGACCATGGTCACCGGGTCGTTGTGCTTGACCGAGATCTTGAAGTCGTGAAAGTCGTGCTCCTCGAAGAGGCTCGCCTCCCAAACGGCGCTTTCGACGAGCGCCTCGGGGGTGGCTCTGCCGTACTTCTGCAGCAGGCTCGGCTCGAGCGAGCCGGCATTCACGCCGATGCGGATCGAGACCCCGGCGGCCTTCGCGGCGGCGGCGATGGCACCGACCTGGTCGTCGAACCTGCGGATGTTGCCGGGGTTCACCCGAACGGCGCCGAC
Organism: Lacisediminihabitans sp.; assembly: GCA_035571875.1. Lineage (GTDB taxonomy): Bacteria > Actinomycetota > Actinomycetes > Actinomycetales > Microbacteriaceae > Parafrigoribacterium_A. The sequence continues at coordinate 88,206 of DATNBR010000050.1, read as the reverse complement.
GCCCGCGTCGATCGCGGTGAAGACGTAGCGGGGTTGGAAGTGGATGTCGGCGATGACCGGAAGCTGGCTCTTCGCCGCGATGATCTTCAGCGCATCCGCATCGTCCTGGTGCGGCACTGCGACGCGCACGATGTCGCATCCGGATGCCGTCAACTCGGCGATCTGCTGCAGGGTCGCGTTGATGTCTGTGGTCTGGGTGGTCGTCATCGACTGCACGCTCACGGGCGCGTCTCCGCCCACCTTGACCTTGCCGACGGAGATCTGACGCGACCTGCGCCGAGGGGCGAGCGTCTCGGGCGACGCGGGCATTCCAAGGTTGATCGCTGGCACGATACGAGTCTAGGCGCGCGCGCTGCTAGGTCGCTGAGGCCGTCGAACGGCAATCTCGCTTCGACACGCTCAAGCGGTTAGAAGACCGTGATCGGCTTCACGATGTCGGCGTACATGAGCAGCACGCTCATGGCTCCGAGCACGAGCACCACCACGAGGGTCAGCGGCACAAGCTTCGCGATGTCCACCGGGCCCGGGTCTCTGCGACCGAAAAGCTTGGCGAAGAACCGCCGGATGCCCTCCCACAGGGCGCCCGCGACGTGGCCGCCGTCGAGCGGCAGCAGCGGCACGAGGTTCAATACCAGAAGCGCCACGTTGACGGAGCCGATCAGGCCGACGAGGTACGACATCCGGTCGACGAAGGGCACCGTGTTGACGCTCGTGACCTCGCCGGCCATCCGCCCGATGCCGACGACGCTGATCGGGCCGTTCGGGTCGCGCTTCTCGCTGCCGAACGCGGCCTTCGCCACGTCGATGAGCCGCTGCGGCAGGTTCAGGATGACGTGGGTCACCTGGGCGATGTTCTTTCCGACCGCGGGCAGCACGGCCGTCACGGGCTGGCGCTGCAGCTCGTATGCGGCCGTGATGCCGAGCATGCCCACCTTCTCGGTGAGCGAGTTGCCGCTCGAATCCTTCTTCACCGAGCCGTCGGCGTTGTACCGGTAGCGCTCGGTGAGCTGCGGGGTCGCGGTGAGCGTCTTCTTCGTGCCGTCGCGGTTCACGACGATGGTCAGCTGCTGGTTCGGCGACTTCTGGATGATCGCGGTCGCCTGGGCCCAGCTGTCGATCGGCGTTCCATCAATGCTCACAATGGTGTCGCCCGGCCTGATCCCGGCGAGAGCCCCCGGCGCCTTCGGAGTCTCATCGGTGCACTTCTGCGATGTGGACGTCGCGGCAACCACGCAGGTGGAGACGCTGCCGATGGTGGTGCTCACGGACTGGATGCCGAAGCCGCACAGCACGACGGCGAACAGCACGACTGCGATGACCAGGTTCATGAACGGGCCCGCGAGCATGATCACGATGCGCTTCCAGATGGGGAGGCGATAGAAGGAGCGGTTCTCGTCGTCAACCGGGACGGCCTCTTCGCTGGCCGTGCGAGCATCCTGCACGAGGGTCTGCATGATCCCGGTGCTCGCTGCCCTGCCCCGGTTCGAACCCTGCTGTTCGTCACCCTGCACGGCAAAGGTGTCTGTGCCCGACATCCGCGCCGGCTCGCCGGGCTTGGCCGGCGGGTACATGCCCGCCATCGAGATGTATCCCCCGAGCGGAATGGCCTTGATGCCGTACTCCGTCTCGCCCTTCGTGCGGGAGAACAGCGTCGGACCGAATCCGATCATGTACTGCCCGACCCGCACCTTGAACAGTTTGGCGAAGCTGAGATGGCCGAGTTCGTGCAGCCCGATCGACACGACGAACCCGATCGCAACGATCAGGATGCCGAGAACATAGAGCAGCACGGTTTCCACGCGCCAAGGATAGCCGGGCCGCGACGCGAGCAAGCTGGACGCGCGCTCGGTGTTCTCCCATAGCCGACCGGTAGGATCGCCCGGGATGAGCATCGACATCGCGGGGGATGGCGCGGGCCGACTGGCACAGGTCGGCGCGCTCCTCGCCGACCGCTATCGCCTGGAAGAGCTGATCGGTCGCGGCGGCATGGCCACCGTGTATCGGGCGACCGATGAGGCGCTCGGCCGCACGGTGGCGATCAAGGTGTTCAGAGACGATCTCGCGGACGGCGACGATGTGCGACGCCAGCGCGACGAGATCCGGCTGATCGCTCGCCTCGATCACTTCGCACTCGTCACGCTGTTCGACGCGGTCGCCGATGACGGCGCTGGCGAGCACGGTCAGGCGTTCATCGTCATGCAGTACGTGGCCGGGCGAGACCTGCGGGACCGACTGGGTCGCGGCCCACTCCCCCCGCGCACCGCCGCGCTTGTGGGTGCGGACGTTGCCGAAGCGCTCGCCTACGTGCACGCCCGAGGAGTCGTGCACCGCGACGTGAAGCCCGGAAACATCCTGCTGCCCGAGGCAGAGGGTGAAGCCACGGGCCCGCGCGCCATGCTCGCGGACTTCGGGATCGCCCGCATCGTGGACGGCACTCGGATCACAGCCACCGGTTCTGTGCTCGGAACCGCGAACTACCTCAGCCCGGAACAGGCGGCGGGCACCGCGCTGTCCGGCGCGAGCGACGTCTACTCGCTCGGACTCGTGCTCATCGAGTGCCTCACCGGCGAGAAGTCCTTTCCCGGCTCGGCCCTGGAATCCGTTGCGGCGCGACTCTCGAGCGACCCGCCGATTCCCACCGGCTTCGGACCGGAATGGGAGTCGCTGCTTCGCTCGATGACCGCTCGCGAACCGGCGGAGCGCGTCGACGCCCTCACCGCGGCCGCGCGGTTGCGCGAGATCGCCGTCGGGCCGGAGGTGCTCGAGCCGACGTTGCGCTACCCGAGTCCAGTCGCGCAGCCGCGAACGCGACGAAACCGGATGGCGTTGGCCGGCGTCGCGATCGCGGGCATCCTCATCGCGATCGCCGCTGCCATCGGCGTGTGGATCGTCACCTCCCGCGCTCCCTCCCCGCACGCGACGCAGACCTCGATCACCTACCCCGCGGTCCCGGGCGAGCTGGGCAACCACCTGAAGCAGCTCGAGAAGGCGGTGACCCCATGAGAATGCGCTCGACGTCCATCATCGTCGTCGCCGTGCTGGCCTTCGGCCTGACATCGTGTTCCGCCCAGAACACAGCATCCACGGATTATTCGGCGAAGACCGCGCGGCCGTTCCAGGAGCAGGTGCTCGCCGTGGCCGAGGGCGCGGCGGCCGACCAGTCCAGCGTTTCCCTCACTCGGCTAGACGAACTCGCTGCCAGCCTCAAGGACGCCAAGGCCCGCGGCACCGTGAGCGAGGCTCGCTACGCGAGCATCTCGGCGGCGATAGCGCTCGTGCGAAGCGACCTTGAAGCGGCCATCGCGGCACAGCTCAGCGAACAGCAGCAGCTGGAACAGCAACAGAAGCCGAAGGACGCGAAGCCGGGCAAAGGCCCTGGCAAGAAGCCCTAGTCGTTCGCCCGCGCCACGATGACCTTGTCGGCGGCCTCTCGGGCCCAGCGCTCGGCATCGAGAACGGCACTCAGGGTCACCGTGGCCTCCTGCGGTGAGTGACCGTCGAGGACGGACTCGATGACATCCACGATGTCGAGATAACCGATGCGGCCGGCGTGGAAGGCGAGCACGGCCTGCTCGTTCGCCGCGTTGAACACCGCGGGCCAGGTGCCGCCCGCGCGACCCACTCGTTTCGCGAGTTCGACGGCGGGGAATGCCTCGCTGTCGAGCGGCTCGAACGTCCATGTGCTCGCGGTGCTCCAGTCCAGCGGCAAGCCGACGCCGGCGACCCGGTTCGGCCAGTCGAGCCCGAGAGAGATCGGCAGTCGCATGTTTGGCGGTGAACACTGGGCGAGCGTCGACCCGTCGACGAACTCGACCATTGAGTGCACGATCGATTGCGGATGCACCGTGACGTCGATGTCGTCGTAGGGCACGTCGAACAGCAGGTGCGCCTCAATTACCTCGAGACCTTTGTTCACGAGCGTCGCCGAATTGGTCGTGACAACGAGGCCCATGTCCCAGGTCGGATGCGCGAGCGCCTCGGCGGGCACGACATCCCGCAGCGACTGGCGACTGCGACCCCGGAACGGGCCACCGGATGCCGTGAGCACGAGCCTGCGCACCTCGGCCCTGCTGCCCGAGCGAAGCGCCTGGGCGATGGCCGAGTGCTCGGAGTCCACCGGCACCAGCTGCCCGGGTGCCGCGGCGGCGGTGACGAGCTCGCCTCCGACGATGAGGCTCTCCTTGTTGGCGAGGGCGAGCGTCGCCCCGGTCTCGAGCGCCGCGAGGGTGGGGCCGAGGCCCACGGAGCCCGTGATGCCGTTGAGCACGACATCGGCCTCGACACCGCGCACGAGCTGTTCGGCCTCGACCGCGCCGAGGGACGTGTCTGTCACGCCGAATTCGGCCGCCTGCACTTCGAGCAGCGCGCGGTTGCGCCCCGCGCCGAGCCCGACGAGCTCGAAGTGGTCGCGGTTCGCGGCGATCACCTCGAGAGCCTGCACTCCGATCGACCCGGTTGATCCCAGCACTATGACTCGACGCATAGCGTACAAACTAGCCCGCGCCGCTGGCAGAATCGCGATTGCTCGTACGCTGGGTTCATGCCACAGGCCGTCGCACCGCTCACCACCGCCCGCGTGGACGCCTGGCTGTGGGCGGTGCGGCTCTACAAGACGCGCTCGGCAGCGACGGCCGCCTGCCGCGCCGGTCACGTGCGGGTCAACGGCGAACGCGTCAAGGCGGCGCAGGCCGTGCGGGTCGACGACGAGATCCGGATGCGTGGCGAGGGCCTCGAACGCATCGTGCGAGTGCGGCGCCTCGTCGTCAAGCGCGTCGGCGCCATCATCGCCGCGGACTGCCTCGACGACCTCACTCCCCCGCCGCCCCCGAAGGAAGAGGTCGTCGTGGTCGCCCAGCGCGAGCGCGGAGCGGGTCGCCCGACCAAGCGCGATCGTCGCAACCTCGACAAGCTCCTCGGCCGCTGAGCGCGCCACCGACCTTCCTCGGCCGAGCAATACACTGGAAAAAATGAATCGCCTGCCCGTCAATCGTCGGGGCGTCGCCGTCATGGCCTCGGCCCACCTCGCCGATGACTTCTACCAGGGCGTCGTGCCGGCACTCCTCCCCTTCCTCGTCGCCGAACGCGGCTACAGCTACGCGGCAGTCGCCGGCCTGACTCTTGCCGCTACCGTGCTCTCCTCGGTCGCGCAGCCCGCGTTCGGCTGGCTCGGTGACAGGAAGGCCCGGCGCTGGATGATTCCCGTCGGCATGCTCACCGCCTCCGTCGGTGTGAGTCTCGCGGGCCTCTCGACGACCTATGTCGTGACCTGGCTGCTCATCGCGATCTCCGGTCTCGGCATCGCCGCGTTCCATCCGGAGGCGGCACGCGCGGCACGCCAGGCCTCGGGAAACAGCAATCGCGCGATGAGCATCTTCGCGCTCGGCGGCAATCTCGGGTTCGCGCTCGGCTCGCTCATCGCCACACCGCTCCTGCTCGCCACCGGGCTGCGCGGCACGGCGTTGCTGATCGTGCCCGCCGCGGTCATGGCCACGATCCTCATCGTCACACTCCGGCGAGTGCTCGACGGCAGCGGAACAGGCACGAAACAGGTCGCGCGGCCGGAGGGCGCGGACGACTGGCCAGCCTTCTTGCGACTGACGGCAGTCGTGATCGTGCGCTCCGTCGTGTTCTTCGGGCTCGTGTCCTTCATCGCCCTGTACTTCATCCACGACCTGCACGCGAACGCCGCCGAGGGCGGAGCCGCGCTGACCGTGCTGCTGGTCTGCGGCGCGATGGGAACCCTGGCCGGCGGCTGGATGGCCGATCACTGGGGACGGCTCGTCACCATCCGCATCGGTTTCGCACTCACGATCCCGGCGATGGCCGGCATCGCCCTGTCGCCTAGCTGGCAGGTCGCGATCGTCTTCGTGGGCGTGACGGGCCTGTCGATCTTCATCCCGTTCGCGGTTTTCGTCATCCTCGGTCAGGACTACCTGCCGCACCGCATCGGCACGGCGAGCGGCGTGACTGTGGGGCTCGCGGTCTCCGTCGGCGGTCTGTTCGCACCGGTGCTCGGCACGATCGGCGACGCGATCGGGCTGCAGCCCGTGCTCGGCATGCTCATCGCCCTGCCGGTAGTGGCACTGCTCCTGACGACGCTGCTGCACGACCCGCGGAATGGGCCGCGCCACCCTCGCCCCGCGGGCGACGCCACGGCGCAGGCCGCGGACGAGGGCGTCATCTGAGCGCTAGTGAACGGCGAGGATGTCGATCACGAACACCATCGTGTCGGTGCCGGAGATCTCGTCTGGCACGTTCGGGTCGGCCTGGTTTCCGTCTGCCCCATAGCCCTCGGACGGCGGGATGACGGCGACGACCTGGGAACCGACGGTCTGGCCGATCATCGCCTTACCGAAGCCGCTGACGACGCCGGTGGTGGCGAAGGTCGCCGGGGCGCCACGCGTCCAACTCGAGTCGAAGGTCTTGCCGGTCGCCCAGAGAGCACCGGTGTAGTTGATCGTGACCGTCGCGCCGTCCTTGACGGTCTTACCCGCGCCCTTCTTGAGCACCTCGATCTGGAGGTCCTTCGGCGGGTCGGTCTTCGGCATGGTGATCGTGGGCTCACCGTTCTTCGCGAGCTTCACCGTGGGAAAGCCCGCCTTCGGCTCCTGCGCCTTGCCGTCCGCCTTCTTCAGCACCTTGACGGGCGCCTCGGTCTTCAGCACGTCGATGACGAAGACGATGGAATCGGTCGCGGCGATGCCGAGCCCGCTCGAACCCTGCTTGCCGAACGCATCCGCCGGCGGGATCACCGCGACGATGCGCGAGCCCGGCGTGGAGCAGTGGATCGCCTTGTAGAGGCCGGGGAGCAGGTTCGCCTTGTCGAGCGTGAGCGAGGTGCCCTTGGCGCCGTAGCTGGTCGCGTCGATCTTCTTGCCGCTGGTCGTGTTGTACACGGCGTAGTCGATGTCGACCGCGCTGTCGGTCTGCGCAACCCGGCCCTTGCCCTCGATCGCCACGGTGCGCTCGGTCGTCTTGCTGGTGAGCTTCTTCGGAATCTTCACCTTCGGCTCGGTCCCGAGCTTTCCGCTCACCGAGACCTTGGCGCTGGCATCACCGGCGGCCGTCGGGGTGCAGCCCGAGGCGCCGCCGCCGGCACTGCAACCGACGAGCGAGACGAGAAGCCCCGCGACCGCGACGGCACTCAGGAGCTTGGACAACGACCGTGAAGGGGACTGCGACTGTGACACACAACTGCTCTCTGAAGAAGGATGGCGACGGGAATGCTCGAAAGCCTGAACCAGTGTCCACGACTCGCCTAAGCGCAAGCTGTACGAGCCTAATCGCACGGCGCGAGAACATGACAAACGTCACGCCGGCTTCGTGACGCCCGTGTGCTGGTCCTCGGCATCCGGCCCGCCATCGTGGAATCATGACAAACACATCCACCTCCACTTCGCCCCGGCCGAGCGCCGCTGAGCCCCAGCTCGCGGGCACCGTGAGCGCAGTCTCCGCCCGCGGGCTCACGAAGAACTTCGGCAGGGTGCGCGCCGTGAACGGCATCGACCTCGAAGTGCAGCCCGGCGAGATCATCGCCTTCCTCGGCCCGAATGGGGCCGGCAAGACCACCACGATCGACATGCTGCTCGGCCTCACGCGGCCAGACTCCGGAACGGTGAGCATCTACGGTCAGAGCCCGCGCAGCGCCATCGCGCACGGTCTCGTCTCGGCGGTCATGCAGACCGGCGGACTGCTCAAGGACGTGACGGTGCGCGAAACCGTGCAGCTCACCGCGAGCCTCTTCGCCGACCCGCGACCGGTCGATGAGGTACTGAAGCGCGCGGGCATTCTCGACATCAGCGACCGCATGGTGAAGAAGTGCTCCGGCGGTCAGCAGCAGCGGCTTCGGTTCGCGATGGCGCTGCTCTCCGATCCGGGCCTGCTGATTCTCGACGAGCCGACGACCGGAATGGATGTCGAGGGCCGTCGCGACTTCTGGTCCGCCATCCGGGAAGACGCCCGCTCCGGTCGCACCGTGATCTTCGCCACTCACTACCTCGATGAGGCGGACGCCTACGCCGACCGCATCGTGCTCGTGCGACGCGGTGAGATCGTCGCAGATGGCAGCGCAGCGGAGATCAAGAACCTCGCGGCCGGCCGCACGGTGCGCGCATCCGTCACCGATCTCGACCAGGCGGAACTCGCGGCGATCGACGGTGTCGACTCCGTCGAGCTGCACTCGGACTCCGTGCTCGTGCGTACGAAGGACTCGGATGCGGTGGCCCGCTACCTCCTGGACCGCACTGATGCCCACGACCTGGAGATCACCTCTCACAACCTCGAGGACGCCTTCCTCGCACTCACCGCGGACGACGACGAATCGCCCGCCACCGCCGGAAAGGGCAACTGACCATGACCACGATCGCTCCCTCTCTCTCAACCGCGTCAGCCCGCCTCGAACGCAGGGTGCCCCCGCTCGGTGGGTTCAACCTCACGTTCCTGCTCATCGAGCTGCGCCGCAGCGTGCGCAATCGCCGGACCCTCGTGTTCACGGTGGTCATGCCCATCGTGCTGTTCCTCATCGTGGGCCTCCCCCTCAAAGACACCTCGCTCACCGGAGTGCCGGTCAGCAAGGGAGGCCTCTCCGTCGCCGCGTACATCCTCATCTCGATGGCCGTCTACGGCGCCATGGTCACCTCCACCGCCGGCGGCGGTGCCGTCGCGGTCGAACGGGCAACCGGTTGGAGCAGGCAGCTGCGGCTCACACCGGTGAACCCGGTGGCGTACATCGCGCTCAAGGTCGTCGCCACCCTCGCGCTCGGACTGCTCGCCGTCGTCGCCACCTTCGTCGCCGGCGCGATCTGCGGCGTGACGATGCCGCTCGACGTCTGGATCCTCTCCGGGCTCGCCGCCTGGCTCGGTTCGCTCGTCTTCACAGCGCTCGGCCTGTTCATGGGATACACGGTGCCCTCGGAGAACGTCATGCAGTTCCTCGGGCCGATCCTCGCGATCCTCGCGCTGTTCGGCGGCCTGTTCACGCCGCTCAGCCAGTTCCCGCAGCTCGTGCAGGACCTGGCCAAGTGGACGCCCGTCTACGGGCTCGGCGAGATCGCGAGGCTTCCGCTTCTCGGCGGCACCGTCGAGTGGGCGGCGGTGGTGAATGTGATCGCCTGGCTCGTGCTGTTCAGCGCCGGCGCGGCACTCATGTTCCGCCGAGACACGAAGCGGGTGTGAGCATCGCCGACACACGTGCGTCCGGGAGCCCCGCTTGGTCGGGGCTCCCGGATGCGCGTGCCGTTACTATCGACAGCGTGACGGGCATGTGGGATTCGAGCGCTGCTTCCACCAGCGTCTGGCACAGCCTCGCGCGGCCCGGCGCCAGGCGCTGGTACCTTGGCGCTCTCGTGGGTCTCACCTGGCTCGTGAACTCGGGAATCGAGCTCTTCGGCTATTACCCCGGGAGCGGCGACCGGGTCATCATTGTTCTGCTCCTCGTGCTCTTCGCCGTGGTCTTCGCCGTGATTCCGCCGCTCAACTGGGGAATGCCTCCCCGGGTTCGGCTGCTGGCGCCGACCGCGCTCTGGGCCCTCTCCTTCACGCTCCTTCCCTGGCTCGACTGGGGTGTGTACTCGCTGTGGACCTACGTGGGCGTCGCGGCCGCGATGAGCCTGGTGCGGATGCGGTGGGTCTTCGCCTACATCGCCGTGCTCACGGTCGCCGCGGTGATCTTCGAGCTTCGCGACGGGGTGACGGGCGACGCGCTCTTCGCACTGCCGGCGATCATCGCGTCGGTCTCGCTCATGATGGCGGCCTTCGCCCGGCAGATCCAGAGCACCAACCAGCTTCGAGCGACCCAACACGAGATGGCACGGCTCGCGGTGGAGCAGGAGCGCTCGCGCGTCGGCCGCGATATGCACGACATCCTCGGACACTCCCTCACCGTCATCACGGTGAAGGCGGAGCTCGCCGGCGCCCTCATCGACACCGATCCGGCGCGAGCGAGCAGGGAGATCGCCGAGGTCGAGGAGCTCGCCCGGGGTGCCCTCGCCGACGTGCGGTCCACCGTCGCGGGCTTCCGCGGCACCAACGTGGCCGCGGAGCTCACGAACGCGAGATCTGCGCTCGAGGCCTCGGGCATCCGCGCCGAGCTGCCGGGAAGCGTCGACATCGTGCCGGCGAGACTGCGCGAACCCTTCGGCTGGGTGATTCGGGAGGGCGTCACGAACGTCGTGCGTCACTCGGGCGCCACGGTATGCACGGTGGTGCTCGGCGCCACCTTCGTCGAAGTGCTCGATGACGGGCGCGGCCCGATCACGGGCTCTGCCGGCGGATCCGGGCTCGCCGGGCTTCGTGAACGCATCGCTCCCCTCGATGCGCGGATGACGATCGGCCGCTCCTCCTCGGGCGGGTTCTCCCTGCGAGTCTCGCTGTGATCCGGCTGCTCATCGCCGACGACCAGGCACTCGTGCGCGGCGCACTCGCGGCACTGCTCGGGCTCGAACACGACATCGAGGTTGTCGCGGAGGTGGGGCGCGGCGATGAGGTCGTCGCTGCGGCGCTCGAATCGACGCCGGAGGTCGCGCTGCTCGACGTCGACATGCCCGGTCTCGACGGGATCGCAGCCGCGGCGCTGCTGAAGAAGGCCCTACCCGCCTGCCAGATCCTCATGGTCACGACCTTCGGCCGCCCCGGCTACCTGCGACGCGCGATGCAGGCGGGAGCCAGCGGATTCGTCGTGAAGGACACGCCGGCACGCCAGTTGGCGGATGCCGTGCGCAGAGTCGCATCCGGACTTCGCGTTGTCGATCCGACGCTCGCCGCCGAGACGCTCACGAGCGGGGACTCACCGCTCACCGAGCGCGAGACCGATGTGCTCAGTGCCGCACGGGCGCGCGGCTCGATCGCGGACATCGCGCGAAGCCTGCACCTCTCCCAGGGCACGGTGCGCAACTACCTGTCGAGCGCCATCGGCAAGACGAACGCTCGAAACCGGGCGGATGCCGTGACGATCGCCGAGGAGAACGGCTGGCTGCCGGCCTAGGCCTCAGGCCGCGGACTCCACGCGGATCTCCGGCTCGTGCAGCACCGGGAAGTTCACGGATGCCGCGATGAAGCACTTGAGACTCGCCTCGTGGTGCGCGTCCCTGGCCGCGTCCACCATGCCCGCCGACTGCACGGTGACGACGGGTCGCAGGGTTACCTCGGTGAAGTGGCCGCCGCCATCCGGGGTCTGCGTCATCGTGCCGATCGGCTTGTCGGTGTAAGCGGTGACCACGACGCCGCGGCTCGACGCGACGTGCAGGTAGCTGAGCAGGTGGCACTGGCTGAGGGCGCTGAGCAGCAGCTCTTCGGGGTTCCAGCGGTCGGCGTCGCCGTGGAAGGTGCGGTCGCTCGAACCGGCGATGTCGTGCTTTCCCTCGGCAGACAGCACGTGATCCCGACCGTAGTCGCGGTAGCCGCTCGTGCCCGATCCACGGTTGCCGGTCCAGTCGAGAGCGATGGAGTAGTGGTGCTCGAGGTTCATGCTGCAACGCTACTCCGCGCGCTAATCGTCGGTCGCGCTCGGCTCGGCGGTATGTTCGAGTCACCATGACCGATCACGCCGCCGCCTCCTCTGCCGCCGCCTCCTCTGCCGCGTCTTCCTCTGCCGCTCCGCTCGATGCCGCGGGTTCAGTCGAACTCGCCGTGGTCGAGCGCTCGGGCATGATCGAGTCGCGTCACCTCGGTGCGGCGGTCGTCGCCAGGGCCGATGGCACGGTGCTTCGAGCCTGGGGAGACGCCCAAGCCCTGCTCTACCCCCGTTCCTCGCTCAAGCCGCTGCAGGCGATCGCCGTTCTGCGATCCGGCCTCGCGCTCGACGGCGAACGGCTCGCCCTCGCCACCGCGAGCCACACCGGAACCGAGCGTCACGTTGCGGTCGTGCGCGAGATCCTCGATTCGGCAGCTCTCGACGAATCCGCGCTGCGGTGCCCGGCCGACTGGCCCGACGATGCGGATTCCGCCTTCGCCGCCCGTATGGCCAGGCTCGGCAGGCGCCGTGTCATGATGAACTGCTCGGGCAAACACGCGGCGTTCCTCGCGGCCTGCGTGCAGAACGACTGGCCGATCGACACCTACCTCGACCCCGCGCATCCGCTGCAGCACCTGGTGCGGCAGACTATCGAGGAGTTCGCGGGTGAGAGCGTCGCTCACACGGGCGTCGACGGATGCGGTGCGCCGCTGTTCGCCATCACCCTGCGCGGCCTCGCCACGGCCATCGCTCGCGTCGCGGGCTCCCCCGCAACCGACCCCTCCGGGCCGGCCGCCAGCCTCATCTCCGCGGTGCGCGCGAACCCGTGGGCGATCGACGGCCCGGGTGAACCCGACACCGTGATCATCGAGAGGCTGGGGCTCTTCGCCAAGGCCGGCGCCGAGGGCGTCATGGTGGTCGGCGGGCCCGACGGCACCGCGGTCGCGCTCAAGATGCTCGATGGAGGCCGCCGGGCCGGGTTTCTCGTGGCTCTCCGCATCCTCGCCTCGGTCGGTGTCGTCGATGCCGCGCTGGCAGCCGTCGTCGCGCGCGAGCTCACCGCGCCGGTGCTCGGCGGCGGCCTGCCCGTCGGGCAGATCCGTCTCGCCGACGGCATCCTCCCCTAACCAGCCGTCGCGCGTCGCGAGGTACCAGTTTCGGCCGCTCACGCGCGCCCACAGCGGCCAGAAGTCGCACCTCGCGGACTCGAGTCCGCGCGCCGGGTACGTATATCGTTGTGTGACAGTAGTGTGTCTGATACAGTACTAGGCATGACAGTGAACTCAGACGCTGCCGCAGCGAGCGCGCGGCAGTCCGAGGCATTCGCCTCTGACCTGCTGCGCGGCCACACCGACACGATCGTGCTCGGCGTACTGCGCACGGGCGACCAGTACGGATTCGAGATCTACAAGACGATCCGGGATGCGACCGGCGGCAGGTACGAGATCAAGGAAGCGACCCTCTACGCGACCTTTCGCAGGCTCGCCAAGGACGGCCTGGTCGAGGCCTACTGGGGCGACGAGACCCAGGGCGGCAGGCGCAAGTACTACCGCATCACCGATGCCGGCCGGGCCGTGTATCTGCAGAACGTGCGCGACTGGACGGCCACTCAGCGCATCATCAACTCTCTCCTGAACGTGAAAGGCGGCGCAGAATGAACGCGATCGACAACTCGAACATCCACCGGTACCTGGACGAGGCCTTCGGCGGAATCGAGATGACCCCCGAGATCCAGGACCTGAAGGAGGAGATTCGCGGCAACCTCGCCGCCCGTGTCGACGAACTGACCGCGGGCGGGATGGATGCGAGCACGGCCGCGACGAGGGCGGTCGACGAACTCGGCGACATCCACGAACTCATCGAACAGCTCGATGGCGGTGGCCCGAGCGAGCCTGCACCGCGCTCCGAGTCGAACGCGTACCTCGTCTATCGAGTGCGCCCGAAACCCGTCTTCGTCGTCGGCATCGTCGTCGCGGCGCTTGCCATCGTCGTCGGCATCCTCCTCACCGCCCTCGGCGCCGCCGAAGTGCTTTCGCTCCCGATGGGCGTGATCATCGGCCTGGCCGGCATCGTCGCGACCGCCACAGGATGGATCGTGGGAGATTCACTCGCTCAGGAGACGACCACGAATCATCCGATGCCCGGCAAGCGCGCTGGGGGTTACTTCTTCGCCTCCCTGCTCGCCGTCTACGGCCTCGAATTCGGCGGGCTCGTTGCGCTGGGAACGCTGCCCGTGTGGACGATAGCGTTCGCAGCAATCGGCGTCGTCGCCGCGATCGTGCTGTTCGCCCTCCTCGGCGCGACCCAGACGAATCGCAAGAAGGCTTGGGTGCGCACGGCAGCACGCGAGCACCAGGTCGAGGATCGCTTCACCCAGGATCCGGTCGCGGCGGCACGATTCGGCATCTACACCGTCGTGATCTGGCTGCTCGCCTTCGCCGCCTTCGTGGTGCTGAGCGCCACGACGGGCTTCGCCTGGTCGTGGCTCGCGCTGCTCGCCGGGTTCGCCATCTTCTTCCTGACCCTCGCGCGGATGCTGTTCCCGTCCCGCGACGATGCGGCACGAAAGGACCGCTGACACCACCACACCAGAGTGTGGCCCGGATGCTGGAACATCCGAGCCACCGAAACCCCGGTCTCCCGCACGCGGGATCTGCGTCAACAGCCACCAGGAGTCTCGAGGCCAGCATACGGTCAGAGGCTGCGACGGTCGCGCAGCTTTCGCGCGCGAGAGGCTCCAACCACAAAGGAGCCCTCGTGGCACACTCATCCACCTCGCCCGCGCTGCAGGCGAGACAACTCAGCAAGAGCTATCCGGGCGGCCGCGGCAAGCCCAGGCTCGCGGCCCTCGACGGCCTCAGTTTCGAAGCAGAACCAGGCACGATTTTCGGACTGCTCGGTCCGAACGGGGCGGGCAAGTCCACCACCGTGAAGATCCTCGCGACGCTATCGAAGGCCGACTCCGGCTCGGCGACGGTCGCGGGGATCGACGTGGCCCGGCATCCGGAGCGTGTTCGCCGAGCCATCGGCTTCGTCGCGCAGAAGCAGGTCTCCGATCCGATGGACACGGGCGTCGAGAACCTCATGCTCGCCGGACGACTGCAGGGGATGGCCGCGAGAGACGCGAAGGCACGCGCCACCGAACTGCTCGATCGCTTCTCGCTCGCAGAGGCGGCCGGACGCCAGGTCAAGACCTACTCGGGCGGCATGGCCCGCAAGCTCGATGTGGCGATCGGGCTCATGCACCGGCCCGAGGTGCTCTTCCTCGACGAGCCGACCACCGGCCTCGATCCTGAGGCGCGCGCCGAGATGTGGGTCGAGCTCGAGGCGATGGCCAGGGTCGAGCGGATGACGGTGCTTCTCACCACGCACTATCTCGACGAGGCGGATCGGCTCGCCAGCAGACTGGCGATCGTGGACCACGGCAGGGTCGTCGCCGAAGGCACCCCGGAGGAGCTGAAGAACGGCCTGCACGGCGACGCTGTGTTCGTGGAGCTCGCCCCAGACACGGATGTCGCCCGGTCCCTGAGCGCGATCTCGCGAGTATCGGGGCTGAACGATGTGCTCGCCGACGGACGCACCCTGCGTGCCAGGGCCGACATCGGCTCGGTGGCCCTGCCTCAGCTCCTCGCCGCACTCGACGAGGCGCGGCTGAAGGTCGCCTCCGCCACCGTCGCGAGGCCGAGCCTCGACGACGTCTACCTCCGGCACACCGGACACAGCATCGCAACCAGCAAGGAGAACGCGCTATGAGCACGACAATCACCCACACCGTCATCCTCACCACTCGGCAGTTGAGGGCGTTCGCGAGGATGCCCGCCTTTCTGGTCATGAACCTCATCCAGCCGATCATCTGGCTGCTGTTGTTCGGGCAGCTGTTCAGGTCGGTCGTGAACATCCCCGGATTCAGCGGCGGAAGCGACTACATCGTCTTCCTGACGCCCGGGATCGTCATGATGATGGCCCTGTTCGGCTCCGCGTGGGCCGGCACGAGCTACATCGAGGACATGGATCGCGGAGTGATGGACAGGTTTCTCACCTCGGTCACCAGCCGTGCCGGTCTCATCGTCTCTTCGATGCTCTACCAGGCCGTGCTCACCGTGCTGCAGACGCTCGTGGTGCTCGGCGTCGCCTGGGTCGCCGGTGCCCGGTTCGCGGGAGGGTTGGCGGGCATCGCGGTGCTGCTGCTCGCAGCGGTGCTGCTGACCTTCGTGTTCGCGGCGTTCTCGAACGCGATCGCACTGCTCGCGAAGCAGCAGACCGCGCTCATCGGCATTTCGCAGCTCATCTCCTTCCCGCTCATGTTCTTGAGCTCGGCGATCATGGACACCAAGCTCTCACCCGAGTGGGTGGGGAATGTCGCGCGATTCAACCCGTTCGAGTGGGCGGTGGTAGCGGGAAGGCAGGCGCTGCGGGATGCCCCGGACTGGTCGGCCATCTGGGCGAACCTGGGGCTGCTGGCGGGCCTCACCGTCGTGATGACGGCGCTCGCGACCCTCGCCTTCCGGGCCTACCGCCGCTCGGTGTGAGAACCCGCTGGTTGAGTAGCGAGGCACGAGCGTATCGAAACCCAGCCTCGTACAACAGAAAAGCACCGCGTCGGGGTCTCGATACGGCGCTGCGCGCCTACTCGACCAGCGTGAGTGTCGTCGTTCGAGATTCAACGAGTGACGGTCGCTGGAAGTCGCGCCGAAGGCTGGGCGTGGTGGGCCTCTATGGGCGGAGCCTTCGGCGCGACTTCCAGCGACGTGCGGCTTACGCGAAGAGGCTCACCACCGCCTCGCGGAACACCACGGTGTGCCGCTCGACGTCGGCCGCGGTCGTCGCCGGTGACATGAGAGCCATGTTGTGGAAGGGGGTGATGAGGATGCCGCGGTTGAGGGCGAAGAGGTGCAGGTACTGCTGCAACTCGAAGTCGTCGGCCGCGGCGGCCTCCGCGCCGTCACGCGGCGGCGTGCGACGAAAGCTGTACTCCGCGCGGGCCCCGAGCTGGGTCACCTGCCACGGCACGTCGAACTCGTCGATCGCCGCCTGCACGCCCACCGTCCACTCGGTCGCGCGCGCCGTCATGCGCTCGAAGGCCGGCGCGGTGAGCACCTCCGACAGAGTCGCGCGGATGCCGGCGAGAGAGACAGCGTTGCCCGCGAGGGTGCCGCCCACTCCCCCGACATCGATGTCCTCGAGCTCGAGGCTGGAGCGCACGAGCGCCGCGAACGACTCCGTCATGCCGTACGCCCCGGCCGGGATGCCACCGCCGATGCTCTTGCCGACGACCACGGCATCCGGGTCGAGGCCATCGCGCGCGATCATGCCGCCCGGCCCGGCGCTGAAGGTGTGCGTCTCGTCGAGGATGAGGATGACACCGAAGCGCGTGCACAGCTCCCGAACTCCGGCGTGATAGCCGGGTTCGGGGAGGACGATGCCGATGTTGGTGAGCGCAGGTTCGATGAGCACCGCGGCGATCTCGCCGGTCGCGAGTTCCGCCTCGAGCGCGCGGAGGTCGTTGAACGGCACGACCGCGGTGGTCTCCGAGGGCGGGACCGGCGCGCCGATGTTGCCCCGCCGCTCCACCACCGCGCCGTCGGCATCGAGGGTGGCGAACGCCTCATCGACGCTGCCGTGGTAGCAGAAGTCGTGCACCAGGATCTTCGGGCGGCCGGTCACCTGGCGCGCGTAGCGGATGAGGCTGCGGTTGGCGTCCGTCGCAGACAGGCTGAACTGCCAGCTGGGCACCCCGAAACGTTCGGTGAGCAACTCGGCCGCGGCAGCGGCATCCGCCGTGGGCAGCATGAAGGTGGAGCCCCTGGCTAGCTGAGCGGAGATGGCTCGAACGGATGCGGCCGGCGCGTGCCCGCACATCGCGCCCGTGTCGCCGAGGCACAGGTCGACGTGGTCGACACCGTCGACGCAGGTGAAGTGCGCCCCTTCGGCTCGCTCGACGTAGACGGGCCAGGGCCCCGGCCACTTGGCCATCCAGAGCATGGGCACGCCGTCGGGCAGGTGTCTGCTGGCATCGCGCCACAGCCGCTCGGATTGCGGCCGTGCGGCCCTGAAGGTCTCGGTTTCGATGCGCCACAGTTCGATGAGGCGACCGCGGTCCCGATAACTGGTCAAGGTCAGTTCCTATCCGATCTTGGCGAGTCGCTTTCGCCTCATCGCCGAAGACACCTGTGAGATGAGCACGAGAATGATGGCGAGGAGGAACACGGCGGATGCGATGACGTTCGCCTCCGCAGGGATTCCCCTCGCCGCCGAGATGTAGATGTACTTGGGGAAGGTGCTCGTCGTGCCCGCGTTGAAGTTGGTGATGATGAAGTCATCGAAACTCAGCGCGAACGAGAGCAGCGCGGCTGCGATGATGCCGGGCAGCAGCAGCGGGAAGGTGATCCGCCAGAAGACCTGGCTCGGCGACCCGTAGAGGTCTCGTCCGGCCTCCTCGAGCGCCGGGTCGAGGGTCGATACCCGGGCCTTGACCGTGACCACGACGAAGCTCACGCAGAACATCGTGTGCGCGATGATGATCGTCACGAGGCCCTTCTCGACGCCCGCGGTGAGGAACTCGGCCGCGAGTCCCGCACCGAGCACGACCTCGGGGGTCGCCATCGGCAGGAACAGCAACAGGCTGATCGCGGAGCGGAATCGGAAGCGGTAGCGCACGAGGGCAATGGCGATCATGGTGCCGAGGATCGTCGCGCAGACGGTGGCGACGACGCCGATGATGAGGCTGTTGCCGAATGCCTCGCAGACCTCGGCCTTGTCGCAGACGTTCGCCCACTTGTCGAGCGTGAATCCGCGCCAGACGATGTTCGACTTCACCGAATTGTTGAACGAGAAGACGAACGTGTAGGCGATCGGGATGAGCAGGAAGACGAGCGCGATGATCGTGTACGCGGGCAGCAGCCAGCTTCCGAAGCCCCAACTGAGGCGGCGAGCGCGCAGCGGCGGCTGCTCCGCGGTCACGGCCTCGCCGAGCACGAGTCCCTCCTGAGCGGTCACAGCAGGTCCTCCGTCCCACTCCGTTTGACGTAGACGGTGACCATCACGAGGATGACCGCCATCAGGATGATCGAGAGCGAGGCCGCGGCCGGGTAGTTGAGCGTGACGAGGAAGTTGCTCTCGATCACGTTGCCCATCATGGCTGTGCCGGTTCCACCGAGGAAGTCCCTGCTCGCGTTGATGTAGTCACCGGCCGCAGGAATGAAGGTGAGCAGC
This sequence comes from Lacisediminihabitans sp., assembly GCA_035571875.1. Lineage (GTDB taxonomy): Bacteria > Actinomycetota > Actinomycetes > Actinomycetales > Microbacteriaceae > Parafrigoribacterium_A. The sequence continues at coordinate 69,545 of DATNBR010000050.1, read as the reverse complement.
ACGCCGGAGACGATGCCCGACATCGAGAGCGGAATGGTGACCGTGCGAAACGTCGTGAACGGCCGCGAGTACAGGTCGCCGCCGGCCTCGAGGAGGCGCGTGTCGAGCCGCTCGAGAGTGGCATACAGCGGCAGCGTCATGAACGGGATGAAGTTATACGTGAGCCCGAACACGACCGCGGCCGGCGTTCCGGTGAAGTGCGCATCCGGCGCCATCAGCGACAGCGCCTTGAGTCCCGTGATTACAACCGACTCGTCGGAGAGCAGCGACTTCCACGCCAACGTCCTCAGCAGGAAGCTGATGAAGAACGGTGCGATCACGAGCACGAGCATGAGGTTCTGGATGAGCGGCCAGCGCCTCGCCTTCACGCCGATGAAGTAGGCCAGCGGGTAGCTGAACAGCAGCGCGAAGATCGTCGCGAGGATCGCGTACAGGAAGGACCGCAGGATGTGCTCGCCGTACAGGCCGATCACGTCCGTGTAGTTCTCCCAGCGGAACGCGGTCTGGTACTCACCGATGTCGCCGTTCACGATCGGCTCCTGGAACGAGGTGAGCACGAGCGAGACGAGCGGCACGAGGAAGAACAGAACGAGGTACAGGATGCCCGGCAGCAGCAGGAAGAGCGCGATCCGGCTCTTGCGCCGGGGCGCCTGCTCCTGCGCCGTGCCCGTCGCGAATGCGCTGAACGCCACGCTAGGCCTCCTCGAGCTCCGACATCAGCGCGCGCTTCTTCTGCACCGCGATGGTGGCCGTGTCGGTGTCTGCGGGGAATCTCGGCTGCGACTCCGCCTCATCCTCGAGCCCGAAGCCGTGATCCACACGCCAGCTGACCCATACCTCGGTGCCGTCGGGGACGACCGGGCCGAAGTCCAGGTTCTGGGCGAAGACGGTGACGGTGCCGATCCCGGGAAACGCCACGATGTACTGGGTGCTCACCCCGCTGAACGACACGTCGATGACCCGGCCGGGGCCGAGCGAGTTCGTGCCGGCCGCGGTCTTCGGATCGGAGGTGTGCAGCAGCAGCTTCTCAGGCCGGATGCCGACGGTCACGTCGCCGGTGTGCCGCTGTGCCCGTGCCTTGGGCACCGTGATCTTCACCCCTTCGACGCTCACGGTGATGCTGTCGCTCGTCGTGCCGGAGACGGTGCCGGTGAACAGGTTGGACTGCCCGAGGAAGTTGGCGACGAAGGCCGTGCGTGGCAGCTCGTACAGCTCTTCCGGGGCACCGAGCTGCTCGATGCGGCCCTTGTTCATCACGGCCACGGTGTCGGCCATGGTCATGGCCTCCTCCTGGTCGTGTGTGACGTGCACGAAGGTCAGCCCGACCTCATCCTGGATCGACTTCAGTTCGAGCTGCATCTGGCGACGCAGCTTGAGGTCGAGGGCCCCGAGAGGCTCATCCAGCAGCAGCAGCGCAGGCCGGTTGACCACGGCCCTCGCGAGCGCGACGCGCTGCTGCTGGCCACCCGAGAGCTGCTGCGGCTTGCGCGTGGCAAGGTGATCGAGTTCCACGAGTCGCAGCGCCTCGTGGGCTTTGCCCACGGGGTCGGCGATGCGACGCCGGCGAAGGCCGAAGGCCACGTTGTCGAGCACGGTCATGTGCGGGAACAGCGCGTAGCTCTGGAACACCGTGTTGACCTGGCGTTGGTACGGCTTGAGCGGCGTCACATCCTTGCCGCCGATGAGAATGGTGCCCTCTGTTGGCTCCTCGAGCCCCGCGACGAGTCGCAGAGTCGTCGTCTTGCCACAGCCCGACGGCCCGAGAAGCGCGAAGAACGAGCCGGCCGGAATCGTCAGGTCGAGCCGCTCGATCGCGGTGAATCCCGGGAATCGCTTGCTGATTCCCACGAGCTCGAGGTCTGCCCCGCTTTCGGCGAAGGCCCCGGATGCCATGGCTCAGGCCCCGAGCAGGATGGCCTGGAACTGCGTGCTGTACTTCTGCTCCTCGCTGCTCGAGAGACTGCGGAAGACGTGCGTGTTCTTCAGCGTCTCGTCGCTCGGGAAGATCAGCTGGTTGTCGGCGAGCTCTGGATCGAGCGCCATCATCGCCTCCTTGGTACCGACTACCGGCGGAATGTAGTTCACATAGGCGGCGACCTGAGCCGCGACCTCGGGGTCGTAGTAGTAGTTGATCAGCGTCTCGGCGTTCTTCTTGTGGTCCGAGCCCACCGGGATGACGAAGTTGTCGTTCCAGAGCGTTCCACCCTTGGTCGGAATCGCGAACTCCCAGTGGTCGCCTGCCTCTGCGTTCAACTGGGTGATGTCACCCGACCAGACGATGGCCGCCAGGGTGTCGCCGTTCTGCAGATCCTCCTTGTAGGAGTTGCCCTTGATGTTGCGGATCTGACCGTCATCCACCTGTTTCTGCAGCACGTCGATCGCCGCGCTGTACTCGTCGTCGCCCCACTTGCCGTCGATCTGTGTGCCGAGGTCCTGCATGATGCAGCCCATGGTGTCGCGCATCTCGGAGAGGACGCCGACGCGGCCCTTGAGCGACTTGTCCCAGAGGTCGGAGACCGACTTCAGCCCACCGGGCAGCTGGTCCTTGTTCCACGCGATCCCCGCGAATCCACCCTGCCACGGCAGCGACATCTTCCGGCCCGGGTCGAAGTCGACATTCGCGAGGGCCGGCACGAGGTTCTTCTTGTTCGGGATGTTCGCATCGTCGAACTTCTGCGTGTAACCGAAGCGGATGAGACGATCGACCATCCAGTCGGTGAGACACACAGTGTCGCATCCGATGTCCTGGCCAAGCTTCAGCTGGTCCTTCACCTTGCCGTAGTAGGTGTTGTTATCGTCAACGGCCTCGGTGTAGGTGGCCTTGATCCCGGTCTTCTTCTCGAAGGCCTCGAGGGTCGGATAGTTGCCGGCGTCGTCGACGTCGAGGTAGAGCGCCCAGTTGTCCCAGCGCACTGTCTTGTCGGTGTCGGAGACGTCTTTCGCCGCCTTCGGCTTGGGTGCACCGCCCGTGGAACAGGCAGCGAGCGCGAGTGCCGCGGCACCGATTCCGGCGCCCTTCAAGATGTGGCGGCGCGAGAACTGGGCACGCTGCGCCTGCTGCACGAGGCTGCGGATGAATGGGTCTTCTGGCAGTGCTCTGGACATGTGGATGCAACTCCTCTATCGACAGGTGCGTATCGAGTGGACGGCTTTGTCCTGTTGTTTGGTAGATACTGGCACAGTCCGGGGCTCCATCGCACCTGGTTATGACCGAAACCACTACATTCGGCCCGGAATTTCACGAAATCAGCACACTGCGCGTTATTTTGATGCGGAATCATTCGTGTCGGGCGAGTACGCTACACACGGAATCAACAGAGCCGTTGGATTCACCGAAGGAGTACTTCGGGCATCGCGAAAGCTGGAGTGTCATGAGAGTCGCCGTTCCCAGGGAGATCAAGAACAACGAATTCCGGGTCGCGATAACCCCGGCGGGCGTGCATGATCTCGTTGCACACGGGCACGAGGTACTGATCGAAACCGGTGCGGGACTCGGATCCTCGATCACCGACGACGATTACACGGCGGCTGGCGCGTCGATCAGCCCGGATGCCGCATCCACCTGGGCTGCTGCCGAACTGCTCCTGAAGGTCAAGGAGCCGATCGCGAGCGAGTACGGCTACTTCAGGGACGACCTGCTGTTGTTCACCTACCTGCACCTCGCGGCCGAACCGGAACTCACCGCGGAGCTGCTCGCGAAGCGCGTGACCGGCATCGCCTACGAGACCGTGCAGTTGCCGTCGAGGGCGCTGCCCCTGCTCGCCCCGATGAGCGAGGTGGCCGGTCGACTGGCGCCCATCGTCGGCGCGAACGCGATGCTCAAGCCGAGCGGCGGTCCCGGACTCCTCGTTCCGGGTGTCCCCGGCACGCACTCGGCGAAGGTCGTCGTGCTCGGTGGCGGCGTCGCGGGCACGAACGCGGTGTCGGTGGCCGTGGGTCTCGGTGCTCAGGTCACGGTGCTCGACACGAACATCCAAAGGCTGCGCGAACTGGACGCGCTGTACGCCGGTCGAGTGCAGACGATCGCATCGAACGGCTTCGAGATCGAGCGCGCCTGCGTCTCGGCAGACCTCGTCATAGGATCCGTGCTGGTACCGGGCGCGAAGGCGCCGAAGCTCGTGAGCAACGAGCTCGTCTCGCGGATGAAGCCGGGCAGCGTGCTCGTCGACATCGCCGTGGACCAGGGCGGATGCTTCGAGGACTCCCACGCGACGACGCACGCCGATCCCACCTTCACCGTGCACGGCTCGCTGTTCTACTGCGTCGCGAACATGCCAGGGGCGGTGCCGAACACCTCGACCTACGCCCTGACGAACGCGACGATGCCGTACGTGCGCGCGATCGCGAACCTCGGCTGGCTCGCCGCGCTGCGAGCGGACGCGGCACTCGCGGCCGGACTCAATGTGCACGATGGGCGGGTCGTGAACGCCGCGGTCGCCACCGCCCATGGACTCGATCACGCCGAGCTCGCGGAGGTGCTCGGGTAGCTCCGCTGCCTCACTGCGCCGCCGCCCATGGCGGCGTGGCGCGCTCGACCCTGCCGTCCGGGGTCAGCAGCCACACCGCGGCGGAACCTGGTGCGATCGGAGGCGGAAGCGCGCGCAGCCTGCTGAGCGCACGGAAGTCGGCGGTGCCGCATCCGTCGAACAGGATCGGAAGGCGAGCGCGAAGCGCACCGAAGACGCCCCACTGCGACTGCCAGGTCTCCGGGTCGGCGATCAACAGGCGGTGCTCGCCGGCCGGATCGAGCGAGAGCGCCGTGAGCTCGGCCGTCGACCTGCCCTGCACGGTCTCGAGCCTCCAGCCCGGCAGCCCGCGGATGTGCGGGGGCGCCTCGTCGGCAGCGTCAGCGCCCAGCCGCCGCAGCAGCTTGCCCGGATGCGCGGCGACCACCAGCAGACCGCCCCACCGACCCCAGTCGCGCACCTCGACCTCGCGACTGATCGAGGACGACGGCCGCTCGTCCGCCACGGCCAGCTGCACCCGGTGGCCACCCCAGTAGCCAGCGCCGGGCCGCAGGCGCGCATCGAAGTCTCTCGCCTCGCCTCCGGCCGCGACGTGCTCCTGCTTGTCGGGCATCCGCAGCACGAGCCGCGAGTCGCACAGCGCCGCGATCGACTGCAGGCCTGGGCCGAGTCGCCGGGCGGTGATCACGAGGTGGGTCGCGGCGCGGCCGCCCTCCCTGAGTATCGCGGTCACGACCTCGGAGAGAGCGTGGGAGTACTCCTCGGAGAAGCTGCCGAGCAGAGCGTCAAGGTCGTCGATCAGGAGAAGCACGGGCGTCGTGTCACCCCGGCGCACCGCCGCGAGCCGTTCGACCAGGACATCCCAGGCACCCTCCTGATCCCGCGGAACGCGCACACAGCCCGCATGGTCGTCGGCGGCCAGCACGTCGAGCAGCCCGCTCTTGCCCGAGTGGTGACCACCGATCACCATGAGGCCTCCCTGCTCGCGCGGGCTGTACCTCGCGAGATCGAGCCGCTGCTCCTGCGGCAGGTCGACGAGCCCGAACACGATGCCGTCGCCCGCGGCCCCGCCATCCAGTTCTGCCAGCCGCACGACGTCTGCCGGCGGATCGCACCACGGTCTGCGCGGTGGCTCGTCGGCGACCGCCGCCCAGCGTCGTTCTATGCCCGCGCTGTCCTCCTCCCGAGCGAGTGCGACCTGCACCGCACGAGCCTCCTCCCCCGCCACGCACAGCAGCGCGCGACCGAGAGGGAGCCGCGGCAGCTCGGCGGCCGCCGCTGAGCCGATGACGGCGCTGCTGTCGGCGGCGTTCGTGACGCGGAGCGAGATGCGAAGGGTGCAGTTGGCGAGAATCGCGTCGCGCACCACACCGGCGGGGCGCTGGGTGCAGAGGATGAGGTGCACGCCGAGCGACCTGCCGCGCGCCGCGATGTCCGCGAACAGCTCGTGCAGCTCGGGAAAGTCCTGCACCATCGCCGCGAACTCATCGACGACGATGACGAGCCTGGCCAACGGATGCTGCTGCGGCAGTTGTTCGATGGATCGCGCGCCCGCGGCTGCCAGCGCTCGTTCCCGGTACCTCAGCTCGGCGCGCAGGCTCGTGAGCGCGCGGCGCGCGGAACTCTCGTCGAGGTCGGTGATGAGCCCGACGCAGTGCGGTAGTTGCCGCACGGCCGAAAAGGACGAACCGCCTTTGAAGTCGACGAGCAGGAAGGTCACGGCGCTCGGTGAATGGCTCGCCGCCATCGCGAGCACCCAGGCGATCAGCAGTTCGCTCTTGCCGCTGCCCGTCGTGCCACCGATGATCGCGTGGGGTCCGTCGCGCACGAGATCGAGGGTCACCGCTCCGGATGCCGCAGCGACCGGCGTGCACTCGAGGGAGTCGCGGCGCGCGCCCGAACCAGGCGCCTGCGGAGTCGCCAGTGCCGGGTACAGCGTCGCCAAGGCGAGATCGTCGGGAAGCGACGAGACCCCCTCCGCCAACCCGGCGCTCTCGGCCGCGCGGGCGAGCATCGCGGCGAAGCTGCGCGCCTGCTCGCGCGACACGAATTCGGGTGCCACCTGGCCCTCCAGCACGCCAGCGGGCACCGGGCGGAGCCGCGCGCTGGACACCGTCGCAACACTCAGCACCGTGCGGCAGTCCCGCGGCAGCTCGTCGGCGGTCTCGGCGATCGCCACCATCACGAATGACCGGGAGGTTCCGGTGCCTCGCGCACGAAAGACGATGGCATCCGGCCGAGCTCGCGGCTCGACGATCGGATGCGGCAGCGTCGCCAACCATTCCTCGCCCTGGGCCGCCGCCACGATCTCGTGCCCGGCGGGCGAGAGCTGATTCGCGAGCTGGAGCACGAGACCCCGCGCCACGGAGGAGGCGAGAGCGGTCGGTCCGCAGACTCCTATGCCTAGGCGGGCATCCACTACGACCGGGGCATCCGGTAGTACGCCCGCGCGGTCGCGCAGCGCGTCGAGCTGAGCGGCGAACTCCCGCGCTTCGGTGCTCGGTCGGGGGTTCGCATCAGCGCTGAGCCTGCTCACCACCGCTCCCGAGCCGGCGACTATCGGCAGCCCCGCGTCGAGTGTCGCACGCCAGCGTTCCGCGTCACGGGCCGGACCCCGCTGCAGTTCTTGCAGTGCTCGGTATCGAGCCACGAGTTCGGAGCGCTCCGCCTCGTGTTCGCGGGTGATCGCGGCGTCGCTCGCGGCGACATCCGCGGCGAAGCGCGCCCGTTCCGTGGAGCGTTTTCGCCGACCCTGCAGCGCCGAGTCACCGATGCTGGCGATCGCGACGAGCGGCCCGAGCAGCGCGAAGACGAGAACGTAGGGCGAGCGGGTGACGACCCAGAGCACGACCGAGCCGAGCACGGGAGCGAACGTCGCGATGAGCGGGAATCCCCTGCGCTCCGGCGGCTGAGGCGGCCGGGGCCAGGTCAGTGGGCTTGAGGCGGAACCTCGGTCTGGGAAGTCGGGACGGGGATCGATGCGTGGGATCACGCCCCCAGCCAAGCAGGTGAGAGTGCGCGGCCTCATCGCGGAGCAGGCACCCCTGCACTACTGCCGAGACTGACCCGCGGTTGAGGAGTGGCCTGGCTGAGGCGAGGTCAGCTGACGATGAAGAACTGCTCGCCCATCTCGACCCTGGTGCCACGCACAACGCGATAGCGGCGGTCTGGCTGGCAGCGCACGGGGTCACCCTCGGGCTCGCGCACGATGGAGCCGTTGCCGGAGAAACGATCCTTGATCCAGAACGCGCCGGCCTCCTGGCCGAATTCGAGGTGCGTCTTCGAGACCGACCTGCTCGGGTCGAGCACCCTGACGATGTGATCGAAGTATTCGGCGGGCTCCGGCTGCGGGTTGCGCCCGATCAGACCGCTGCCGTACACGGTGAAGCTCTCGCCCGTGCTGAACTGCAGCACGAAGCGCGCGCCCGTTCTGCGCTGGCTGACGATGCGGGTCGCCTCGATGTCTTCGAGCTCGTCGATCTGCTCGCCGAGGCCCCACTGGTTCTCCGGCTCGCGCGGTGCCTCCTGCACGATGGCCGCCGCAGCCGACAGCGCCTCGCGTTCGAGCTGAGCCGCCTGGATGATCGCGGTGTCGCGCGGTCGACTGAAGTTTCTGCTCGCCGAACGGGTGACGTAGCCGCACTCACCACAGAAGATGTCGTCGCTGCCGAGCTCCGCACCGCACTGCTCGCAGATGGTCACGAGATCGACGATCTCGGGTCCGGATGCCGCGGCCGGCGCTGCTTCAGCCTCGCGTGCCGGAGGTTCGGCCTCCGGTGCCGGCGGTTCGGCCCCGCGGGTGACCGGCGTGCGCGAGGCCGCGGGAGAACCACCGGGCGCCGTGACCCTGCGCTGGCGGGCGCCTCGAGCCGGTGCTGCCGCGGCAGCCGGCGCCGCGACGACAGCACGGCCGCACTCTCCGCAGAACATGGCGCCCGCAGGAAGCTCCGCGTCGCAGTACGAGCAGTTCACCGGGCATCCTCTATCGCTTGAACAGGTTCTTCACACTATAACCACCGAGCGAACGCACGGAGATCAGTGCCTTGATGCGCTGCCAGCGGGTCAATCCGTCATTGAGCGACAGCCGCAACTCCTCGACGGAACGCCACAGTTGGTCCACGTCGCCGTCGTCCGGGTCGCTGGGCGAGAATACCGCCCTGTCGGCGATGGACGCAAGCACCAGCGGCTGCATCCCGCCGACGACGACCGCGATCTCCGTTCGCGTCGGCGACGGCGGTGTCACGAATCCATGGTCGATCACCGCGTCTTCGAACTCCTGCCAGCCGCCGCTCATCCGATCGACCGCCAGTGATGCGCGTCTTCGCAGCACCCTGCGGCGATGCTTCGCGGCGATGACCGCGAGGAAGGGCGAGAGCACGATGGCGATCGCGAGGAGCGTCCAACCCGCGATGCGCAGCACCGCCAGGATGATCGCGAGCAGCGCGTCGGCGTCCGCAGGGTTGTCCTGCGTGCTGTCAGGTGGCGTCTGCGTCTCGTGCTTGTGCGGCTGCTCCGGCGGTGGCTGCACCGGCGACTGCGGTCGGGCGATCTGCGTCGGATCCTTCGGCTGCTCCTTCGGAATCTCCCGCACCGGAGGGTTCGGGTCGATCGTGACCCACCCGAACTGCGCGGTGTTCACCTCGATCCAGGCGGAGATGTCTCTGCCGCGGATCACTGTGGCGCCGTCGGCAGAGACGACGGTGGGTGCGAAGCCGAAGACCACCCGCGCCGGGAACCCGAGCTGCCTCGCCATCAGCGCCGCGGTCACCGCGTACTGCTCCTGGTCGCCGATCATGCGCTGCTCGGTGAGCAGCTGGGTGATGCGATCGGCGGCGTGCCCGGAGCGGCTGAGCGGCTCATCCGGTGCGACGCCATGGCTGATGTAACCGTTCTTCTTCAGCCCCGCGATCATGGCCACAAGCCTCGAACCCTCGCCGGAGGCGCCCGCCACGTAGCCGTTCAGCACGGTCAACAGATTGTCTGGCACGACCTCGAGGTCGGGTACGCGCGCGGTGCCGGGCTTCACGAGCGACAGCTGCGTCTGGCTCGGCTGCGTCGGCTGCACCGCGGTGAGACTGTAGCTGTCGCCCTTGGCGAGCGGATGAACGACGGCCGCGGTTCCGCTGTTGTCGTTGTAGTAGAACGAGTCCCGCAGGGTCGTCGCGTCGCTGCCGTGGAAGTCGATGCTCTCGAGCTTGCCCAGCGTCGGAACCCAGACGCCTGAGTAATCGCCGATCTTGACCGTGAGCGTGCGCTGCTCGCCCCGCACCGCGGACTGGTCGAAGGTGTACGGCACCCGAGTGAACGAACCGGAGGCGGCATCCGGCTGGCCGCTGCCGACCGAGTAGACCACGCCGTTGTAGGTGTCGAGGGTTGCGATCCGGATGCGGGCCCCGGCCGGCAGACCCGTCACCGTGAGCATGGTGTCGCTTGCGTCCGGCGACTTCTCGTAGCTGCGGAAGCCGCTGAGCGGGCTCGGATAGTCGAGCGGGTCGAAGGGCTGCACTATCGCGGAACGCACGACCTCGCGCGGACCCGTTGGCGGCGCGAGCACGGAGGCCGCGACGCCGGATGAGGACGCGATGAGGAGAATGACCCCCGCGCTCAGAATGGCGCGAAAGCCGGAGAACCCTCGCAGCTGCGGGAGCGTCGCGGGCGTTCCGTCCGGCGCGGTGCCGACGCGTGAGAGGAGTTTGATCGCCTCGCGCCTGCGGTACCAGCGGCGCCACGCAAGCCAGGCGAGGAGGCTTGCCAGCAGGCCGAGCGAGAGCTGCAGCGGCCAGCTTGCGTGCTCGGGTCCGAAGGCGAGCGCCACAATGAACACGGCCGCGGGAGCCAGCACGGCGAGGTCGCCGCGTCTCGAGCGCAGGGCGAGCGAGAGTCCGACGACGACGGTCACGAGCACGAGGAGGAAGGCGGGCACCAGGAGCGCCTGGTAACTGCCGACGGGCAGCGTGATCGTCAGCAGCTGCTTCCAGCCGAGAGCGGCGCCGGCGAGCAGGGAGAGGAGGCCGTCAACGGTGGGGAGCACGACGTAGAGCGAGCGATCCGGCACGGCCAGCGGCACGCCCAGCAGAAGGTAGAGCGCGATCGTGGAGAGCAACATGACATAGCTGCGCCAGCGGAACACCGCGCCCAGGATGGCGAGCGCCGAGGCCGCGACCGTGGTGACGGCCACGAGCACGACGAGCTCGTAGCTGCGATAGATCGGCCACAGAGCGGCCGAGGCCACGGCAGTCGCCAACCACATCATCGCGGTGTTGACCGCGATGAATGCCGTGCTTGGGCCTCTTGATCTCACGCGGCCGCCGATCGAGCGAGCGACTTGCGCAGGTCTTCGAGGAATCCGATGGTCAGCACGCTGAGCCCGGCAACGCGGCGGAGGCCGGGCACGGTCTGCGGATCGCAGACGATCGCGACCACCTCGACGCCGATCGGGAATCGCGTGGAGGCGGCCCTGAGCTGCGCCGCCGTCGGCGTCGAGCCGCAGATGAGAAAGGCCACCGAGATGCCGCTCACCTGATCGGAGGTGACTCTGGCGACATCGAGGATCGCGAGCGCCGACTCTGCGGTTTCCACGGTGGCCAGATCGTCGAGAAGTCTCGAGGTGGTGAGGGTGCTGAGCGTGCGCACGGCAAACACCTTGCGCTTGGCGAACTCCGGCGTGCGCTCGCTCGCGACGACGGAGACGGTGCGGGCGTCGCGAATGGCGCGGGTGCCGAGCGAGCCGGCGACGCTCACCGCCATCTCGAACTCCTCCTCGTTCGCGTAGTCCGCACTCGCGAGACTCAGCGCGATCACGAGATGGCTGCGGCGGGTCTCCTCGAACTGCCGCACCATGTAGACGCCGGTCTTGGCCGTGCTCTTCCAGTGGATGTTGCGTCGCTCGTCGCCCGGAAGGTACTCGCGCAGCGCATGAAACGAGACGTCACTGTTGCTCAGATCTCGCGTGGGAGAACCCTCGAGATCCCGGATGAGCCCCGTGCTGGTGCTCGGGATGGCGACCGTGCGCGGGTGCACGAAGAGATCGGTGGAGTCCGTCCAGAACAGCTCCCTGCGTACGAGACCGATCGGGTCGGCGCGCACCGTGCGCACGGGCCCGACGGAGAGCACTCCGCGACGCGTCGTGGGGATGGCGAACGCGTGTTGCGCAACCGCTCCCCGCGCGAGGCCCGGGATGGCGAGCTCGGCGAGTCCGTTGCCCACGGGGATCTCGACCTTGAGCCCGGGCAGGCGGCGGCGACTCGGGTTGGTCACGGTGACGACGCCGGTCGCCTCCTCCCCCACCACCACGCGTCGGCGCGGGATGCCGAGGTGCACGATGAATGAGCTGCGTCCGATGAGGTAGATGGCGGCGACGATGACGAGTACGAGCGCGGCCCAGGCGATCGCGACGAGCTCGAGCCACGAAAAGAGGTAGCCGAAGCCGAAGGCGAGGGGAACGAGGAGGGCGAATGACCACCCGAGCGGCGTCACGACGGCGGATGCTCGCGCCCACCAGGCAGCGGCGAGGCCGCGGATGCCCTTGGTCGCCCGCACGAGCGCGATCACCAGGTCGGCGAGGAATCCGGTGCGGTTTCCGACGATCTTCGTCCTGGCGTTGGTCAGTCCCTCGGTCGAGGTGTCGTAGACGGAATCGAAGCGCGCCGACCGCGTTGCCGTGACCCCGCGCACCGATCTGGTGGTGGTGCGCGACGAGTCGGCCCTGCTGTTCACACCGCTTGCCTGTCGGTGGGCGGCGGGGTCTCGATGATGATCTGGCTGATGATGCTCGACGGCGTCACACCCTCGAACTCCGCCTCGGGATCGAGCACCAGACGGTGCGCGAGCACGGGCTCGGCGAGTGCCTTGACGTCATCCGGGATGACATAGTGGCGACCATTGGCCGCGGCGAGCGTCTTGGCCGTGCGGATGAGCGCGAGGGCACCGCGCACGCTCACACCGAGACGAACCTCGACGGCGGTGCGCGTCGCATCCACGATCCTGGAGACGTAGTCGTTGATCGACGGGTCGACGTGCACCGTGCGGGCGAGTGCGCCCATCTCCACGATGACATCCGCCGTCGCGATGGCCGGTACCGTCACATCGTGGGCCTTCGTGCCGGCTCCCTCGAGGATGCGCAGGGTCGAGGCGTGGTCCGGGTAGCCGATCGACGCCTTCATGATGAAGCGGTCGAGCTGCGCCTCGGGCAGACGGTAGGTGCCGGCCTGCTCGATCGGGTTCTGGGTGGCGATGACCATGAACGGCGCGCCCACGTCGTGGCTGATGCCGTCGACGGTGACGTGGCCCTCCTCCATGACCTCGAGCAGGGCGGCCTGGGTCTTCGGGCTCGCACGGTTGATCTCGTCGGCGAGCACGATGTTGGCGAAGATCGGTCCCTGGTGGAACTCGAAGCTGCCGGAGCGCTGGTCGTAGATGCTCACACCGGTGATATCGCCGGGCAGGAGGTCCGGGGTGAACTGGATGCGGTTGTTCAGCCCCTTGACGCTCTGCGCCATGGCGCGCGCGAGGGAGGTCTTGCCGGTGCCCGGGAAGTCCTCGAGCAGCAGGTGCCCCTCACTCAGGAGCGCGGTGAAGGAGAGCTTGACCACGAAGGTCTTGCCGAGCAGCACCTGATCGACGTTCGCAACCAGCCGATTGAAGATGTCGGAGAACCAGGCGGCCTGTTCGGGTGTCATGGTCATAGCGCTGCCCCTCGGTTCTTTCGGCTGGTGTCGATCATCGTGCAGTGAATTCTTATCATGGCGTGCACGTCCCCTCGCCATAGCCCGGATCGGTGTAGTACGGCGATGGGCCGATCTCGACCACCGTCTTCACCCGCACCGAGGTGGTACCGGAGCCGAGCGGTGCGGGCGACGGGGCCGAGGCGTTCTCGCTGAAGCCACTCCAGGCGGAGAGGACTCCGCCGTCGTTGTAGGAGTAGAGCCAGTGCACGACCGGCGAGCCCGCGTTGAGCGGAACCGTCGAGTTCGGAACGTTGCCGACCTGGCAGCTGACGATCGCCGCTCGCGTGTTCACCGGGGTGAGCGAAATCGGCGCCGAGGCCGCACCACAGTAGTTCTCGCTCGCGTCCCGGCATCCGCGGTACTCGACGGTCACCGTCGTGCCGTACACGCTCGTGTCGGCGGCGGAGGTGAGCCACTGGCCGGCCGCTACCTCGGCCCAACCGCCGCCGTTCAGGCGGTACTCGTAGCGCGTCGCGGTGCCCGAGGCGACCGAGAAGCTCGATCCGGCCTTGATGTCGAACTGGCCGGTGGCCGAATGGTCGGCGATGCTCGCGGTTCCGCTGGCCTGCCCCGGCGCGGTCTGACTGATCGCCGTAGCCGATACGGTCGGCGTGCAGTACAGGCCGTTGTCCGCGCTGATGACATAGAAGTAGCCGTGGCCATCGACGGCGGTGGTGTCGGTCCAGGGTGAGCTGACCCCCGCGGTGCCGCCGTTCGGGCAGGTCGTCGGTGCGGTCGCGCCCGCGTTGAACCTCGTGACTCGGTACGTCACCGAGGGGCGACCGTTCGGGTCGCTCGCGCCCCACGTCACCTGCATGTCGCCGGTCGCGGCGTCGCTGATGGCGGTGACGCCTCCGGCGGTCTGGCTCGGCGGGCCCACGGTGGTCACCGACACGCTGCTGCGGTTCCAGTCGGCGGCACTTGTGACCTGCGCGCTGTTCCTGGCGAACACGGTGACCGTGTAGTTGTTGTTGTTCGCGAGCTCGCCTCCGCCGTTCAGGAACTCGTAGCTGTTCTGGCCCGCGGCGACATCGACACTCAGGCCGCCGATGAGCACGGTGTAGCCGACCACGGAAGTACCCTTCGGCGGCGTCGGCACGGTGCTCCAGTCCACTCGCACCGATCCGCCGGCCGGTGCGGAGTTGGTCGCGGTGGCCGTGACGGATGCCGGGGCCGCGGGCAGCACATCCGACCAGATCGACCTGCCCAGCGACCCGGGATCGGACTCGCCGATCGCGTTCGTGGCGGTGACCGAGATGCGCACGGCGTCATCCGGACCGTTGCCGGGCGTCGGGATATCGCAGCCGCTCGTCACGAGACAGCGGGTCTTGCCGAAGACCGCGCCGGTGTCGGCGCGCACGGCCGTGACGTCGTAGCCGATGATCGGCGAGTTGTTGAACTGGGCGGCCGTCCAGGCGATGCGCACGACGCCGTCGCCGAAGGAGAGCTCCTGCACGCCGGTGGGCGCATCCGGTCGATCCTGCACCGAGATGGTGACCGTGCCCCAGACGTAGCGTTCCGAGTCACCAGTCGCGTCGGAGACCTCATACTGCAGGCTCGTGTCGCCGGGCTTCGCGGAGGCGTCGACCGTGACGGTGAGCCTGCTCTTGTCGGCGTTCGGGGTCACGCTGAGTCCCGGCGGAATCGTGTTTCCGTCGAGACCCCTGATCGCGATCACCTTGAGCGGCTGGCCGGGGAACGGGTTCGTGGCCTCGTCGTTGGCGAGCACGTCGACGGTCTTCGTCTGACCACGCGGCACGACGACGGAGTCTGGCGCGGCAGACGCGAGCGGTCTGCTTGACGCCACGACATCGAGCTCGATGCGCCCCGACTGTCCGGCGCTCAGGTCGTCGCGCACTCCGAGCACCAGGGAGGTGGTGCTGCCCTTGACCGCGTTGTCGTTCGCCCTGATGGCGAGCTTCTGCCCGGTGAGGGTGTAGCTGAAGCCCGTGGGCAACGGCGCGAGCACGGAATACGCGAGCTCGTCGACGTCCTTCGGATAGGGGTACGTCGTGAGCTTGAGCAGGTCGAGGTTCTTTGATTGGCCCGGCTCGAACTCGATGACAGCGCCGTTGAACACCGGAGGCTGGTTCTGCCGCGGCGTGACGGTGATCGGGAGCACGAGTGTCGCCTTACGCCCGTTCGGATCGCTCGCGCTCGAACCGTCGGTGACCTCGAAGGAGATAGAGGCCGGGCCGAAGTACTTTGACGCCGAGGTGAAGCTCAGCGTGTGGTCGTTCACGACGAGATTGTCGCCGTTCGCGTGAGTGGCCTGCACTGTGCTCGAGTCGGTCAGGCGCACGCGCTTGCCGTCGACCGCGACCACATAGTCGTCGAGGTCGATGGTCAGCGTCGACTCGCTGCGAACCTGCAGCGGGGGCGCCTTGCGGTTCAACTGCGGCAGGGCGTCGTTGAGGCCCGGAACCCAGATGAAGGCGTAGGACACGATGCTCGAGTCGTCGGGGTTCGCGACCGCGAAGGGGATGATTTGGCTCTTCTGCCCGATCGCCACTCGCACCCGTTTGTCCGTGAGCACACTCGCCGAGGCGCCGTAGCCCGGCATGATCGAAACGGCGAGTTCGCTCGGGTCACCGTCGGCGAAGAAGACGTTCTTGAGCACATCCACATCGACGCTGTCGCGGCCCAGGATGTCGGACAGCGTCAGCACGGTATCGCTGGCTATCGGATACGCGCGCGGTGCATTCGGATCGACCGTGACGGTGATGAAGGCCGACGCCGTGCCGCCGTACTTGTTCTCGATCGTGTAGACGAGCCCGTAGCGACCCGGTGTCTTCGGCGGTGTGACGCGCACGTAGTTGTCCACGATCTTCGCCGTGACATCGCTGCCGTTCGGCTTGACACTCGTCACGGTCAACAGGCCGCCGTCGGGATCAGAGTCGTTGTCGAGCACCTGGATCGACACCGTGCGACCGGGACGCACGAGCACATCGTCCTGCGTGGCCACCGGATTGCGCGCCCCCTCGGCCTTCGGGCTGATGCCGACTCGCACGGTGCCGGTTGCCCGCGCGCCCAGCGAATCGATGACGGTGTAGGTGAACGAGTCGGTGCCCGCCGAGTAGCTGCCGGCCTCGTAGTCCATGTAGTCGGTGCCGACCCCCGTCACCGAACCCTTTTCGGGGTTCGTCGCCTGTCCGAGCAATTGCACGGAGTCGCCATCCGGATCTATGCCGGCGAGCGGAATCTTGATGCGCACCGTCTCCCCGGCGATCACCCTGCCGATCACGGTCAGCGGCGCGGGCGGGCTGTTCGTCGCCTGCACGGCCTCGCGCACCGCGATGTGCACCTGCGCCTGGGCGACCTGCCCGTCCGGACCGGCGACCTCGTAGACCGCGGTGAAGTTACCAGGTCGCGAGGGCGCGAGGTAGCGCAGCACGTCGCCGGAGGCGAACAGCAGCCCCGAACTGCCGCTGAGCGCCGTCGAGAGTTGCGGCTTGAGGGTCAGTTCCTTGCCGTCGGGCTGCACGTCGTTGGCGAGCACGGGGATGTTGATGACGTCTCCGACTCGAGCGGTCGCGTTGTCGTCGTTCGCGATGGGAGGCTGGAGGCGCGCGGGTTCGGGGATCTCGACCACGGTGATGACACCCTCGGCCTCCGCGAGGCCGTTCGTCACCCAGTAGTTGAAGCGCACCGGGCCGCCCGCGAGCGGGGCGGTGAGGGTGACGCGCACGGCGCTCTGGTCGAGAATTTCGGCGCGCACCCCGGATGTCTGGGGCAGGTTCTCGATGCGCGTCGCGAGGAGCACGCCGCCGGCCGGGTCGATGTCGGTCGTCGCGACGTCGATGGTCTGCGTTCCGAGAGTCGAGACGAAGACGGTCTTCGGAATCGTGATCGGCTTGGTGTTCGCGTCCGGCGGTGCCGCGACGTCGATCCGCACGACCCCGTTCGCGGTCTGGTCGCCGTCGTTGACGACGTAATCCACGTAATAGGTACCCGGGGTGTCACTCCTGAAGCGGAAGGTGCCGTTGTCGAGGCTCGGGGTGATCGTGGCGCCGGCCTTCGACGGCACGCTTGCGAGTCGCAGCACGCCTGTGCCGCCGCGCACGTGATCGAGCGGCGACACGGTCGCCTCCTGCCCGGCGTAACTGAGCACCACGAAGGGCTCGGCGACGATCGGCACCTTTCCCACGGGCTTCACCGTGACCGCGACGTTGCCCGTTCCCGTTGCCGTTCCGTCGGAGACCGACAGCGACACCGAGCGCAGCGCACTCGCCGCGCCGCCCTCGGTGAAGACGACCGTGCCCTCCGGCTTGTAGCTCACGGTATCGGGCTCGGAGGTGGAGGCACCGGCGAGGTAGAACGCATCACCGTCGGGGTCCACCCAGTCGCCGAGCACCGGCGTCGTCACGCGGCCGCCCTGCGCCACGAGCGCGCGCGTCTTCCGCACCTGCACCGGGGCGGAGTTCTCGCCCGGCGCGCGAACCGTCACCGTGACCGTCGCCGTCGCGCTGCCGCCGCGGCCGTCGGTGATGGTGTACTCGAACGAGAAGGGAGCGCTCGCCGTCGGACTGAGCGTCAGCTGAACCTGCTGCTGGTTGTTGATCAGGTCGAGCCGACCCACGTTCTCGTCGATGGAGGCGACCGCGGAGACCACCAGGACGTCGCCGTTCGGGTCATAGTCGTTCAGCAGCACCGGGAGAACGCTCGATCGGCCCGGTCGCGCACCGAATTGGTCGGCGACGGCGACCGGGGGCACCTGGGTCTTCTCGTAGTCGGGAGGCGTGTCTTCGTCGTTCTGCTCGACCTGCTGCTGATCCTGCTTCACCTCGATGAGCTGCGCCCAGTTGTCGATGAGTTCGCCGCTCTGCTGCACCGCCCACGACCCGCCGCCGCGCGGGTCGTTGAGCACCACGCGCGCACCGTTGGAGAGGAACTCGAGGCGGGCCGCACCCTTCGGCACCTTCTTGAGGAGCAGGGTGGCGGCCGCACCGCCATCACACCGGCGCCAGGCCGTGCCGTCGGACCACGCGGCGTACGCGCATCCGGCCACCACTGTCGGCGCGGCGGCAAAGCCGCTCCTACCGCTCATGAGCGACTGCGCGTCGCCACCGCCGAGCGGCACGCTGACGAGCCCGTCACGGTCGGCGATCAGCACCGCGTCGCCCTCGGTCGCGGCCCGTTGAATCGCCGGGTTCGAGTCAGACCCGATGAACTTCGCCAGATTCACGGTGCGGCCGTTGACGAGGAGCTTTCTCGACGTCGCGTCGAGCAGCGCCCAGGTGTCGCCAACCGAGGTGATCGACATGACGCTTCGCGAGGTGCCGAAGCCGTTCACTGCGCTCGTCTGGGTCACGGCGTCGGACTTCGAGACATCCACCCGGTACACCTGCTTGGCCTCGGCTGAATAGGCGAAGAGCACTCCCTCCGGCGTCATGCTCACGACCGAATCGGTACCGAGGCTCAGTGTCGGCTGGGACTCAGCATCGAACTTCGGCAGAGCTGTGAGCGGCACGATCCAGAGCTCGCCGGTCGTGCGCGCGTGGATGACGACCTGCCCGCTCGCGAGGAAGACCTCGGGATTTGCGGATGGCAGGGGAACGCTGTCGGTCACCTTCGACGTCGCCGGATCGACGATGTCGACCTTGCTGTCGCTCTGATCGACGAGCAATACCGAGGAGTCGTTCTGCACGACGTTCAATTCGACGCCCGTGCTCGCGACCACCGTGTTGAGCTCGAGCACCTGCGTGTTTGCCCTGCCGATCACCTGATCGGTGCCATTCGATACCCACACCGAACCGTCGTTCAGGTCGAGGTGCTGGGCGGTGTAGCCATTGGAGACGATCGCGACGGTCACCACGAGCGCGCCGGCAAGGACCGCGCTCGTCACCGTGACGAAGAGCGATTTGTGGGTGGAAAGCCAGCGCCTAAACATCGGGGCCCATCATCCGGTGAAGTTGACGCATTTCTCGGTGCTCGGCGGGCCGACCTTGCCCGCGCGGTTGACCGCTACAGTGATGCAGACGCGATCGCCCGGCTGTGCGTCAACCGGAAACTTGGTTGCACTCTGGATGCTCGACTTGCCGTCGCTCGTCGTGACCTGGTACGAGTCGTCGACGGCGATGCCGGGGTCGCTCCAGCTGAAGATGACGGACCGAGCGGTCGTGGTCGCAGCGACGTCGGTGACCTGGGGTATTCCGCCGCTGTCGGAGCGAACGAGCACGAGGGTAACCGTGGCGAGCAGCACGATCACGACGACCGCACTCGCCACGACGCCCCACGCGAGCGCGCGCATCCCCTTGCCCTGATTGAGCGGCCGGGTACCCGTGCTGCCGGGCGCGGCATCCTGCCGGTGCAGCGTGCCGACCGGCGCGTAACTCGCGTCGGCAGAGACCGCTCGGCGACGGCGACGAGCCCTGGTTGACGACACGGCACCGGCGACACCGCGGATGCGCGTCCGATCCTCGAGATCGGAGACGGTGGCGAGCGCCCAGTCGTCCATCGCGACCTCGATCGGAGTCTGCGGCACCCCGAGTTCGGTCTCGATCGCCTGGAACTCGTGCACGAGTTCCAGCACGGTCTGCGGCCGGTTCTCGGGTTTGCGCGACATCGCCCTGATGAGCACCTGCTCGAGGCTTGCGGGGACGTCGCTACGCCCGATCGGTTGGATCTTCGCGCGATTGATGCGCGAGACAAGGTCGGCCGACTTGTTCGACTCCCCCGGGATCTCGCACGGTGAACGGCCTGCGAGGAGCGAGTAGACCGTCGCCGCGAGCGACCAAACTTCGGAGGCGACGCTGCCGGAGGTCTCATCCATCAGCACCTCGGGCGCGGACCACGGAATCGACATTCCGATGGCCTCCTGCGAATCTGACTCGCCGAGGGTCGCCGCGATGCCGAAGTCGGAGAGCACCGGATGCCCGTACGCCGTCATGAGGATGTTGGACGGCTTGATGTCGCGGTGCAGCACGCCGGCCCGGTGCGCGGTTTCGATCGCGCTTCCGATCTTGACGGCGATGCGCAACACCTCCGGCACGGGCAGCCGCTCCCTGCGGTATCGCTCACTGAGTGACGAGGAGCAGAGTTCCATCACCAGGTACGGCCTGCCGTCGGAGGAGACGCTCGCCTGGTGCACCGTGAGGATCGACGGATGGGCGCTGAGCTGCGCCATGAGGTTTGCCTCGGCCTGGAACATCTGGCGCACGTGGTCATTGACCATCTCGCTCAGCATGACCTTGACGGCGACCTGGCGACGCGGCATGTTCTGCTCGTACAGGAAGACGTCGGCGAAGCCGCCCGAGCCGAGCACGTGGACGTGAGAGAAGCCGGGCAGCACGGGAGGCTGGGACGGTAGTCGTCGTGCCATGGCTCCCCCTCGCTCGTCATCGCGGCATCCGTGCAACGCCGAGCAGCGCAGCCGTCAGGCCCAGTGTCCCATTGTAGGCACGTCGAGCTGTGTCCCATCAGTGGCAAATCCCCTGATGACAGGCCTATTTGCCCCCCTTATGGGGGGCGTCGGACACTGAGCCACACTGCACGACGTCAACGACGAGAACGGTGACGTTGTCGCGTCCGCCGGCGGCGAGCGCGGCATCGACGAGCGCCTGGGCAGTTTCGCTCGCGCTGAGGCCGGCGGCGAGGTGCAGCCGCAATCGTTCGCTGCCGACCTCCTTGCTGAGGCCATCCGAACAGAGCAGCAGACGCAGTCCCGCGCGCACGGGAAGCAGCCAGTAGTCGGGCATCGGCGCGGCATTGAAGCCGACCGCCCGGGTGATGATGTTTCCATCCGGATGCGACTCGGCATCCGCTTCGCTGATGATGCCCGCGTCGACGAGTTCCTGCACGACGGAGTGATCGACGGTGATCTGAACGAGCTCGTTGTGCTCGAACATGTACACGCGGGAGTCCCCGATGTTGAAGATGTCCCAGTACGGCTTGCCTGCCTGCAGGGTGAGGGCCGCCCCCGTCACCGTCGTGCCCACACCGAGCTGCCGATCATCTGCCGCCTGCGCAATGTCGAGGGTCGCGGCCATGAGCGCCTCCTCGATCACGTCCTGGCTCGTGAAGTCGGTCGAGACAGATTCCGCCAGTCGCGTCACGACGGCGGCGCTCGCGATGTCGCCTGAGGAGTGGCCGCCCATTCCGTCTGCGACGGCGAAGATGGGCGAGGTCGCGAGAAAGCTGTCTTCGTTGTGGTCGCGTCTGCGTCCGATATCGGTGGCCGCACCCCAGGAGAGCACGATGGCGCCGGGCTGCTTGCCGGGCACGGCCACCGAGAACTGGGCCGTGTTGGTGCCGAGCGTGGTCATGACCAGCCCCTCTCTGCGGAGTCACCGGGAACCGTGAGGCGCGGCGGTGGGAGAATCTCGAGAATGTTGCCGTCGCCGATGTCGACCTGGGTTCCGGGGCGCACGACGAGCGACTCCCCCTGGCGCAGCTTCACCGGGCGCGAGCCGGGCATTCGCACGACGGTGCCGTTCGTCGATCGGAGATCGGTGACGATGACGGAGTGGCCCTCCTGGCGCAACTCGACATGGGTGCTCGAGACCTCGTTGAGCGGCGAGGACACGCGCACGAGCCGCGGGAAGACCCTGCCGGGCACCCTCGGCGCCGTCGGGCGCCGACCGATCAGGGCGGGCACATCGAGGGTCACCGGCGCGCGGTCGCCGATGCGAAATCCGTGGGCCGAGGAGGTGACGGGCACACTCGAAGCCGCAGACTCCACTCGCGGCGAGGGCGGAGCGGGGGGAAGCACGGGAGGGCGTGCGAGGGGAAGCGCCGACGCGGGCGGGGCCACCGGTTCGCTGAGCGGAGCGGGCCGCGGTGTCGGCGGCTCGGCGGCGGGTGCGGTGTCGATGTGCGAATCCGGTCGCTGCACGGCGGGCGGAAGCACGTGCGGATCGCGCGCGGCCGAGGGTGAGCGCAGCGTCTCGGTGAGCCGCTTGTGCGTGAGCGGCACACGGCGACGACTCGTAGATGGCGGCTCCACGAGCGCGGGGGGACGATGTGCAGCATTCGACTCGGCGGCGGCGGACTCGCCCTGCACCTCCGCCTCTTCTACGGGCGCGCCGGCGTGCACCTTCGGCCGGTTCGGCACGACGGTGTCTTCGTCGACGTCTTCCTGCCGCGGTGGAACACGGCGCGACGGCACCAGAACGGTGTCGTCGAAATCCTCATGCACGCTGCCAGCCTAGGACTCCGTGCCGCGCACGCGCTCCACCGCGACCCCATTTACCCGCCGATGTAGCTCATCACGTGCTTGATCCTGGTGTAGTCCTCGAAGCCGTAACTCGACAGGTCCTTGCCGTACCCGGAGTGCTTGAATCCACCGTGCGGCATCTCGGCGACGATTGGTATGTGCGTGTTGATCCAGACGCAGCCGAAGTCGAGGTGCTTGGCACAGCGCATGGCGCGACCGTGGTCGCGGGTCCAGACGCTCGAGGCGAGCCCGTAACGCACGTCGTTCGCGGCGGCCAGTGCCTCGGCTTCATCGCCGAACCTCTGCACGGTGATCACCGGGCCGAAGATCTCGTTCTGCACCGCCTCATCCGTCTGAGTGAGACCGGAGACGATCGTCGCCTCGTGGAAGAAACCCGTCGAACCCTGCCGGTGCCCCCCGAGTTCGATCACGGCACTGTCGGGCAGTCGCTCGAGGAAGCCCTGCACCTGCGCCAACTGATTGGCGTTGTTCACGGGACCGAAGAAGGCGTCGAGGTCGCTCGGTGCGCCCGTTTTTGCGTGCTCGCGGGCGTACGCCGCGAGCGCGGCGACGAACTCGTCGTGGATGCCCGACTGAACGAGCACGCGAGTGGCGGCCGTGCAGTCCTGCCCGGCGTTGAAGTAGCCCGCGGCGGCGATGCCCTCGACGGCGCGCTCGATGTCGACGTCGTCGAAGACGATCACCGGCGCCTTTCCCCCGAGCTCGAGATGCACGCGCTTGAGATCGCTCGCGGCGGCACGGGCGACCTCCATCCCCGCCCGAACAGAGCCGGTGATGGAGACCATCTGCGGCGTGCGGTGGTCGACCATCGCGGCCCCCGTCGTGCGGTCGCCGAGGATGACGTTGAGCACGCCCTTCGGCAGGAACTCAGCGGCGACCTCGGCGAGCAGCAGGGTCGAGGACGGGGTCGTGTCCGAGGGCTTCAGCACGGTCGTGTTGCCCGCGGCGAGCGCCGGCGCGAACTTCCAGACCGCCATGTTGAGCGGGTAGTTCCACGGTGTCACCTGCCCGATGACCCCCACCGGTTCGCGACGAATGAAGGAGGTGTGGTCCTTCAGATATTCGCCAGCAGACTTCCCCTCGAGGTTGCGCGCCTCGCCCGCGAAGAAGCGGATCTGGTCGACCGAGAGCAGGATCTCGTCCTGCACCAGGGTCGCCCGCGGTTTGCCGGTGTCTTTCGACTCGGCGTCCGCGAAATCCTCGGCGCGCGCCTCCATGGCGTCAGCGATACGGAACAGTGCGAGCTGCCGCTCCGCCGGCGTGGTCTCGCCCCAGGTCTCGAAGGCGGAAGCGGCCGCAGCGAAGGCGGCGTCGACATCCGCGCTGCCCGACACCGGGGAGCTCGCGTACCGCTCCTCGGTCGCCGGATCGATCACGGCAAAGGTCGACTCGCCGTTCGCCGCGCGGTAGTCGCCGTCGATGAAGTTCTTGAGTTCGGGAGCATCCATCGCTCCAACATAGCGAGAGTGGTGGGTCTTGACCAGCGATGCAAGCCACCGATTTCGTTGCTGAACTGCTATTGAGCTGCGGATTCGCTTGTCAGAACATGGTTTCACTGACAGAATCAACGCATGACACCTTCGAGCAAGCCCGGCAAGGCAGTGCAGCTCGATGACGTATCCAAGGCGATCATCGAACAATTGCAATCGGATGGCCGCCGCAGCTACGCAGAGATCGGCAAGGCCGTCGGTCTCAGCGAGGCCGCCGTGCGCCAGCGGGTACAGAAACTCACGGATTCCGGAGTCATGCAGGTGGTCGCCGTCACGGACCCCATGCAGCTCGGTTTCTACCGCCAGGCCATGATCGGCGTGCGAGCGACGGGTGACACCACGGCGATCGCGGAGCGGCTCGGCCGAATTCCGGCCGTCGACTACGTCGTGCTCACCGCGGGCAGCTTCGACATCCTCGCGGAGGTCGTCTGTGAGAACGACGACGACCTCATCGAACTGCTCAACCAGGACATCCGCGGCATTCCGGGCGTGCAGTCCACCGAAACTTTCGTCTATCTCAAACTTCAGAAACAGTTCTACAACTGGGGAACTAGGTAATCATGACAACCACAGTCGAGACGGCTCAGCCATCGGCAGCGTCAGGGTCGACGAAGTACGACGAGGCGGCGCTGCAGCAGAAGGCCAAAGATCACCTCTGGATGCACTTCGCCAGACAGTCCGTCATGGAGGACGGACCGGGCGTGCCCATCATCGTCAAGGGCGAGGGGCACCACATCTGGGACTCGAAGGGCAAGAAGTACTTCGACGCCCTGAGCGGCCTCTTCGTCGTCAATGCCGGTCACGGCCGCAGGCGACTCGCCGAGGTCGCGGCCAAGCAGGCCGAGGAGCTCGCCTTCTTCCCGCTCTGGTCGTATGCGCATCCGAGTGCGATCGAACTGGCCGACCGGCTCGCGGGCTACGCCCCGGGAGATCTCAACCGCGTGTTCTTCTCCACCGGCGGCGGCGAGGCGGTCGAGACCGCATTCAAGCTCGCCAAGTACTACTGGAAGCTGCAGGGCCGGCCCACCAAGCACAAGGTCATCTCCCGGGCCGTCGCCTACCACGGCACCCCGCAGGGCGCGCTCGCCATCACGGGCATCCCGGCGATGAAGGAGATGTTCGAACCGGTCACCCCCGGCGGCTTCCGCGTGCCGAACACGAACTTCTACCGCGCGCCCGAGCACGCGGACGACCTGAACGCCTTCGGGCAGTGGGCCGCGAACCGCATCGAGGAGATGATCGAGTTCGAGGGCCCCGAGACCGTCGCCGCGGTGTTCCTCGAGCCGGTGCAGAACAGCGGCGGTTGCTTCCCGCCACCGCCCGGGTACTTCCAGCGGGTGCGCGAGATCTGCGACAAGTACGACGTGCTGCTCGTGGCGGACGAGGTCATCACAGGCTTCGGCCGCATCGGCAACATGTTCGCCTCGACCACCTACGGCTTCCAGCCCGACATGATCACCTGTGCCAAGGGCATGACGAGCGGGTACTCCCCGATCGGCGCGACCATCATCAGCGACAGGCTGTACGAGCCGTTCAAGCACGGTGACACGGCGTTCTATCACGGCTACACCTTCGGCGGCCATCCGGTGTCCTCGGCAGTCGCGCTCGCCAACCTCGACATCTTCGAGGAGGAGAAGCTCAACGAGAACGTGCGCACCAACTCCCCGATCTTCCGCGCGACGCTCGAGAAGCTGCTGGACCTGCCGATCGTGGGCGACGTGCGCGGCGACGGGTACTTCTTCGGCATCGAGCTCGTCAAAGACAAGGCGACCAAGGAGACCTTCGACGACGACGAGTCCGAACGGCTCCTGCGCGGCTTCCTCTCCAAGGCGCTGTTCGAGGCCGGCCTGTACTGCCGGGCGGATGACCGGGGAGACCCAGTCGTGCAGCTCGCGCCGCCGCTGACCATCGGCCCGAAGGAGTTCGACGAGATCGAGTCGATCCTGCGCGGTGTGCTCACCGAGGCCTGGACCCGCATCTGAGCCCTCGGGTTTCCGTGACTGCGGGGAGTGTATGAAGAGCGGATATGGCGATCTCAGCTTCTGGCTCGACTCGCTGGTGGGTTCCGGCGCGGACGATCTCGCACCGAGATCTGCGCTGCCCGGCGATGTCGCGGTCGATGTCGCGATCGTCGGCGGCGGGCTCACCGGGCTCTGGACCGCCTACTACCTGCTGAAGCGGGACCGCGCGCTACGCGTTGCCGTGATCGAGAAGCACATCGCGGGCTTCGGCGCATCGGGCCGCAACGGCGGCTGGTGCTCCGCGCTCTTCCCCGCATCAACCACGGCCCTCGAACGCCGTCACGGCCTCGATGCGGCCCTCGCCATGCGCCGGGCCATGATCGACGCCGTCGACGAGGTAGGCAGGGTGACGGACGCCGAGGGCATCGACTGCGACTACCTCAAGGCCGGCACAATCGGCTACGCGCGGTCGCGACCGCAGCTCGAGCGCGCCAGATCGGAGGTCGCGGAGGCCGCCCACTACGGGGTCGACCGGGTCGAATTCCTGCCGAACCCCACCGGACCCACCGGACCCACCGGGATGCTCGCGGCCACCCTCGATCCGGCCTGCGCGCGGCTTCATCCCGCGAAGCTCGTGCGCGGCCTCGCCCGCACGGTGGAGCGGCTGGGAGGCACGATCTACGAACGGACCGAGGTGCTCGACTGGAGCGCGGGGTCCGTGCTCACGACGCACGGCACCGTTACTGCGGAAACCGTCGTGATCGCCACGGAGGGCTATGGCGCAACCCTGCCGAAGACGCACCGCCGCATACTGCCGCTGTACTCGCTCATGATCGCGACGGAGCCGCTGAGCGACGATACCTGGCGCGAGATCGGCATCGAGCACGGCCAGACCTTCGCCGACTACCGGCACCTGCTCATTTACGGGCAGCGCACGGCAGACAATCGCTTTGCCTTCGGCGGCCGCGGGGCGCGCTATCACTGGGGCAGCAGCATCCGCTCTGAATACGATCGGGTGCCGGGCGTCTTCGAGCACCTGCGCAAGACGCTCGTCGACCTCTTTCCCCAGGCTGCGGATGCGGAGGTCACCCACCGCTGGGGAGGTCCGCTCGGCGTGCCCCGAGACTGGCATGCGCACGCGAGCTTCGACCCGGTGACCCGCATCGCCTCGGCCGGCGGCTACGTCGGGGACGGCCTCAGCACCACGAATCTCGCCGGAAGAACCCTCGCCGACCTGATTTCCGGGCGGGACACCGAGCTCACCCGACTGCCCTGGACCAACCACCGCTCGCCGAGCTGGGAACTCGAACCGTTGCGCTTCGTCGGGTCGAACCTCGGCCTCCTGGCGATGGAGGCGGCAGACCTGGAGGAGCGGATCACCCACCGCACATCCCTGGCGGCGAAGCTGATGGCCCCCCTCACCGGCCACTGACCGCCAACGTTGGCCAGGTAGGTCGCGCACGACCGGGTCGCGAACCTCTTGCGTGGTACTCAGTCGCCGGAGATCGCGCCGAAGGCGGGGGCGTGGTGGGCCTCTATGGGCGGAGCCTTCGGTGCGGTCTCCGGCGACCCCCGGCCTAGACTTCCTCGACCAAGGTGTCGTTCGCGGGCCCGGCGAACTGAGCCTCGTACAGCCGGGCGTACGCGCCATCCGCCTCGAGCAGCTCGGAGTGGGTGCCCTGCTCCACGATCTGGCCGGCCTCCATCACGAGGATGAGGTCCGCATCCCTGATCGTCGACAAGCGGTGGGCGATCACGAAGCTCGTGCGGTCGGAGCGCAGCGCGGCCATGGCCTTCTGCACGAGCACCTCCGTGCGGGTGTCTACCGAGCTTGTCGCCTCGTCCAGGATGAGCACGCTGGGCTTCGCCAGAAACGCCCGCGCGATGGTCAGCAGCTGCTTCTCCCCCGCGCTCACGTTTTCGGCCTCGTCCGCGAGGATCGTGTCGTAGCCCTCCGGCAGGGAGCGCACGAAGCGGTCCACATAGGTCGCGGTCGCCGCGTCGATGATCTCCTCCTCCGTGGCATCCGGTCGACCATAGGCGATGTTGTCGCGGATCGTGCCGCCGAACAGCCAGGTGTCCTGCAGAACCATGCCCATCCGGCCGCGCAGGTCGTCGCGGGACATCTCGGCGATGTCGACACCGTCAAGGGTGATGCGACCGGAGTCGAGCTCGTAGAACCGCATCATCAGGTTGACGAGCGTGGTCTTGCCCGCGCCGGTCGGCCCGACGATCGCGATGGTGTGACCGGGCTCCGCGGTGAGCGACACGTTGTCGATGAGCGGCTTGTCCTCCGTGTAGCGGAAGGAGACGTTCTCGAAGACGAGCCGACCGGCGGATGCGGTCGGGGACTGCGCAGGTTCGTGGTCCTCTGATTGGTCGTCGGCATCCAGCAGTTCGAAGACGCGCTCGGCGGAGGCGACACCGGACTGAACGAGATTCGCCATGCTGCCGAGCTGGGTCAGCGGCTGGGTGAACTGGCGCGAGTACTGCAGGAAGGCCTGCACGTCGCCGAGACGCATCGATCCGCCCGCGACGAACGCGCCGCCGACCACGGCGATCGCCACGTAGATCAGGTTTCCGACGAACATCATCGAAGGCATGATGACGCCGGAGACGAACTGCGCACCGAAGCTGGCCTTGAAGAGCTGCTCGTTCTTGTCGTCGAAGACCGTGCCCACCTCGCGCTGGCGCCCGAACACCTTGACGAGCGAGTGACCGGTGAAGTTCTCCTCGATGTCGGCGTTGAGTTCTCCGGTGTACTTCCACTGCTGCACGAAGAGCTTCTGCGAGCGCTTGGCGACGAGCGTCGTGATGATGACGGTCAGCGGGATGGTGACGAGGGCGATCAGGGCGAGCACCCACGAGATGACGAACATCATCACGAGCACACCGACGACCGTCAGCAGCGAGGTCACCATCTGACTCAGCGTCTGCTGCAGGCTCTGCGACACGTTGTCGATGTCGTTGGTGACGCGGCTGAGCAACTCGCCGCGCTGCATCTTGTCGTAGTAGCGCAACGGCAGTCGGTTGATCTTCCCCTCGACATCCTGACGCAGTCGGAAGACGATGCGCTGCACGACGTCGTTCAGCACGTAGGCCTGAAGCCAGCCGAACACCGAGGAGAGCACATAGAGCGCGAGCACCCACATGAGCACCGTGCTGAGCGCGTGCAGGTCGACGCCGACACCGGGAGTCAGATGCATACCGCTCAACAGGTCGGCTTTGCCCGTGTCGCCCTTCGCCCGTGCCGCCGCGATGACCTGCGCCTTCGTGACCCCCGCCGGGAGCCCCTTCGAGATCACTCCCTCGAAGATGAGCGTGGTGGCCTGACCGAGCAGCTTGGGTCCGATCACGCTGAAGGTGACGCTGACAACGGTGAACAGGAACACCGAGGTGACCCCGACCCAGTGGGGCTTCAGCCGACCGACCAGCCGCTTGGCCGACGGCCCGAAGTTCATCGCCTTCTCGGCGGGCATGCTCGCCCCACCCATCGGGCCGCGACGCAGGGGCGGCCTGGCCGGCCTCTCGCGCTCTTCCGTCGTGTCGCTCATGCTGCTTCCTCTGCGGTGAGCTGGGACTCGACGATCTCAGCGTAGGTGGCGGATGTCGCGAGCAGTTCGTCGTGCGTGCCGCGGCCCACGATTTCTCCGTCGTCGAGCACGATGATCTGATCGGCGTCCATAATGGTCGCCACGCGCTGGGCGACGACGATGATGGTCGCGTCACTGCGGTGTTTCGCGAGGGCCGTGCGAAGCCGCGCATCCGTAGCACTATCGAGTGCGGAGAACGAGTCGTCGAAGATGTAGATCTCCGGCTTCTTCACGAGTGCGCGGGCGATGGCGAGCCGCTGGCGTTGTCCACCGGAGACGTTGGTGCCGCCCTGCGCGATCGCGCCTTCGAGGCCGCCCTCCATCTCCTCGACGAAGTGCCTGCCCTGGGCGATCGTCAGCGCCTCCCAGAGCTCATCGTCGGTGGCATCCGGTTTTCCATAGCGCAGGTTGCTCGCGACGGTGCCGGCGAACAGGTAGGGCTTCTGCGGCACGAGGCCTATTCGACTCCACAGCAGGTCGGGGTCGAGTTCCCGCACGTTGACGCCGTCCACGAATACCGAACCACCCGTGGCGTCGAAGAGGCGGGGTAGCAGGTTGACGAGAGTCGTCTTCCCGGCGCCGGTGCTGCCGATAATCGCGGTGGTCTGCCCATCGCGCACCGCGAAGTTGAGGTTGTGCAGAACGGGCTCCTCGGCCTTGGGATAGGCGAAGGAGACATCCACGAACTCCACCGTTCCGCGTTCCGCGAGAGCCGTCACGCCGTGCTCCGGCATGACCACGGACGACTCGGTGTCGAGCACTTCCCCGATGCGGTCGCCGCTCACCGAGGCGCGAGGGAGCATGACGCCGAGGAAGGTCGCCATCATGACGGCCATGAGGATCTGCAGCAGGTAGCTGAGGTATGCGATGAGCGCGCCGACCTGCATCTCGCCCGATTCGACGCGGAGACCGCCAAACCAGATCACGGCGACGCTCGACACGTTGAGCACGAGCATGACGATCGGGAACATGAGCGCGAACAGCCGGCCCGCTCCGAGCGCCGTTGCGGTCAGTTCGCCGTTGGCCTTCTCGAAGCGCGCGCTCTCGACATTCTCCCGGACGAAGGCACGGATGACCCGGATGCCCGTGAGCTGCTCCCGCAAGACCTGATTGACCTTGTCGATGCGCTTCTGCATGAGGCGGAACAGCGGAACCATCCGCGAGACGATAAAGCCGATGGAGACCAGCAGCACCGGAACGCTCACCGCCATCAGCCAGGAGAGCCCGAGGTCCTGCTGCATCGCCATGATGACGCCGCCCACCGCGAGGATGGGAGCCGAAACGAACAGGGTGCAGGTCATCAGCACGAACATCTGTACCTGCTGCACGTCGTTGGTCGTGCGCGTGATGAGCGACGGTGCACCGAACTGCGAGACCTCGCGCTCGGAGAACGCGCTGACCCGGTGGAAGATCGCGCCGCGCAGATTGCGCCCGAGCAGCATCGACGCCTTGGCGCCGAAGTAGACCGCGGTGATCGCGCAGACGACCTGACCGAGCGTGATTACGAGCATGATCGACCCGACCAGCAGGATGTGCCCGACGTCTCCCTTGGCGACCCCGTTGTCGATGATGTCGGCGACGAGATTCGGCAGGAACAGCGAGGCGATGGACTGTGCCGCCTGGAAGAGGCCGACGCCCACGAGCAGTGGCCAGTGCGGCGTGAGGTAGCGGCGAAGAATGGTGAGCAACATGGCTGTCAGTGCCGGCTTTCTGTCGTTCCGATTGCTGTGGTGGATGCGCTGACTCGGCCCTGCCCGGCGACGCCGTAGAGCACGATCGAGGCGAGCTCGGTCTCGGTGAACTCGGTGTTCTCGTTGAGGGCGGGCAGCGACGAGGCGAAAGTGATGAGGCGGATGATATGCGCCACCCGCTCCGGGGGCCAGTTGAGCTCCTCGGCCTCCGGCTGCAGCAGGCGCGCGATGATGACGGCGAATTCGTGGCGCTGATCCCGTCTCGGCGGCGGTCCGCCACCAACCATCGCCATGATCCGGAATACCTCGCCGAAGCGCCGCCGCATGAGCATCACCACGGCGAGCACCTTTTGCTCGAGCGGGAGCTTCGGGTCAATGGCTCGAAGCTCTTCGCGCAGCGGCTCGGGGTCGAGAAGCTTGACAATTCCGGCTTCGATGAGACTCTCCTTGTCGCCGAAGGCGCGGAACACCGTGCCCTCGGCTATTCCGGCTGCCTGGGCGATCTGCTTCGAGCTGATGTCTCGGCCGTGCTCCGCCAAGAGCGGCATGACGGCCTCGAGGATCATCGCGCGGCGGGCGTCGAGGGACAGCGGCCGGGCACGGGTGCCCCCTGGTTTCAGCGTCTCGGAATCTGGCACCCGCCGAGCATAACTGAGTGAGCGCTCACTCAGCAACGAAAAAGACGGATACGGTCTAGTCGGTGGGCGGATCTTCCGCGAAAACCTTCTGGGCGATGGCGAAGGCCGAGTTGGCCGCCGGAACGCCACAGTAGATCCCCACCTGGAGGAGGATCTCGGTGATCTCTGCCCGGCTCAGTCCGTTGCGCTGGGCGGCACGGAGGTGCATCGCCAGTTCGTCGTAGTGGCCGTGCGCGATGAGTGCCGTGATCGTGACCGCGCTGCGCATCCGCCGGTCGAGTCCGGGTCTCGTCCAGATCTCGCCCCAGGCGTAGCGCGTGATGAGGTCCTGGAAGTCGGCGGTCGTCTCGTCGATGGAGCCTGTGGCGCGATCGACGTGGTTCGCGCCGAGCACCTGGCGACGCACGGCCATGCCCTCGTCGTAGCTGTCACGGTTGCTGCGCGAATCGCTCGTCACGACTGCTCCCTCCTCGATGCGGTTCCATGCTCGGGCGCGGCGCTGAAGAACTCGATGAGCGCCTCCGCGACCTCGGTGGGGCTCTCGGCCGGCGCGAGGTGGGCCACGCCGGCAAGCTCGAGTCCGCGACCGTGTCGCACGCCCTCGGCGACTGTCCTGGCATCCGCGGGCGGGATCACGACATCCAGGGCCCCCCACAGCGCGAGCACGGGAACGTCGATCTCCGCGAGCCGCGAGCGAAGGTCGCAGACTGCGAGGGCCTCGCAGCACAGCGCATAGCTCTCGTCATCCGTGTCGGAGAGTTCGATGAGCATCGCGCCGACGAGCTCCGGATTCTTCTCGATGAAACCGGGGGCATACCAGCGACCAGCAGACGGACCGACGAGCACGGGCGTGCCCTGCGCGCGCACAGTGGCTGCACGTTCGAGCCAGGCCGCGGGCTCGCCTACCTTGGCGGCCGAGCAGATGATCGACACCGCAATCGTCTTCTCCGGATGCCGCAGCGCAAGCTCCAGGGCAAGCTGCCCGCCGAGCGAGTCCCCGGCATAGTAGAAGCGCTCCACTCCCGCGAGCGCTGCGACGCGCGCGACCGCCTCGGCGAGCTCGCCGGTGCTGAAGGGCTCGGTTGCGGCCGGCGAGGCGCCGTGTCCGGGAAGGTCGACGGCGAGGATGTCGAAGTGCTGCGCCAGCAGCGGGATCGCGGCAGACCACAGCCGCGTCGTCGTGCCGAGCGAGGGCCCGAGCACAAGGGTCGGTGCGCCTTCGCGCTCGGTGCGGGAGGCCGTCAGCACCGGGACCGTCACGACTGCACCTCCAGCACCGCGGCGGCGAGCGCGCGGTCGATGAGGAGTTCGGCATCGCCGAGGTAGGCGATGGGATACAGCGCCTCCTCGATGGTGGCGTTCGAAACGCCCTCGAGCGCCGGTTCCGCACGGAGTGCGCCGGCGAGGTCGAAGCCCGGATCGGCTGCGGTCTGCGAGACGAGCTCCTGCATCCGCGCCGAACCCACGACGGGGCCGAACTCCAGCATGAGCCGCTCGGCCACGATGAGGGGGCCGCTCGACCGGAGGTTGCGCAACATGGCGTCGGGGTGCACGACGAGGCCGGCGAGGAGTTCCGCAGCGATCGCGGTGGCGCCGCCGGCGAGGCGCAGGAGTTCGCGAAGGCTCTGCCACTCGACATGCCAGGCGCCGTCGGGCCGCTCGTCCACGGCGTTCGCCGAGCGGTGCAGTTCGGCCGCGAGGCCCGGCGCCTTTCGCGCCGCCGACTGGATGAGCACGCTCAGGATCGGATTCTGCTTCTGGGGCATCGCCGACGATCCGCCGCGACCCGGACTCGACGGTTCCGAGAGCTCCGCGATCTCGGGGCGGGCGAGCACGAGCACGTCGCTCGAGACGGTGCCGAGGGCGTCAAGGAGGGTGGCGAGCGCGTCGCCGACGCGGGTGACCGGCGCGCGCTGGGTCTGCCACGGCACCGGCGGCGAGGCGAGGCCGATCGTTGCCGCGATGGCATCCGAGAGTCTCGCGCCGGTGCCCGCACCGCCGAGCATCTCGAAGGAGGCCTGGGTTCCTCCCGCTCCGCCCCACTGCACCGGAAACTGGGTCGAGGCGAGTCTCTTGCGGGCCTCGGAGACTCCCCCGAGCCATCCGGCCGCCTTGAGCCCGAAGGTCGTGGGAACGCCGTGTTGCGTGAGCGTCCGAGCCGCCATGATGCTGCGGCGGTGATGATCGGCAAGGCCAGCGAGCGCGTGGACGCAGGCCTCGGCATCCGCGAGTATGAGCGCGATCGAGCGACTGGCGACAAGCATGAGAGCGGTGTCGAGGATGTCCTGGCTGGTCGCCCCGCGATGCACCCAGGATGCGGCGTCCGCGTTTGCCGCGGCGACGGCGGCGCGCAGATCTTTGACCAGCGGGATCACGGGGTTGCCACCCGAGCGCGCGCGCAGCGCGATGTCCGCCAGGTCGAACGGCGCGGTGTCGGCCACGGCGCGCACGATCACGGACATGCCGGCCGGCGCGATTCCCAGCGTCTCGTAGGCGCGCACGAGCGCGACCTCCACGTCGACCATCGCGGTGAGCACCGCGCTGTCGGAGGTCGCTTCCGCAACCGCGGACCCCACCCACTGCGGCGAGAGCAGGCCGAAGTCAGCGCTCGCCGAAACGGATTCCGAGTGTTCAGTCGAAGTCAAGAAAAACGGTCTCCTCGTCGCCCTGCAGGTGCAGGTTAAACAGAAGAGTACCGTCGGCTTCGCGCGTTGCGACCAGACTGGCCCGTCGACGCTCGTCCAGGGCGCGAAGCAAGGGGTCGGCCGCGAACTCCGCAGAGTGCTCCGGGAGGTAGATCCTGGTGTGCAGCGTGTCGAGCAGCCCCCGCGAGAACACGACGACGGAGAAGAACGGAAGACCGCTCCCCTCGATGCGACCGGGCTCGACAGTCGTGAACTGGTAGTTTCCGGCTCCGTCGGTGGCCGCCCGTCCGAAGCCGGTGAAGGTGTAGCCGTCGCGGCGCAGCGAGCCGGGCTCCGTTGAGATCTCGCCCCGCTCATCCGCCTGCCAGATCTCGACCAGCGCGTCGGGAACCGGAACGCCGGCGCCGTCGAACACCGTTCCGTGGAGCCGCACCGCGCCGGGGTGGGAGCGATCGACGAGGTCTTCGCCGCCGTCGTAGGGCAGCGAGAACCCGAAGAACGGGCCAATGGTCTGCCCCGGGGTTGCCGGGAGCCTCTGCGCGCTCATTCTGCGTCCTCCGGTTCGGTCCAGGTGCGTTTCGTGCCGGTGAGCACGATGTTCCAGCGGTAGCCGAGTGCGTACTCCGGCGTGGTCAGGTCATGGTCGTAGTCGGCGACGAGCCTGGCCCGCGCGTCGTCATCGAGGATCGACTGGTAGATCGGGTCGAGCGGAAACAGCGGGTCGCCCGGGAAGTACATCTGCGTGATGATCCGCTGAGTGAACGCCGAGCCGAAGATCGAGAAGTGGATGTGCGCCGGCCGCCACGCGTTCGTGTGGTTGCGCCACGGGTATGCGCCCGGCTTGATCGTCTGGAAGCGGTAGAAGCCGTTCTCGTCGGTGATGCAGCGACCGGTGCCGGTGAAGTTCGGGTCGAGCGGTGCCGGATGCTGGTCCCGCTTGTGGATGTACCGCCCGGCCGCGTTCGCCTGCCACACCTCCACGAGCTGGTGCCGCACCGGGCGGCCGTCACCGTCGAGCACCTGACCGGTCACGACCATCCGCTCGCCGAGCGGTTCTCCGCTGTGCTGGATGGTGAGATCGGCCTCGACCTCGGCGACGTCACGGTGACCGAAGGCGGGCGAGGCCAGCTCGATCGTCTCGGGGTCGACGTGGTGCAGATCCTTGGTCGGATGCCGCAGAAGGCTGCTGCGATACGGCAGGAAGTCCGTCTCCACACGTTCCGATCGCGGCGCACCGGCCGTGATGCCCTCCCGGTATCGCTGGTGCTTCTCGGCGATCTCTGCCGAGATGTCGGCCTGGCTCGGCGGTTGCTGGGGGTCGGCCGGATTCGCGGCCTGCTTTGCGTCATTGCTCACGCGTCAAGGTTCCCAGCCTTGGCACGGGTGACCTAGGACTATTTTCCACTCAGCGGAAGGAGGCCGCGCGGCCTAGGAGCGAATCGAGTTCGGCCAGCGGTGCCCGCCCGCGAGGCTCACCCGCAGCGCGGCTCCGATCTCGGCCGCCGAGGACTTGAGCAGCGGAACGTTGCGCCGCTCGTCCACGCGGGCCAGGTGGGTCACGAGGCTGACCGAGGCGAAGGGCGCCTCGTCATCGACGAAGATCGGCACGGCGAGTGCGGCGGTTCCGAGCGTCATCTCCTGATGCGTGGCGCTGTAACCGCGCGCCTTCGTCGTCTTCATCTCGGCACGCACATCCGCCTCGTTCGTGAGCGAGTGCCGCGTCGGCGTCGCCAGTGGCCTGGCGAAGAACTCTGCCAGAAACTCCTCGCTCTGAAACGCGAGCAGGGCCTTGCCGACTCCCGTCGTATGAAGGGGAAGCCTGCCGCCCATCCTCGAGATCGTCGGCACGGAGCGCGGCCCGACGAGCCGCGCGACGTAGAGCGTGTCGAAGCCGTCGAGGATCGCGAGGTGCACGTTCTCGCCGGTCACCTCGTACAGCGCGAGCAGGAACGGCAGCGCGATCTCGCGAAACCGCAGGCTCACCGCCGAGAGCTCGCCGAGCTCCCACAGCCCCGTGCCGATCGAGTAGTGCGTGCCCTCGCGATTGAGCAGTCTCTGCTCCACGAGGTCGCTCACGATGCGGTGGGTGGTGCCGAGCGGCAGTCCGGTCGTCGCGGCCAGTTCGGAGACGGTGAGCGAATCGTTCTGCTGATCGAAGGCGCGCAACACCGAGGCCGCGCGGGCGATCATGGAACGGCCGCGGTCATCCGCCATTGTCCACTTCCCCTCGCTCGCCGTTCTGTCATGGTATCGAGGCGAGGCTGCCTAGGATCGAAGGGACGAGACCTCGAATCGTCGAGGAGGAGAGACGGATGTCACGAGCGGTCAGCTTCAGCAGCTACGGCACCCCGGAGGTGCTCGAGGTCATCGACGTGCCGGAGGTGCATCCGGGCGAGGGCCAGGTGCGCGTCGCCGTGCGCTCGGCGGGGCTCAATCCCTTCGACGTGAAGGTACGCCACGGCGTCCTGCCGAAGCTCATGCTGCCGAGCGGGCAGGGCTCAGAATTCGCCGGTGTGATCGACGAGGTGGGCGCGGACGCTGGCGAATGGCAGGTGGGCGACGAAGTACTCGGATGGATCGGCCGGGGCGCCCAGGCAGAGCACGTCGTCGTGTCGGCATCCTCGATCGCGCGGAAGCCGGCAGCACTCGACTGGACCATCGCCGGCGGCATCGGACTCGTCGGCAACACGGCGAAGCGTGCAACCGCATCCCTCTCACTCGGCGGGCGTGACACGGTGCTCGTCACGGGCGCCGCGGGCGGGGTCGGCCTGCTCAGCGCGCAGCTTGCTCGCCGTGCCGGAGCCACGGTCGTCGGCACCGCGAGCGAGCGCAACCACGAGTTCCTGCGCGGGCTCGGCATCACCCCGGTCGCCTATGGACCCGGGATGTCCGACAGGCTTCGCGAGGCGGCCCCGCAGGGCTTCACCGCGGCGCTCGATAACGTCGGCGGCGAGAGCATCGAGGCGGCGCTCGCCCTCGGCATCCCACCGCAGCGCATCAACACGATCGCCGATCACGCGGCGGCCGAGAAGTACGGCCTCGGCTCGGTGGGCGGCGGCGGCAAGACCGCCGAGGAACTCGCCGAGCTCGCCACCCTCGTCGCGAGTGGCGAGCTCGTGCTCCCCGTGCGCGCGAGCTACCCGCTCGACGAAGTGCGCACGGCCTACGAAGACCTCGAGACCGGCCACGGCCTGGGCAAGATCGTGCTCTCTCTCGGCGCCTGAGCGCGCGCGGATCGAGCCCGCGAGGATCGAGCGGCGGAGAACCGCGCGGCGGGAGAAAAGTCCTCCCGGCGGGAGTAATGACCCCCTCCGCGAGGTCGCGTCTCCCGCCACCAGGACGGCGGGACCTTCGGCTCAGGCGAAGAGGGTGGAGATCTCCGCGACCTCGTCCGGCGACGGCGTCCAGCTGGAGGCGACATCCGCGTTCTGCACGATCTGCTCGGGCTTCGTCACTCCGGCGATGACACTGGTGAGGCCGGGCTGGGCCAGGAGCCAGCCGAAGGTGGCGGCGAGCATGCTGATGTCGCGCTCGGCGCAGAATGCCTCGTAGCGCTCCATCACGTCCCAGTCCACGTCGTCGAGCACGTGCGGCCGGAGCGCCATGATGCGGCTGTCGGCCGGCCCGCCCTGGCGGTTGAACTTGCCCGTGAACAGGCCGTTGTAGAGCGGAAAGAACGGCAGGAAGCCGAGCCCGTACGCGTTGACCGCCGG
This sequence comes from Lacisediminihabitans sp., assembly GCA_035571875.1. Taxonomy (GTDB): domain Bacteria; phylum Actinomycetota; class Actinomycetes; order Actinomycetales; family Microbacteriaceae; genus Parafrigoribacterium_A. The sequence continues at coordinate 31,447 of DATNBR010000050.1, read as the reverse complement.
CAGCACCTCCGCCTCGACACCGCGCCTGAGCAGACTGTATTCGTTCTGCGCAGAGATGAACTTCGGATGCGCACCGAGGGTCGCGCGGTACTCGGCGTCGGCGATCTGCCAGCCCGCGAGGTTCGAGTGCCCGATGTAGCGCACCTTGCCCTCGGCGATGAGCTCGTCGAGCGCAGCGATGGTCTCATCGATCGGGGTCATCGGATCCGGCTGGTGCAGCTGATACAGGTCGATCCAGTCGGTGCGCAGGCGTCGGAGCGACGCCTCCACGGCGAGGCGGATGTAGCGTCGCGATCCCCTCGCGCCCCAGTCGGGTCCGTTCGTGCCAGCCATGTCCATCCCGAACTTCGTCGCCAGCACGATCTCGCCGCGTCTGCCCTTCAGCGCGTGCCCCATGAGGCTCTCGCTCAGGCCGCGCTCCGAGCCGTAGATGTCTGCGGTGTCGAACAGCGTGACGCCCGCGTCGATCGCGGCGTGCACCACCGCATCCGTGCCAGCCTGCGTCTCGGTCGCGGTTTTCGCCCTACCGAAGTTGTTGCATCCGAGGCCGATCGTGGAGACGACGAGCCCCGAACGGCCAAGGTTGCGGTATTCGATTTCAGCCATGCTGCCAGCGTACGGCCGGTCCGCCACTCCTCCACAACCCGCACCGTCGACCGCGTTGATCCCATGTCCGAAAAGCGCCAGAGTCGTGTCGGATGCCGCGGCTACAGTCGAGGCATGATCCCTTCACCTTCCCCGCAGTTCCTGCGCCGCATCGAGAGCCCGATCGGTCGCATCGAACTCACGGCTACCGACTCGGCCATCACCTCGCTCTCCATGGAGCGCGCCGGGCATCTCCCGCTCGAAGAACTGGCCGAGCGCTCCAACGAGCTGCTCGAGCGCGCCGCCGAGCAACTCGGCGAATACTTCGCCGGCACGAGGCGGAGCTTCGACCTCCCCGTCGCCTGGTCGGGCACACCGTTCCAAGAGGCCGTGTGGCAGCAGCTCTCCGAGCTGAAGTTCGGCGAGGTCATCTCCTATGGCGAACTCGGTGTTGCCACAGGTCGCGCCACGGCGGGCCGTGCGGTTGGCGGAGCCGTGGGTGCCAACCCGATTCCCATCATCGTGCCCTGCCACCGCGTCCTCGCCTCCAACCACCGCATCACCGGCTACAGCGGCGGCAACGGCATCCCGACCAAGCAGTGGCTGCTCGACCACGAGGGAATCGTGGCGGTCTCGTGAGCGAGACCGCAGTCGCCCCCGATCCCACCGTCAAGCCGGCCGTGGTGCGCGGCGAGGATGGTCGCGACCGCTGCGCGTGGGGCGCCGGCGATCCCGAGTACCGCCGCTATCACGACGAGGAATGGGGCACGCCGCTCCATGGCGACCGCGAGCTGTTCGAGAAGCTCAGCCTCGAGGGCTTCCAGGCCGGGTTGTCGTGGATCACGATCCTCCGTAGGCGACCGGCGTTCCGCGAGGCCTTCCACGACTTCGACGCGCACCGAGTCGCCGAATTCGGCCCCGCGGATGTTGCCGCCCTTATGCAGAATGCCGCGATCATCAGAAACCGCGCGAAGATCGAGGCCACGATCTCGAACGCCCGCCTCGTCCTGGAGCTCAGTCGCGAGCGGCCGGGTGCCCTCGACGAGCTGCTGTGGAGCTTCGCGCCGTCAGCTCATGCGCGCCCGGCCGACTTCGACTCCGTGCCCGCGGTGACTCCGGAGTCCACGGCGATGAGCAAGGCACTCCGCGCTCGCGGCTTCCGCTTCGTCGGGCCGACGACGATGTATGCGCTCATGCAGTCCACCGGCATGGTCGACGACCACGTCGCGGGATGCTGGCGAAGCGCGACTGAGCGCTAGTACCCCGGCGTCGGCGGACGCGGCGGGTACACGTTGCTGCCGTAGACCGGCGGCACCGGAGAGCGCCACGGCTGCCACGGTTCGGAATCGAGCCCCACGATGGCGAACCATAGCCACGGCACAAAGATGTACAGCACGACCCACGCGCCCTGTTTGCCGAAGGCGAGACCGACGTTGTAGGCGGCGATGCACATGAAGACGGCGGCCACGATGCTGCCCACCGGCACCACGGCCAGAATGGCGATCCAGCCCGGCTGGCCGCCCAGTTCAAGAAAGACCCAGAAGTTGTAGATCGGCACCCACGCCTTCCAGGCGGGGATGCCTGCCTTGCGGAAGACGCGGCTGAGCAGCCACGCGAACAGGGCGTAGAAGCCGGCGATGATCAGCAGATAGATCACGACGAAGGCGAGCCCAAAGAGCAGCCCGAGGCCGGGATAAATGGGATTGGGGTCGTAGTCCACTGCTCTCCTCTGATCGATGCCATCCTAGCCAAGGCACGGAGCGCGCTTCTGTGGCTCACACCACGAGTTCGAGGCCGCCCTCGGCACCGAGGTTCAGCCGGATGCCCGACTCGGCCGCCCAGCGCAGCAGCGACTCGACGTCCTCATGATCGGTTGCCGCGAGAGCGAGCGCACGCACGAACTCGCCCTTGCCCTTCTTGTTGAAGTGGTTGAGTGCGCGGCGCGTGCCATCCGGACCCTCGCTCACGACGCGGAGGAAGTATGACCGCGGCGCGCCTGCCGAGGGACCGAGCTCGACGTATGCCTCGGATCTCAGGTCGAGCACGAGGTCCGTCCTGGTGGCGAGCTGTGCCGCGATCGCGTCACGCCAGACGCGCTTCAACGACACCTCGGGCAGCCGGGAGTCATGCGACAGCCGGTAAGCGGGAATGGGGTCCGCAGCAGCGAGCAGCCCGAACAACGCGGAGTGGATGGTGACGTGCTCGAGCGCGAAGGAGCGCGCGCCGGCCGGGAGCGACTCGGCGTCGAGCGCGTCGAACAGCACTCCCGTGTAGCGATCGAGCGCTGGCATCGTCGGAGAGCTCCGCACGTCACGATTGCGCTCGACTTCGAAGAGTTGGGTTGGCCCCAGATGAAGTGCCGCGGCCATGGTCGCGCGGTTGCTGGCGAGCTTTCTGAGCGCGGCGATTGCGGAGCGTCGCTGCCGCTTGAGCGCCGGAAAACTCAGGGCGTCGATGTCCAGCGCGGAACCATCCGCGCCGCCGTCCCGCTTCGTCTCGGACGGGGGCAGCAGGATCAGCACAGATCAGCTCGCGCGAGCACCGTCAGTCTTCGAGGAACGCGAGCGCGAGCTCAACGTTTGAGCCGAGCGGCTGCACGGAGTCGATCGTGATCCGGGCCACGGCCGCACTCGGTCCAGCCCAGTTCGAATACTCGTCGAGGCTCTGCTCCACCGCGTGCCAGCTCGGCTCTGCGAGCTGCGCGAATCGCTGGGCACGATTCTCGAGCCTCTGCCGGTGCACCTCGGGATCGGCGCACACCACCTCGATGAACTTGAGTTTCACACCCTGGCGCTGCGCAAGCCCGACCCACTGCTCGCGCGCGGGATCTACCGCGTTGACCGCGTCGACGATGACGTCGTGACCCGACACCAGAACCGATTCGGCGATCGTCTCGGCCACCAAGTATGCAGCAAGCCCGGTGGGCTGATCACTGTCGATGCCAGCCTTCAGGATCGCCGCTTCCAGCGGGTCGACCGAAACGACGGATGCGCCCAGTCGGCCTCCGAGCACCTGCGCGATGGTGCTCTTGCCCGAACCCGGCAGCCCCGCCATTGCGATCAGCACAGTGCGCCGCCTAGGCCTGGTTCGAAACCAGTTCGGCGTTGCGCGCGACGATCGTCACCGTGTCGTGTTCGACCGAGAGGAATCCATCGCCCGCGTTCGCCGTGACCGTGCCGCCACCGGTCGTCACTCGAACCTCACCGGTGGAGAGAATCGCGAGCACGGGTTCGTGGCCCGGCAGGATTCCGATCTCTCCCTCGGTGGTGCGCGCAACGACCATCGACGCGGTGCCTGTCCACACCTCGTTGTCCGCGGAGACGATGCTCACCGTGAGTTCGGCCATTGCTAGCCGTTCTCCTTCTGGATCTCGGCCCACTTCTTGTCGACGTCGTCGAGGTCGCCGACGTTGAAGAACGCCTGCTCGGCAACACTGTCGTAGTCGCCGTCGGCGATCTTCGAGAATGACTCGATCGTGTTCTTCAACGGAACGGTCGAACCCTCGACACCGGTGAACTTCTTCGCCATGTAGGTGTTCTGCGAGAGGAACTGCTGGATGCGGCGCGCACGCGATACCGTGACCTTGTCTTCCTCAGAGAGCTCATCGACACCGAGGATGGCGATGATCTCCTGCAGTTCCTTGTTCTTCTGCAGGATCGCCTTCACGCGGATGGCCGTGTTGTAGTGATCCTCACCCAGGTAGCGCGGGTCGAGGATGCGGCTGGTCGACGTCAGCGGGTCGACGGCCGGATAGAGACCGCGCGAGGCGATCTCACGGCTGAGCTCCGTGGTGGCGTCGAGGTGCGCGAAGGTCGTCGCCGGCGCGGGGTCGGTGTAGTCGTCCGCGGGAACGTAGATGGCCTGCAGGGAGGTGATCGAGTGACCACGGGTCGACGTGATGCGCTCCTGGAGGATACCCATCTCATCCGCGAGGTTCGGCTGGTAACCGACGGCAGACGGCATGCGCCCGAGCAGCGTCGAGACCTCTGAACCGGCCTGCGTGAAGCGGAAGATGTTGTCGATGAAGAGCAGCACGTCCTGCTTCTGCACGTCGCGGAAGTATTCGGCCATGGTCAGGGCCGAGAGCGCCACGCGAAGTCGCGTCCCCGGCGGCTCGTCCATCTGGCCGAAGACGAGGGCGGTCTTGTCGAAGACTCCCGCCTCTTCCATTTCCGCAATGAGGTCGTTACCCTCACGGGTGCGCTCACCGACACCGGCGAACACCGACACACCACCGTGGTCCTGTGCGACGCGCTGGATCATCTCCTGGATGAGCACCGTCTTGCCGACACCGGCACCACCGAACAGTCCAATCTTTCCACCCTGCACGTACGGGGTGAGGAGGTCGATGACCTTGATGCCGGTCTCGAACAGCGCGGTCTTCGACTCGAGCTGGTCGAAGGCCGGCGGCTTGCGGTGGATCGGCCAGCGCTCGGTGATCTCGATCTTCTCGCCGGGCTCGGCGTTGAGAACGTCACCGATGACGTTGAACACCTTGCCCTTGGTGACATCACCGACGGGAACCGTGATCGGCTCTCCCGTGTCGCGCACCTCCTGGCCGCGGACGAGACCGTCCGTCGGGTTCAGGGCGATGGCGCGCACCAGGTCGTCACCGAGGTGCTGTGCGACCTCGAGGGTGATCTCCGTGGTCTTGTCCGCGATGGTGATGCTGCTCTTCAGCGCGTTGTAGATGCCCGGGATTGAGTCGTGCGGGAACTCGATGTCGACGACCGGCCCGGTGACGCGGGCGATGCGGCCGACACCGGCCGAACCGGTGGGCTTCTCAGATGCGGCCGAGGCCTTGGCGGCGGCGGGCTTCTTAGCTGCCGGGGCTGTCGTAGTCATGTGTTCTCTATTCTCGTAGTTCCTGGTTGTTGCTCGTGAGCTACTACTTGGTCGCGAGGGCGTCGGCGCCGCCGACGATCTCGGAAATCTGCTGGGTGATCTCGGACTGGCGGGCGTTGTTGGCGAGCCTGGTGTAATCGGTGATGAGCTTGTCGGCGTTGTCGCTCGCCGACTTCATCGCCTTCTGGGTTGCCGCGTGCTTCGACGTTGCCGACTGCAGCATGGCGTTGAAGATGCGGCTCTCGATGTACACCGGCAGCAGCGCGTCGAGCACCCTGTCGACCTCCGGTTCGAACTCGTACAGCGGAAGCTGCTCCTCCTTCGACGGCGGCTCGATACCCTCGACGACCTCGAGCGGCAGCAGTCGCACGACCTCGGGGGTCTGCGTGAGCATGCTGACGAAGCGGTTGTAGACGATGTGGATCTCGTCTACTCCACCCTCGGCGGCCGGTGTGACGAAGGCTTCGACGAGCGCGTCGCCGATCTCCTTCGCCGTCTCGAACTCGGGATTGTCGGTGCCGCCGACCCAGTCGCGCACCGAAGCACGCTTGCGGAAGGCGAAGTAGCCCACGGCCTTGCGACCGACGAGGTAGTAGACGACATCCTTGCCCTGGCTGTGCAGAAGGGTGGTGAGCTCCTCCGCCTCCTTCAACACGTTCGAGTTGAAGGCGCCGGCGAGGCCACGATCGGAGGCGAACACGACGATGGCGGCGCGTTCGATCTTCTCGGGCTCGGTGGTCAGGATGTGGTCGACATTGGAGAAGCTGGCCACGGCCGAGACCGCGCGCGTGACGGCACGCGAATATGGACCGGATGCCGCCATCCGCGTCTTCGCCTTCTGAATGCGCGAAGCGGAGATCAGCTCCATGGCCCGAGTGATCTTCTTGGTCGTCTGGGCAGACTTGATCTTCTGCCGGTAGACCCGAAGTTGCGCTCCCATGTCTTTCTTCCTGTTTGTTGGCTTGTCAGTGGTGGTGGTCGACGACGACTACCGCTTCTGGCGGACGATCTTCTCCTGGTTGACGTCTTCCTCTGCGGTGGCGTCGAAGATCTCCTTGCCGACCGAGGCGAGTGGCTTGCCCTCACCGGTCTGGAACTCGAGCTTGAAGGCGTCAACGCCCTTCTCGAGTTCGGCGACCGTCTCGTCGCTCAGCACGTTGGTCTCCCGAAGGGTCTCGAGAACCTTGCTGTTGTGCGCGAGGTAGTCGAGCAGTTCGCGCTCGAAGCGAAGAATGTCTTCGACCGGAACCTCGTCGAGCTTGCCGTTCGTGCCGGCCCAGATCGAGACGACCTGCTGCTCGACGGGGAACGGCGAGTACTGCGGCTGCTTGAGCAACTCGGTGAGGCGGGCACCGCGCGCAAGCTGGCGACGACTCGCCGCATCCAGGTCGGAGGCGAACAGTGCGAAGGCCTCGAGCGAGCGGTATTGCGCGAGCTCGAGCTTGAGCGTTCCCGAGACCTTCTTGATCGACTTGACCTGAGCATCGCCACCGACTCGCGAGACGGAGATACCGACGTCGACCGCGGGTCGCTGGTTGGCGTTGAAGAGGTCGGACTGAAGGAAGATCTGGCCGTCGGTGATCGAGATCACGTTGGTGGGAATGTACGCCGAGACGTCGTTCGCCTTGGTCTCGATGATCGGCAGGCCGGTCATCGAACCCGCGCCCAGCTCATCCGAGAGCTTTGCGCAGCGCTCGAGGAGGCGGGAGTGCAGGTAGAACACGTCGCCGGGGTATGCCTCGCGGCCCGGCGGACGACGCAGAAGAAGCGACACGGCGCGGTAGGCCTCGGCCTGCTTCGACAGGTCGTCGAACACGATGAGAACGTGCTTTCCGCCGTACATCCAGTGCTGGCCGATGGCAGAACCGGTGTAGGGGGCGAGGTATTTGAAGCCGGCGGGGTCGGATGCCGGGGACGCGACGATCGTCGTGTACTCCATGGCACCGGCGTCTTCGAGGGCGCCCTTGACGCTCGCGATTGTCGAGCCCTTCTGACCGATGGCGACATAGATGCAGCGCACCTGCTTGTTCTCGTCGCCGGACTCCCAGTTGGCCTTCTGGTTGATGATCGTGTCGATCGCGATGGCCGTCTTGCCGGTCTGGCGGTCGCCGATGATCAGCTGGCGCTGTCCGCGACCGATCGGGATCATGGCGTCGATGGCCTTGATGCCCGTCTGCATGGGCTCGTGCACGGACTTGCGCTGCATGACGCCCGGTGCCTGGAGCTCCAGGGCGCGGCGACCTTCAGAGGCGATGTCGCCGAGCCCGTCGATCGGGTTTCCGAGCGGGTCGACGACGCGGCCGAGGTAGCCGTCACCGACGGGAACCGAGAGCACCTCGCCCGTGCGAGTGACCTCCATGCCTTCGACGATGCCGCTGAACTCACCGAGCACGATGACGCCGACCTCATTCTCGTCGAGGTTCTGCGCAAGACCGAGGGTGCCGTCCGCGAAGCGGATGAGCTCGTTCGCCATGACTCCGGGAAGACCCTGCACGTGCGCGATGCCATCGGCGGCGTCGATGACCTGGCCGACCTCGGTCTTCGAGGTCTTCGTGGGGTCATACGACTTGACGAACTCTCGGAGCGCGTCGCGGATCTCGTCCGGGCTGATCGTTACCTCTGCCATTTTTTCCCTTTACCTTTACGGGCTATTGCTTCCCGAATTCTGGATCTTTCCCTCGAACGCCCTTCGGCGATCGACTACTGCACGGTCTGTGTGCGGCTACACCGCGAGCTGGAGCCGGAGTTCGCTCAGCTTGCTTGCGACGCTGCCGTCGATGATCTCGTCGCCCACCTGCACGCGAAGGCCGCCGAGGAGCTCAGGATCGACCAGCTGGTTGATGCGAAGCTCGCGGCCATAGCTCGCAGCCAGACCCTTCTCGAGTCTCGCCAACTGCGCCGGCGCTATCGGGACCGCACTCGTCACCGTAGCCACCGACATCCCGGCCTGGGCCGCGACGATAGAGGCCGCGTGTTGAATGGCAGCGCCGAAGCGGCGCCCGCGTGGTGCCTGCACAATGTGTCGCACGATGGCGATCGTCTGCGGACTGGCCGTCTTCGTGAGAAGACGCTCAACGAGCGCGACCTTGTTGCCCGCGGCGTCGAGCTTGCTGCCGACGGCGAGCTCGAGCTCGCTGTTCGAGGCGACCACGCCGCTGAACTCGAAGAGTTCCCGATCGATCGACACCTTCGCGCCCGCGGATTCGGCCGCGGCACGGTAGCCGAGTTCCTCGACACCGGCGACCAGGTCCTGATCGTTCGACCAGCGCCGCGAAACAACATCGAGGAGCAACCGCCGGGTGACGTCGGACAGCGACGAGCCGAAGACCGCGCTGACCACCGCCTCCTTGTCAGCGGATTCCGGATCAGAGAGCAGCGCCCGCAGTTGGCCGGAGTCGCCGATGACCCGGCTGGCCGCGAACAACTCCTCTGCCAGCTGCAGGGTCACCTGATCGGCCGACAGCGCCGATAGTGCCGCTGTGGAGGCGGAAAGTGCTTCTCTGGTCGCTGAACCCATGACTACTTCTTCGCTCCTTCGGAAGCCTCGAGCTCGGCGAGAAAGCGGTCGACAACGTTCGCCGCACGCTTGTCGTCGGAGAGGCTTTCGCCGATCACGCCAGAGGCGAGATCGATGGCAAGCGAGCCGACCTCGGCGCGCAGCGACACGAGCGCGCCCTGGCGCTCGGCCTCGATCTGCGTCGTCGCGTTGCTGAGGATGCGTGCAGCCTCGGTCTGTGCCTGCTCCTTGAGCTCGGCGAGGATGCGCGTCCCGTCGGCGCGTGCCTGGTCGCGAATCTTCGCGGCCTCGGCCCGAGCCTCCGCCAGCTGCTCGGTGTACTTGTCGAGAGCGGATGCCGCCTCGGCCTGGGCGATCTCGGCCTTCTTGATGCCGCCCTCGATGAGGGAAGCACGCTCATCCAGCATCTTCTTCATTCTCGGAAGAATGAGGAACCAGAACGCGACCAGGATGATGACGAACACCACGAACGACCAGAAGAGGTCAGGCAGGGTGGGAAGGATCGGGTTGGGTGCGGCTTCACCCCCCGCCGCCCTGAGGACTGTGGCGAGCATTACTTGAGGAAGAAGTAGGTCGCGATGCCGATGAAGGCGAGCGCCTCGGTGAACGCGATACCGATGTACATGAGCACGGTGAGGCGACCCTGCAGCTCAGGCTGGCGGGCAACCGACTCCACGGTCTTACCGACGACGATGCCGATGCCGATGCCTGGGCCGATCGCGGCCAGGCCGTAACCGACGGTGGCGATGTTGCCGCTGAGGGCGGCGAGGTTCGTTGCATCCACGAGTGGTGTTTCCTTCCGTTGTTGCTGATCCGACGGGCGCCGGACCTCGCTAGTGTTCCTCGAGCACTGCCAGCTGAATATAGACAGCAGTGAGGAGGGTGAAGATGTATGCCTGCAGAACAATGATGAGCAGTTCGAACAGCGTGAACGCGATTCCGAAAGCGAACGTTCCGATGCCGAACAGGCTGTACCAGCCGCCCGCGGTGAAGAGGAAGAACTGGGTCGCCGCGAAGAACAGCACGAGCAGGAAGTGCCCGACCATCATGTTCATGAGGAGTCGCAGGGTGAGGGTGATCGGCCGAAGTACGAAGGTGGAGATCAACTCGATCACCGCAATCAGCGGAAGCAGGCCACCGGGAACCCCGGGCGGGAACAGCGAGTTCTTGAAGAAGTTCTTCGGGCTCTTGCGCACGCCGGCGTAGATGAAGGTTCCGTAGGCGATCACGGCGAGCAGGAGCGGAACACCGATGACCGAGGTGCCGGCGATATTCAAGCCGGGGATGACGCCCGTGAGGTTCAGCCCGAGGACCATGAAGAAGATGGTGGTGAGCAGCGGCAGGAAGCGCGCTCCGTCTTTCTTACCGAGCAGGTCTTCCGCGATGCTGACCCGAACGAAGTCGAGACCCATCTCGATCAGGCTCTGACCGCGGGTCGGGATGATCCGCATCTTGCGCGTGCCGAGCCAGAAGACCAGCACGAGCACCAGCGCCACGAGAACCCGGATCATCATGATGCGGTTCATCTCGAACGGCGTGTTCGCGAACAAGATGACGTCGGGGAAGAATTCTTCGATCGACGGCCCGTGGAAACCCCCTTCACCGCTGCCACCATCGGTGGCGAACGGGAGGAGCGACGTGACGGCGTTAAGTAACAGCGCTAACTCCAGAATCGGGGCGTGGCATCACGCGACGAGGAAAAAGGGGGGAGGCGAACGCCTCAAACTCTATCAAGAGATTTGCGTCCGACCGAATCTCAGCGGCTCGACTTGTCCCCCGCCGCACCCTCGGCGCCACCCGCGGTGGGCGCGGCGGGCGCGTCGCCAGCCGCATCGCCGGGGAGTGTGATGTCACTCACGTAGGGCATGCGCGATCGAGCGATCACGACCACGTCGACAACCAGTGTGCCGACCACAGCGACGACGATGCAGAGGAACATGACGGTGGGCTGCAGCCACGGCTGGTCCTTGAGCAGGAACACCAGCACGAGGAAGACGATGAACTTCAGGATCCAGGCGCCCATGACGATGCCGAAGAAGGCGACCAGGCTGAAACGACCGGCGATGAGGATGCTGAGGGCAGTGATCCCGAGGAACAATACCGCCATCGCGGTGCCGATGAGGGCGCCTGCGACGCCGCTCCAGCCGGCCACGAGGTAGCCGACGATCGACCCCACGACGGCGAGACCGAGGGCGAGGATACCGCCCCAGAGGAGGATCTTCTTCAATACGGGAACGGCGCTCATGCTGTGCCACTCTCTTTCTGCCTTGGTGAGTCCTGGTCGGTCTGCGAACGGTTCTGCTCGGTCTGCGAGCGGCTCTCATCGTGCCGCGACGGTCTGTGCGATTCGCTCGCGGTGCGCGTCAAGGCCTCGAGAGCCGCATCTTTCTCGCGCGTTTCCCGTGCCGTGCCGTGCGCGCCCGCCGGCGCGTCGTTGGCGGCTTCGTCGAGCGGATCGAAGCGTGCCGCCCCGGCCTGCTCGAGATCGCCGGTCTCAGCGAGCTGTACGGCGGCCTCCGCCACCTTGCGCCGGGTGAGCGGCGCGATGGTGAACCACGTGCACACGACGAGGCCGACCGCCATGATCGTGATCGCCCAGACGGCCTGTACAAACAGGAAGAGCAGGCATCCGATGGAGACGACGGCAGTCCAAGCGTAGAAGATCAGCACCGCGTGGAAGTGCGAGTGCCCCATGTCGAGGAGGCGGTGATGCAGGTGCTTGCGATCCGCGGTGAAGGGCGATTTGCCAGCCCGGAGCCTGCGGATGACCGCAAGCGCGAAGTCGAGAAGAGGAACGATGAGCACGGCGAGCGGGAGCAGGATCGGGATGAAGGCGGGGGCGAGCTGCTTCGTGTACTGGAGCGAGGCAATGTCAACCTGGCCGGTGACGGAGATGGCGGAGGTGGCCATGAGCAGGCCGACCAGGAGCGCACCCGCATCCCCCATGAAGAGCCTCGCCGGGTGCCAGTTGAGCGGCAGGAATCCGACGCAGGCACCGATGAGCACCGCGGTGAGCAGGGAGGCCAGGTTGAAGTATTCCGCCTGGGCCATGGATGTCGCCAGGATCCAGCTGTAGATGAGAAAGACGACGTTCGCAATGAGTGCGACGCCCGCGACGAGGCCATCGAGACCGTCGATGAAGTTCACGGCGTTCATGACCAGCACGATGATGAGCACGGTCGTGAGGAGCCCGGCGTAGGAGGACAGCACGATCACGCCGCCGACGATGGGGATGGAGGTGAGCTGCACCCCCTGCCAGGCAAGCAGGCTGGCGGCGATCAGCTGACCGGCAAGCTTGGTCATCCAGTCGAGGTCCCAGATGTCGTCGGCTACACCGATGAGCACGATGATGAGGGCGGCTCCGAAGATCGCGAGCACGGGGCCGGGGCGCGCGAAGACGAGGTGGAACTGGCTGAACTGAGAGGCGACGGCCACCGTGACACCGATGCCGATGAACATCGCGATGCCGCCGAGGCGGGGGGTCGGGCGCGTGTGCACATCACGTGCGCGGATCTTCGGGTACAGACGGTACCGGATGCTGAGCTTCCAGATGAGGATCGCGAGACCGAAGGTGATACCCGCCGAGAGCGCGCCCGCCAGCAGGTAATAGACCAGCCTCATGGCGCCGGTTCGCCCGGAACCGTTTCGCCCGTTGCTTTTCTCGTCGGTGCCTTCTTAGCCGGCGTCTTGGCTGCCGCTGCCTTGGGAACCGTGGCCTTCGCCGCAGTCTTGGCTGCCGGTTGCGTGCTCGCGGCCTTCACGGCCGGCGCAACCGCAGGCTTCTTCGCGGCCGGTTTCGCCGCCGCAGGCTTCTTCGCGGCTGGTTTCGCCGCCGCAGGCTTCTTCGCGGCTGGTTTCGCAACCGCAGGCTTCGCCACCGCAGATTTCTTGACTGCGGGCTTCTTCGCAGCCGACTTGTCGGCCGCATCCGCATCCGGATCCGCATCCGCTGCCTCAGCGCTCGGCGTGGCCACGAGGTCGGCGCGCGCCAGCGAGACCTTCGGCATGGCATCGAGAACCTCGTTGATGGCCTCATCGGGGATGACGCCGTGGCGCACGATTCGAATGCTGCCACCGGGGCGCAGGAGTCCCGTGGCGTCCACGATGGTGGAGCCCGTTCCGTCGCCGGCCGCGGGATAGCGACTGCCCACCGCGCCGCCGTCGAGGTAGACCTCGACACTGTTGCCCAGCATCCGCTCGGCGTCTTCGACGGTCATCGCCGCGGGCTCACCGGTGAGGTTCGCCGAGGACACCGCGAGAGGACCGGTCTCCGACAGTAACTCGAGCGCGATCGGGTCATCGGGCATGCGGAGCGCGACGGTACCGTGCGTCTCGCCGAGGTTCCACTTGAGCGACTCCTGCGCGGGCAGGATCACCGTGAGACCACCCGGCCAGAACGCCTTGACCAGGGCGCGCACCTCATCCGGTACGACCTCGGCCAGCGCGTCGAGCGTGGGAATGCCGGGCACGAGAACGGGGGGCGGCGACGCTGTCGTGCGATTCTTCGCGTCGAGGAGGCGCAGCACGGCGTCGGAATTGAACGCATCGACGGCCACACCGTAGACCGTGTCGGTGGGGATGACGATGAGATCGCCGCGCCCGATCGCCGCGCGTGCGAGCCGCATGCCAGTGAGGAGTTCGCTCTGATCAGAGCAGTTATAGATGGTCGCCATGTCGAACAACATCGTAGCGGGAGCGCCTGTGGGTGAAACGCTCCCGCGCGCTCCGGCGGCGTTTAGGCTGGACGATGGAAAGGGAGTGAAGTGGACCTCTACCTGTTCGACTTCGACAAGACCCTTTACGCGTACGACTTTCGCAGGCGGCTTCCTGCGCTCGCACGCATCACGGGTGCCAGCCAGTATCACCTCGCGAAGAGCTGGTGGGCGGGCGGTTACGAGGAACGTGCGGAGGCCGGTGCCTGGCACACGGCGCACGAGTACCTCGAGAAGTTCGCTGAGGTCACCGGCTATCCCCTGTCACTCGAGCAGTGGTGCGCGTCACGGCACGAGGCGAGCACGCCGACCGCCGGCAGCGTGGACGCTCTGCGCCGCTGCAGCGCCCTCGGCACCGTGTCGCTGTTCTCCAACAACCCCGCGCCGTTCGCCGAGACACTCGGCCACATGGCCCCGGATGTCGCGGAGATTCTTGGAGACAACGTGCTCGTGAGCTTCCAACTCGGCGCGAGAAAGCCGGACGAGCAGGCGAACCTGCGCGCGCTACGGCACTACGACGCCCGACCGGAAGACACGCTCTTCATCGACGACTCGCGGGCGAACGTGGCGAGTGCGGCATCCCTCGGCATGCACGTTCACCACTTTCTGACGATCGACGGCGTACCGCAGGTGGGCGCACTGAACGACGCGATCGATCGTTTCGCGGGACGAAACGGATGAGCCTGCTCTACATCTTCGACATGGACGATGTGCTGTACGACTTCGACTGGTTCGCCCGCATGACCGCGCTCTCGCGCGTCACCGGCCTGCCGCAGGAGGAGCTTCGCGAGCGCTGGTGGAACCAGGGCGGCGAGGCCGCGGCCGAGGCCGGCGAATACCTCTCCCCCGAGGATTATCTACTCGCGTTCAATGAGGCGATCGGGTTCGTCTTGAGCGAGGACGACTGGCTGAAGGCACGCGGTGGCGCGATGACCCCACTTCCGGACTCCATTGCGGCGGTGAAGCGCGCATCCGAGCTCGGCCAGGTGACCCTGCTGACCAACAACGGCCCGCTGACGTCGAGGCACATCAGAACGCTCGCACCCGAGCTCGTGCCGGTCTTCGGCGATCACCTGTTCACCTCGAGCGACTACGGGGCTCGCAAACCCGACCCGAGGGTGTTCAAAGCGGTTCTCGACCGTTACGGCGTCGCCGCCGACGACGCATTCTTCGCCGACGACCTGCCCGAGAACGTCGCCGGAGCGGAGTCCTGTGGCATCACGGGGCATCTGTTCACCGAACCGAGGGGACTGCTGGAGGCCGTCGAGGCGTTCGCAGCGGCCCGCTCGGTCGACGGCCCCTGAGCCTGTCGAAGGGCGCTTCGCTGCGGCGCCGGCGGTGCCGGCGGAGCCGCGTCAGCGGAGGGCCGTCGTAGCGCGGTCGCGGCCGAGGAGGTCGCGGTGGCTCGCGATCGCGTGCCAGCCGTCCGCCCGCAGGAGCTCCGCGATCTGCGCGGCCTGCAACTCGCCGTGCTCGAGCACGAGGGTGCCGCCGGGGTGCAGCAGGCGCAGGCCGACGCGGGAGACCGTGCGGACGACATCCAGTCCATCGCCGCCGCCGTAGAGAGCGAGCGCGGGATCGAACAAGCGCACCTCGGGGTCGCGGGGAATCGCATCCGTCGGAATATAGGGCGGGTTCGAGGCGACGACGGAGACGGTGCCGTCGAGTTCGCGGAGCGCGTCCGCGAGATCGCCGAGAATCGCGGTGGCGTTCGTGGCGCCGCTCTCGCGGAAGTTGCGCTCGGTCCAGGGGAAGGCCTGCGGCGAGAGTTCGATGCCGTAGACCGTCGCGTGCGGCACCTCGGTCGCCATGGCGAGCGCGATAGCGCCGCTGCCGGTGCCGAGATCCACGCCGATCGGAGAGGCGGATGCTGCCGCCGCGAGAGCGTCGATCGCAAACTGCGCGACGTGCTCGGTCTCCGGCCGCGGCACGAAGACGCCGGGCCCGACGGCGAGTTCCATGGAACGGAACGGGGCACGGCCGGTGATGTGCTGCAGCGGCTCGCGCGACGCTCGCCTGGCGACGAGCTCGTTGATGGCTGCCGCGTGCTGTTCACTCACCTCTGCGCCGGTGATCGCCTTCGCCTGCACCTCGCCGCGGCTGAGCTGCAGCACGTGGCCGATGAGTAGTTCCGCGTCGACATCCGGTGACTCGATGCCCGCCGCCGCGAGCGTCTCGATCGCGCGAGTGCGAAGGTCGGCGATCGGCGTGACAGGCATGGCGTTCCAATCTAACGCTTCGGAGCTGTGACCCGTGGGGGTCTCGATACGGCTGCTCCTTCGTCGCGGCCTACTCGACCAACAAAACATGGCCGTCGGTAATCGCGTCGATGGCGGGACGCGGTGGGCCTCTATGGGCGGAACCTTCGGCGCGATTGCCGACGGCACCACGGGTCAGGAGTCGGCGCCGAGGGCGTCCAGGCGCGCCTCTTCGTCCCACTGGATGCAGGACTCGATGACCGGCCCGAGTGCGCCGTTCATCACGGCGTCGAGGTTGTAGGCCTTGTATCCGGTGCGGTGGTCCGCGATGCGGTTCTCGGGGAAGTTGTAGGTGCGGATGCGCTCGGAGCGATCCATCGTGCGGATCTGGCTCTTGCGCACGGCCGAGGCCTCGGCATCCGCAATCTCCTGATTGTGCGCGAGGATGCGGGCACGCAGCACGCGCATGCCTGCCTCGCGGTTCTGCAGCTGGCTCTTCTCGTTCTGCATGGCCACGACGATGCCGGTGGGAAGGTGGGTGATGCG
Source organism: Lacisediminihabitans sp. (assembly GCA_035571875.1). Lineage (GTDB taxonomy): Bacteria > Actinomycetota > Actinomycetes > Actinomycetales > Microbacteriaceae > Parafrigoribacterium_A. Next base: position 15,044 of record DATNBR010000050.1, on the reverse strand, counting down.
CACGGCCGAGTCGGTGGTGTTGACCGACTGCCCGCCGGGGCCGCTCGAACGGTAGACGTCGATCTTGAGGTCGTTCTGGTTGATCTCGACCTCCCCGGGCTCGTCGACCTCGGGAAAGACGAGCACGCCGGCCGCGGAGGTGTGGATGCGTCCCTGCGACTCGGTCGCCGGAACGCGTTGCACCCGGTGCACACCGCCCTCGTACTTGAGCTGCGCCCAGACGCCCTCCGCGGGGTCGGTGGAGTGGCCCTTGATCGCGAGCTGCACATCCTTGATGCCGCCGAGGTCGCTCAGCGTCTGCTCAATGATCTCGGTCTTCCACTGCTGCGATTCCGCGTAGTGGAGGTACATGCGCAGCAGGTCGGAGGCGAACAGCGCGGATTCCGCGCCGCCCTCCCCCATCTTGATCTCCATGATCACGTCGCGGCCGTCATTGGGGTCGCGCGGGATGAGCAGTCGCCGCAGTGTCTCCTGCGCGTGCTCCAGCTGCTCGGTGAGCACGGGAACCTCCGCCGCGAAGGACTCGTCCTCCTGCGCCATTTCGGTGGCTGCGGCGAGGTCATCCGTCAACTGCTTCCACCTGTGGAAGGCTGCGACGATGCGACTGAGCTCCGCATACCGGCGGTTGACCTTCTTCGATCTGGCCGGATTGGAGTGCAGTTCGGGATCGGCGAGTTGATCCTGAAGCTCCTCGTGCTCGGCCAGCAGCGTTGTTACTGACTCGAACACGTTCTCAGTCTTCCTTGGTCCCCGCGGCTCCGGGCAGCGACTTCTGAATCTGCATGAGGAACTCGACGTTGGAGTTGGTCTCCTTGAGCTTTCCGAGCACGATCTCGAGCGCCTGCTGCTGGTCGAGACCGGCGAGGGCGCGACGCAGCTTCCAGGTGACCTTGACCTCGTCGGTGCCCATGAGCATCTCTTCGCGGCGGGTGCCGGAGGCGTTCACGTCGACTGCGGGGAAGATGCGCTTGTCGGCCAGCTGGCGTGACAGGCGAAGCTCCATGTTGCCGGTGCCCTTGAACTCCTCGAAGATCACCTCATCCATCTTCGAACCGGTCTCCACGAGCGCCGTCGCGAGGATGGTGAGCGAGCCGCCGTCTTCGATGTTGCGCGCGGCGCGGAAGAAGCGCTTCGGCGGGTACAGGGCGGATGAGTCGACACCACCGGACAGGATACGACCGGATGCCGGAGCGGCCAGGTTGTATGCGCGGCCCAAACGGGTGATCGAGTCGAGCAGCACGACCACGTCGTGACCGAGTTCGACGAGGCGCTTGGCACGCTCGATCGCGAGCTCGGCGACCGTGGTGTGGTCCTCTGCCGGACGGTCGAAGGTGGAGGCGATGACCTCGCCCTTCACCGTGCGCTGCATGTCGGTGACCTCTTCTGGGCGCTCGTCGACGAGCACGACCATGAGGTGGACCTCGGGGTTGTTCTTGGCGATCGCGTTGGCGATGGCCTGCAGCACGACGGTCTTACCCGCCTTCGGCGGCGAGACGATGAGTCCGCGCTGGCCCTTACCGATCGGCGACACGAGGTCGATGATGCGGGTGGTGAGCTTGCTGGCATCGCTCTCGAGGCGAAGGCGCTCGGTCGGGTACAGCGGCGTGAGCTTGCCGAACTCGACGCGCTCCGCTGCCTGCTCGACGGGAAGGCCGTTGATGGAGTCGATCTTCACGATCGCGTTGTACTTCTGGCGACCGTTGTTGTCGTTCTCGCGCGGCTGGCGAATGGCTCCGACGACCGCGTCGCCCTTGCGCAGGTTGTACTTCTTCACCTGGCCGAGCGAGACGTAGACGTCGTTGTTGCCCGGGAGGTAGCCGCTGGTGCGAACGAAGGCGTAGTTGTCGAGAACATCGAGGATGCCGGCGACCGGGATGAGTACGTCATCCTCGGTGATCTCGGGCTCGAAGTCGTCGCCGCCCTGGCCGCGACGCTTGCGGTCGCGGTAGCGGTTGCGGCCGCCGCGGTCGTCCTGGTCGTTCTGCTGGCGGTCGTTGTTGTTACCGCGGTTGTTGCGATTGTTGCCGCGGTTGCCGTCGCCCGACTGGTCGTCGTTCGGTCGATCGGCCTGTTGGCGATCGGCCTGTTGGCGATCGTTCTGCTGGCGGTCGTTCTGCTGGCGATCACCCTGGCCGCGGTCGCCACGGTCGCCACGATTGCGGTTGCGGTTACGGGAGTTGCGGGATGGCTGGCCGTTGTCGCCATCGTCGGCGTTGTCGTTGTCGCCGTGCGCGCCGTTGGACCGAGCATCATCTGCTCGTGCCTCCCGCTCGGCGTCCTGGCCCGGGATGCGGTCGAGACCGTCGCTCCGATCACCGGTCTTGCCCGTGTCGGCCTGCGCCTCGCGCTCCGCCTCCTGGCCCGGGATGCGGTCGAGACCGCTCTCACCCTGGTTGGCGTGGCTTGCGGCCGGGCGCCGGGTGCGCGACGGTGCCTTCTGCGCTGGAGCAGCCTCTGTTGCTGCCGCTGCCGGCTCGGCCGCGGCCGGTGTGGTGCTCGAGACATCGATCACCGGCGCTGCGGCAGTGTCGACGACGGCGGTGCTGGCCCGGCGTGAACCGCGCTTCTTGGCCACGGGCGCGGCCTCCGTTGTCTCGCTGGCCACGGCATCCTGCGCCGCACGCGCCTGCGCTGCCGGAGCCTGCGATGTCACCGGCGCTGAAGTTGAATTGTCCTGGATCTCGGAGATTGCGTCCACGAGTTCTCCTTTACGAAGTTTGTTAGCGCCGCTGATCCCCAGTTCCGCAGCCAGAGCTTGCAGCTCTGGGACGCGAAGACTGGCGAGAGAGGCACTCGAGTCCGGCCGATCGGCACGGACAGTGAGGTCAGTCACTAAGAGGGTTCCTTTCCCCTGGCTAGGGGGCATCCATGATTCGGACGCCCTCCACCGGAGAGCTATTCGAGAATCGCTACTCGCATCTGAGCGGGTTGCGCAGTAACGGGTGCGATGCAGCGAGTGCTAGTGATATGCAAACCGGGACTCGGACTAGGTCGAGGTTTCTACCGGGTGCACCATCACTGTAGCACCTTTGAAGTCGACGGCGAGCAGCAGCGGTTGCCATGGCGTGCCGTCGTGCCGTGCCACCAGTTCGGCGGCGACGAGCCTCTGTGCGGGGTCGCTGCAGAGCACGAGGATCGAGGGACCCGCCCCGGAGACGACGGCCGCGAGACCCTCGGAACGCAGCGCGGTGATGAGCGAGTCCGTCTCCGGCATGGCACTCGCCCGATAGCTCTGGTGCAGCCGGTCTTCGGTCGCGGCGAGCAGGAGCTCAGGGCTCTGGATGAGCGCGGCGATGAGCAGGGCGGACCGGGAGACGTTGAAAATGGCGTCTTCGTGCGGCACCGAGAGCGGGCGCAGGCTGCGCGCGACCTCCGTGGACATCGTCCCCTGCGGCACGGCGATGAGGGGTGACACGCCGCGGTGCACGATGAGCTTCTTGTGCTGCGGGCCGGCATCCGTGGTCCAGGCGATCGTGAGACCGCCGAACAGGGCTGGCGCGACGTTGTCGGGGTGTCCCTCGAGTTCGGTCGCAAGCGAGAGGAGCTTTCCGGCGCCGATCTCGACGACGCCGGCGAGCAGTCCCTTGGCCGCCATGATGCCCGAGACGATGGCGGCACCGGATGAACCGAGGCCACGGCCGTGCGGGATCGAGTTGTGCGCCACAAGATTCAGACCGGGCAGCTCCTGCCCCACGGCGGCGAAGGTGTGCGCGATCGCGCGAACCACGAGGTTGCTCTCATCGGTCGGGACCTCGCCCTCGCCCACCCCGATGACCCGCACGGATGCGCCGGGCTCGGCGCGCGCGGTCACGGTGAGTTCGTCGTAGAGCGAGAGCGCGAGGCCCAGGGTGTCGAACCCGGGCCCGAGGTTAGCGGTGGTGGCCGGAACCTTGACCGTTACCGTGCGGCCGATCAGCCCGACAGCAGCGGGAGTGGTCATGCACTCACTTTCGCGAGGCCGAGCACGCCGGCGATCTCAGCGGTGTCGACCGGAACGACTGTGGGCTTCACGTCCGCGCCATCGGCGGTGCGCAGTGCCCACTGCGGGTCCTTGAGACCGTGACCGGTCACCGTGAGAACGACCGTGGCATCCTTGGGGATCTCGCCCGCGGCGGAGCGCTCGAGGAGCCCGGCGACGCTGATGGCGGAGGCGGGCTCGACGAAGATGCCGACCTCACCGGCCAGGATGCGGTAGGCCTCGAGGATCTTGTCGTCGGAGATCGCGCCGAAGTAGCCGTTGCTCGCGTCGTGCGCCGCGGTCGCGAGCGCCCACGACGCGGGGTTGCCGATGCGAATCGCACTCGCGATGGTCTCGGGGTGCTTCACGACGTGACCGCGCACGATCGGTGCGCTGCCCTCGGCCTGGAAGCCGAACATCCGGGGAAGCTTCGTGGTGGCGCCGCGATCGAGCTCTTCGCTGTAGCCGCGGAAGTACGCGGTGTAGTTGCCCGCGTTGCCGACGGGGACGATGTGGAAGTCTGGCGCATCCTCCAGCACCTCGACGACCTCGAAGGCGGCGGTCTTCTGGCCGTCGATACGGTCGGGGTTGACCGAGTTGACGAGGTGCACCGGGTAGTTGTTCGCGAGCTCGCGGGCGATGTCGAGGCAGTCGTCGAAGTTGCCCTGCACCTGCAGCAGCTGCGCGCTGTGGGCGATGGCCTGCGCGAGCTTGCCCATCGCGATCTTGCCCTCGGGCACGAGCACGGCCGCGGTGATGCCGGCGTGCGTCGCGTAGGCTGCGGCCGACGCCGAGGTGTTGCCGGTCGAGGCACAGATGACGGCCTTGGCGCCCTGCTCCACGGCCTTCGACACGGCCATGGTCATCCCGCGGTCCTTGAAGGAACCGGTGGGGTTCATGCCCTCGTACTTGACCCACACCTTGGCACCGGTACGCGCGGAGAGAGCGGGAGCGGGAATCAGCGGTGTTCCGCCCTCGCCCAGCGTGACGATGGGCGTGCTGTCTGAGACGTTCAGACGATCGGCGTACTCGCGCAGAACTCCGCGCCACTGCTTGGCCATTAGATACCTTCTACTCTTAATACTGAGGTGACAGAACTCACGACGTCGCTCGCTTCGAGGGCTGTGACCGTCGCGGAGAGATCGGATTCGGATGCCTTGTGGGTACCGATTACAAGGGTAGCGGTGGCTGAACCACCGTCTGCGCGCACCGACTGCTCCACCGCCTCGACCGATACCCCGTGGTCGCTGAACATCGTGGCGACCGCGGCGAGCACGCCCGGCTCGTCGATGACGCTGAGGGTGATCTGGTAGCGGGTCGTGATGCGCGAGATCGGCAGGATGGGCAGGTTGGCGTGGGTCGATTCCGCGACCCCGGGACCGCCGATGACGTGCCTGCGGGCGGCGGAGACCAGGTCGCCGAGAACCGCGGATGCCGTTTCCTTGCCACCAGCGCCGGCACCGTAGAACATGAGGTCGCCCGCAGCCTCGGCCTCGACGAAGACCGCGTTCTTCGCGCCGTGCACCGCCGCGAGCGGGTGGTCACGGGGCACGAGCGCGGGGTAGACCCTGGCCGAGACGCCCTCCTCGCCGGTCTCGACATCCGTCAGTCGTTCACTGATCGAGAGCAGCTTGACGACGTAGCCGGCCTTGCGCGCTTCGGCGACCTGCTCGAGCGTGACCGTCGTGATTCCCTCGCGGTGCACGCGGTCGAGCGGCACCGTGGTGTGGAAGGCGAGGCTCGCGAGGATCGCGGTCTTTTGCGCCGCGTCGAAACCCTCGACGTCCGCAGACGGGTCGGACTTCTCTGCATAGCCGAGCTCGGTGGCCACGGCGAGGGCGTCGTCGAGGCTCTCCCCCGCGGTGTCCATGCGGTCGAGGATGAAGTTGGTGGTGCCATTGACGATTCCGAGGATGCGCCGGATGCGATCGCCCGCGAGACTGTCGCGCAGCGGCCGGATGATCGGAATGGCGCCGGCGACCGCGGCCTCGTAGTAGAGCTGCGCACCCACCTGCTCCGCGGCCTCGAAGAGCTCCGGACCGTGGGTCGCGAGCAGCGCCTTGTTGCCGGTGATGACATCCGCACCGGAGTTGAGCGCCTGCAGGATGTAGCTGCGCGCGGGTTCGAGGCCGCCCATCAGTTCGATGACGATGTCTGCGCCGAGAATGAGCGACTCGGCGTCGGTCGTGATGAGTTCCTGCGGGATGTGCGCGGTGCGCGCCGCCTTCGGGTCGCGCACCGCGACGCCCACGAGCTCGAGGCCCGCCCCGGCGCGCTGCGCGAGTTCTTCGCCGTGCTGCAGCAGGAGTGAGGCCACCTGTGCGCCGACGGATCCGGCGCCAAGGAGCGCGACTCGCAGATTGCGGTACTCGATCATCGTGTTCCCTTACCGTTTGTTGAGCTTGTCGAAACACCTGCATCTCGTGAAAGCAGATCGGCTTCGGTTTCGCCACGCACTATGACGCGTGCCCGTCCATCCCGCACGGCCACCACGGGGGGTCGGCCGAGATAGTTGTAGTTGCTCGCGAGCGACCAGCAGTACGCGCCGGTCGCTGGCACGGCCACCAGGTCGTCAGGCCGCACGTCTCCTGGCAGGTAGTCCGCGTGCACGACGATGTCGCCGCTCTCGCAGTGTTTGCCTGCGATGCGCACGAGGGCCGGGTCGGCATCCGACGCGCGGTTCGCCATGCGCACCGAGTAGTCGGCGGCGTAGAGCGCGGGTCGAACGTTGTCGCTCATGCCGCCGTCGATGCTCACATACTTGCGGATGGCGCTGCCGCGCTCAAGCGAGACCTCGACGTCTTTGATGGTGCCGACCGTGTACAGCGTCGTGGCGGACGGACCGATGATCGCGCGCCCCGGCTCGACCGCGACGATCGGCACGGGAATGCCGAGCCGCGCGCACTCCGCCGCGACGATGTCGGCGAGCCGGCGTGCGAGCTCCCCGAGCGAGAGTGCGACGTCGACGCTCGTGTAGGCGATGCCGAAGCCGCCGCCGAGGTTGAGCTCCGGAACGGGCCCATCGGCGAGCAGTCGAGCATGCAGCTCGAGGAGCCTCGAGGCGGCCGCTGCGAAGCCGTCTGAGTCGAAGATCTGGGATCCGATGTGCGAGTGAAGGCCGAGGAATTCGAGGGTGGGGCGCGCGCGGATCGCGGCCACGGCATCCGCCGCGTCGGCAAGGGCGATGCCGAACTTCTGGTCTTCCCTGGCCGTGGCGAGGTACTCGTGGGTGTGGGCGTGCACGCCGCTGTTGACCCGCAGCCGCACGGCCTGCACGACGCCGTGACGGCTCGCGGCCTCGGCAACCCGGTCGATCTCGACGGTGCTGTCGATCACGATGACCCCGACCCCGGTGGCGACGGCACGGTCGATCTCGGCGATCGACTTGTTGTTGCCGTGAAAGCCTAGGCGAGAGGGTTCGATGCCCGCCGCGAGAACGACCGCGAGCTCCCCCCCGCTGCAGACATCGATGTTGAGGCCTGCCTCGGTGACCCAGCGCGCGATCTCGGTGCTGAGGAACGCCTTGCCCGCGTAGTAGACCTTGGCGGCGGAGCCGACGCGAGCGAACTCGCGGGAGAAGGCCTCGTGCGCTTCGTCGGCCCGGCCCCGCGCATCCGCTTCGTCGACGACGTAGACGGGAGTGCCGAACTCGCCGACGATATCTGCCGCGGTGACGCCGCCGATCTCGAGTTCACCGGATGCGGTGCGAGCGGACGTGCGCGACCACACCGACGCGGGCAGCGCGTTCGCGTCATCGGGGTGGACCAGCCACTCCGGGGCGAGCGGGTTGAGAGTCAAAGCGGAACCTCACGGGTCTCTGCGGGCGAAGTGATGCGAACCTGGCACGGTTCCTGAAGTCCCCTGAATCTTATTACGAGAGCCGGGGGCGCCCGATCGGGCCATGCCGCTCGCTACTTCGCTGGGCAGGTTCCGCGGGTCGCGAGCAGCTTGCTGTTGAGCTTCACATTGTCGGCGGCCACCGTGAGCTGGATGCTCTTGCCGGTGATGAAGACGCTCTCGAGCGTGAAGTCCTTCGGCAGCAATGGGGCGACGCAGACAGCGTGGTTCACGAACAGTGCGTCGGTGAGCGAGCCGAACGCCGAGGCCTTCAACTCCTTGGCCGTGAACGACTGCTCGTTGATCACGATCGACGAGGGCGTGAGCACGAGCTGGCCCTTGCTCGCCGACGGTGTGAATTCGATGCCGACGGGGAGCGAGTAACCGAACAGGGTGACCTCGGTGCCGAGAGTGACCTTGCCGTCGGCGATGCTGATCTGCTTCGGTGAGAGGCCGGGCACCGTGGAGAACAGAGACTGGAGTGCGGACTGGTCGGTGACGAAGACGAAGCGCGCGAGCGACGTGGGCTTGCTCGGGTCGAGCGGGATGCCGCTCGCCGTGAGCTGCGCCGATCCGGAGAGCTCGCCGAGCGAGAGTCGCCCGATGCCCACGTCGACCTTGTCGAGCCTGCCCGAGACGAGCTGGACGAGCACCGAGGTGCCACCGACGCTCACCTCGACCGGCGAGTTCGCGGGCACCGAGAGCGAGGTGCGCACTTGCTTCGCGACCTGCTCCGCCACGATGCCGCGCGCCGCGTTGTCGGCGACGATCGCGGCCACGACGAGCAGCGAGATGATGCCTGCGGTGACGACGAAGCGCAGGGTGGTGCGCACGCGGCGTTTCGGCTTGCGCGCCTTGGCACCCCCCGCCGTCGCCCCAACTCGCACCGGTGATCCGGGCGCTGGCTTCTGCGGGAGCGTCATCCCCTACATTCTGGCTGGGGCCGATACGCCGAGCAAGCCCAGTCCGTTGCGCAGCACCTGTCCGGTGGCGTCATTGAGCCACAGTCGCGTTCGGTGCAGGTTGCTGACGGGCTCGTCGCCGAGCGGCGTGACCCGGCAGTTGTCGTACCAGCGATGGTAGGCACCGGCGAGTTCCTCGAGGTAGCGGGCGATGCGGTGCGGCTCGCGAAGTTCCGCGGCCTGGGCGAGCACTCGCGTGTATTCGCCGAGGATGCCGAGAAGGTTGTTCTCCGTCTCGTGCGTGAGCAGCTCTGGAGTGAACGCACTGCGATCCACGCCCGAGGCCGCGGCGTTGTTCGCCACCGAGTTGGTGCGGGCGTGCGCGTACTGCACATAGAAGACGGGGTTGTCGTTGGTGCGACGCACGAGCAGATCGAGATCGATGTCCAATTGCGAATCGGCGGAGCTGCGAACGAGCGCGTAGCGGGCGGCATCCACCCCCACCGCCTCGACTAGGTCTTCGAGTGTCACGACCGTGCCCGCGCGCTTGCTCATGCGCACCGGCTCGCCGTCGCGCATGACCGTCACGAGCTGGCCGATCATGATCTCGAGATTGACGCCGGGCACGTCGCCGAAGGCGGCCGTCATCGCCATCATCCGCTTGACGTAGCCGTGGTGATCGGCACCCAGCATGATGAGGTTGCGCTCGAATCCGCGCTCGCGCTTGTTCAGGTAGTAGGCGAGGTCGCCGGAGATGTATGCCGCTTCGCCGTCGCTCTTGATGATCACGCGGTCTTTGTCGTCGCCGAATGCGGTGGTGCGCAACCAGGTCGCGCCGTCCTGCTCGAAGACGTGGCCGAGTTCGCGCAGCCTCGCGACGGCGCGCTCGACCGAACCGCTCTCGTGAAGCTCGTTCTCGTGGAAATAGACGTCGAAGTCGACACCGAAATCGTGCAGGCTCGCCTTGATGTCGCCGAACATGAAGTCGACACCGGATGCGCGGAAGACCTCCTGCGCGTCGTCCCGCGACAGCGCCGCAAGGTCGCCGTCGTAGGCGGCGACGACCCGGTCTTTGATGTCGGAGATGTACTGGCCCGCGTAGCCGTCCTCTGGGGCGGGTTCGCCGAGGTAGCTCGCGAGGAGGCTGCGAGCGAAGCGGTCGATCTGGGCGCCGTGGTCGTTGAAGTAGTACTCGCGCGTGACGAGGCCGCCCTGCGCCTGAAACACCCGCGCGAGGCTGTCGCCCATCGCGGCCCAGCGCACGCCGCCGATGTGGATGGGGCCGGTCGGGTTCGCCGAGACGAATTCGAGATTGATCGTGACGCCGTCGTACAGGTCGCCGCGACCGAAGGCCTCGCCCTGCTCGACTATCGTCTTCGCCAGGGCGCCGGCGGCAGCGGCATCCAGCCTGATGTTGATGAAGCCAGGGCCCGCTACCTCGACGGATGCGACGCCGTCGACCGCTTCGAGGCCCGCGGCGAAGTCTGCCGCGAGTTCGCGCGGGTTGAGCCCGAGTGGTTTGGCGAGCTTCATGGCGATGTTCGCGGCCCAGTCACCGTGGTCGCGATTCTTGGGACGCTCGAGGGTGACGTCGGAGAGGGTGAGCGGACTGGACGGGACGGCGCCTCGACGCTCCAGCGCAGCGTTCACGATGGCGAGCAACTGGGCGGAGAGCTGGGCTGGAGTCACGGGAAGCGATTCTATCGTGCGGGCCGCGCGCGCCCTGGCGGGCGGGTGCGCCGCGGTGGGTGAGAATTGACAGCGATGAAAAAGGGGAATCGAATGGCATCCACGGCACGCGGCATGGCGGTACGACTCACGATGGTGGCGGCGATCGCGACGCTGGGGTTTGTCGGACTTGCCGGATGCAAAGACACGGCGCACCCCACGGCGAGCGCGACGCCGAGCGCGTCGAGCCCCTCGAGTTCGGCTTCTGCGAGCGCGACCCCGGATGCGACGCCGAGCGACGCCCCGAGCCGCGCCGCCGGCACACCGATCGGTGTGGACTGCGACGGGCTGATCTCGCGCCAGCAGATGTACGACTTCAACCCCAACTTCAGCCTGCGTTCGGGCTTCAAGCCGAAGGCCGGCAGTGGAGCGAGCACGGCACTCAGCTATCAGGGCATCGCCTGCAGCTGGGTGAATCAGACGAGCGGCGCGACGATCGACTTCGGTGTGGCGCACCCCGCGGCATCCGACCTCGCTGCCCTGAAGGCATCGGCGGCCTCCGGCACCGCGGTTTCCGGCATCGGCGACTCGGCCTGGTTCAGCACGAGCGGTGACACGGGCCAGCTGCAGATCTTTCGCGGACCCTACTGGATCACCGCATCCTCGGTCTTCTTCGGCGCCCCGGATGACGCGAAGCAGCTCGCCCTCGACGCTGTCGCCGCCGTGAAGTAGCTCGCGCTCGCGCCGGGGCGAAGTAGCGCGCGCCCGCGCCGGGGCGAAGTAGCGCGCGCTCGGCGCCGGGCGAAGTTGCGCGCGCCGCCGTCTTCTCACCGTCACGCGCGGATGGTCGCCCGCGCTTCCGTCTGCATAACTCAGGCAATCCGCGCTCGCATTGCCCACTCGCATCCGGGTACCCAGGCCTCGGGCGCGCCTTTCGATGAAACTGCCTGAGTTATGCAGGCAGGGCGCCCCTCGCTCGGCAGAAAGTAAGGCAACTCGTGCGCCACGATCGGATGCCGCCTGGCGCGCCGGCGCTGGGGTAACCTTGGTCAGTACTCCTGGCCCCCATAGCTCAGGGGATAGAGCACTGCCCTCCGGAGGCAGGGGCCGCAGTTCGAATCTGCGTGGGGGCACCACCACTGCGCGCGGCGTGCACGACACGTGACATCTCGACTGCACCGCCGGCCTCGACATCGTGGGGTCGGCGTTACAGGATGGAGTATCGGTTCTCTCCCGGGAGGTGTGATGCGAGCCAGTGGATGGGTGCTGATCGCGATGGTCGTCTGCGCGGTTCCGCTCGCGATTGGCGTCGCTACCGGGCAGAGCTGGCCTCCGTACGTGACGTACGCCGGATGGGGGATGGTGCTCGTCACGAGCATCGTCCGGTCGTTGCTGCCAAAACGCGATTCACGGCAGACGTCGAGCGCGATCGCGGGTGCCGGCGACGTCTATAACGAGCTGTACCTGTCACGACCGCGCATACCGGTGACCTTCGGCAACCTCGTCGACGTCACGGACGGAGAAACCCTCGACCGGCCGGACGAGCTCGCCGACGGCAAGGTCACGCTGTCGCTGCCCGACGAAGACCAGCCGAACTGACATTCGGATTGCATCCACGCGTCCTAACGGAGGATCGCCTGTCTGAGAATCGCATCGCCATCGTCGGTCCCGGCGCCGTCGGCGGCCTCCTCGCGGCGCTACTCGAGCGGGCGGGTGTCGATGTCGTGGCCGTAGCGCGACCGGAGACGACACGGGCGATCAACGAGCACGGCCTGACCATCCGCAGTCAGCTCTTCGGCGACTGGACCTCGCGGCCCGAGGCGCGAAGTGACATCCCGAGCGGTGCCCGCATCGTTGTGGCGACCAAGGCGTTCGCGGTTCCGCAGGTCGCGGCATCCATCGGCGAAGCGCACCCCGCAGAGGTCATCTCGCTCCTGAACGGGATGGAGCACATGGCTCTCCTGCGGGCGAGCGTGCGCGGTGCGCCGGTCGCCGGGTCGACGATCGCGGTCGAAGCGCTGCGCGCATCCGCCACCGTATGCAACAGCTCCAGGGAAGTGGGTGCGGGCATGGGTGCCTTTCCGACCCGCGATAGTTCGCGGTGTCGGAAGGTCTGTGCGCGGCATACCCACTTTCGGCGCGTTCACGCAGCGAGCCCGGCGAGGTCGGAACCACGAACGGCAAGCTGCCACCCGCGGGCCTGCAATGCGGATAGAGATGCTTTAGGGTCTCTTCGCTCGCTCGCTCGCGCGTAGCCGGCTAAGGAGCGCTAAGTCTGTCGGACGACAGAGGGGCAGTGGACGCGGCGAAAGTACGATCGACGCCACTGCTCGGGATGTCCCTTGAACCCCGGTCAGGCGGCCGCGGCACCCGCTGGCTGGTGCGGCACATTGGGGGTTCCGAGTCTGATCGCACCCGGACCTGTATCCATCGATTGCTCGGCCGCGACGAGTTCGGTTCTGTCGAGCTCGGGTATGCGAACCCAGGCTCGTCGCGCCTGAGACGGCCGACGACGAGCTCCGGGCGAAGAAAGCGGCGTGAGGCTGCATCGCCTCAGCGGTGGCCAATATCGGCGCTCTCGCTGAGGCTGCGGCCTAGCCGGTCGTGTTCGCTCGAAACTCAGCATTTCGAGTTGACAGACCATTCCGTCTGCTGGATAGGGGCGCGGGACTGCCGCAGCCCAGCAGCCTCGACTATGTGAGCGCGTTCAAATTCAGGACTATCGCGGCCACTCCGGCAACGATCACCGCGATGATACCGACGACCGAACTCAGAAAAGTCGACCCGTCCCTACGCCTGAGCACAATCGTAAACACGACGCTCGTTAAGACGGTGAGCACAGCCACAACGGGTACCAAGTAAAGAGATACCCCTGCCATTCCGTAGTCACAGGTACCCGAGCCGTAGCAACTGTCCGAATTGAAGGACAACAGCAGCACCGTGAAATAAAAGATCACCGCGATGACTATTTGTAACGCGATTAATCCGACAACGCCGAACACTTCGCCAATGCTGACACCGCCAGCGACGTGTGAGTGATCGATTCTTGAAGTCAAGTGACCCTTGCCTTTCCGTAAGCACGCTCGGGGGTGCGGTGCGGGCCGACCCCCGAGCGGCAATGCTAATTCAGTTCAGGCCTCATTCGAAGTCAATCAGGGCGTTCAGCGTGAACGACCACGCATCACCCATCGCGCTGGATGCCCCATAGCTCCCATGAACTGTCAGCCCGGCTGCCGTAAACGTGCTCTGGCAAAAGAAATCTCCAGCGAAGCAGTAGGAACGCACCGTCGTAACGTATCCCTGCACTTGATACGACGGAGGCAACCAAGTCAGCCGCTTCGCGTACTGGAACTGACCCGCCGGACTGACGAAGACACCGTTGGCTGTACCATTCCCTGCGGCGTCCCACACTTCGCCAGGACGGTAATGGGGATCGCCGAACAGCATGACGGATTTCAACTGCTGAAAACTGCCTGGCCTTAGTGCCGGAACCGTAATACTTGTGCTTCGGTAAGCTCCTATTACTTGGCCGATCACGTCGGCCCCTTGCGAATAGCCCGCCAAAAGAATGTTCGTGTAGGGGCAGTTTGCGACCAAATCATTGATCTCGTTGGCAAGGTTTGTAGCACCATACTGCAAGCTCGCGAGATAGTCCTTCGCTTGTGGATTGTTGACGTCAAGTGCCACGGCTGGGTAGTTGATCGCTTCCTGGTAGAACGGGATGTTTGGCTCGCGATTGGCATACCCGATCAGGTTGTTCAACGTTGCACCCGCACCGCCTGACGCGTAAGTTCGGCCGCCGTGCGCCGTTCCAGATCCGGCAGCTTCGCCGGTGCCTCTGATGGAGATCATGGTCGCGAAGTCACAGCGATTCGACGTCGCCACAGCATGGGCCGGCCCCGCTATGCCGCAAACCAAAATAAGGGAAAGGCATACTGCTGCTGCGGCTCCCCAATGAGTCGCTAGCGAGCGCTTCCCCGCGTGTGTTTTCATCTTTGCTCCTCATCTAGTCGCCCCTCGCAACGCGAGAGCGACTCAAACAATCGCACACGAAATATTCTTCAACAAGTCGGCCATAGTGGGGACATGGAGGCCACCCATCCCAGTACCCCGATTGACGAACACCTGAGCCGCTAGTTCGATAGATGAACGGACGCCGTCTGTCTGAACCGCCTTCCCCGAAGAAGTGACCAGGTTTCCGGTCGCGGCATCTCCTGGCACCGCCCAAAACAGCACTGAAGCAACGAATTGGAACCGTAAAGACGTTGCCTCGCTTTTACGCCAATCCCAATCAGGTTTTCCTGTGACCCGGATACCAGGTTTTCCTGGTATCCAGAACCGCCTCAACCTGAACTCAAAGCGGCGAGCGTCCAGTTCGCCGCGTTGCTGATCAACCACGGCTGACCGCACAGTGCTTTCTTGTTTTTCTCGGTGGTGAATTTAGGATTCGGCGACCGCAAGGCCGGGGCTGCAGCTTCTAGCTCGCAGCGCTACCGCACGCTGAGCCGCTGCTCTCCGATGACCGACAGCAGTCTGAGCTTGTCGTAGCTTTCGCTGCCGGGTGTGGCCGTGAGGACGAGCAGCACCTGCGACTGGTCCGGGTCGAGCAGGCTCTGGCAGTGCAGGTCGATGAGTCCGAGTTCCGGATGAACGAACGTCTTGTCCTCCGTGTACTGAAG
>DATNBR010000049.1:0-16761 GCA_035571875.1 Lacisediminihabitans sp. | reverse complement strand
CTCGGAGACGTCTATCGTGACCTTGCCGTTGAAGATGCCCTTGTCGCCGTCGCCCGCGAGGGGTGCAGGCGCGGGAAGCCTGGTCTGGCGGTCTTGCTCCAGAGAGGCCTCATACCTGGCCGGCGCGAACACCTCGTCGCCGATGCCCATGAGGCCGCCGCCGTGGGCCGAACTCTTCCTGCCCGTAGAGCCGGAGAGATCGATGAGACGAAGCCGCTGCAGGAGGTAGCCGAGCGCAGCAATACCGAGCACGATTGCGCCGAAGACCCACCATTCCATCGCTTAAGCCTAACCGGTGGGTCACCCGCCGTCAGGGAACGCGGTACAGCCACTCCTCGGTGGCGAACTTCTCGTTCACGAGCTGGCGGGCCCTCGCCAGCTCGTCCGGCGTCACCTCGCCATCCGTCGCACCGTAGAGTCCGACGAACGTGGCCTTCATCTTGTCGATGATCTCCGCTCGGCTGAGGCCGGTCTGGCTGCGCAGCGGGTCGACGCGCTTGTTCGCCGACGTGGTGCCCTTGTCGCTCATCTTCTCGCGGCCGATGCGCAGCACCTGCACCATCTTGTCGCCATCCATGTCGTAGCTCATCGTCACGTGGTGCAGCACCGCGCCGGTACCGAGTCGCTTCTGCGCCGCGCCACCGATCTTGCCCTTCGGGCTCGTGATGTCGTTGAGCGGCTGGTACGAGGCATCGATGCCGAGCGACTTGAGTGCCGTGATGACCCACTCGTCGAGGAAGGCGTACGAGTCGGCGAAGGTCATGCCGTGCACCAGATCGGTCGGGGCGTAGATCGAATAGGTGATGACCGAGCCGGCCTCCATGAACATGGCGCCGCCGCCACTGATGCGACGGGTGACCTGGAACCCGTACTTGTCGGCGTTCTCCATGTCCACCTCGTTCTTCACGGACTGGAAGCTGCCGATCACGACGCCGGGCTCGTTCCACTCCCAGATGCGCACGGTCGGTTTGCGGCGACCCGCCCCGACCTCCTCGGCGAGCACCTGATCGAGGGCCATCTGCAGTACGGGGGCGTAGGCCTCACCGTGGATGAGCTGCCAGTCGTAGTCACGCCAACTCGTCGCGTGCGCGAGCGAGCGCCGAATCGCCACGGCGACGGCCTCGGGCGAGAAGCCGAGAAGGGTCGCGTCCTCAGGCAGCGCGTGCCGCACCGCGGATGCGAGCTGGACGGCATCCGCGGATTCTGGAAGCCCGTTGATGGCTGAGTCGATGCGCTCGAGCGCACTGTCGGGCTCGAGGAAGAAGTCACCGGCGAGACGGAAGTTTGCGATCGCGCCGTCGACGACATCGAGGTCGACGACCACGAGCTTTCCGCCTGGGACCTTGTATTCGCCGTGCATCTGTTTCTCCCTTTCGCTGGTCGAGTAGGCCGCCCGCGGCCGTATCGAGACCGACCTGGCTGTACATCGTGGGGCCTCGATACGCTCGTTCCGCGCTACTCGACCACCGGTCTCAGCTTATTCCGGCGGCACCCGATCGCCGTGGCCGAGCACGCGCAGCCGGGAACGCAGCCGCACGGCCGCCTCGTCGAGCGCCGCTGGTCGCGCGGCCCTGTCGATGCCGGTCGGGTGAAACTCGAACGGTGACCATGATGGCCAGATGTGCACATGCACGTGCGGCACCATGTAGCCCTCGATCATGAGCCCGACGCGATCGGACTGCCACTCCTCGCGCTGCGCCAGCCCGATCTGGTGCGCGATCGACATCAGGTGCGCCATGAGCTCTTCAGGCAGGTCGAGCCAGCGGTCCACCTCGAGTCGCGGCACCACGAGAGTGTGGCCGGGCTGCCTGGGCTCGATGGTGAGGAACGCGACCGCGCGGTCGTCCGTCCAGATCATTCGCGCCGGAGCGCGGCCCTCGATGATGTCGGTGAAGATGCTGGCCATCGGCTCGCTCAGGCGGTGGTGCGCGCGGCGCCCAGTCGATCCGTGAGCCAGGCGATCGTGTCTGCGAACACCTCTTCACGGTTCGTCTCATTGAAGATCTCGTGCCGGGCATCCGTGTAGACGATGAGTTCGACGTCGCTCAGGCCACTTCGCGTGAGGTAGCTCTGCGCGAGCAACTCGGCGCTCTCGGTGCCGCCGAACGGATCGTCGCTTCCGATCTGGATGAGCACCGGCAGGTCGGAGGGCAGATCTCGCGCGGGGCGACCGAGCAGGCGCAGGCTGTCCGCCAGCCCGAAGAGCTTGAGCGCCTTGGCGGTAAAGGTGAGTTCGTCATCCTGAAACGCGCGCGCAACCGCTGGATCTCGGCTGAGCCACTCGTTGCCCGTCGTGCCCAGATGTGCGTGCCTGGCGTTGAGGTCGCCGCCGTTCATGTGGCGGAGGGTGCGGTAGGCGGTGCCCGTGAGCACGAGCGCGTCGTACTCGCCGGAGTGGCGATTGACGATCTTCTGCGCGATGATCGAGCCCCAGCTGTGACCGAGCAGGGCGAGCGGCAGTCCGGGATTCTCCGACCGGATGATGTCGGTCAGCTCGCGAACGGATTCGACCGTTCCGCGCATCCCGCCCGGTCCGAGCCTGCCGAGCTTGGAGTGGTCGCCGCCCCACTGGCCGAGGCCGGTCTGACCGTGGCCGTAGTGGTCGTCGGCGTAGACGGAGAAACCGGCTGTGACGAGCTTCTGTGCCAGTTCCTCGTATCGCAGGGCGTGGTCGCCGAGCCCATGAGCGATCTGCACGACGCCCTTCGGCTTGCCTGCTTTCCACTGATAGAAGTGCACCTTCACACCGCGCGCGTCGACGAAGGTGCGGTGCTGACGTGCCGCCGTGAACTGGATCACGATGTCTCCCTGCTCTCCCTGCCGAAGGTGCTGATTGCCCAGTGTACGGCGACGAGAGGGGTGAAATCCGGTGCGACTCCCACCCGGTAGTGGAGCGCATTCGTTAGCCTTGCTAATTTGCTAGGCTAACTATTTGTGAATCGTGACAACTCCCCCGAACTGCGGCTCGTCATCCAGCGCCTGAGTCGTCGGATCCGCGCCATGCAGGCAGACGATCAGGTGACCGAGGGCCAACGTTCCGTGCTGTTCCAGCTCGCCCATCACGGGCCGCAGACGCTCGGCTCGCTCAGCGAACGCGAAAAGGTGACACCGCCCTCGATGAACCGCACGACGAGCGCTCTCGTCACAGCCGGCCTCGTCACTCGCGTCACCGCGGAAGGCGACGCGCGCAAGATCACGCTCGATCTCTCGGATGCCGGCCGAGCGTTCGTGAAGGAGACCCGGCGCCGCCGCGATGCCTGGTTCACCAAGCGACTGAACGCCCTCACCCCGGAACAGCGGCGCATTCTGGAGCAGGCCGCGCCCATCCTGCAGGAGCTCGCAGACCAGTGAGTTCTATGTTCCGCTCGCTCGCCGGCTACAACTATCGCGTCTGGTCCGCCGGGGCGATCGTCTCGAACATCGGCACCTGGATGCAGCGCACCGCCCAGGACTGGCTCGTACTCACTCAACTCACGCACAACGACGCATTCGCCGTGGGCATCGTCATGGCGCTGCAGTTCGGCCCGCAGCTGCTCCTGCTGCCGATCACCGGGCTCGCCGCCGATCGCTTCAGCCAGCGCAAGATCCTCATGACGACGCAGGCGAGCATGGGCATCCTGGGGCTGCTGCTCGGCGTGCTCACGGTGACGAACCTCGTGCAGCTCTGGCACGTCTACGTCTTCGCCCTGCTGCTCGGCTGCGCCGCCGCCTTCGACTCGCCCGCACGCCAGACCTTCGTCTCTGAGCTGGTGGGCAGGCGCAACCTCTCGAACGCGGTCGCCCTCAACTCCGCGTCGTTCAGTGTGGCGCGCATGATCGGACCGGCCGTGGCCGGCGTGCTGATGGCGATCATCGGCACCGGATGGGTGTTCCTGATCAACGCGGTGACCTTCGGCGCGGTGCTTGCATCGCTCATGATGCTGAGGACGGGCGACCTGCGCACGATGCCGCGCGCGATGCGAAGGCGTGGCAATCTCGCCGAGGGGTTCCGGTACGTGTGGAAGCGGCCCGACATCCTCGTGATTCTGGTGATGATCTCGCTCATCGGCACCTTCGGGCTGAACTTCCCGATCTTCATCTCCACCATGGCGAAGGTCGAGTTCCACGCGGGAGCGGCGGAGTTCGGCGTTCTCTCCTCGATCATGGCGATCGGCTCCGTCACCGGTGCGCTGCTCTCGGCGAACCGCGAGTCGCCGCGGATGCGCTACCTCTTCGTAGCGGTCGCAGCCTTCGGTGCGTTCTGCGCTGCCGCGGCCGTGATGCCGAGCTTCTGGCTGTTCGCACTCGCGCTCATCCCCATCGGCGTCGCCGCGCAGACGTTCATGACGACGGCAAACGGTGCCGTTCAATTGGGCACGGATGCCGCCGTGCGCGGCCGCGTGATGGCGATCTACATGGCGATCTTCATGGGTGGAACACCCATCGGCGCTCCGATCGTGGGATGGGTGGCCAACCAGTTCGGGCCGCGCTGGGGGCTGGGAGTGGCTGCGGCATCCGGTGTGGCGGCGGTTCTCGTGGGGCTGTACTGGCTCGTGAAATATCGCGGTCTGCGGGTGCACTACGCGGCGCATCGGTTCAGCCTCAGCCACACCGCGTCTCGGGATGCCGAAGCGGCCAGGCAGGCGCTGGCAGCGGCGCAGGCGGCCACCGACAAGAGTTGAGCCCCGGACGAGGGTGTCGCGGGCAAGAGCTCCGGTTGTAGGCTTTGCTCGAACTTACGATCCGGGGGGAACGGTGATGAAGCGTAAGGATCCTCGCGCCTGGGGGGCTGTGCTCGAGTGGATCGAGCAGGACCTCCTGTCGGGCAGGCTGCATCCCGGTGATCGTCTGCCTCTCGAGCGCACCATCGCGACCACGCTCGGGGTGCGCCTCAAGTCGGTGCGCGAGGCGCTTCGCGTGCTCGAGGTACTCGGTCTCGTGCGCAACGACGGTGCCGACAACGGCGCCGTGATCATCGCTTCTCCGTCGGGTGGAATGGGCTCACTCATGCGACTGCAGGTGGCGGCGCGCGGCATCCAGGTGGCGGATGTCGTGAACACGCGTCTGCTGCTCGAGACCTCGGTGGTCGCCGAGCTCGCCGCGCACAGCGACACCGTCGACCTCACCGCCATCACCCAGCTCCTCGACGCGATGGAGGCGCCGGAACTCACGCAGGGCGAGTTCCTCGCTCTCGACGCGCAGTTCCACCTCTCGCTCGCGGAGGCAGCGAACAACCAGGTCATCACCGCCGTCATGGCGGGACTGCGCCAATCGATCGAGAACTACGCGCTGCAGGGCGCGCTCGGCCTGGTGGGCTGGGCGACCCTCGTGGAACGCCTTCGATCGGAACATCGCGGCATCGCGATGGCCGTCATCGAGGGCAACGGCCCGCTCGCCGCCGAGCGCGCCCACAACCACATCTCGAACTACTACGCGGATGCCCACCTCGTTCCGAGCACGCCGTACCGCGCCTGAGTCCGGAATCAGCTCCCGACCGTCGACGCCCGGACCACCAGCTCCGGCTGAAAGACGACCTGCTGCGGCGCGAGCGACGGCTCCTCCGCCTCACGAATGAGGATCTCCACGGCCGTCTTGCCGATGAGCGCGCTCGGCTGCCGGATCGAAGAGAGCGGCACCACGGAGGCGCTCGCGAAGTCGATGTCGTCGTAGCCGATCAGGGCGATGTGCTCGGGAACGTGCACCGCGCCCTGCATGTTGAGCGCCTGCAACACACCCATCGCGATGAGGTCATTCGCCGCGAACACGGCATCGGGGCGGTCGGCGGAGGCCCGGTCGAGGATGGCCCTGCCGGCAGCGCGGCCCTCGATGACGCTCAGCGCGGCGGTCTCGATGACCTCGAGTCGCACATCCGGATGCTGTTCGCTGGCCTTGCGCGCGCCCTCGAGTCGGTCGGCGACCTGGCGGATCTGCATGGGGCCACCGACGAAGGCGATGGATCGTCGGCCCTGCGCGATGAGGTGCTTGACCGCCAGGTTTCCCCCCGCGACGTCGTCCACCGAGACGGAACTGTAGGCGGTGCCTCCACTCGTGCGGTCGACGAGCACCGCCGGGATGCCGCGCTCGCGCAGCCTGGCCAGTTGCTTCGTGACGTCGCCGAACGGGGAAATCAGAACCCCGTGCATCCGCTGCTGCTCGAAGAGGTCGAGGTAGGCGCTTTCGCGATCGGCCTTCTCGTCGCTGTTACCGAGGATGACCGAAAGGCCCGCGAGCGCCGCGGCGTCTTCTGCTCCCCTGGCGAGATCGGTGAAGAACGGGTTGCGCACGTCGAGCACGATGAGGCCGATCGACTTGCTCTGGCCCGCTCGCAGTTGGCGTGCCGCGTCGTTGCGAACGAAGCCGAGTTCGGCGATGGCCTCGCGAACGCGCACGACGGTGGACTCCGTCACCTTCTCGGGTCGATTCAGAACGTTCGACACCGTGCCCACCGATACACCGGCGAGGGAAGCGACCTCTCGAATACTCGTCGTCACGTCGCTCCGCTTTCACATCGAACCAGGTGCCGCAGACTGGCGAGCATGCTAATTGTAAGGATTCAGTGGACCTGGCACAACGGATCACGGCCCACGAGGCAGGGCGGGGCGCCCAACGGAGTCGGTAATCCGAAACGTTTCAGCACGGGAGCATCTGCCTCCTTGTGCGCCGCAGTCTCGCGAAACTCGTTGTTGACAGGAGCTGACTCCGATGCAACACTCGGTTCATTCTGAAACGTATCAGAATTGCACTGAACCCCGGGCCGTCGTCGCTCGACACGAGAGTGATCGTGGTCTCACCTGCAATCGCATCGACAGAACAGAGAGGTTGACATAGTGGTCACCAAGAAACGCTTCATCGCACGGATCGCGACGCTCACCGTCGCAGCAGCGTTGGCGGCAAGCCTCGCGGCTTGCGGCAGTAGCGGCGCGAAGGACGGCACGGACGCCAAGGCGGGCAAAGACATCCTCATCGGCATGAACTCGGGCCTCGTTCCGCAGTTCCAGCGCTACGCCAAGGAGTTCGAGAAGACCCACAAGGGCTTCAAGATCACAGTGAAGGCGGTGCCGGACGCGCAGCCCGACTACATCCAGCAACTCGTCACTCAGGGACTCAGCAAGGCTCTGCCCGACATCATCTTCAACTACGACACGCTGAACCAGACCCTCAACGCGAACCACCTGCTCTATGACATCAAGCCGTGGCTCGACTCCGGTCACGACGGGCTCAAGGCTTCCAACTTCATTCCCGCCTTCCTCAACCAGTACAAGGTCGGTGACACGATCACCGGTCTTCCCGTGAGCGCAGACACCGGTGTCGTGACCATCCACACGGCCCTCTTCGAGAAGTACGGCGTTCCCGTACCCACCGCCGACTGGACCGTGGAGGAGATGTATGACGCGGCGAGGGCCATCACCGAGAAGTCGGGAGGGAAGGTGTATGGCATCAAGACGCCGATCGTCGACGGTGCCGCCGTCTTCACCTTCTATCCAACGCTGAAGGCTTACGGCAGCGGTCTGTACGACCCAGACACGAAGAAGTTCATCTTCGCGAACGAGGGCGGCATCAAGGCCTGGACGCAGCTTCTGCTCCCCTACACGGAGAAGTTCGGCACGCCGTACTCGCTCGCAACCAACAGCACCCTGTTTGAGAGCAATCAGGATGCGATGGGGGTCGGCTCGACGGCGGGTATCGCCGGACTTCGGGTGAAGATGAAAGACGCCTGGGATGTACTCCCCATGCCGACCGTGAACGGAAAGTCGGGCACGGGTGGCGGTTCGTACTCGCTCTCGATCAGCGCGAAGTCGGACAACAAGGAGGGCGCGTACCAGTTCATGGCCTGGTTCTACTCGACCGATGGTGGCATGAAGACGGCTCAGCCCGACGGGGTCATCCCGCCGACCGTCGATGGCATTGCGCACGGCGCATGGCTCACGGCGGCCGCGCCGGTGCCGCCGAGCTTCGTCAAGACGATCAAGGCATCCGTGCCGAAGGCCATCCTGCCTAACCCGATCCCGGATGACATTCAGCCGAAGGTCGTTCCCGCCCTACAGACGGCGCTGCAGCAAGTGGTGCTGAAGGGCGTGTCGATCAAGGAGGCATACACGGCAGCGCAGGACGAACTCAACAAACTGCTGAAGTAGCAGGGCGTTGACCGTTCTCGAGACCAAGAGGGGTGCCGGCGCTGAGCGCCGGCACCCCCGGTCGCCCCTCCGCAAGAAGTCCCCTTTCCGCAAGGCGGATGCCGCGTCAGCCTGGCTCCTGCTCTTCCCAGCGCTCATCCTCTTCATCGTCTTCATCATCGTTCCCACCATCGTGGGAGTCGGCCTGAGCTTCTTCGAGTGGAACTTCTTCGACACCCCGACGTTCATCGGTCTCACGAACTTCGTGAAACTGGCCACCGATCCGGCGGCGTGGGCGTCGCTGGGAGTCAGCCTGCTCTTCGTGCTCCTGGGTGTGATTCCGACCATCGCCATCGGGTTCATGCTGGCCGTACTGATCAACGCCAACATGCCAGGGGTCGGGGTGGTGCGCGTGCTCTACTTCGTGCCGGTCGTGCTCTCCGTCGCGGTCTCCGCGGTGCTCTGGGCCTTCATCTACGACCCGAGGCAGGGGCCGATCGGCTCCCTGTTTCGGCTGCTGGGCCTGCCCCCCGTTGACATCCTCAATGACAGCACACTGGCGCTGCCCGCCCTGGTGCTCATGATGATCTGGCTGGCGCTGCCGATCGTGATCATCCTGTACCTGGCCGGCCTCCAGCGTGTGCCTGAAGACATCTACGCGGCGGCTGCTCTCGATGGAGCGGGGTCGTGGCGCACGCTGTGGTCGATCACCTGGCCGAACGTGGCATCCACGACCTTCGTGGTGGCAATTCTTCAGATCGTCAACTACGTCGCGAACTCGCTCGATGTCTCCCTGATCATGACCAACGGCGGGCCACTCGGCGCGACAACCGCCCTCAGCCTGTACGCGTACCGACAGGCCTTCTCCAATCAGGACGTGGGCTACGCGAGCGTGCTCTCGGTGCTCCAGATGGTCATCATCGTCTCCATCATCGGCCTGAGCCGCCTCGTCACCAGGAGGTTGTCCCGATGAGACCCGCCCGCCCCCGCATCGGCCGCTACTCGACGATCATCCTGTTCGGCCTCGTCATTGCCTTTCCGATGCTGTACCTGCTGTCGGGCTCCCTGATGTCGTTCAGCGACATCGCGCAGTACCCGCCGCGCCTGCTCCCGACCACGCCGATCTGGGACAACTTCGCGCTGGCCTGGAGCTATCTCACCCCGCGCACGGTCCTGAATACCTTCATCTTCGTGGGCAGCGTTCTCTTCATCCAGCTGGCCGTCTGCCTGCCCGCCGGATTCGCGCTGTCGAAGATCAAATTCCGTGGTTCCAGGGTGGTGTTCGGGCTGTTTCTGGTCCCCGTCCTGATGCCCACCAACCTGCTGCTGATCCCGACCTTCGTGGTCACCCTCCAGCTGGGGCTCGTCGGCACGTTCTTCGGTTTGATCCTTCCGGTCGCCGCCCAGGCATCTGTCGGGGTGCTGCTCTTCCGGCAGTTCTTCACTACCCTCCCCGACGGACTGATCGAGGCGGCTCGCATCGACGGCGCCAACTGGTTCCAGGCGTTCTTCCGCATCGCGCTTCCGCTTGCGCGCCCGATCATCGCGGCGTACTCGGTCGTGACCTTTCTCACCGCCTGGAACCTCTACATCTGGCCGTTGCTCGCGGCCCCAGGCGAGCAGACCAGGGTGCTGACCCTCGCGCTCGCACCGCTCGCCACGACTCAGTTCTCGAACATCTCACCAGCCGTCGGATTCGCCGCAGCAGTCATCTCCATGGTGCCGGTACTGGTCGTGTTCGTGGTGTTCCAGAAATGGTTCACTCGCGGCATCGCCGGCACCGGGCTCGAGTAGGCGGCGCAGTGGAAAGGGATTCCGCGGACGACGCGGCTGCTGCTGGAGTGCACATCGATGAGCCGATCCGCTTCGAGCAGTCGAACCCCGCACTGCGGGTGCCGGGCGAGACATCGACGACGTTCGTCGGCGTCTCGGCCCCGCGGCTCAGCTGGCGCATCGGGTCAGCTCCGGCCGGTTGGCGGCAGCTCGGCAGCGAGATCGAGGCGACCTACCCCGACGGCAACACGCAGCTCGCCTCCCTCGACGGCGACGGGCAGATCCTCGTCGACTGGCCTTTCGCACCACTGGCATCACGAGACCGGGCTGAGTTGCGCGTGCGCGTTGCAGGCCAGGGCGGCTGGAGCCCGTGGAGCCTGCCAGCGACGGTCGAGGCGTCGCTGCTGCGCCCATCCGACTGGGTTGCCACCTGGATCACGCCCGCAACCGGAGCGGATGAACGCGACCCTGCACCCATCATCGGCACGTCGTTCCAGGTCGACTCCGGCCTCGTGAGGGCACGGCTCCACATCACGGCTCTCGGTATCGTTGTGCCTCGCATCAACGGCGATCGCGTGTCGGAGGATCACTTCACGCCCGGCTGGACCACGTATGACCGCCTCATCCGGTTTCGCAGCTATGACGTGACGGAACTGCTCAACCACGGCCGAAATGAGCTCAACGCCGTGGTGGGCAACGGTTGGTACCGCGGGCGAATAGCCTCGCTGCCCATTCACCGCGGCCGCGCCTATGGCGAGCGGCTTGGCCTGCTCGCACAGTTAGAACTCGAGTACGCAGACGGGCGGCGTGTCGCGATCGGCACGAATGAGGATTGGCGCACTGCGCCCTCGCGCATCCTCGCGAACGACTTCTACGACGGGCAGACGACCGACCTTCGGGTGCCGGAATGCCCTGCCCTGACCGCTCCCGTCGAACGCCTGCACGCGGAAGTCGGGCGACTCGACCTGGCCGTCGCGCCACCGGTCCGCGCACGGGAGACGATCGCACCGGTCGCCATGCTCGATCGTGGCCACGCCGTCATCGCCGACTTCGGGCGCAACCTCGTCGGGTGGGTGCGGCTGCGCGTCACGGGCCCCGCCGGAACGACCGTGACCATCCGTCACTCCGAGGTGCTGGATGACGGCGAGCTCTCGATGCGCCCGCTGCGCTCCGCTGAGGCTACCGACCGCTATCTGCTCGCGGGGCAGGTCGGTGAGCTACTCGAACCGGGTTTCACCTACCACGGCTTCCGCTATGCCGAGATAACCGGCCTGCCGGCCGACGCGATCTTCGAGCTCGAGGCGGTGTGCCTCGGCAGCGCAATGACTCGCACCGGCTGGTTCAGCTGCTCGGATCCCGCGCTGTCGCAACTGCACCAGAACGTGGTCAACAGCATGGTCGGCAACTTCCTTGACGTTCCGACGGACTGCCCGCAGCGCGACGAGCGTCTGGGCTGGACGGGCGACATCCAGGTGTTCGCGCCCACGGCATCCGCACTCTTCGACGTCTCGGCATTTCTCGGTGGGTGGTTGGACTCGCTCGCCCTCGATCAATTGCCCGATGGCACCGTTCCCGCCGTGGTGCCGCGCGTCTTTCGCGAGGAGTCCGCACTCGCGGGCTGGGGAGACGCCGCCGTCGTGGTGCCCTGGGTGCTCTACCAGCGCTACGGCGACCTCGAAGTCCTGCGCCGACAGTACTCGAGCATGGTCGCGTGGGTGGAACGTGTGCGCACCCTCGCCGGAGACGACCTGCTCTGGCGCGGCGGGCAACAGCTGGGAGACTGGCTCGATCCGCTCGCACCGCCCAACGACCCCGCGGCGGCCCAGGCCGATCCGGATGTCGTGGCGACGGCGTACTTCTTCCGCTCGGTCGACCTGCTCGCGGTGTGCGCCGACGCGCTCGGACTGAGTGAGGATGCGCGGCGCTACGCGGAGCTCGCGACGCGCATCCGCTCCGCCTTCTCCGCCGCATACGTGCGCGGCGACGGGCGCATCACGAGCGACTGCCAAACGGTCTACGCTCTCGCGCTCGCGTGGGAGATGATCGGCGACCCGGCGACGCGCTCCCACGCGGGTCGAAGGCTGGCCGAACTGGTCGAATCCCAGGGCTTCACCGTCGCGACCGGGTTCCTCGGCACGCCCGTCGTCTTGCACGCACTCACGCTCGCCGGACGCGCCGACGATGCATACCGCATGCTCACAACGCGGGCATTCCCCAGTTGGCTCTACGCCGTCGATCTCGGCGCCACCACGATCTGGGAGCGCTGGGACAGCCTGCTCGCCGACGGATCTGTGAACCCGGGCGACATGACGTCGTTTAACCACTACGCCTTCGGTGCGGTCGCGGACTGGATGCACAGGGTGATCGGCGGCCTCAGCTCGCACACTCCCGCCTTTCGCGCGGTGGAGATTGCGCCGGTGCTCGGAGCGGGAATCACGAGCGCCCATCTTGTGCAGGACACCCCCTATGGCCGGCTGCGGCTGGACTGGACGCTGGTGGGACATCACTTCGAGCTCTCGCTCGCAGTGCCGGTCGGGGTCACCGCAAGAGTGACGCTCCCCGACGGCGCGACCCACCTGGACGTCGGACACGGCGACCATTTCTACACCGCGGTGGCCACGCTCGAGTCCCCCGCGGCCGCCGGTTCGGCGGGCCGCCACTGACAGCATCCCCCGCCGCTTCGCCGGTAGGCTGCACCATATCCCCATCATCGATCTGGCAGCCATCACATGAGATCCAACGTAGGCATCCGCGACGTCGCGCAGGCCGCCGGCGTCTCGGTGGGAACCGTCTCCAATGTGCTGAACTACCCGGATCAGGTGAGCGCGAAGACGCTCGCCAAGGTGCAGCAGGCGATGCAGTCGCTGGGCTTCGTGCGCAACGGCCTCGCTCGCCAGCTTCGAATGGGCAGGGGAACGGCGATCGGATTCGTCGTCGTCAACATCGCAAACCCCTTCTTCGCCGACCTGGCGCATGAGCTCGAATCAGCGGCCGAGGAGGTCGGGCACACCGTCGTGCTGGGCTCGAGCGACCAGAACGCCGCGCGGGAACAGCGCTACATCGACCTCTTCGACGAGCAGCGCGTGCGCGGACTGCTCATCGTGCCCCAGCAGGGCCTGACGCCCCGATTGAGCCGCCTGCGAGCCGGCGGCACACCCGTGGTGCTCTTTGACGGCAACATCGAGTCGGACGAGGTGTGCTCCGTCGGTCTTGACGGCTCAGCGGGTGGATATATGGCGGTGCGCCACCTGGTCGAGACAGGCCGACGGAGACTGGTCGTCGCCGGTGGCCCACTCTCCCAGATCGGCGACCGCGTGTCTGGTGCCGCCCGCGCCGCGCAGGAGACGCCGGGCGTGACCCTCTCGATCATCGAGACCGAAGACCTCACGGTGCAACAGGGACGCCTGGTCGCCGAGCGGATTCTGGCGCTGCGCGAGGAAGATCGCCCGGATGCCGTGTTCGCCGCGAACGACCTGCTCGCCATCGGCCTCGTGCAGACACTGATCGTCGATCGAACGCTCTCGATACCGCGCGACATCGCGATCGTCGGATATGACGACATCGACTTCGCAGCATCCACAGTCGTTCCACTCAGCACCATTCGGCAGCCGCGCGAGTCTCTCGCGCGCGCGGCCCTGGACCTGCTCGAGCAGGAGGTGGCAGGCGACGAGCTCCACCGGCACGGTCGCCACCTGCTTCAGCCCGAACTCATCGTGCGCGCGAGCAGCACCCCGGTGTGAGGCGTCGTCAGTCCTTCCTGCTTGCCGCGATCGTCTCCGCGTACCATCCGTACGAGGTCTTCGGTGTTCTCACCAGGGTCTCGGGGTCCACTCGAACGAGACCGTACTTCAGCGTGAAGGCGGCGCCCCACTCGTAGTTATCGAGGAGGCTCCACAGGTAGTACCCACGCACATCCGCGCCTTCTTCGATCGCGACCGCGATCCAGTGCAGGAAGCCATCGACGTACCTGATTCGCTCCCGATCATCGAGCGGGTCGGTCTTCTCCGAAGCGGGCGGGTCGGCAACACCGTTCTCCGTGATGAAGATCGGCCCGGTCCAGGCGTAGTCGTCACGCACCATCTCGATTGCCTCATAGACGGCACGTGGGTAGAACTCTGCCCCGCTCTCCAGGAAGTTTCCACCCGGTTGCGGGTGACTCTCCGCCCAGGAACCCGGCTCCTGCACGGTCGAGTCCACCACGACGCGCGAGTACACGTTGAGGCCCAGGTAGTCGATGGGCGACTCGATGAGCTCCTGGTCACCCGGTTCGACCCGCGGGAAGGTGCCGGCCCGCTCGAGGCGCTCCCGCAGCCGATCGCTGTAGCCGCCCCCGCGCAACGTGTCGAGGAAGAACCTGAAGCCGTCGTCTTCGCCCTCGTCGGCGAGGGCGCGATCATCGGCGGAGTCGGTGAGTGGCTGCCGCTTCCAGATGTCGAGGACGATGCCGATCTCGCTGTCGGCGTTGTCGGCTGCTCGAAAGGCCTGCACCGCCGTGCCGTGCGCGAGCATCGCGTTGTGCATCGCCTGCCTGCCTAGCTTCTCGTCGCGGAGACCCGGCGCAAAGGCCCCCATTCCGTAGCCCACCCAGAGCGCAATGGGTTCGTTGAGCGTCGCCCATCTCGGCACGCGGTCCCCGAAGAGGCCGAAAGCCGCGGAAGCGTACTCGCCGAACCAGTTCGCGACCTCGCGATCAGGCCATCCGCCCCGGTCTTCAAGCGCCTGCGGCAGGTCCCAGTGATACAGGGTCACGTTGGGCCGGATGCCGGCGGCGAGCAGGTCATCGATGAGCCGGTTGTAGAAATCAGCGCCTTTCTGATTCAGGCGGCCGACGCCATTCGGGAGCAATCGTGACCAGCTGAGCGAGAAACGGTAGCTGTCGACTCCGAGGTCTTTCATCAGCGCGATGTCTTCCGGATAGCGGTGGTAGTGATCGCACGCGACGTTTCCCGGAACGTCGCCGCGCACGTTCCCGGGGGTCTGGCTGAAGGTGTCCCAGATGGACGGACTCTTGCCGTCTACATCCCAGGCTCCTTCGATCTGGAAGGCACTGGTGGCGACGCCGAACTCGAACGCCGGCGGAAGGTGCAGGGTGATGATCGTTCCCGTCGTCTGGAGAAATGTACGCTGAATCGTTTCACACTCGACGGGTTTTGGGTACCCTGGGACCAGAATTCGTCACGCTATGGCGTGCGAACCGCTACACTCTGTTGAAACGATTCACACAGATCACGACCAGACGGGACCACATGGGCACCACAGGCAGGCAGCGCGTGTGCTTCCAACTCCAGGTCAAGCCGGAGCGACTGGTCGAATACCGCAAACGGCACGCTGCCGTGTGGCCCGAGATGCTGCGCGCACTCAACGACGCCGACTGGAACAACTACTCGATCTTTGTGCGCGATGACGGCCTGCTGATCGGCTATTTCGAAACGGCAGATCTGGCCGCAGCGCAAGCCGCCATGGCGGCGACCGAGGTGAATGCCAGGTGGCAGGCGGACATGGCCGAGTTCTTCGAAGACCTCGGCGACCAGGCTCCGGACACCGGCTTTGTCGTGCTCGACGAAATCTTCAACCTCGAGGAGCAGTTGGCGGCCCACCGGGCGGTCGACGGCATCCCCATCAGCAGCACACAGAACAGGACGACACCATGACCACCTTCGATTCGATCACGCCCCTGCTCGAGCAGCAGGCCATCGAACTACCCTCCTGGGCGTTCGGCAACTCGGGCACCCGGTTCAAGGTGTTCAGCCAGGCGGGGGTCCCCCGCACGCCCGAGGAGAAGATCGCGGATGCCGCGCAGGTGCACCGGGTCACCGGCCTCGCCCCGACGGTCGCCCTGCACATTCCGTGGGACAGCGTCGACGACTACGCCGCGCTCGCGCGCTTCGCCGAGGACCAGGGCGTCGCGCTCGGGACCATCAACTCGAACACCTTCCAGGACGACGACTACAAGCTCGGCAGCGTCACGCACTCAGATCCACGGATCCGACAGAAGGCGATCGATCACCACTTCGAGTGCATCGACGTCATGAACGAGACCGGCTCGCGCGACCTGAAGATCTGGCTCGCAGACGGCACCAACTATCCCGGTCAGGACGACATCCGGGCTCGCCAGGATCGCCTGGCGGACTCTCTCGCGAAGATCTACGAGCGCATCGGCGACGACCAGCGGCTCGTGCTCGAGTACAAGTTCTTCGAACCCGCGTTCTATCACACGGATGTTCCGGACTGGGGCACCTCGTACGCGCAGGTGTCGGCACTCGGCGAGCGCGCCATGGTCTGCCTCGACACGGGACACCACGCGCCGGGCACCAACATCGAGTTCATCGTCGCCCAGCTGCTTCGGCTCGGAAAGCTCGGCTCCTTCGACTTCAACTCGCGCTTCTACGCCGACGACGACCTCATCGTGGGGGCGGCAGACCCGTTCCAGCTGTTCCGTATCCTGTACGAGGTCATCCGCGGCGGCGGGTACGGCACGGGATCCGGAGTCGCGTTCATGCTCGACCAGTGCCACAACATCGAAGAGAAGATTCCCGGGCAGATCCGCTCGGTGCTCAATGTGCAGGAGATGACGGCGCGCGCACTGCTGGTCGACACCGAAGCCCTTGCTGCCGCCCAGGCCGCGGGCGACGTGCTCGGGGCCAACGGCATCCTCATGGACGCCTTCTATACGGATGTGCGCCCCATGCTCGCAGGCTGGCGCGAGCAGCGCGGTCTGCCGCGAGACCCGATCGCGGCCTACCGGGCCAGCGGCTACCGGGAGCAGATCGTGGCGGACCGCGTCGGTGGCCAGCAGGCCAGCTGGGGCGCCTAAGCCTCATGATTTCCTCGTGGCGGGAGTCCCGCCGCGACAACTGCTGAACAGAACGGAAAGACACCATGACCAACCCGACCG
>DATNBR010000048.1:0-50187 GCA_035571875.1 Lacisediminihabitans sp. | reverse complement strand
CCAGGACTACTTCGAGCGCGGCATTGAGTTGGCTATCGAGCAGGACAAGCTACGATTTGAGCCGGTAGACATCTCCGACCTCTACGCCGTAGAGATCGACTTTGCCGAAGACCTGGAGCGCGCAAACCTCTTCGTCTGACGCGAGCGCCCGGGGGTGCGCGACTGTTAAGGACCCCGACGCGTGAGTGCAGCCCTCGAAGCTCGCCCAAACAAGTCGGCGATGGCTCGCTACCGGCACTCGCTGTGGTTGCTGACGACCCGCGACCTGAAGGTGCGATACTCCACCTCTGCGCTCGGCTATTTCTGGTCCATCCTCGACCCGCTCGTGATGGCGGCGATCTACTGGTTCGTGTTCACGCAGGTCTTTTCCCGCGGCGTCGGCCACCAGCCCTACATCGTCTTCCTGCTGACCGCGCTCCTTCCGTGGATGTGGTTCAACGGCAGCATCTCTGATGCCACCAGGGCCTTCCTGCGCGAGGCCAAGCTGATCCGGTCGACGAAGATCCCCCGCACCATCTGGGTGGGTCGCATCGTGCTCTCCAAGGGGATCGAGTTCATCGTGAGCCTTCCGGTGATCGCCGTTTTCGTGGTGCTCTCGCAGTTCACGGATACCCCCGCGGTCGTGCGCCCGGAGATCCTGCTGCTCCCTGCCGCGATCGTGCTGCAGGCGATCCTCACCCTCGGCATCGGGTTCATCGTCGCGCCACTGGTCGTCTTCTTCCGGGACATGGAGCGGGCCGTGAAACTGACCCTCCGTTTCCTGTTCTACGCTTCTCCGATCATCTACAGCCTCACCAATCTGCCGCCCGGCTTGCACCTCATTTCCGCGTTCAATCCGCTGTCGGGCATCTTTGCGCTCTATCGCTCAGCCTTCTTCCCGCAGGAATTGACCGGCCACTGGCTGGATGTCATTGTGAGCGCCATCATGTGTTTCGCGATCTTCGCCGCCGGTCTACTCGTGTTCAGGCGCACGATTCGCGCCGTGTTGAAGGAAATCTAAGTGGCAGAGACGACAACCGCTGCAAGATCGGGGCCGGTGATCGAAGTCGCGGACGGCGGCATCCGGTTTCGTCGCAATCGCCTGTCGAGGCGCAACTTCAAGGACCTCTTTGCGGGCAAGACGAGGCGCACACGCTCGAGCGAGTTCTGGGCGCTGAGGCACGTGAGCTTCTCGGTGGCCGAGGGCGAGGCGATCGGCGTGGTCGGTCGCAACGGACAGGGCAAGTCCACGCTGCTGAAGCTCGTGGCCGAGGTGATCTTTCCCGACGAGGGCTCGGTGCGCGTGAACGCGGGCGTCGCGCCGCTGATCGAGATCACCGGCGGCTTTGTCGACGACCTCACCGTGCGCGACAACGTCTACCTCACCGCAGGCCTGCACGGCATGAAGCGGCAGGAGATCGACGCGCGCTTCGACGAGATCATCGAGTTCGCCGAGATCGGCGACTTTCTCGATACGCCGTACAAGCACCTGTCGAGCGGCATGCGCGTGCGCATCGCCTTCGCCGTGATCTCCAGACTCGAAGAGCCGATCCTGCTGGTGGATGAGGTGCTCGCGGTGGGCGACAAGGCGTTCCGTGAGAAGTGCTACCGCCGCATCGAGGAACTGCTCGCCGGCGGACGCACGATGTTCTTCGTCTCGCACAACGAGAAGGACCTCAAGCGCTTCTGCACCCGCGGGCTCTACCTCGACAAGGGCGCCCTCGTGCTCGACTCCTCCATCGAAGAGGTTCTTGCCCGTTACAACGCTGACTACGGGGTCTGACCCCGCGGCACAACCCAGCGCGCATCCTGTCCGGTGATCTCGGCGATCGTGTCGAAGTCGCCGTCGTGGTGCAACAGGGTCAGCCCGTGTCGCTCGGCCACCGCAGCGATGAGGAGGTCGGCCATCCCGACTTCGCGGAGACGGGACTGCGCGGCAAGCGTCGCCTGCACCTCCAGCGCTCGCCTCCACTCGGCATCGTTGACGGGTAGATGCTCGTATGCATTGCGTCGGATGTTCGAAATCAGCCAATATTCCGCGGGCGTTCGTGCGCTATAGAGGTCTTCAAAGTCGAGCGGTGCGCAACTCCCGACCATGCCGCCTTCAATCAACGGCATCAGGACGGCAGCAACGACGTCATGCCGCATCCTCGCGTGAGCGCTGGTGTCGATGAGATGGGTTGCTACTGCCCCCATGCGCGGCGGCGTTCCTCTTTGTCGGCCATGGGTTCCATGTAGCCCGAGCGCAGAAGTTCTATGTGCTTGCGTCTCGCGTCGAGGGCGATGACCTCTTTGAGTGCAAGCGCCACGGTCTCTTTGATCGTCGAAACCTTCAGAAGCTCCTGGGCGATGCGAAGGTCGTCATCGTTGATCTCCACGAGACGCTTAGTCACCGCTGCACCTCCGTGAGGTCGTATATCTTCTAAAGTCTTCATCATATATATCCCCTTCGCAACGTTCAACAGTCAAGTTTCGGCTGACAACCATCGAGCGTGGGCTCGAACGACAGCTTCTGCGGATGACCTGCGCGCTTCGTACTCGGTCGAGGAGCGGTTCTCTGCTCCTCCACATCCAGCCGCTGGCCCAGGCCATTCACGGGGCGAGAACGACCGTCAGATGCCCGCCCTAGCGTGCAGGCATGCTCCGCTTGGTTCCCGACATTCCGCCGCCGCCCGCCTGGTCCAGCGCGCTGCGGGAACCGAGCATGGGCCATTGAGGTACCTGAGCTCGGCAATGTCACCCAGGCGCGCAACGTGCCCGAGATCGAGGTCATGGCGCGCGATCTGATCGAGATCATGACGGACACCACCGACTTCGCCATGGACATCCAGCTGCAATTACCGCCGGAGGTTGAACAGCATCGCCGGCGGGCGGCCGAGCTGCGTACCGAAGAGTTGCGGATCCGCAGCGAAGCGGCGGCCGAACTAAGGACTGCGGCTCGAGTGCTGCGCCAGCAAGGGCTCGCGCTCCGCGACGTGGGAACCCTGCTCGGCGTCTCGACCGCGCGGGCTGGACAACTCGTGGGCACCGGCCGCTAGCACGATCGTGCCTAATTCATTCGCAGGGTGAGTCAACAGCTCTGAATCGCACTGAATACGCATGATCGTGCAGATTTTGCGATGACGTCGCCAGCCGCTTCTTGCGCACGCCCAGCCCGGCAGCGGACTGCGGGTCAGCGACTCACGCCCGGGGCGAGACCGTGACCATCATCACGTAGACGCCGAAGGTGCCGGAAAGCAGGACAATGCGCGTGGGCCGGCGCACAAGTTCCTTCATTCCGTGTCACTGCGCGAAAAGCTCCTCCTTCCGCGCTATCCGGCCAGCGGGCAGGCGAGTTGCCTATGATTAACCTCCCGACCGAGAGGGGCGACGTGGAAGAGCTCGAACCGCCACAGGCCGCACAGCATCCGATGGCGGTGCGCGGATTCGACCGGCTGCTCACGACGCAGCGTCCAGTGGTGCTGGCGCACGTGCGCAGCATCCGTCGCCGCAACCCGGATGCGACACCGGAGCAGGTCATCCGCATTCTGGAGCGCCGATACCTCGCCGCAGTCACGGCAGGAGGTGCCGGCGTGGGTGCGACCGCCGTGATTCCTGGGATCGGCACGGGGGTCGGCCTCGCGCTCAGCGGAGTCGAGACGGCGGGGTTCCTTGAGGCGAGCGCGCTGTTCGCGCAGTCGGTCACCGAGATCCACGGCATCGCGATGACCGATCCAGACCGCGCCCGCACAATCGTCATGGCCATGATGCTCGGCAACTCGGGCGTCGATCTCGTGAAGAACCTCGCGGCGCAGGTTACCGGAGAGGGCGTCACGCGCACGAAGTTCTGGGGCAATGTGATCGGGCGCAATGTTCCTCAGGCGTTCATGGGTCAGATCGCCGACAGTGTGAAGCGTGCGTTCATCCAGCGCTTCGCCCGCAACACTGCCAGTGGCGCGGTGGGGCGCATCATGCCGTTCGGCATCGGCGCGGTGATCGGCGGCACCGGCAACCACCTTCTCGGGCGGAAGGTAGTGAACAGCTCGCGCGACGCGTTCGGGCCGGCGCCGGTCGCGTTCCCGCTCAATCTCGAGGCCGGGGTGCGAGAGCCACGGGAAGGACGTATCGCGAGGATTCGGGGTCGACTCACTCGTCGATGAGGTCTCGATACGCTCGTGCCTCGCTACTCGACCGGCGTGTTCCTCGCTTCCACAGGCTCAGCGACCGCGCAAGAACGTGTCGACGGGCACTGAGCCGAAGGCGGGGGCGTGGTGGGCCTCTATGGGCGGAGCCTTCGGGTCAGTGGCCGTCGACCCACGATCTCAGTCTTCTTCGTCGTCGTCGAAGGGGTCGGACTCGCGGCCCTCGCGGTCATCCGCGTGGATCAGCGCGTGCTTCTCCCACTCGGCCATGAGGGTCGCGACCGCGGCATGGAAGCGCTGCGTGGTGACGCCGGGCGTGGTGTCACCGAAGTGCCGCTCCACCCAGAACTCAAGGTTCTTGCGCGCGGCCTCATCGTGCTGCACCCTGTCGATGCGCGCGAGAACGTCCGCGGCCTCGTCGGCACGCAACCACTCGGCCGCGCCGAGGTAGCCGCTCTCGTCGACATCCGCCCTCGCAGACACCGGGCGCGTGATGAGAAGTGGCTTCCCCACGGCGAGACGGTCGTAGACCATGGCCGAGACGTCGGTGATCGCGACATCCGCCGCGGCGAGTTGCCAGCCCAGGGTGGGGCCGTCGTCGTAGACGTGCTGTGCGCTCGAATCCTTCGAGTTCGCGGCCGCGATCGCGGAGATGATGCCCTCGTTCGCACGCTTGACCTCGGGGTCGAGCACTCCGGTGCGAGGATGCGGGCGGTAGATGAGACGGTGATCGGGGCTTGCGAGCACGGCCGCCGCCAGCGCTTCGCCGTGGGACACGACGGAGCCGTATGCTGCGGCATCGCGATCGCCCTCCCAGGTGGGTGCGTAGAGCACGACCGTGCGGGCATCCGGAGTGTAGGGCAGGGCGCCGGCGAAGTGGTCGGCCTGCGGCCTGCCGATCATGATCGTGCGACGGTCCACGTCGAAGTTCCAGAGCTTGCGGCTCAACCGCTCGCGCGCCGCCTCGCCGGCGATGAGGCTGTAGTCGTAGGCCTTGAACTGGTTCGTGGTCATGTACATCTTGTCGCTCTCACCGTGGTTGATGAAAACGTGCCAGATGCGGCCGTAGCGCATCATCTGGAAGTTCTTCGAGTTCTGGTTCACATAGAACACGATCTTCAGATCCTGTTCGGCGATGAAACCCTCGAGGTCGGCGATCGAACGACGGTAGACCACCGGAACCGGCGACTCCTCCAGCAGCTTGAGCGCGGCGCTGGGAGAGCGCGAGATGATCGCGACCGGATGCTCGGCGGCCAACTCGGCGAGCGGGGCGTACCACTGGCGGATCTGGTACATGTTCACCGTGGCATCCGCGAAGTACACGGCGATCTGGATGCTGCCTGCGGCAGGTCGCGGAAGCTCCGGCGCACGCCGCGCGAGTTCGCTGCGGGCGGAGCGGGAGCGCATCAGCTTGCGAAGAACTCGATTGGCAGTACGGATGTCTTTGCTCAGGCCCACCCGTCGATTAAACCAGCCATTGCTCCGTGCCCGCTCCACGTGCACCAGGCACGGGCGGCGCACCGGCTCCCGCGGAGGGGCCGCTGCTAGGCTCGGAATCGCCGGCCACCCCGCGTGGCCAATGAACTCGGAGGGTGCACACCGCTCGTGTCCCGCTTCACTTTTGCCAGGGGCAACGCGACGAAGCTTCTCTCGGCTCCGCTCTACGCGCTCGGCGGCCTGGTGACCCTGGTCGTTCCGCGGAGGCCGCGCTCCTGGGTGTTCGCGAGCGGGTCAGGCCTCGGCGAGGGCGCGCTCGCTCTCGCACTGCATGCTGCACAAAGCGATCCCGCGCTGCACATCACCTGGCTCGCCCGCGACGTCGGCGAGCGCGAGCGGGCAAAGGCGCTCGGCCTGAGAAGCGTGCTGCGGTCGAGCCGCCGCGGGTTCTGGGCGACGCTGCGCGCTCGAGTCGTCGTCGTGACGCACGGCCTCGGCGACGCCAATCGTTTCGGAGTGCGCGGCGCCTTCGTTGTGCAACTGTGGCATGGCATCCCCCTCAAGCGCATCCAGCTCGACTCCCCCGTGACGTTCGGCGGCCGATTCGGCCTGCGGCACGTGCTGCGAAGCCTGTATCGACGCAGCGCTGGTTCCATTCGGATGCTGCCCGCGGCATCCGAATACTCTGCGGCCAGGCTGCGCACGGCCTTCGGTCTGCCGGCGGAGCGCGTCGTGGTCACCGGTGACCCGCGCGACGACGTGCTGTTGCGCGGCACAGCGCAGGAGCGGCGCACCTCGGCTCGGGAACTGCTCTCGCACGGCGTCGGCGCACTCGATGACGCGCGGCTCATTCTCTACGCGCCGACCTGGCGCGACGGCGAGCGAGACCCCGGTGTGCCGACCGCGGAGGAATGGCGAGCGATCGCTGAGCATCTCGAGGCGGCGAACGCACTGCTCGTGCTGCGACCGCATCCGCACAGCGTCGGCGACTACGGCGCGGGGCCCGCCGCCTCCCCCAGAATTCGGATGCTGTCGGCGGCCGCGCAGAACGACGTCACGCCGATCCTGCCCGCGATCGACCTGCTCGTCACCGACTATTCCTCCATCGCCTACGACTTCGCGCTCACCGGACGACCCATAGCGTTCCTCGCGCCCGACGTGGAGCACTACGTCGCGACGCGCGGCCTCTACGAGCCGTACGAGCACTTCAGCGGCGGTACCGCCGTGCGCACCTGGACCGAGTTGCTCGAACTGCTGGCACGGGTCGACCGCGAGCCGGCCACACGGGAACGCCTCGAACAGCACAGCGCGCGGCTCGCCGCCGAGTGTCATAGCTTTCGAGACGGTCGAAGTACTGACAGAGTGTACGGCGAGATACTCGCGCGACTGAAAGAGCCAGCAAGCATGACCGCAACGCCAGTCGGCGCCACCATGACGGTGGACTCCGTGCTCCTGGATGTCGGCGACAGTCCCACACTGCGGCTGCAGGGCGCGGGTGAAGGCCCCGACGCGCTCGCGCTGGTCGGCTCGCGCAGCCGGCTCGCGGCATCCGTGACTCGTGCCGACGGGCGCTGGAGTGCGAGCATCCCGCTGCTGGTCTCCCGCTGGGACGACCCACCCGCCGCGCCGCCCTCGGGACGCTACCGCTTCGACCCGCCGCTCGGTGCGAGCGCTGCACTGCCCGCCGAGCAGCTCGTGCCCGGTCGGTTCAGGATCTCCTTCGACGCCGCCTCGGAGTCACTCGCCGTGACGCTCGCCGCGCCCCTCACCGATGCAGAGGTGGGCAGAGAGCACCAGGAGCGCCTGGAGGCCACCTACCGCAGCACAGACTATCCGGCGCTGAACGCCGTGTTCTTCGAGAGCTTCTACGGGCAGAACGCCTCGTGCAATCCGCTCGCACTCGATCGGGCTCTCGCCGCCGCGCGGCCGGACATTCCGCGCTACTGGGGCGTGCGCGACGGCTCGGTGACGGTGCCGGAGGGGGCGACGCCGCTCATCGAGGGCAGCGAGGAGTGGTGGCGCATCCGTGGTTCCGCTCGCCTGATCGTCATCAACGACTGGCTGCGCAATCGCTATCGCGCGCGACGGCACCAGCGGGTGCTGCAGACCTGGCACGGCACGATGCTCAAGAAGCTCGCCCTCAATCGCTCCGGCGTTCGGCTACGGTCGGCGCTGGCGACGCTGCGCGAGCGCTCCAGGTGGAGCATCCTGCTGTCGCAGAACGCCTATGCGACCCGGATCTTTCGCCGCGCCTATCTGTACCGCGGACCGGTGTGGGAGGAGGGCTACCCGCGAGACGACGTGTTGCTCACCGGCGATGCCGCGGTCGTGCGGGCGAAGCTCGGCATCCCGGATGACGCCACGGTGCTGCTCTACGCACCGACCTGGCGCGACGATCGCCCCGATCACGTCGACCACCTCGACGTCTCGGCGTTCACCGAGAAGCTCGGTGACGGCTATGTGACGCTCATCCGCGGACACTCGCGCACGCTGCAACCCGGCACCGATCTGCACGCGGGCGGCGTGCTCGACGTCACGAGCTACCCCGACATCTCCGAACTCTTCCTCGTCGCCGACGCGCTCATCACCGACTACTCCTCGGTCATGTTCGACTTCAGCGTCACAGGCAAGCCGATCTTCTTCTTCACGCCCGACCTCGAGCGCTACCGCGAAGTGCTGCGGGGCTTCTACTTCGACTTCATCGCTGTGGCGCCCGGTCCGGTCGTGCGCACGGCGGACGAGCTCGTCGCGCTGGTTCGTCGAGCGGATGCCGCTGCCGCGGACTACGCGGAGCGTTACGCCGCCTGGCGCGCGCGCTTCAATCCGCGCGACGACGGGCACGCTGCCGAGCGTGTGATCGCCCGCGTGCTGCGCGAGGGCATCCTGAAGTAACGCCGGTCGAGTAGGCCGCGACGAAGGAGCAGTCGTATCGAGACCACCCTGCGAGCTACACCGAGAGGGTTTCGATACGCTCGTACCTCGCTACTCAACCCGCGTGGTAACTCAGATACCGGTGCGCGAGGTATCGGTGATCTCGCGCGCACCGCGGAGGATTGCGACGATGAACCCGGTGCCCCAACTGAGGTGCATGGTGGGCAGCACGATGAGGAAGAGCCAGCGATCTTTCCACGCGGCCACCTCGTCCTGCACGAGGCTCACCCAGAGCACGAGCAGCAGGTAGGCGAGCGGTGCGAGATAGATCAGGCTCGCGACGAGGCTCGGCCAGCCCTGCAGCACGTGCGTGAGCTGCAGCACGGCGACGACGACGCTGAGCGCGACGGCCAGGACGAGCAGTGGCGGTGCGAAGAAGCGCCACGGGTTGCGGCCGCCGTAGCGGCGCACGAGTTCCCCGCGCCACACGCCGGTGGCGAAGAACTGCCTCGCGAGCTTGCGCCAGTTCTCGCGCGGCCAGTAGCTGACGCGCAGGCCGGGGTCGAACCACACGAGGTGCCCCGCCGCTCGAATGCGGAGGTTCAGTTCCCAGTCCTCGCCGCGGCGGATCGACTCGTCGAAACCGCCTACCTCGTCGAGAACCTCGCGGCGGAAGACGCCCAGGTAGGCGGACTCGGCCGGGCCCTCGGTGGCCCCGCCGTGGTACCGCGCACCGCCGAGGCCGAACTTGCTGTTGTAGGCGCGGGCGACCGCAGACTGGAACGCGGTCTTGCCGCGAGCGAGCATGACGCCGCCGACGTTGACCGCGCCGGTGCGCTCGAGGGTGTCGACGGCCGCCGCGGTGTATCCGGGCTCGAGTTCGGAGTGCGCATCGACCCGAACGATGATCGGATGCCTGCTGGCCGCGATCGCGAGGTTCAGGCCGACCGGGATATCGACATCCGGATTATGTACCGTGCGGATGCGGGTATCTGCTGCGGCGAGGCGTGCGACGAGCTCGTCGGTGCCGTCCGTCGACGGGCCGAGCGCGAGCACGAGTTCCTTTTCGCCGACGTAGTCCTGGCCGAGGACGGTGCGAATCGCGTTCTCGACGTACCCGACTTCGTTGAGCACGGGCATGACGAAGGAGACTCCGGGGAGGGCTTTCCCAGTGGTCGTCATGTAGTCCAATGCGTCGAGGTGTGCTGCTGATCGAGCCTATCAGCGCGTGCAACGACGGCACGGAAACCCCGTTGATCCGGGGCTTCCGTGCCGTCGATGGGATGCGTTACTTCAGCGCGCCGAGCGTGACATTGGCGGTGTAGGCCTTGCCGTTTCTCACGTAGGTGAGTTGCGTCTTCGCGCCTGCGGGGAGCACGCGCACCTGGGCGGTGAGGTCGGTCTTGCCACCGATCGGCACACCCGCGAAGCTCGTGACGATGTCGCCCTTCTGCAGACCCGCGGCGGCAGCTGCCCCGCCGCTCGTGAGGTCTTCGATGCTCGCGCCGACGATGGAGCTGTTGTCGACGGTCTTGCTGTCGGCGACATCGGCCACCGAGGCGCCGAGCAGGCCGTGGGTGGCCTTACCGTTGGCGATGATCTCGTCGGCCACTCGCTTGGCGAGGTTGGAGGGGATGGCGAACCCCACTCCGATGCTTCCGGAGGCGGAACCGGATGACCCGGAGCCCGCGCTGGCGATGGCGACGTTGACGCCCATCACCTTGCCGTCGGTGTCGAGCAGGGCGCCGCCGGAGTTACCCGGGTTGATCGCAGCATCCGTCTGGATGACGGCGAGCGCGATCGACGTCTGCGGCGTGCTGCGCTGTTGCTGCTTGCCGTTGTTCGGCGTTCCGAACTGCCAGAAGTCGAACGGCCCGTTGCCGTTGTTGTTGTCGCCGTTGCTGCCGCCGTCTCCAGTGTCGCTGCTGTCTGGCGCGGCCGAGGAGGCGATGGTGATGCTGCGGTTCAACGCGCTCACGATGCCGTTGGTGACGGTGTTGGACAGCGCCAGTGGGGCGCCGATGGCGATGGCGGTATCACCCACATTGAGCTTGCTCGAGTCTGCGAACTGCAGCGGCTGGAAGTTGTTGCCATCCTCGATCTTGATCACAGCGAGGTCGACGATCGGGTCGGTGCCGATCACCTTCGCGCTGTAGAGGTGGCCGTCGGAAGTCTCGACCTTCACCTTGGCGTTGGCCACCTCACCGTCAAGCGTGACGACGTGCGTGTTGGTGAGTACGTAGCCATCCTTGCTCAGGATGATGCCCGAACCTGTGCCGGCGGACGAGGTTCCCGTCACGCTAATGGTCACCACTGACGGTGTCGCCTCGGCGGCGACCTTGGTGATGATGGTCGCGTTGTCGCGGTCGTTGACCGTGATGTTCGCGGGGTTGACCGCGGTATTGGCCGTCGCCTGCTGGTTCTGGCCGCTGTTGAGGGCAAGCGCGGTGACACCGGCACCGGAGACGCCGCCGACGAGGGCTCCCACGGCGAGCGCGGCCACAAGGCCTACCGTGCGAGAACGCTTGGGCGACGAGGCGGGCGGGATCGTTGCACTGGCGGATGCCGCACTTCCGAAGGCGGAGGCGGGTGCGGTCGAGGACGGCTGGGGCGCTGTCGGGTGCTGCGAGGCATCCGGCTGGGGCGCTGTCGCTTGCTGCGCGGTCGGCTGCTGGTCGGTCGGCTGAGCCGCGGCCGAGTCGGGCGCCACCGGCTGGGGGGTGGTCGGCTGTGCCGAGCTGGGCAGCGGTGTCGTCTCTGGGACGTCGTGCTGCGACTCGCTGGTGGGTTCGTTCACGTCTGCGTTGAGGTCCTGGTTCGGGGTGTCGTTGTGCTGGTTCGGCTCGTCGTGCGGACCCTGGGGAATGTCGGTCATTGGTGCTGCTCCTTCCAAGCGCTGCTAGCATCCATCGCCAACCTGAACATTCTATTTGCGGGCGCTGAGAGCGTGCCGCTTGAACCCTTGGAGCTTCTCCTATCGGGTCGATGGGCCTTTCGGAGGGCCGCGTCAGCAGCCGGGGCCGTTGGGTCGGGTGAGGCAGTTCTGCTCGACAAGCACGGTTTTCGCCTCGCCCGCGGAGGCATGCAGGCGGTTCGCGGGAACCGGCAGCACCCCGATCACCGGCGTCCACGGACCACCCGCGTACTGATACTCGGCGGTGAAGTCGATGATCAGGTCGATGTCGTACTCACCACGCTTGTCGTAGACGTGACTCGTGCCGGTCGGATCGAACTCGCGGATGCCGAGGGCCTTCCACGTCGCACCTCGCGTCGCGGTGGACCGGCTGTGTCCGTCGCCGTAGGACCAGTGGAACCCCGCGGCCGTGAAGCGAACGGAGGCCTGCTGGCCGAGCAACAGTCCGGACTGCACCTGCGGCTGGACCGTGGCGTAGAAGTTCGTATCGAGCCCGACGATCACCCAGCCGTTGGGTTCCATGTGGTCGACACCGGGCACCGGCTTGAAGTTCACAAGATCAGAGACCGTGACCGAGTCGGGCATGATTGGCGTTGCCGTCGAGTCGAAGGGGTCACTCCAAGGCCCGGTCGGCGGAGGTACAAACGTGATCTTGCCTCCGCCGCCCTTGCGGCCCGATTCGGTGGAGCGGGGTTTGGTTCGGGTCTGGGTAGCTCCGACGGCGACGCCACCGTTCGCGATGCTCGCGGACGCAGCACTGGTGCTGCAATCCCCTAGCGCCACGCTCGGCCCTGTACACAACGGCTGCGTGCTAGGTACTACGCCACTGGCAACGGACATGAGAATCACCGCAATATTCAACAAACGGCGGTACCGGACCACGGGGCTACCTCCGAAATCACTAGTTCTGCATCACTCGCCGTGACAGCTTTGAGCATGACTTCGAGCGACACGAGTCCTTGGCGAGATGTTGGTGTCACGTCGACGCCTTCGCTATCAACGAAATGGGCGTTTGAGATATCCGTGCAGAAATACGTCGTAACGGTTTGCGCCCGATCATCCACGTTTTGAAGGATTGCATTTCGAACTGCTGCTTCTCCTATCTGGCGGCGGTCGCTCGCCGCAAAGGTTTCGTAGGAGTGAATTTCTTTCTTCAGCCACTCGGTGGTGACTAGCGGAGCGAGGCGCTCGGGGTCGGCTCCCCCTTCTTGACTGATCGTGTCTGACATCTTGAGGTAGGCGGCGTAGGCCTTGGTGGCGGCGGCCAGGGCATCCGCGTCGCTCGCGAACAGCGGCTTCACCGTGGCGTGTGCCTGAGGAGTCTTAACCGGTGCCGGCTGCACACATCCGCTGAGCAGAAGCGCCGAGAGCGCGACCGCGCCGGCTATGCCGAGGCGCAGCGGCAGGCGGGTGC
The DNA here is from genome assembly GCA_035571875.1 of Lacisediminihabitans sp. Taxonomy (GTDB): domain Bacteria; phylum Actinomycetota; class Actinomycetes; order Actinomycetales; family Microbacteriaceae; genus Parafrigoribacterium_A. Next base: position 37,451 of record DATNBR010000048.1, on the reverse strand, counting down.
CGGAAGGGACACCACCACGGTCGGGGGAACGCCGAGAGGAAAACCGCATACGCACGACGGTAGGGCAATCCCGCGAACGCTGCAGAGACTTTCCACAGGGCTACGCGGGACGGGGGGCCTCGATACGGTCGCTGAGCGACCTACTCGACCCGCGGAAGGGAGCGACCTACTCGACCCGCGGAGAGGAGGGACCTACTCGACCCGCGGAGAGGAGCGACCCCCGCGCCCGCGGAGAGGAGAACCCTGCGCCCGCGAAGAGGAGCGACCTACTCGACCAGCGCAACCGCGGTTCGCAGGGCGCGAGTGCGCACGAGCGTCCAGCCGACGACGATGGCCACGAGCGCCATGCAGGTGACGCCGAGCCCGGAGTAACCGAACAGCGCGAGCACCGGCCCGGCGAGTGCACCGCCGACCGCGGCCGTCGCGTTCATCAGGAGGTCGGAGACGCCCTGCAGTCCCGCGCGATCATCCACCGGCACGGATTCAGCGACGAGCGTCGAACCGGCGATCGTCGAGGCCGACCAGCCGAGGCCCAGGAGGATCAGGCTGACGGCGACCCAGACATCCGAATCGCTCTTGGTCCAGGCGATGACGAGCGAGCCCAGCAGCAGCGCCTGACCGACCAGGATCACCGGGATGCGTCCCCAGCGGTCGGCCGCCCAGCCGAAGACCGGCGACAGGCCGTACATGCCGGCGATGTGCAGGCTGAGGGTGAAGCCTACGATCTCGAGTGTCGCGCCGTGCTCGTAGAGGTGCACGGGCGTCATCGACATCATCGCGACCATCGTCGCGTGGCTGAGCGCAACGGCAACCACCGCGTACCGGGCGGCGGCGCTGACGCGAAGGCTTGCGAACCCCTTTCTGGGCCGGATGCCTGCGGCGGGTGGAGCGAGCCGCATCGCCGTAAGCAGCGGGTCGGGCCGCAGTCCCGTGAAGTAGACGAGCATCGCAAGAAGCTGCGCGCTCACGGTGAAGACGAACGGTCCGGTGAGGGTGGGCAGGCCGATCGCGCCGCCGATCGCCTCGCCAGGGCCGATGAGATTCGGCCCGAGTACGGAACCCAGCGTCGTCGACCACACGACGATCGAGAGTTGGCGGGCCCTGCGGCGTGGGTCGGCGAGATCCGTGGCCGCGAACCTGGCCTGCAGATTTGAGGCGGATGACGACCCAGCCAGCGCGAGCGCCACCAGCAGCAGCGGAAAGGCCCCGAGCGCGGCCGCGGTCACCGCGAGCAGTGCGCCGAGCGCCCCGAGGATGGAGCCGACTGAGAGGGCGATCCTGCGCCCGCGAGCCTGGGCGGCCCGCGCCAATGGCACCGCGAGCAGTGCCGCGCCGAGAGTGCTCATCGTGGCCGCCATGCCCGACCAGGCTGGCGATCCGGAGACGTTGGCGGCGAGCAGCGCGCCCACCGAGACCGTGGCTCCGAGGCCGATTCCGCCGAGCACCTGCGCGAAGACAAGCGTGCGCACCACCTTGCGCTGCATCACGATGATGTCGGTCATCGCGCAATTCTAGGGGCGCTGCGGCCGGGCTCTTGACGCCGAGCGTCAGCTCGCGCGCTCCTCCTCGTGGGCGACGCGCTGGCCGACGACGGCGCTCACTCCGTCTTGTCGCATCGAGACGCCGTAGAGCGCATCCGCAATTTCCATCGTGCGCTTCTGGTGCGTGATGACGATGAGCTGGGATGTCTGGCGCAGGTCTTCGAAGATCGTGAGCAGTCTGCCGAGGTTGGCGTCGTCGAGCGCGGCTTCGACCTCGTCCATGATGTAGAACGGGCTGGGGCGCGCCTTGAAGATCGCGATGAGCAGGGCGACGGCTGCGAGAGAGCGCTCACCGCCGGAGAGCAGCGACAGGCGCTCGATCTTCTTGCCGGCGGGCTTGACCGACACCTCGATGCCGGTGGTGAGCAGGCTCTCCGGATCGGTGAGGTGGATGCTGCCGGTGCCGCCCGGGAACAGGATCGGGAAGACCTCGTTGAAGGCGGCCTTCGTGTCGTCGAAGGCGCTCGCGAAGATGTCCTGCATCTTCTCGTCGATCTCGTCGATGATCGTGAGGAGGTCTTTGCGCGTGTTGGTGAGGTCGGTGAGCTGCTCGGTGAGGAACCGGTGGCGCTGTTCGAGGGCGTCGAACTCCTCGAGCGCGAGTGGGTTGACCCGGCCGAGCTGGGTGAGCTTGCGCTCGGCCTTCGCGAGGCGGGCCTCCTGCTCGGCGCGGACGAAGCGCACGCCCTGCGGTTCGGCGGATGCGTCGTCGGCGCCGGCGGCATCCGTCGCGTCCCCCTCGTTCTCGTCATCCCGCCCAAATGAAGGAGTGGAGCGCTCCCGCGGCTCCTCCTCCCCCGCAATCTCGGGGGCGACGTCCGACGACTCCTTCATTTGGGCGGCAGAGGTGGCGGGGAGGGGCGCGTCGGAGAGGGCGGCGTCGAGGGGCACCAGCTGCTCGGGGCCGTACTCGGCGACGAGCACGTCTTCGACGAGGCCGAGTTCCTCGCCCGCTCGCTCGAGCAGCGAGGAGAGCTGCAGCTTCTTCTCGTAGACCTGCATCTCAAGCCCGTGCACGGTCTCGCTCACGGCCGTGAGGCGCTCGCGCAGCACCGCCTCGTCGCGGCGCAGCGCGGCCAGCTCCTCGTTCTGCGCGGCGCGATCGCTCTCACGCGCGGCGAGCTCCACGCGCGCCTCCGAAACCGAACGGTCGACCGCGTCGAGCACCGCGGGCAACGCCGAGGCGACCCGCTGGGCGGCATCGACCTGACGACGACGGATGACCGCGCGCCTGGCCGCCTCTTCCGCCTGCGCGCGCTCCGCCTCGAGCCTGCGCTGCAGGGCGTCGGCACGAGCCTCCTCGGCCCGCACGCGCTCCCGCGCGGTCTCCACCTGCAAGCGCGCCTCGACCTCGAGCTCTCGCGCGTTCTCGAGCTCGTCGAAGAGCGCGTCACGCGCAGCGACGTCGAGGATGGGGCGGGGGCGAGACTTGGCCGTCTCCAGTTCCTGGGCGGCGCGTTCGGCTGCGGCAGCGGCATCCGTCACCGTGTCTGCGGAGAGCGCCAGTGCACGTTCGAGCCGCTCGGACTCGCCCTGAGCCGCCTCCACCTGCACTCGCGCGCGGTTGAGCTTCTCCATGCGCGCGGCGAGCTGCGAATCGAACTCGCGCAGAGCGGCGAGCGCATGCGTCGACTGCTGCTTGGCGACCTCGAGCGCGCCGCGGTGTTCGGCGAGCGCGAACCGGGCCCGTTCGATGAGCGAGGTGACCTCGCCCAGTCGCTCGTTGGCGGCATCCCGGTCTGCCACGAGTTCGAGACGCGAGCGCTTGGCTCCAGAGCCGCCGCGCAGCACGTAGCGGCTGAGCACGTCGCCCGCCTTGGTGATGACGGTGAGGTCGGATGCGTCGAGCGACTTCCACGCGGACCGCGCGGTCTCGAGATCGTCGGCGATGACGACGCGCGCGAGCAGCCCAAGGACCCCCGCCGGGGCGGTGACGACGCTCGAGGCGGGAAGTGCGCCGGCGGGGAGGTTGCCTTCGCCGAGCTCAGGAACCGTTCCGGAAGCTTCGGCGAGCAGAAGCTCGACCCGGCCCATGTCCGCGGCGCCGGCCGAAGCGAGCGCGTCGATGGCGGCATCGCGGTTCTCGGCGAGCACGGCGTCGGCGAGGGAGCCCAGCGCCGCGGCGATCGCGGCCTCGAAGCCGGGCTGCACCTGCACGTGCTCGGCGACGAGCCCGCGGATGCCGCTCAGCTTCGCTGCGACGAGCGCGGTCGAGCCGTCCTTCTGGTCCAGGGCGAGCGAGAGTGCGCTGGCGCGCCCGGCGAGGGCGTCCCGTTCGCGCTCGTGCTTGTGGAGTTCGTCGCGCAGGCGTTCGATCTCGGACTCCGCGGCCGTGACCTCGGACTGGGCGAGTTCGTACGCGGCGTCGAGATTGGTCTCACCGGCATCCGTCAGCACGGCCTCCGCCTCGAGTTCGGCGAACTCGGCCTGCGCCGCCTCGCGGCGCGCGAGCGCTGCGTCGAGCGCGTTCTGCTGGCGCAGCACCTCGCCCCGCACCGCGGCGAGCCTGGTCGCAGCGGTCTCGGCCTGGCCCGTGAGTCCCGCGATCTCGAGGTCGTGACGGGAGACGAGGGCGCTCTGCTGCGCGATGTGTTCGTCCAGCCCGTCGAGGTTGGCACGCGCGAGAGCGGTGGCCGCCTGCGCCTGCTGCCACGCCTCCTCGGTGAGGTCGATCTGCTCGCGCAGGCGCGCGGCCTCGGCACGGGAATCCGCCACGGTCTGTTCGGAGACGCCGGATGCCGCATCCGTCGTCTCCGACTCCGAGCCGAGCAGCGCGAGTCGCTGGTTCGCGAGCGTGTAGAGGCTGCGCAGGCGCTCCTGCACCGACTCGAGGCCGAAGGCGGTGCGGCGAGCGAGGTCGACGGCGTCGCCCACCTGCGCCTGCTCGATGTGGTGCTCGCGCAGCTTGTTCTGGTCGAGTTGCTCCTGCAGCACGATGCGCTCCGTCTTGCGCTCGGACTCGCTGCGGCTGTGCAGCGTGATCGCGCCGCGCAGCGTGACGACCTCGTCGGCGAGTAGCCGCGCGCGGGCGTCGCGCACGATCGCCGCGATGGACTGCGCCTCCTTGGCGATCTCAGCCTGGTGCCCGAGAGGCTTCAGCTGCCGGCGGATCTCCCCGGCGAGGTCGCTGAGTCGCGTGAGGTTCGCCTGCATCGCGTCGAGCTTGCGGATCGTCTTCTCTTTGCGGCGGCGATGCTTCAGGATGCCTGCGGCCTCCTCGATGAAACCGCGCCGCTCCTCGGGACTCGCGCGCAGTACCGCGTCGAGCTGCCCCTGGCCCACGATCACGTGCATCTCGCGGCCGAGCCCGGAGTCGCTCAACAGCTCCTGCACGTCGAGCAGCCGGCAGCTCTCGCCGTTGATCGCGTACTCGCTGCCGCCGTTGCGGAACAGGGTGCGGCTGATCGTGACCTCGGTGTACTCGATCGGCAGCGCGCCATCCGTATTGTCGATCGTGAGGATGACCTCGGCCCGGCCTAGCGGACCCTTGGTCGCCGTGCCCGCGAAGATGACGTCTTCCATCTTGCCGCCGCGGAGCGTCTTGGCACCCTGCTCGCCCATGACCCAGGCGAGGGCGTCGACGACGTTGGACTTGCCGGAGCCGTTCGGCCCGACGACGCAGGTGACGCCGGTCTCGAAGGCGAAGGTGGTGGGCTGCGCGAAGGACTTGAACCCCTTGAGGGTCAGGCTCTTGAGATACAACGGCCCACCCTTCTTTTCGCGTGCGGAATGCCTGCGTCTACGGTACCGGAGTGCGGGGGCGGCACATCGCAGGAACGCTGGGCGCGCTAGGCCTCGACGCGGATCCGGGCCGGCCGTTTTCGTAACTCAGGCAGAATGCGCGGCTTGGCTCGCACATCCGCGCCATCTCGGGGCAAGGATCGCGTACCGGGTCATTCTGCCTGAGTTACGAAAGGAGGCGAGCGCGATGAGGGCGGTGCTGGCGCGAAACGGATGCGCGCGCGAAGGGAAGTGTGCACCGACGCGCGGGCGCCGAGCGCGTGCAGCCTATCGGCGCAGGCGCTGGCAGTGCGGGCAGAAGTGCGAGCCGCGGTTCATGAACTGCTCGCGCACGATCGGCCTGCCGCACCGCGGACACGGCTTACCCTGCTGACCGTAGGCGTTGAGCGAGTGGGAGAAGTAGCCCGATGCGCCGTTGACGTTGACGTATTGCGCGTCGAAGCTCGTGCCGCCCTCGCCGAGTGCCTTCGCGAGCACGTGTCGCACCTCGGCGAGCAGAGTCCTCGCTGTGGCGCGGCTGAGAGTGCCCGTCTGCTGGTCGTAGTGGATGCGCGCTGCCCAGAGTGCCTCATCCGCATAGATGTTGCCGATGCCGCTGATCAGCGACTGGTCGAGCAGGGCGCGTTTGATGCCTGTGCGGCGTTTCGCAAGCGCGGCGAAGAACGCTCGCTCATCGAAGGCGGGGTCGAGTGGATCACGCGCGATGTGCGCGACGCTGCGCGGGATGAGGGCTGGTGCCGAGCGTGGGGGCCGGGAGGCGAGCGCGGGTGAGGTCTCGACAGGCTCGACCACCGGGAGCTGGCCCGCGTAGCCGCCGGGCTGCCCGTCTCGCGTCGGCGTGAGGTCCTCGATCGCCATGGAGCCGAAGATCCGCTGATCGGCGAAATTCATGCGCAGGATGCCGTGCACCGGCGACGAGAGTTCGATGCGGATGCGCGTGAGCGCGTCATCCGGAGCCCCGGGCTCGCGCAGCAGCACCTGCCCGCTCATCCCGAGGTGCACGACGAGCGCCTCGGATGGCGCTGCCGAAAACGCAGGAGATCTGTGCGCCTCGGGTGCGAATCGCGCCGAATCGTGCGGTTCGGGCCGCGTCTCCTGCGTTTTCGACAAGACGGGCGCGAGGGGCAGCCAGAGGAACTTGCCGCGGCGAACGGCCGAGGTGAAGCCGCGGCCGACGAGGCGGGCGACGAAGTCTTCGCTGGGCCCGGGGTGACGACGTAGCGAGCGCTCGTCGAAGACGGTGACGGATGCGACCGTGGCGCCGGTCACTGCGGGCGCGAGGCCGGCCCGAACGACCTCGACCTCTGGGAGCTCCGGCATCCGAATCAGGCCTGCGGCGGCGGGACCTGCAACAGCGTCCAGGCCTCGAGCGCGGCGGCCATCTCGGCCTGCTTCTTGCTCGAACCGTCGCCCGACGAAATCTCCTGACCGCCGAGCATGACCACGGCGTGGAAGCGCTTCGAATGGTCGGGTCCGCTGTCGGTGACGACATAGCTCGGCACACCGCGGCCCAGCGCTGCGGCAAGCTCCTGCAGGCTCGTCTTCGGGTCCATGGCGGCGCCGAATCGCTCCGGGTTGTCCATGAGCGGCGTGATCAGGCGCAGCACGAGCGCCGTAGCCTCCGCCGCTCCCGCGTCGAGGAAGGCTGCCCCGATGACGGCCTCGACGGTGTCGGCGAGGATCGACGACTTGTCTCGACCCCCGGTCAGCTCCTCACCACGCCCGAGACGGATGTAGCGGCCGAGCCCGATCGAGCGCGCTACCTCGGCGAGAGCGACACTGCTGACGAGGCTCGCGCGGCGCTTGGCCAATTCACCCTCGTCGAGATGCGGGTTCGACGTGTAGAGCATGACCGTGACGGCCTGCCCGAGAATCGAGTCGCCAAGGAACTCGAGGCGTTCATTGTGCGCCAGCCCACCGTTTTCGTACGCGAAAGAACGGTGGGTCAGCGCCAGCTCGAGAAGTTCCGGGCTGATCGCGATAGAAAGTTGTGTGGCGAGTTCGGCCGCAGCGGATTCGTTACCGCTCACGAGAACACGCCAGACAACCGATTAAACGTCGGCTACCTTGCGGCCCTTGTACTCGAGGTACAGGGCTGCGCCGGTGGAATCCTCAACGACCTTCGCGCGGTGCGGAAGGCTGTAGGTGGTCTTGCCGCCCTCGACGGTCTTCACCAGGGTGGGAGGCGTGGCCTTCCACTGCGCGCGACGGGCACGGGTGCTCGCGCGCGACATTTTGCGCTTCGGTACTGCCATGGCTATCTCTTCTCTTCGGTGACACCACTGCTGGCGTCAGCTACATCTTCTTGGGGCTCATGCTTCAGTCCGTCGAGTCCGGCAAGCGCGGCCCAGCGAGGATCGACGGGCGCTTCATGCTCGTGACCCGGATTGTCGAGCAGTCGTACCCCACACTGCGGGCACAAACCGAGGCAATCATCCTGACAAACCGGCTGGAACGGCAGTGACAACACCACCGCGTCCCTGATGACGGGTTCGAGATCTATGGTGTCGACCTGAACCTCGTACTCGAAAGCTTCGTCATGAGAATACGCGAAAAGCTCCTGAATTTCGACTTCGACCGGGTGTTCGATGTCGATGAGGCACCGCACGCACTCCCCGGATGCCGTGCCCGAGACATCCGCAGACACCAGAATGCCGTCGTGTAACGACTCCAATCGCAGGTCGACGTCGAGCGTCGAGCCCGCCTTCACCGCGATGATGTCGGTGCCCATGTCATCCGGGACGGTGATCTGGAGGGTGCGCTCGCGCATCTCACCTGGGCGGTGCAGCAGGTCGTACACGTCGACCGTGAACGGAGTGGGAGCGGAATGTGGCACCGAAAGAGTTTACCCGACCCTTGCTGAGCGCGTTGGCCGCCGAAACTCGCTACGAGCCCTCGACCGCGGTGAATGCCTCCTCGTAGATGGCGAGCGCTCGATCGACCTCCTCGGCCGTCACGACGCACGGCGGTACGACGTGCAGGCGGTTGTCGGAGACGAAGGGCAGCAGTCCCCGCGCCATGAGTTCGCCCTTCAGCGCGGCGATGACCGCTCCGGAGACGGGGTGGTGGCTGGCTGCATCGTCGACCAGGTCGAGGGCCCAGAAGACGCCGAGTCCGCGCACCTCGCCGATCATCGGATGCCGCTCGGCGAGGGCCCGCAGGCCTGGCCCGATGCGCTCCTCGCCCATCCGGCGCGCGTTGTCGACGATGCCCTCGGACTCCATCGCGTCGATCGTGGCGACGATGGCGGCCATGGCGAGCGGATGTCCGGAATAGGTGAGTCCGCCCGGAAAGACCTCGTCGTCGAACTTGTGCGCGATCGACTCGGAGATGATCACGCCGCCCGCGGGGACGTAGCCGGAGTTGACGCCCTTCGCGAAGGTCACGAGGTCGGGGACGACATCGAAGCCCTTGAAGGCAAACCACTCCCCCGTGCGCCCGAAGCCGGCCATGACCTCGTCGAGGATGAGCACGATGTCGTACTTGTCTGCGAGCGCCCGCACGCCCGCGAGGTAGCCGGGCGGCGGCACGAGCACGCCCGCGGTGCCGGGAATCGTCTCGATGAGGATCGCGGCGAAGGAGTCCACGCCCTCCGCCTGGATGACGCGTTCCAGGTGGTGCAGCGCACGCTCGCACTCCTGCTCCGGCGAGTCGGACCAGAATTCCGAGTGGTAGGCGAACGGTCCGAAGAAGTGCACGTGGCCGCGCGAGTACTCGTTCGGCACGCGGCGCCAGTCGCCGGTCGCGCTGATCGCGGCGCCCGTGTTGCCGTGGTACGACCGGTACTGCGAGAGCACCTTGTCGCGACCGGTGACGAGGCGCGCCATCCTGATCGCGTTCTCGTTCGCATCCGCACCGCCGTTGGTGAAGAAGACCTTGTTGAACGGTCGGCCTGCCTTCTCGAGGATGCGCTGGGCCGCCTGCCCGCGCGCAATGTTGGCGTGGGCGGGCGCGACCATGGTGAGCACGTCTGCCTGCGCTTTGATCGCCTCGACGACTTTCGGATGCTGGTGCCCGATGTTCATATTGACGAGCTGGCTCGAGAAGTCGAGATATTCCCTGCCGTCGTAGTCCCAGACCGTGCTGCCCAGCGCGCCCGCGATGACGAAGGGCTTGAGCGAGCCCTGCGCCGACCACGAGTGGAAGACGTGCGCGCGGTCTAGGTCGTAGGCAAGCTTGCCTTCGGCGGGGTCGGGGGTGGTGCTCATTGCTGGTTCCTAACTTCTGGGGTGGTGTCTCGTCGTGCTTCAGGCCTTGGCGACGATGTGCGAGCGGAGCGCCGGAATCACCGTTTCGCCGTAGACGCGCAGCGTCTCTTCCTTGTTGTCGTGCTGGAGGTAGCCGGCGAACTGGTCGACGCCGAGCTCCTTGAGTGCCTTGAGCTTCTCGATGTGTTCCTCGGCCGTGCCGATCACGCAGAAGCGATCGACGATGTCGTCGGGAACGAATGCCGTGTGGCTGTTGCCCGCGAGCCCGTGCTCGTTGTAGTCGTAGCCCTCGCGCGCCGCGATGTAGTCGGTGAGCGCCTGGGGAACGACACCATCCGAGCCGTACTTGGCCACGATGTCGGCGACGTGGTTGCCGACCATGCCGCCGAACCACCGGCACTGCTCGCGCATGTGGGCGACATCCGTTCCTATGTACATGGGTGCGGCCACGCAGAACTTGACGGAGAGCGGGTCGCGCCCAGCGGCCTCCGCCGCGTCGCGCACGGTCTTGATCATCCATTCGGCGATGTCGAGGTCGGCGAGCTGCAGAATGAAGCCGTCGCCCACCTCGCCCGCGAGCTTGAGAGCGAGCGGCCCGTAGGCCGCGACCCAGATATCGAGCTCTGAGCCGGTGCTCCACGGGAACTGCAGGGTCGCGCCGTTGTACTCGACGCTCCTGCTGTTCGCGAGCTCACGGATGACGTGGATGGCCTCACGAAGCGTCTTCAGTGTCGTGGGCGCCCCGTTGGTCACGCGCACCGCGGAGTCTCCCCGCCCGATGCCGCAGATCGTGCGGTTGCCGTACATCTCGTTGAGGGTTGCGTAGAGGGATGCCGTGACCGTCCAGTCGCGGGTGGCGGGATTGGTCACCATCGGGCCGACCTTCACCCGGTGCGTCTCGGCCAGGATCTGGCTGTAGATCACGTAGGGCTCCTGCCAGAGCAGGTGCGAGTCGAAGGTCCAGACGTGACTGAAGCCGAACTGCTCCGCGAGCTTGGCGAGGTGCACCGTGCGCGAGGCCGGCGGGTTGGTCTGGAGTACTGCTCCGAAGTCCATGTTTTCCGTTTCGTTGTCGAAAATTGTGCGGGTTGAGTAGGTCGCTCAGCGACCGTATCGAAACCGGTCTGCGAGGTGAGATTTCGATGCTTCGATACGCCGCGGGCGGCTACTCAGCACAGGTACGGCCGTGAACGGCCTACTCAACCCGCGTGACATCAGATGAGGTACTGGCTCAGGCCGCGCTTGAAGTACTTTCCGTCCCCCTTCGTGCCGAGGTATTCGTTGTCATCGACGATGACCTTGCCGCGGGAGATGACGGTGTCGACGTGACCGTCGATCTCGAAGCCCTCCCAGGCGGAGTAGTCCATGTTCATGTGGTGAGTCTTGCCGACGCCGATCGAGGTGTGCCCGTTCGGGTCGTAGATCACCACGTCGCCGTCGGCGCCGGGCTGGATGACGCCCTTCTTGCCATACATCCCGAACATCCGTGCCGGGGTCGTGGCGGTGAGCTCCACCCAGCGTGAGAGCGAGATGTGGCCGTCGACGACGCCCTGGTACATGAGGTCCATGCGGTGCTCTACCGAGCCGATGCCGTTCGGGATCCTGGAGAAGTCGTTCAGCCCCATGTCCTTCTGGCCCTTCATACAGAACGGGCAGTGATCGGTGGAGACCATCTGGATGTCGTTCGTGCGGAGCGAGCGCCACATGTGGTGCTGGTGGCCTTCCTCACGCGAGCGCAGCGGTGTGGAGCACACCCACTTCGCTCCCTCGAACGAGCCCCACTCCTTACTCTGTGCGCCGAGCTGCTCCTCGAGTGACAGGTAGAGGTACTGCGGGCAGGTCTCGCCGAAGACATTCTGGCCGCTGTCGCGCGCGGTGGCGATCTGCTCGACCGCCTGCTTCGCGCTCACGTGCACGACGTAGAGCGGAGCGCCGGTGAGGTTCGCGATCATGATCGCGCGGTGGGTGGCCTCCTCCTCCGCCTGCCAGGGACGAGTGAGTCCGTGGTAGTAGGGAGAGGTGTTGCCTGCGTCGATCGCCTGCTTGACGAGCACGTCGATCATGCCGCCGTTCTCGGCGTGCATCATCATGAGGGCACCGTTCGACGCTCCCTTCTGGAATGCGCGCAGGATCTGCCCGTCATCCGAAAGAAAGACGCCCTTATAGGCCATGAAGAGTTTGAAGCTCGACACGCCCTCGTCGATGAGTTCGTCCATGGCGGTGAGCGAAGCATCCTGAACGTCCGACAGGATCTGGTGGAAGCCGTAGTCGATCGCGCAATTGCCCGCGGCCTTCTCATGCCACAGCCGGTATTGGTCGAGGATGTTCTGGTCGGGGTATTGCACGATGAAGTCGACGATGCTCGTGGTGCCGCCGTGTGCCGCGGCCCGCGTTCCCGTCTCGAAGGTGTCGCTCGCGTTGGTGCCGCCGAAGGGCATCTCCATGTGGGTGTGCGCGTCGACGCCGCCCGGGATGACGTACTTGCCCTTCGCATCGATCACGGTGTCGACGTTCGCCTCGAGATCGAAGCCAAGCAGCGTCGATCCCGGCGCGAGCACGGCGGCGATGGTCTCGCCGTCGATGAGCACGTCGGCGGATGCTGTACCCGTCGCATTCACGACGGTTCCGTTCTTGATGAGGGTCTTGGCCATTACGGGGCCACCGTCGCCTCGTAGGATTCCGGGCGGCGATCGCGGTAGAACTGCCAGGCGTTGCGCACCTCGCGCAGCACGTCGAGGTCGAGGTCGCGCACCACGATCTCGGTCTGGTCCTCGCTCGCGACCTCACCGACGTAGTTGCCGCGCGGGTCGACGAAGTAGGAGCTGCCATAGAAGGTGACCGCCTCATCCCCGAACTCTTCGCTTTCGGTGCCGATGCGGTTGTTGGCTCCGATGAAGTACTGGTTGGCCGCCGCCGCGGCCGGCTGTTCGAGCTCCCACAGCCGATTGGAGAGGCCCGGTTTGGTCGCGGAGGGATTGAAGACGATCTGCGCTCCGTTCAGGCCGAGCTCGCGCCATCCCTCGGGGAAGTGCCTGTCGTAACAGATGTACACGCCGACCTTGCCGACCGCCGTATCGAAGACCGGGTAGCCGAGGTTGCCTGGGCGGAAGTAGAACTTCTCCCAGAACTGCGGCAGGTTCGGGATGTGGTGCTTGCGGTACTTGCCGAGGTAGCTGCCGTCGGCGTCGATCACCGCCGCCGTGTTGTAGTAGACGCCCGGCATCTCCTCCTCGTAGACGGGGAGCACGATCACGAGGTGCAGTTCTTTGGCCAGTGCCTGGAACCTCTCGACCGTGGGGCCGGGAACCGACTCCGCATAGTCGTAGTACTTCGCGTCTTCGATGATGCCGAAGTAGGGACCGTAGAAGAGTTCCTGGAAGCAGATCACCTGGGCCCCCTGCGCCGCGGCATCCCGAGCCAATTGCTCGTGCTTGGCGATCATCGATTCCTTGTCGCCCGTCCAGGTGGTCTGGGTCACGGCGGCTCGTACGACGGTCATGTGGACCTCCATTGCTGCACTCGTTTTGTTATTTTGCATCGTAAACATTTATGTGATATTGCTGTTAACGACTTGGCGCAAACATAGATGGTGTTCGCGAGCAGATCAATCCCCGAGCGTTTGGACACGCCATGAAACCGGTCGCACCCGAGGTCGAGGAGGCCACGCCGCACGGCATCGCGACGACGATCGCACGGATGATCAGCACCGGCGATCTCGCTCCGGGCGACCGCCTGCCCACGGTTCGTGAGCTCGCGGCGGACCTTGGGATCAGCCCGGCGACCGTCAGCCACGCGTGGCAGGCCCTCTCGGAGGTGGGGCTCATCATCTCCCGCGGACGCAGCGGGAGCTTCGTGCGCGCGACGCCGAGACGCTGGCTGCCGCCGCGCTTCCAGGGACTCGCCGGGCAGCTCGAGGCGACGCGGCTCGACCTCTCCACCGGCACACCCGACCCGCAGCTACTGCCCGCGCTCGGGCCCGCGCTCGGCCGAGTCTCGATGCGCGCGGCCACGACGAGCTACCTCGACCAGCCCGTCATCCCAGAGCTCGAGACCGCGCTGCGCGACCGCTGGCCCTACGAGGTCGAGGCCGTCACGGTGGTCGACGGCGCGATGGACGGCATCTCGCGCGCACTCGACATGGTCGTGCGGTTCGGCGACCGGGTTGTCGTGGAGAACCCCGGCTTCCCGCCCATCTTCGACCTGCTCGATCACGTCGGCGCGGTGCGGGTGCCCGTGGATCTGGATGAGGACGGGATGCGTCCGGGAGCGCTCGCGGAGGCGCTACGGCTTCGTCCGCGGGCGATAGTGCTCCAGCCCAGGGCGCAGAACCCGACCGGGCGCTCGCTCAGCCGCACTCGCGCGCAGGAGCTGGCACGCGTCATCCGGAACAGTCGCATCTCGGGCGAACTGATCATCGTGGAGGACGACCACTCCGGCGAGATCTCGGCGAACCGCGAGGTGAGCCTCGGCAGCTGGTTGCCCGATCAGGTGCTGCACATTCGCAGCTTCTCGAAGTCGCACGGGCCCGACCTGCGCATCGCCGCCGTCGGTGGCCCCACCGAGTTGATCGACCAACTCGTCTCGCGGCGCATCCTGGGCCCGGGCTGGACCTCGCGCATGCTGCAGACGATCCTGCTCGACCTGCTCACGACCTCGAAGTCGATCTCGGAGGTGAGCGACGCGCGCCGCGTCTACCGAGCCAGGCAGCGCAGGCTTTCGGATGCGCTCGCCGCGCACGGAGTACACGTGCCGGTGGCGGACGGCATCAACACGTGGCTCGAGGTCTCAGACGAACGGTCGGCGGTCGTGCAGCTGGCGGCGGCGGGCATCCGGGTTGCTGCCGGCACGCCCTTTCTCGCGACGGGCGGCGGCAACTTCATCCGGGTGACGGCGGGATTCGTGCGCGCCGAGTTCGACGCGGTGGCCGCGCAACTCGCCGCGGCCGTGCGGGCCTGAGCACGGTCATACGCTGGAGGCATGACAACTCACCCTGCGCCCGCCTTCGGAATTCCCTCGCACATCGACTTCTCGGTGTCGGATGCCGAGGCGAGCGCACGCTGGTACGTCGAGACCCTGGGTCTGAAACACCTGCGTCGCGTCGACCTCGACAATCGCATCATGATCGTGCTGCGGCACGAGGCGACCGGACTGATCATCGGTCTCAACCAGCACACTGTCATCCCGCTCGAGCGCTTCGACGACCGCAACGTCGGGCTCGATCACATCGGATTCAGCGTCGCCGAGCGCGCGGACCTCGACGCCTGGCAGGGGGTGCTGGCCTCGCTGGGCGTCGAACACTCCCCCGCCGAGGACACGGCCAACGGCGCCGCGCTCGTCTTCCGCGACCCCGACAACATCCAGCTCGAGTTCTGGTGGAGCCGCGCCTGAGCTCCTGAGCGGATTGTTGGCAGTTTCCGCCCCAAAACCCGGGTTTTAGGGCGGAAATCGCCAACGATTCGGACTACTTCGCGTCGAGGGGCAGCAGGATTCCCTTCACCGTGGCATCCGTCGCCAGGAAGTTCTGCACGGCCGGGTCTTTGAAGGCCGCGATGAGCTTGCGGATGTTGGGGGTCTTCAGGTACTTCGTGCCCACCGTGAGCTGCCCGGCGAAGTCGTCCGGCGCCTGCGGAGCGAAGATCTGCTGCGAGATCGGGATCTTCGCCGCGAGGTAGTACTCCGTGTAGCCGACGGCCGCGTCCAGGTCGGGCAGGGCACGGGACTGCGCGGCGAAGTCGAGCAGGGTGAACTTGAGGTGCTTCGGGTTCGAGGCGATGTCATCCTGCGTCGCATCGCCCTTCGTCGTGCCGGGCTTGAGCGTGATCAACCCCGCGTTCTCGAGCACCCAGAGGCCCTGCGCCTCGTTGGCCGGGTCGGAGTAGAGCGAGATCGTGGCGCCATCGGGGATGTCTTTCACACTCTTGTACTTCTGCGACCAGAGTCCGAAGCCCCAGCGGAACACGGGCGTGGCAGCGGTCTCCTTGAAGTCCGGATTCGCCTGGAGCACCTGCCCGAGCCAGAGCTTGTGCTGGTAGACGGTGCCCGCGACCTCCCCGTCACTCACGGCGCGATTGATGGTGTTGCTGTCGGAGAGGCCCTTGAAGGCGACCTTGATTCCGTACTTCGGCGCGACCTTCGCGGCCACGAAGTTCACGAGCGCCTGCTCAGAGGCGTTGCCCTCCGCGGTCGCGACGTAGAGGGTTGCGCCGGCCACGGCATCCGCGGACTTCGCGGGGTTGAGAATCGGGATGACGATGGCGGCGGCGACCGCGACCACCACGACGACCGCGCCCAGCACCCACGGCCAGCGCCTGCGCTTCTTCAACTCGAATCCGAGCTCGCTGTTCTGGCCGCTCTCGGCGGGGGTGATGTCTGGACCTGTGGACATGGTTGTGCTCCTGTCGTGTGCTGTGGTGGTGAGGTGAAAAGGGTGGCTCGGGCGGCTCAGGCGTCGATCGTCTCGGCGGCCCGCGTGCGCGGCGCCCCGCGAGAGGCTGCGGTGCGGATGCGCGGCGTCGTGAGACGGACGAGTCGATCGCCGGCGAATTGCACGAGCGCGACCGTGCCGACGAGGATCACGATCGTCGCGATCATGACGGCATGGTCGAAGCGCTGGTAGCCGTAGGTGACCGCGACATAGCCGATCCCGCCCGCGCCGATCGTGCCGGCGATCGCTGAGTACTCGATCATCGCGATCGTGTTGATCGTGATGCCGCCGATGATCGACGGCACCGCCTCGCTCAGTTGCGCGGTGCGGATGATCTGCAGCGGAGAGGCCCCGGATGCCTTCGCGACGCGAACGAAGGCCGTCGGCACGCTGCGCAGGGAGTTCTCGACGATGCGAGTGAAGAACGCGATGCCCGCAATCGACATGGGGACGACGGCGGCGGCGATACCGATGTTCGTTCCGGTGATGAAGCGGGTGAAGGGCACGATCGCGGCCATGAGGATGAGGAACGGCAGCGAACGGCCGACGCTCACCGTCCAGCTGAGCACGGTGTGCAGCGCGTGATTCTCGAACAGGCCCTCCGGCCCGAGGTTGTGGATGAGAGCGCCGAGTGGGATTCCCACCACGACGACGATGGCCATGACGATGCCGACCATGATGAGGGTGTCACCGAGCGCGGGAAACACGAGCGCCGCGATCTGATCGAGCGGCACCTCGTTGCCGAGACGGAGGGACCCGGGCAGCGCGAGAGCGAGCGTCGCGGCGCTCACGCGACGCGCTCCAGGGAATCGGGCACGACATCCGCCTTCGCATCGACGATCGATCCGGCGCGAGAGGCACTCGTCTCCAGCCGTGCGCTGAGCCCGAGTTGCGCGGCGACCGACTGGATTCGCTCCGGTTCCGCTCCGTGGATGCCGACACTCGCGTGACCGACCGTCGCTCCGTTGACCGACTCGATCGACGCGCCGAGAAGCCGAATCGGCGTCGCGAGCGTCGTCGACATCCTGATGAGCCAGTCTGCGGGAACGTGCGACGAGGCGTATCCGAGCAGCCACGTCACCTCGCCCGGCTCGGCGCTCGCGTGGGCGCGGGCGGGCTGCAGCGCCCGACCCAGTGCCGAGTGCGGATTCTGCAACAGGTCGACGATGGTGCCGGACTCGACGATGCGCCCGCGTTCGAGTCTCGCGGCGGAGTCGGCGACCTGCAGCACGGTGTCCATCTCGTGGGTGATGAAGAGAATCGACAGCCCGAGGTCGTCGCGCAGTTCTTTGAGCAGCGTGACGATCGATGCGGTGGACTGCGGGTCGAGCCCGGAGGTCGCCTCGTCGGAGAGCAGCACCGAGGGTCGGAGCGCGAGTGCCCTGGCGATTCCGACGCGCTGTCGCTGACCCCCCGAGAGCTGGTGAGGGTAGTGGCCCGCGCGATCCGAGAGGCCGACTCGCTCGAGCAGTTCGGCGACGCGACGGCGCGATTCGGCCGCAGTGACCCCGAGATACTCGAGCGGAAGAGCGACGTTCTGGGCTGCGGTGCGACGACTGAACAGGCCGTCGGATTGGAAGATCGTGCCGATGCGACCGCGCGCAACGCGCAACTGGGCTTCGTTGAGCGTCGACAGATTCTCGCCGTTGACCACGACCGAACCTGACGTGGGGCGCTCGAGCAGGTTCACGCACTGCGCCAGGGTCGACTTGCCCGCTCCACTGGGGCCGACCACGGCGAAGATCTCCTTCGCCGCCACGCTGAAGTCGAGGTCGTCGAGCACGACGGTGCGATGGTCGCCGTGGCCGTATACCTTCGTCAGCTTGTCGAGACTGATCATGCTGCTCCGCTTCGCGTCATCGTGACCCTGCGCTGTTCGCTGTGGTCTGGAGCGAGCCTAGGGTCGCCGCGATCGCGGCCATATTCGGGTTTCGCGACGTGTCGAAGCGTTACTTCTCGTTACGGTTGCCGCAGATCCCGCCCGGACCGAAATGAAGGAGATTCCGATCCTGCGCGACCAAAACCTCCTTCAACGGCCGTCATTCGACGAAAAACTCCTTCATTTCGGAGGCGCAGCTTCGAGCGCGATGCCGACGTGGAGGCCGCCAGGCGCGGCGAGGACGCGTAGAGTTGGGGGTCGGACCCCCGCACCGGATGTGGTGCGGCGCGCAGGCCCCGGATCTGGGGCGGCAGGTCTCCCGCCGGCCAGTAGTGCCCGCGGATGATCGCAGCCATGCCTACCCCCAGGAGAGTCCGTGCCGTCCCGTTCGATCACCCGTTCCCGTAGCGCGCTCGTGGCCGTCGCCGCGATTGCGGCCCTCGCCCTGGCGGGCTGCTCGCCGACAGCGACGGCGCAGGTGCGGCATCCGTCGTCGTCGCCGTCGTCGCTCAGCATCGACAACTGCGGCACCACCGTCGACTTCGGCGCGGCCGCGCCGAAGCGCGTGATCACGATCAAGTCCACGTCCACCGAGATGCTGCTCGCGCTCGGCCTCGGCGATCGCATCGTCGGCACCGCGTTCCAGGACGGGCCCGTGCCGGCGAAATGGGAGAAGACCGCGGCGAAACTACCCGTGCTCGCGGAGAAGCTCCCCTCGCAGGAGGCGGTGCTCGCCGCATCCCCCGACCTCATCTACGCCGGCTGGGAGTCGAACTTCTCCGCGGACGGCGCGGGCAACCGGGCAGACCTGCAGGCACTCGGCGTAGAGACCTACGTCTCCCCCGCGGCGTGCCAAGAGGCGGCGTTCCAACCCAAGAAGCTCGGCTTCGGCGACATCTTCACGGAGATCGACCAGGTCGGCGCGATCTTCCACACCGACGCGTCGAAGCTCATCGCGAGCCAGAAGAAGACGCTCGAGTCGATCACCCCGGACAAGCGCAGGCTGACGGCGCTGTGGTTCTCCTCCGGTTCGTCCGTGCCGTACGTGGGTGCGGGCATCGGTGCGCCCGAGCTCATCATGAAGACCGCGGGGCTCGAGAACATCGCCGCCTCGGTGAAGCAGACCTGGACCTCGTACAACTGGGAGTCGGTGATCGCCGCGAACCCCGACGTGATCGTGCTCGTCGACGCGTCGTGGAGCACCGTGCAGAAGAAGATCGGTGTGCTCGAGGGCAACCCGGCCACGGCGGCGCTCGACGCGGTGAAGAACCACCGCTACGTGATTGTGCCCTTCGCGGCAAGCGAGGCCGGCGTGCGCACCGTGGATGCTGCGGCAGATGTCGTGAAGCAGCTCGCGAAGCTGAAGCTGAAGTGAGTCGCCGGTGAGGTTTCGATACGGCCGCGGGCGGCCTATCCGCGCTGGAGGACAGCGGGTTGAGTAGCGAGGCACGAGCGTATCGAAACCCCGTCACCGCCGAGATTCGCCCCAGGAGTGGGCGGGTGACGGTGGTCGCCGTCGTGCTCGCGGTGTTGCTCGTTGCCTCTGTGACGCTCGCGATCACGGTCGGACCGACGAACATCACCCCGGCCGAGGTCTGGGGCTCGGTGGCGCACCATCTCGGGTTCGGCGCGAGCCCGCTGCCCGAGTTGCGCGACGGGATCGTGTGGCAGTTGCGGTTGCCCCGGGTGCTCACGGCAGCCGCGGTTGGTGCAGGACTGGCGGTGAGCGGCGCGGTGATGCAGGCCGTGACGCGCAATCCGCTTGCCGATCCCTACCTGCTCGGGTTGTCATCCGGGGCCTCCCTCGGAGCGGTCGCCGTGCTGCTGCTCGGGGCATCCGTGCTGCTGCCCGTCGCCGCCTTCGTGGGCGCGATGCTCGCGCTCGGTGTGACCCTGCTGCTCGCGAATTCGCTCGGACGCATCACCCCGTCGCGCACGGTGCTCGCCGGAATCGCGGTCTCGGCCCTCGCCTCCGCCATCACGAGCCTGGTGATCTTCTGGACTGTGACCGGGGACTCGTACCGCGAGATCCTCAACTGGCTGCTCGGGTCGCTCGCGGGTGCGCGCTGGCCGGAGGTCGGCATCGCCTTCGCTGCCATCCTGATCGCCGGTGCGCCGATTCTGCTGAGCGGACGCACGCTCGATGCCTTCGCCTTCGGCGACGTCTCGGCCGCCGGACTCGGAATCAACGTGCAGCGCTCGCGCTGGGTGCTGCTCACCATCACCGCGCTGCTCACCGGCGCCATGGTCTCGGTGAGCGGCTCGATCGGCTTCGTCGGACTCGTCCTTCCCCACGCCGTGCGGCTGCTCGTGGGTCCGGGTCACCGCGCGCTTCTGCCACTCTCGGCCCTCGTCGGCGGCATCTTCCTGGTCTGGGCAGACACGCTCGCCCGCACGGTGTTCGACCCGCGCGAGCTTCCCGTCGGCATCGTCACCGCCCTCATCGGGGCTCCCGTGTTCGCGTTCCTGCTCGCGCGGCGGAGGGCGGACTCGTGAGTCGCGGCGCCGCGAGTGAAGCCGGGGGCGCCGGGACGGGCGGACTCGATGCGAGCCGGGTCGACATCCGCATCGATGGCACCCTCATCATCGACGGGGTCGACTGCACCGTTGAAGACGGCACCTTCTCGGCGCTGCTCGGCCCGAACGGCGCGGGAAAGTCGACGCTGCTCGCTGTGCTCGCCGGCATCGAGCGGGCGGATGCGGGCAGCATCCGCTTCGGCGGCGCCGAACTGCACGAGTTGCCGCGCCGACAGCGAGCGCGCACCGTGAGCTTCGTCGAGCAGGAGGCGACGACCGAGCTCGCGCTGACCGTGCGGCAGGTGATCGCGCTCGGGCGGACGCCATACCAGTCGCTGTGGGGCGACCAGTCGGCGGATGACGCGGACGCGGTCACCGCTGCGCTCGAGTCGACGGGTCTGACGCCGTTCGCCGAGCGCCGCTTCCTGAGCCTCTCGGGCGGCGAGCGTCAGCGGGTGATGCTCGCGAAGGCGCTCGCGCAGGATCCGCTGCTGCTGCTGCTCGACGAACCGACCAACCATCTCGACGTGAGCGCGCAGCTGTCGACCCTGGCGCTCATCCGCTCGCTCAGCGAAACGGGCGCGGGTGATCGGCGTGGCATGACCGTGCTCGCCGCCCTGCATGACCTCAATCTCGCTGCTGCCTACTGCGACCACGTCATCGTGCTGCGGGCCGGAACGGTGTTCGCCGCCGGCGCGACCGAGGAAGTACTGACGGCCGAGCTCGTGCGCGAGGTCTACGGGGTGCGCGCCGACGTGCTGCGGAACCCCGCAACCGGGCGCCCGGTGATCGCGTTCAGCGCGCCGGACTGACACCCGAGGTTTCGATACGCAGCCCAGTCACGCCCTAGCGAGCCGCGTCGGCTGCCTTTGCCGCGGCGGAGAGCTTCGCCACGTACTTGTCGATGCCCCAGGTGAGCGACAGCGCTGTGGGTGGCGAGACGGCCGAGATGAGCGGGACGCCGGTGACCGACGCGACCGCGCCCGTCTGCACCGCGGGCATCGCCTTCGCGTAACTCTGCGCGAGGAAGGTCGCCGCCTCCTCGTCGGTGTTCGCGAAGTCGACGATGATGTCGCTCTTCAGCTTGTCGAGCTCCTCATAGCTGAGCGTGTAGAAGAACGGGGAATCGCCGTTTGCCAGCTCTTCCACCGCGGGAGCGCTCGAGAGCCCCAGATCGAAGAGGAAGCTCACCCTGGAGTCGGCCGGGCGATACACGTAGAACGTTCCGGAGACATCCCAGACCACGGCGACGGTCTTGCCCTTGAGCTCGGGGTGTTCGGCCGCCTGCTTCGCCATCACCTTATCGATGTCGGAGAGCACGCTCTTCGCCTCGGCCGTCTTGCCGAGTGCCTTGCCATCGATCGAGATCACGTCGCGCCACGGCGTCGACCAGGGCTTGTCGGGGTAGGCCACCGTGGGGGCGATGTCGCTCAACAGCTTGTACTGCGCCTTGGTGATCCCGGAATAGGTGGCGAGGATGAGGTCGGGCTTCACCGCGAGGATTTCCTCGTAGGCGGGCGCCTCCTTCGTCTCGGTGATCATCGTCGGCGTCTTCACACCGAGCTCCTTGAGCTTGACTGCGATCCACGGCAGCACGCCGTTCTTGTCGCCGCCGTACGCCTTCTTCTCCATCGCGACAGGCACCACGCCGAGGGCGAGCGCCGCCTCGCTGCTGCCCCAGCCGAGGGTGACGACGCGCTTGGGGTTCGCGGGCACGACGGTGTCGCCGAACGCGTGCTCGATCGTGACCCCGTCAGCGGTTGTGCCGCCGGAGCCGCCGGATGCCGCACAGCCGCTGAGGGCGAGGGCGGGAGTGAGGACTGCCGCAATGACGGCGGCGAAAAGAACACGGGGGCGTAGTGGCACAGCGACTCCATCGGATTAGGTAAGGCTCACCTAACTATAGCGACGATCCCGCCGCGACAAAACCACCCGCGCGTACGCGGTCGTCAGTGCGCCGCGAGCCGCGCGGCGTCCTCGATGCGCTCGCGAAAGGCCGCCCACTCCTCCTCCGTGCGCCGTGGGATGTTCGGATCCGCCGGGCCATTGCCGACAGACCCGTCGATGAGCTCGCGCAGGATGTCGGCGTGACCGGCATGCCGCGCGGT
The DNA here is from genome assembly GCA_035571875.1 of Lacisediminihabitans sp. Classification (GTDB taxonomy): domain Bacteria; phylum Actinomycetota; class Actinomycetes; order Actinomycetales; family Microbacteriaceae; genus Parafrigoribacterium_A. The sequence continues at coordinate 15,033 of DATNBR010000048.1, read as the reverse complement.
CTCGACGCACATGTGCACAAGGATCTGGTGCAGCGTCACGCTGCGACGCTCCGGTGGCCACCAGGGCACCTCGCCGACGGCGTCGAGTGGCAGCGCCTCGATGGTCGCATCACTGTGCGCGGCCGAGAATCGATGGAACTCGATGATCTGCTCTCGCGACTCCCCCGGCGCGGCCCACATGTCGGCATCCGGATCCGCACCCTCGGCGAGCCACGGCACGTCGTGCCCGGGAGGGCGACCGAACACCTCGCCGAAGTAGCCGATCTCCGCGTTCGCGACATGCTTGACGAGGCCGAGAAGGTTGGTGCCGGTCGGTGTCATCGGGCGGCGAACGTCGTACTCGCCTAGCCCGTCGAGTTTCGCCAGCAGATCCCCGCGTCGAACACGCAGATAGCCGAGCAGGGTTGCTTTGTCATCCATCTCCCCACTCTCCACCGAACCACCGACGGCGCCGACAGGGCGGGCGGGCGTCGCATAACATGAGCTTATGTATCGATCGCGTTCGACGAGACGCCAGCGAGAGGTAGCACAATGACGCGCGACGATTCGGATGACCTCGCCAGGTTCTCGGAGATGCTCGCGCATGGCAACGGGGCCGGCGGCGCACGCGCACCGCGCGACAGCGAGGAGGCGAAGCGCCGACGCCGACGCGGTCGCATCACGGGGCTCGTCATTGCGATCGTCATCGTCGCCGCGGTCGGTGCGTACATACCCGCCACCCTGCTCGCACCCGTCGCCGCGGTCACGGCGAACACGCGAGCGCACGAGGTTGCGACACCCGCCGCGGCCGAGCTCGCTCTTCCGCACGGCAGCGAGGTGGCCGTCAGCATCACCGGCGGCGCGGACTTCGAGAAGCTCAGCGGCTCGAAGGAAATGCTGAAGACCGTCGGCGACGACGCACCGCTGCCGATCGCGAGCATCAGCAAGCTGATCACGACCCTCGTCATCCTGGATGCCAAGCCGCTCAGCATGGGCCAGCCCGGCCCCACGATCACCTTCAGCAAGGCCGACGCGAAGCTCTATGACAAGTACTACGTGCAGCAGGCGAGCATCGAACCGATGGACGCGGGAACGTCCATGTCGGAGCACGACGCGCTCGAGACCATCCTCGTCGCCTCGGCCTGCAACTACGCCGAGGTGCTGTCGACCTGGGCGTACGGATCGCAGTCGCGATTCCTCGCGGCCACCAAGGCCTGGCTTGCCAAGAACGGGCTGACCGGTACGCGGATGGTCGAGCCGACGGGCCTCGACGCACGCAACGTCAGCACGCCGAGCAACCTCATCGCGCTCGGCAAGATCGCGCTCGCGAACCCCGTGGTCGCCGCGATCGTCGGCTCACAGAATGTCACAGTGCCGAACGTCGGCTTTCTCTCGAACAACAACAAGCTCGTCGGCTCGAACGGCGTCACCGGAATCAAGACCGGCACGCTCGCCGAGGCCGGAGACTGCCTGCTCTTCTCCGCCGTGGTCAGTGCGGACGGGATCGGCCAACTCACCGTGATCGGAGTGGTGCTCGGTGCGGTCAGCCACGAGGCGATCAACGCGGATGTCGGCTCGTTCATCAAGAGCATCAAGGCCGGGTTCCACACCATCGACCTGACCGCCGGCGGGGACGACTACGGTCGGTACACGACGCCGTGGAAGAGCACCGCGAAGCTCGTGGCGAGCAAGAGCGCATCCGTGCTGGTCTGGTCGAACACCAAGGTCACGAGCACTGTCAAGACCACGACGGTGACCGAGGCCAGGACCGGCGCCCGGGTCGGTTCGGTGACCTTCGTCGCCGGCTCGTCCACGATCACGGTGCCGCTGGTGCTGGAGGGTGCGATCACGCCGCCGAGCGCGTGGTGGCGGCTCACGCATCCGCAGCAACTATTCGCCCGCTAAGAGGTTTCGATACGGGGCTTCGCGCCTCCTCAACCGGAGTCCGGAGCGACTCAGTCGACTCCGTGGAATCGACCGATCGGCACGACCATGGGTGACCCCGTGACGGGGTCTGGGATGATGCGCGCGTCGAGGCCGAAGGCCTGCTTGACGAGTGCGGAGGTGATGACCTCCGCCGGTGTGCCCGCCGCGATGACCGCACCGTGTGCCATGAGCACGAGGTGGTCCGCGTAGCGGGCGGCGAGATTGAGATCGTGCAGCACCATGACGACCGTCGTGCCCTCGTCGCGATTGAGCTGCATGAGCAGGTCGAGCACTTCGAGCTGGTGCGCCACGTCGAGGAACGTCGTCGGCTCGTCGAGCAGCAGAATATCGGGGTCTTGCGCGAGCGCCATCGCGATCCACACCCGCTGCCGCTGGCCGCCCGAGAGCTGCTCGACCCGGCGTTCGGCGAGGTCGAGCGTCGAGGTCACGGCCAGCGCGCGCTCGACGATGCGGTCATCCTCGATCGACCACTGTCGAAACCAGCCCTGGTGCGGATACCGGCCACGGCCCACGAGGTCGCTCACGGTGATGCCCTCTGGCGCGATCGGCGACTGCGGAAGAATGCCGACGATGCGCGCCACCTCCTTCGAACCAATCGAACGGATGTCGCGCCCGTCGAGTTCGACGACGCCTGCATCCGGTCGCATCAGCCGAGCGATGCCGCGCAGCAGGGTGGACTTGCCGCAGGCGTTCGCGCCGACGATCACGGTGACCTCGCCGTGCGGTACGGCGAGATTCAGACCCTCGACCACCGTGTGGCCGTCGTAGGAGAGGGCGAGATCCCGCACCTCGAGCGTGCGCTGCGGTTTCTTCTGCGAGGAATCGCTCATGCGCCCTTCCCTTCTCGGTTCGTGGTCGCGAGCAGCCACAGCAGGTATGGTGCCCCGATGATTCCGGTGACGATTCCGACGGGAACCTGCCCGGCTCCGGGCAGCAGATGTTGGGCGACGAGGTCGGAAGCGAGCACCAGCAGCATACCCACGAGAGCGCTCGGCACGAGGGCGAGGCCGCCGGTTGCCAGCATCCGTCTGGCTATGGGGGCGGAGACGAAGGCGACGAAGGCGATCGGCCCGGCGAAGGCGGTCGCGACGGCGACGAGTACGACCGCCATGAGGATGAGCGTGAGCCGCGAGCGCTCGACGCGCACTCCCAGCCCGCCCGCGGCCTCGTCGCCCAGCTGCAGCATCCGCAGCCTCGGCGCCAGGATGGCGACACCGGGCAGCAGCACCGCGAGCGCGATGGCGAGAACGAGGTTGGTGTCTGGACTGGCAGCACCGAGCCCGCCGACCATCCACACGAGCGCGTCCGAGACGTCGTTGACTGCGCCGCGCGTGATGAGATACCCGAGCACGGCGTTGGCCATGAACGCGACGCCGACGCCGATGAGCACGAAGCGGAAGCCGGTCACTCCCCCGCGCCAGGCGAGCAGGTAGATGACGGATGCCACCACGACCGCTCCGACGAAGGCGGCGATCGAGATGGCCGGGCCACTGACTCCGAGCACGAGGATGCCGAACACCGCGGCCACGCTCGCCCCACCGCTGACGCCGATGATGTCGGGGCTCGCGAGCGGATTGCGCAGCAACGACTGGAACAGTGCGCCGGCCATGGCGAACGCGGCGCCGACGAGCGCACCGAGCACCACCCTGGGCAGCCGCAGTCGCCACACGACGAAGGTGTCACCTGGGGCGCCCTGGCCGAACAGCGTGCGCAGCAGCTCGGAGGGCGAGAGCGTGTAGGCGCCGATCGCGACGCCCGCCATGGCGACGAGGAGCACGAGCACGGCGAGCACGACGACGACGATCACGGTGCGCCGCGGGGTACGGCGGGCGGCCACGGTCGACGCCGTCGCGATCGCGGCCATCACAGCCCCGCCAGCTTGACGCGTCGCACGAGCGCGATCATGACCGGGGCGCCCACGATGGCGACCACGAGCCCCGCCTCGAGCTCGCTCGGAGCGACCACCAGGCGACCGACGATGTCGGCGGCGAGCAGCAGCGCCGGGCCGAGAACCGCGGAGTAGGCGAGGATCCACCGGTAGTCGGGCCCCACGATGAACCTCGCGACGTGGGGCACGACGAGCCCGACGAACACGATCGGACCGGCGAGGGCGGTCGCTGAACCGCACAGCAGCACGACAGCGAGCGCCGTGACCGCTCGGGCCGCTGCGAGGTTCTGACCCAGCCCACGGGCAAGCTCATCTCCGAGGGAAAGCAGGTTCAGCATCCGGCCGACCACGAGCGCGAGCACGACGCCCGCGGCGAGGAACGGCCAGAGGGTGACGAGCGGCGCGAGGCTGCGGCTCGCGAGCGAGCCCACCTGCCAGAACCGGAAGGCGTTCAGGGTGTCGGTGTCGCTGATGAGCAGCAGCGTGATGATCGAGGTGCCCGCGGCGGTCACGGCCGTGCCGCACAGGGCGAGCTTGATCGGCGTCGCCCCCTCGCGGCCGATCGAGCCGATGCCGTACACGACCGCGGCGGCAACAGCGGCACCGGCGAAGGCGAACCAGATGAAACCGGCGGGGCTCGTGATGCCGAGCGTGGCGATCGCGAGCACGACGAACAGCGAGGCTCCCGCGTTGACGCCGAGGAGCCCCGGGTCGGCGAGCGGGTTGCGCGTGATCCCCTGCATGATCGTGCCTGCGAGGGCGAGTGCGAGGCCGACGACGATGCCGATGACCGTGCGCGGCACCCTCAGATCACGGATCACGATGAGGTCGGGGTTGCTCGACTGCGGCGCGAACAGTGCACCGAGGACGTTCGAGAGCGGCGTCGGGCGAGTGCCCAGCGCGAGGCTCAACAGCACGATCGCCACGAGCACGATCACCGCAGCGAGCAGACCGATGAGTCTGCGCGGGGATGAGCTGAGCCGGCGCTTCGACGAGCTCGGCGACCGGGGAGCCGGCAGAGTGGTGCCGGTGGACATTACTGGGCTTCAGCCCTGCCGAGTCGCCAGTAGCCCATGAACGCGACGGACTTGCGATCGATGCCGGTCTCGCTCACCAGAAAACGCCGCAGGGCCTTGATGACGCCGGCCTCACCGGCGAGCCAGGCGTAGAAGCCGGCGCCGGCCGGTTCGAGCGGCGAATCCCACAGGAGTTCGGAGTCGACGTCGATCTCGTCGACCTCCTGAGCGGATGCGGCAATCGCGTCGTGGATCGCACTCGCGTGACCCGCGACCCAGCCTCGCACCGCGGGCTCGAGCAGGGAGCCGGTCGGCGCTCCGTTGCGGGGCAGCCAGGCGAGCTCGGCGCCCGGCGCGAGGCGCACGGGGAGCCGGTCTGCGGCATCCGGGATCTCGATGAAGGCGCGAGCCCTGCGCCCGGCGGGCAGCGATTCGAGGATGGAGCAGATCGCGGGTGCCGCGGTCTCGTCACCGGCGAGCAGCAGCTCAGTCGCCTCGCCCGGGTGCCAGTCGATGCCGATGCCCGAGTCGATGCTGCGCGCGTCGGGGCCGACGACGACGAGCTCGTCGCCCACCCGGGCGCGGCCGAGCCAGCGGGAGGCTGGACCGCCGTCACCGTGGGCGACCAGGTCGACGTCGACCTCGGCGCGCTCGGGGCGCACGGCGCGAATCGTGTAGGTGCGGAACGGGTTGCGCCTGTCTTCGGGCAGCTCACGCCAGCGGGCGTACCAGGTGCCGTCGAGGATCGTGGTGGCGTCGCTCGCGCCGATGTCGCTGGTGTGCCCGTCGTCGAAGGGGATGACGATCTTGATGCGCTGGTCGTGCCCATCCGTGCCGAAGTTCTCGAGATCGTCACCGGTGAAGGTGACCCGGATGAAGTGCGGGCTGAGCGGGACGATGGCCGCGATGGTCACGCGGTAGGGCCGGTACGCGGGCCGACTGTCCTTGGGGCGCACCGAGGTCGCGGGTCTCGTGGACTCCGCTCTCGCGTTCGGACTCAAGGTAAGCATGCCCTAAGTATGGCATGCCTTACCTAAAGCGTTGCCGGTCGCTCCGTGCGAAGAGGCGCAGCATGCGAGCCCATGCCGAGCGCGGGGCGAACCTCGCGAGCGCGCGTCGTCGAGGTTCCACGGCGTCGAGGAGCCTGGCGACTACGGCTCGAAGGTCTGCCGGATCCACCCGGGCGGCGCCGCTCGCGGCATAGCTCTCCCGTTCGACGGCGGCGCGGAGTCGAGTGAGCTGCTCCCCGCCGGCTGCAGGCGCGAGGGCGAGGGCGGCCTCTCGCGGCGTGACCGTCGCCGGGAGGGTGAGGCCGACATCCTGGGCCGTGAGGATGACCTCGCGCCAGGCCTCGCCGGCGCTCCCCCCGCGCACCCTTCTCGACCGACCCAGTGCGCGGGCCGCGGCGGGCGCGAGCAACAGCACGAACAGCGCGATGATGACGATACCGCCCCAAATCCACGCCGAGAGCGCCTGCGCCGCACCCGCGCCGCTGGAAGCCCGATCGCCCGGCTGGTCGGGGCGTTGGTTTCGGTCGGTGCTGGGAGCCGGGGTCGCGGTGGACTCGGCCACGAGCTGCGCAGGCGAGATGGGCGTCGGCACACCCGCAACCGTGAGATCGGCGTAGCTCGGCACGGTACCGCGACCCGGCGTGGGCTCGAACGGCACCCAGCCGATCCTGTCGAAGTACAGCTCCGGCCAGGCGTGCAGGTCCTGGGTGGTGACGCGATAGGTGATCTGTCCGCTCGAATCCGTGTCCATGACGGTGCCACCCTGGAAGCCGACGGCGATGCGAGCGGGGATGCCGAGGCTGCGCGCCATCACCGCCATGGCCGACGCGAAGTGCACGCAGTAGCCGCTCTTGGCCTCGAGAAATCTGGCGATGACGTCCATGCCGGTACCGTCGTAGCCGTCGTCGATCGGCGCCTCGACCGAGTACTGAAAGACATCGCTGCGGAAGTACTCCTGCAGGGCGATCGCCTCGGCGTAACTGCTCGATTCGCCCGCGGTGACGTTGCGGGCGGTGTCGGAGATGATCGCGGGCAGATCGGCCGGCAGGCTGAGATAGGTGTGCATCGAGGCGGGCACCGTGCGCCCCGCGGCAGAGAGCTGCTGCGGGGTGGGGCGCAGCACGAGGCTGTGTGCCTCATAGCGCTGGTTCGTGAGCACGGCATCCGGACTCGACACGGCGAGGCTACCGCTCTCCCAGTACCAATCCCCCCAGAGGCCTGTGACGCTGGAGGTCGGGTAGGGCAGCGGCAGCCAGGGGCTCCGCAGGTTGCCCATGGCTATGCGCGTCACCTCCGTGCTCGTGCGGATGTCGGGCGACAGACCCACGGGGGCGGAGAACGCCTGCACGTCGTTCGTTCGGCGCTGCTTCGGCTCGTCGGGAACCCACGCGGCGCCCGTGAAGTTCTCGAGCGTGACGAGCCTGAGGTAGTGCGAGCTGCCCGAACGGGTCGTGTAGGTGAGCGCCGTGGTCGTCGAGTTCGAGTTGAGATCTTTGCCGAGGTCGATCGTCGGGTTCACGCCGGTCGTGAACACTCCGTCACCGCTACCCGCCGCCACGACGGGCGGCAGCGCAATCGGCACCACGAGGGCCCCCACGATCGCGAGCGCACCGGTCACGATCGACAACCGGATGCCGCGCTGCCGCCGGGCGACGACCAGCAGCCAGAGGTAGCCGGCCGCGGCGAGCGCGAAGGCGAAGCCGTCATTGAGGTCGAGCTCGGTGGCCGCGGGGACGACGAGCAGCACGAGAAGCGGGAGGCCGGCGAGCGCGGGCGCACGCAGGCCGATCGCGAGCAGGTCGGCGAAGAGCGCGACGACGCCCACGCCCGCGACGAGCAGCAGCAGGATGCCGGCGTCGACGGTGGCGGGAATCGACTGCGACAGGATCGACTCGGATGCCGCACCCACGAGCTGCTCGATCCGCGCGACCGTATCGCCACCCGGAAGCACCCCGACGACCGCCGTGTCTGCGGCGAACCGTGCCACCACGTAGGCCACAAGCGCGAGCAGGGCCACGACGGACGGCAGCAACCGCCACGGACTCAGCCGCCGCACGAGCGCCGCCGCGCCGAGCACGATGGCGGCCGCGACGAGCAGCTCAAACCACCAGCCGCCGCCCTCGAACAGCACGTGCAGCGCGAAACAGGCGAGCATGACCGCGATGAACAGGGCGAGGCTCACTCGCGGCTCGGTGCGTCGTCGCTCGACCGGGTCGATCGCCGGCTTCGTGCGCCGTGGGCGGCGCACCCGCTCAGTGCCGCGCACCGTTCGCCTCCAGCAGCGGGGCGATCGTGTTCCAGAGCGGTGCGACGCTCTGCGCCTCGACGCTCTCGGCGACCGCGGCGTCGACGCAGTGCCAGCCCGCGAGCGCGAGTTGCTGCGCGACCTCGTCGAAACGGGGTGTGACGATGAGCGCGAGCGCAAGGTCGAACTGGCGGCGCTGGGCGGCGAGGAACTCGATCGTCTCGGGCTGGGCATCCGCCACGACCGCGAACACGACGCCGAGGGAGCGATCGGGGCGCGGGTTCGAGGGACCGACCGCCGCATCCGCCGTCGGCCCGAGCGTGGCCGCGGCGATGCTCTCGAGAAACTCGTCGACGCGATCGGGCGAGACGAGTTGCCGCGGGCCGGTCTCGAGGAGTTGCACGACGAATCCGCGCTGCTCGAGGTGCAGCGCGATCGTCGCCGTGATCCTGAGCGCCCACTCGAAGCGGTCGCTCTGCGCCTCGTGCGGCTGCGGCGAGGTTCTCTGATCGAGGTAGCCGCGCCTCGTGGTGTCGAGCACGATGCGCGCCTCGGCGTGGCTGCGCTGCTCCTCCTCGCGCACCATGAGCTCGCCGCGGTGGGCTGACGCGCGCCAGTGCACGCGGCGCAGAGCGTCTCCCGCGCGATAGGTGCGCGTCATCGCGTCGTCGTCGCCGCCGAGGGCGCGGAATCGGTGCACGTGAGCCGCGCCGTCGTCTGCCGTGACGCTGAGGCCGCTCGCCGGGAGGGTCTCGACATCCGGGATGACGATGGTGCGCTGCGTCTCGCCGATCGTGACCTCGCTGCGGGCGAGCGCGAAAGGGTCGGAGAGTTCGATGACGAGAGGCCCGATGTCGACGATTCCGCGCCGCGGCGGAGTGATCGAGTAGCGCAGCACGGTCGGCTCGGTGCGCCAGGCGCTGCGCCCGTGCATCGTCGGCAGCCGCTCGAACTCGGTGGCGAAGGGACTCCACGGCTGCACCTCGAGCCAGCGTGCATCGGGAGTGGCGTACGGCGACTGGTTACCGAGCTCGAGAGTTGCGCTCGCGACGTGACCGGCGACGAGCATGGGCGACGAGAAGCTGCGCGTGACACTCAGTCGAACGCGCCGCAGCCAGACGAAGCACAGCGCGGTGACCGGCAGCACGATGGCGAGCCACCCGATGAACAGCAGTTCGGTGCGGGCGAAGACGTAGGCCAGGATGACGACGACCACGCCCACCGCGGCCATCGCCACGCCGCGCCTGGTCGGGCGCACCACTCTCCCGAAGGCTCGAGGTCGGGCAGACATGCGCGCTCGGGTCTCGGACTCAGGCCGAGCCGACCGCGCCGAGCGGCACGGTCGTCGCAGCGACGATGCGACGGATGATGTCGGCCACCGTCGTATCCCCCACCCGCTCGCCGCGGCCGGAGACCCGGGTGACCGGCAGCAGGCGGTGAGCGAGCACGGGCACAGCGAGTGCATCGATGTCGTCGGGCAGCACGAAGTCGCGACCGTCGAGGGCGGCCCGACCCTTGGCTGCTCGAACGAGCTGCAGCGTCGCTCGCGGACTCGCGCCCAGCCGCAACTCGGAGTCGCTGCGCGTGGCCTGGGCTATGGCCACCGCATACTGCTCGACCGCGCGGCTGACGAAGACGGAGCGCACCACCTCGATCATCTCGAGCAGCATCGCCGTGGAGACGACGGGGGTCACGGCATCGAGGGGGCTGGACCGTTCGCGCGTGCGCAGCATGGCCTGTTCGGAAGCCTCATCCGGGTATCCCATGGAGATGCGGATCATGAACCTGTCGCGCTGGGCCTCGGGCAGCGGATAGGTGCCCTCCATCTCGATCGGGTTCTGGGTGGCGATGACGCTGAACGGCGAGGGCAGCGGATAGGTCCCGCCGTCGACGGTGACCTGGCCCTCCTCCATGCTCTCGAGCAGGGCGGACTGGGTCTTCGGCGAGGCCCGGTTGATCTCGTCGCCGATGACGATGTTCGCGAACACGGGCCCGGGCTGGAACTCGAAGGTGCGCTCGACCTGGTTGAACACCGAGACTCCGGTGATGTCGGAGGGCAGCAGGTCGGGCGTGAACTGCACCCGGTTGACTGTGCAGTCGACGGACCGCGCGAGCGCTCGGGCGAGCATCGTCTTGCCGACGCCCGGCACGTCTTCGATGAGCAGGTGTCCCTCGGCGAGCAGCGTTGTGAGTGCGAGCTCCACCGCCTCGCGCTTGCCATCGATGACGGTCTCGATCACGCGGATGATCTCGTCACTCAGCTGGTGAAAATCGGGTGCCACCTGGGCGTCGCTACTGCTCACCTTCGAACCTCGCACTTCTTCAGGCGAGTCTGTCAGAAAACGGGCGGATGCCGCATGTCAATCTGCTGGGCATTCCCGCAGGCGGCGGGCGAGGTAGCGGCGCTCGGGCTCCGTCGGCGCCAGGGCGAGGGCCTCGCGGTAGGCGGCAGCGGCATCCGCGGTTCTGCCGAGCCTGCGCAGGAAGTCGGCGCGCGCCGCGGGCAGCAGGTAGTAGCCGTCGAGCCCCGCGACGCGGTCCACTGCCTCGAGGCCCGCCTCCGGCCCCTTCCACATCCCGAAGGCGATGGCACGGTTCAGCGCCACGACGGGCGATGCATCGAGGCGCGCGAGCTCGTCCCAGGCGTGCAGCAGCTCGGAGAAGTTCGTCTCACCGAGCGACGGGGCTGTTGCGTGCTGCGCCGCGATGACGGCCTGCAGTTGGTAGCGGCCGAGGCGTTCGCGCTTCAAGGCGCGGCGCAGGATGTCGACGCCCTCCGCGACCATCCCTGAGTCCCAGAGTCCACGATTCTGATCCTCGAGCGGCACGAGATCGCCCGCCGAATCCGTGCGCGCCGCGCGCCGAGCGTGCTGCAGCAGCATGAGCGCGAGGAGGCCTGCGGCCTCCGGCTCGTCGGGCATCAGCTGCACGAGCAGGCGGCCGAGCCGGATCGCCTCGGCCGTGAGGTCCGCGCGCAGGAGCGAGTCGCCGCCACTCGCCGAATAGCCCTCGTTGAACAGCAGGTAGAGCACGGCGAGAACACCGGGCAGCCGCTCACCGAGCAGGTGGCCCTCGGGCACGCGATAGGGAATGCCCGCGTTCCTGATCTTCGACTTCGCCCGCACGAGCCGCTGCGCCATGGTCGGCTCGGTCACGAGAAAGGCGCGGGCGATCTCGGGAGTGCTGAGTCCTGCGACCGTGCGCAGGGTCAGCGCGACGCGCGAGTCGAGTCCGAGCGCGGGATGACAGCAGGTGAAGATCAGCCGCAGCCGGTCATCCGGCACGTCGTCTCTCGTGGGTTCCCGCAACTCGTCCATGACGTCTGCTTCCGCGAGCCTGGATGCCTCGGCGAGCTTCGACCGCTCCGTGGCCGAGCGGCGCAGCCTGTCGATGGCGCGGTTCTTCGCGACGATGGTGAGCCAGCCGCCCGGGTTCGGCGGGATGCCGTCCCGGGGCCAGCGCTCCAGTGCGGTCGCGAAGGCGTCTTGCGCGCAGTCCTCGGCGAGGCTCCAGTCGCCGGTGACGCGGATGAGCGTGGCGACGATACGGCCCCACTCCTCCGTGTGGACGGCGGCCACCGCATCCGCGACGACCGCCACCGGCACCTCTGGCACGCTACTCGAACGGCCAGAACGGGCGGATCTCGACGAGCCCGTAGGCCGCCATCGGGTGCTTGCTCGCGATCTCGATGGCCTCGTCGAGATCGGCGCACTCGATGACGTCGATCCCCGCGATGTACTCCTTGCCCTCGACGAAGGGGCCGTCTGTCACGAGCACCTCTCCGCCGCGCTTGCGCACCGTCGTCGCGTCCTCGGCGGGGCGCAGCCGGTTACCGAACTTGCGCACACCGCGGCGGTCCATCTCCTCGACCCAGTTATCCGGAGTCTCCGATTTGTCGGGCCCGTCTGATGGCTCGATGTCGCTGTCGGGTGCGGTTCCGATAAAGAACAGATACTGCATGGTCTTCCTCCTCGTTGAGAACGCCTGGATGAGACGTTACGCAGTGTCTACGAACGGCGCACCCGCAGATCGACACCTTGCGAGAAGTTTTCGCAGCGATTCAGTCGGTGAACTCCGTCATCACGATCTTGCCGCCGCCGTGGCGGGTCATGCTCGCCTCGAAGGCCTGCGCGAGCTCCTGCATCGGATAGCTCGCCGCGACATCGACGACGAGGCTGCCGTCCTCGACCATCGCACTCAAGCGGTCGAGGCCAACGGCATCGGGGCGCACCCAGACATAGCGTCCACCGTGCTCGCCGACCGTGCGATCGGCGATCGAGACCTGGCGACCGCCGGGCTTCAGCAGGGCGAGCGTCGCCTCGAGCACGCCTCCCGCGAAGTCGGCCACGGCATCCACCTGCGGCGACAGCGCCCTGACCCGATCGGCGAGGCCTTCGCCGTAGGTCACCGGCTCGGCACCGAGTTCGCGAAGCCTGGCATGGTTCTTCTCGGATGCCGTGGCGATGACCCGAGCACCGGCGCGCTTGGCGAGTTGGATGCCTGCGCGCCCGACCCCGCCGGCACCGTTATGGATGAGCACGGTGTCGTCGACGGTGAGCTCGAGGAAGTCGATGCAGCGAAGCGCCGTGAGCCCCGCGAGGGGAAGTCCGCCCGCCTGCTCCCAGCTCAGCGATGGCGGCTTGTGCGCGACGATCGGCGCGGGCAACACCGCGAACTCGGCGAAGGTGCCGACCTGTACGGTGTCGCGGCGACCGTAGGAGTACACCTCGTCGCCGGGCTGGAACTCGGGGGTGTCGAAACCAACGGCCTCGACGACGCCCGCCACATCCCAGCCGGGAACAACGGGAAAACGCACGTCCATCAACCCGTCGAGGTTGCCTGCCATGAGCGACCAGTCGACCGGATTGACCCCGGCCGCCTTCACCCGGATGAGCACGCTTCCCGGCGCGAGCCTCGGGCGCGGCAGCGGCGTGTTCTCCAGAACCTCGAGCCCGCCGTAGCGGCGGTAGCTCATGGCCTTCATCGACTCACCCATGCGCTGCCTCAGCTCGCCGCGGCTTCGCGGTGCGGGAGCTTCCAGCCCGGGCGCACATAGTGGCAGGTATAGCCGTTCGGGTGCTTCAGCAGGTAGTCCTGGTGCTCCTCCTCGGCCTCCCAGAAGTCGCCGGCGGCAGTCACCTCGGTGACGACCTTGCCGGGCCACAGGCCTGAGGCGTCGACATCCGCGATCGTCTCTTCGGCAACGCGCTTCTGCGCCTCGCTCGTGTAGAAGATGGCCGAGCGGTAGCTCGCGCCGATGTCGTTGCCCTGGCGGTCCTTGGTGGACGGGTCGTGGATCTGGAAGAAGAACTCGAGGATGTCGCGGTACGAGATCTGCTCGGGATCGAACACGATCTCCACCGACTCGGCGTGATTGCCGTGATTGCGGTAGGTGGCGTTCGGCACCTCGCCGCCGGAGTACCCGACGCGGGTGGACACGATGCCGGGCCGCTTGCGCAGCAGGTCCTGCGCTCCCCAGAAGCACCCTCCGGCCAGAATCGCCGTCTCTGTCGTTGTGTTCATCGTCTTTTCTCCTCTTCGTCGGGCGGCCGCTCGCGGCCATGCGCCCGTTCGCATGCTAGCGGCACCGCTTCAGAAAACACCGACGCTGCTCTCATTGTTCCGCGGTCGCGAAGCCTGGTCGCGCCAGCGGCATCCTTTGAGCGAGCTTGAAGCATTTTTTAAGCCACGCGGCTCGCACCGGAGTTATAGTGCTGCTGTTTTCGGGGTACAAGCCGAAGACACACGCATCGAATACAAGTCCAGAAAGGGGAATCTTCATCATGGCTATGTCTTTTGATCCTTTCAGCGAGTTGGATCGACTGTTCGGGTCGCGGCAGGGGCCCAAGTTCATGCCCGTTGACCTCTTCGCCGATGGCGACCGGTATGTGCTGAACGCGGACATGCCGGGCATCGACCCCGGTTCGGTGGACATCGACGTCGACGGCCAGTTGCTCACCATCCGGGCGAACCGCACGCCGGAGATGCGCGAGGGCTCGAAGTGGCTGACGCAGGAGCGACCGCACGGCTCCTACCTGCGCCAGTTCAACCTCGGCGAGGGAATCGACGCGGAGCACATCACCGCGAACTACGACAACGGAGTGCTTTCGCTGGTCATCCCGCTGAGCGAAAAGGCGCGGCCGCGCAAGATCGAGGTGTCGACGGGCACTCGCTCGGAGAGACAGTCGATCTCGAGCTGACCTGTCGTGGCGGGGCCGTCCCGCGGTCCCGCCACCCCCATTCGAAGGAGGAAACCGTGTTCCTCATGGCACTGACAGACAGCAATGCGGATGCGGTCGCCGTCGTCCGCGAGGCCGAGGCCATCGTGCTCGAAGCGCTCTTCGATGACGTTGCTCGAGTGTTGACGGCCACCGAGCTTGCGGCGTCACCACCTTCCGCGTTACCGACCGCCGTCGCTGTCGGAGCGAGCTACTATGCGCACGCTCGGGATGACCGGACTACCGCGTTCTTCTGGGCTCGGTCGCCTCCGCTGGTCGAACGCGACTGAAGGCACGGGCGCGGGGCAGGAATCGATGCCCCGCGCCCTGTCGCGCTCGAGTTCACGCCCGCCTACCTCGTGGTCGATGAGGCGGGGATGCCCCCGGCAGCCCACGCGTGATCTCGATGCCCGGGCACGGTGCACCGTGGTCGGACCGCATCGAGGCGGCGGTGGATGCCGTCGTGGCGGCTCGCGGCTGACCTCAGGGCGTGGGAGTCTCGCCGCTCGCCGCTGTCGCTTCGGTTCCGCCTTCGTCGTACCCCGCCGCGTAACCGTCGTCGTAGCCGGCGGCGTAGCCCTCGGCCCGGGCCTCCGCCGTTCCCAGCCGGAACATGTCGTTCTCTGGCGGCCGCACGATGCTGCGGGCGCCCGGGAGGTCGAGGTCACCGACGAGATGCCCGAGTCCCCGCACGACCGCGACGGGAAGTGCGGCAGCCTTGCCCTTCACG
>DATNBR010000047.1:0-13319 GCA_035571875.1 Lacisediminihabitans sp. | reverse complement strand
CTTCGCTGCCGTCGAGGTTCGCGATGGACTTGTTCGTCACGGTCACCCCCTCGATGCCGGCCTTCTTGATCTTGTTGCGCAGCACTGTGGCGCCCATCGCACTCGATCCCATGCCGGCGTCGCAGGCGAAGACGATGTTCTGAATCTTCGTCGCGGTGGCAACACCACCGCTCGCCTGAACACCGAGCAGGTCGCCGACGCGGCTGTCGCCACCCTTGTTGATCTCGTTCTTGGCGACGGCCGCGGCGAGCGCGTCGTCTCCCGCGGCGATCGCCTCGAGGTCACGCTTGCGCGAGGCCCTGATGATGACCGCCGAGATCAGGAACGACACGAGAGCCGCACCAATGACCGAGAGGATCACGCCGACGTAACTGTCCCTGGAGGTCTGGGCGAGGATCGCGAAGATGCTTCCAGGCGATGCCGGCGCGACCAGGCCGGAGTGGAACGCGACGTTGATTGCGACACCGGTCATGCCTCCTCCGATTGCGGCGAGGATTAGCATCGGCTTCATCAGCACATACGGGAAGTAGATCTCGTGGATACCACCGAGGAACTGGATGATGATCGCGCCGGGTGCACTGGCCTTCGAGATTCCGACGCCGAAGAACATGAAGGCGAGCAGGATTCCGACGCCGGGACCGGGGTTTGCCTCGAGCAGGAACAGGATCGACTTGCCGGCCTCCTGCTGCTGCTGGATTCCGAGCGGGGTGAGGATGCCGTGATTGATGGCGTTGTTCAGGAACAGCACCTTGCCCGGCTCGATGAAGATGCTCGCCAGCGGTAGCAGGCCGTGGTGCACGAGGAACTCGACCGCGGCACCCAGCACGTTGCTGAGTCCCGTGACGACGGGCGCGATTCCGAAGAACGCACCGAGCGCCAGCCCGAAGCCCAGGATGCCCGCAGAGAAGTTGTCGACGAGCATCTCGAAGCCGGCGCGGATCTTGCCCGCCCACAGCTTGTCCATCAGCTTGGTCAGCCAGGCCGCGAGCGGACCGACGATCATCGCACCGATGAACATCGGAACGGGGCTGCCGACGATGACACCCATCGTGGCGATGCTCGCGACAACTCCACCGCGAACGCCGTAGACCATGCGGCCACCGGTGTTGGCGATGAGGAGCGGCAGGAGGTAGGTGATCATCGGGCCGACGAGACCCGTGGGCGCGACGGCCTTCGGGTCATCCGTGAAGCCGCCGAGTAGGCCGTTCGGAGCCCATCCGGTCTTGATGAAGAGCGCCGTGATGATGCCCCACGCGATGAAGGCCGCGAGGTTCGGCATGATCATGCCGCTGAGGAAGGTGCCGAAGCGCTGCACGCGGACTCGCGCGCCACCGCCGGTCCTTTCGGCAGGTAGGTTTGACGTCGTCGTCATGGTTTCACTCCACTTTCTCTGTTGTTGTGATCGGGTTATGGGTTGGTGCTGGACGAACTCGCTGCGAGTACCGCGGAGCGGGCCTCGGTAGCGCTGTTGGCCGAGAGGGCTATCTCGGCGAACTCCTGTGCTTGCGCAAGCGTGAAACGGCGTAGTTCCGCGCGTACTCCGGCGAGGGCTGCGGGCGACATCGAGAGTGATGTCGCCCCCAGCCCGACGAGCACGACGGCGAGCAGCGGATCGGCCGCCGCCTCGCCGCAGATTCCGACCGGCTTGCCGAGCGCCTGTCCCGCGCGACCGACTTCGCCGACGAGACGCAGCACCGCCGGATGCCACGGGTCCTGGAACGCCGCCACCGAACCGAGCAGGCGGTCGGCAGCAAGCGTGTACTGGGTGAGGTCATTGGTGCCGATGCTGGCGAAGTCCGCCTCGGCGAGGATGCGGTCCGCGAGCAGCGCGGACGATGGCACCTCCACCATGACCCCCGCCGTGTCGAGGCCGCTCTCCCGCGCGATCCTCGTGAAGTAGCGCGCCTCTTCCACGGTGGAGACCATGGGCGCCATCACCCAGAGCTCGGCCTCGGTCGCCGCATCGGCGGCGGCGAGCGCGGTGAGCTGGTCACGCAGGATCTGCTCGTTCGCCCGCAGTGCACGCAGGCCGCGCAGCCCGAGCGCCGGGTTCTCCTCCTGTGCCGCGTTGAGGAAGCTCAGCGGCTTGTCGGCACCCGCGTCGAGAGCCCGCACGACGACCTTGCGACCCGGGAAGGCCTCGAGCAGCTTCGTGTAGTGCTCCTGCTGCTCGGTGACAGTCGGCGCCGTCGTGGCGTCGAGGAAGAGGAACTCGGTGCGGAACAGACCAACGCCCTCCGCACCGAGTTCGATCGCCTCTGCGGTTCCCTTCGCAGAGCCGAGGTTGGCCAGCAGTGGAATCGGCGTTCCGTCGGCGAGCGCACCCGGCCCGACGGGAACGGCGACCTCTTCGGCGCGTTCGGCGATCCGATCGCGCGTCTGGGCCAGGGTCTTCTCCGATGGGTCGACCGTGACGAGGCCGGTGCCGGCATCCACGATCACGACCGTGCCGTCGTCGATCGAGAGCGCGTCGGACGCACCGACGACGGCCACGATGGACTTCTCGCGAGCCAGGATTGCGGTGTGCGAGGTCGGTCCGCCGTCGCTCGTGATGAGCGCGATGATCTTGTCGAGGTCGAGGAGCGCCGTGTCGGCGGGCGCGAGGTCGCGCGCGACGAGCACGAAGGGATAATCGGGCTCGGGCACACCGGGCACCGGCACACCCTGGAGCTGTGCGACGACCCGCTGCGAGACATCGTCGAGGTCGGTGGCGCGCTCCCCCATGTAGCCGCCCATGCCGCTCAGCAGGTCGCGGAAGCTCGCGAAGGCTTCGAAGGCTGCCCGTTCCGCGGTCTTGCCTCCCGCGATGCGCGTCGCTATGTCCTCGCTGAGGGTGGGGTCCTCGGCCATGAAGGCCTGTGCGTCGAGCACATCCTTCGCGGTGCCGCCCGCACGCTCACCTCGCAAGCGGATGAGCGCGGCCGTCGAGGCGAGGGCCGCTGCCGCTCGCTCCTTTTCGGCATCGACGCCGAGCGTGCTCGGAACGTCGGCGGGCTCTGGCAGTGGTTCCGGCATCCGCAGAACGGGGCCGATCGCGAGTCCGCGGCCAATCCCGACTCCCTGCAACTGCACCTCGGTGTCTGGCATGTCGACCGGTCAGTTCTCGTCGAGGTCGTTGGCCAACAGCGCGGCCAGGTCGCCGACGATGCGGTCCGCGTCGTCGCCGTCTGCGCTCACGGTCACCTCGTCGCCGTGGTCGATGCCGAGCGAGATCACCGCGAGGATGCTCGCGGCATTCACCGACTTGCCGCCCTTGGCGAGCTGCACCGGAATCCCGGCGGCAGCAGCGGCCTGCGTGAAGATCGATGCGGGCCTCGCGTGCAATCCGTGGGCGGACGCGATGCGAATGGTCTGTTCAGCCACGGGGACTCCCTGGGTTCGGGGAGCCGACGATCGCGGCTCCTTCGTCTGCGGATGGGACGAGAAGTTCGTCGAGGAGATCGAGCGCCTTCGAGCCTCCCGCGGCATCGAATGCCAGTGGCGGGAGCAGCATCGCGGGCACGCCCACCGCGTCTGCGCTCGCGCGCAGTCGTGCGAAGTCCTCGAGAAGGTGGGATCCGACGAGAACCGCGTCCACTTCACCGAGTCGCTCGATCAGATCGTCCTGGCTGCCAGCGTCGATCGTCAACGTGAGGCCGCGCGCCTCGGCGGCCTTGCGCATCCAGTGCACCAGGAAGGTGCTCGACGCGCCCGCGCCGCACACCACGAGAACTCGCTGCACGGCGCCTCCTCGCGACTGTCGATCCTGCGGTCGAACAGGACTGTCGACCGTGCCCCCATGATGGCGCAGCCGCTCGAGGTGCCGCCAACAGAGAAGGTTCCGCACCCCCGGAAGAGGGCCACCCGCCCGGGCGAGTTCGGCTCTCCCGGCGCTGACGCCCCCTCTCTGCAAGAATGACGTGAGGGGCGCCGGACCTTGACTGCGGGCCAGGTCCATTGATCAGAGGAGATCGCGCGATGCACTCCACGAGTGGGATCAGATGATCGACAAGCACGAACGCCTGCTCGATTACCTCGCTCAGGCCGAAGGCTGGGTCACGGCCGGTGAGCTCGCGGATCAGCTTGGCGTGACCACACGCAGCGTCAGAAGTTACGTCACCGCGATCAAGGCATCCGCCCGCCCGCTCGAGGTGATCGAGTCGTCGACGAGCGGCTATCGGCTCAGCCGAGAGTCGTACCCGGCGTTCCTCGCGAAGACCAAACAGCCCGGCGGAGAGCCGGAGACTCCCCGTGATCGGGTCTACCACCTCGTTCGTCGCCTCGTCGATGCGCCCGAGGGCCTCGATGTCTATTCACTCGCCGAGAGCCTCTTTGTCAGCGAGTCGACGATCGAGACTGACCTGCGCAAGGTCAAGACGCTCGTCGAGGAATCCGAAGTGAACCTGGTGCGCAAGGGCACCCAGATCTCGCTCGCCGGTTCCGAGTATGACCTTCGCCGACTGCTCAGCAGGATGTTCCGAGAGGGCGGCGCCCAGGGCTTCCTGGAACTCGAGAGCATCCAGCGCGAGTTCGAATCCGCCGACCTGCGCGCGTTCAAGACTGATCTCATCGACATGCTGGATGCCCACGGCTATTTCGTGAACGAGTACGGCATCAACAATGTGCTGCTCCACGTCGCGATAGCGGTCGATCGCACGGCGAAGGGGCAACTGCCGTTCGGTGAGAGCCCCGGACCGGGCGGCCGGCCCGTCGTGGACATCCCCGACCAACTCTCCGAGCTCATCGTGCGCCACTTCGGCGTGGCGCTGCGCGGTCCCGACATCGACTACCTCGCCCTGCTCCTCACCACCCGCGTCGTCACCCCGGGTCGCGATCCGGGCGAGGCCCTGCAGGCGGTGGCGACCTCGAACGACCAGACGCTCGCGAACATCCGTCGGATCATTGCGCGGGTCGGCGAGGAGTACATGATCGACCTCGACGACGACGATTTCACGGTGCGACTTTCGCTGCACGTGCAGAACCTCGTTGCGCGCGCGCAGGACAAGTCGTATTCGCGCAACCCGATGACGAGGTCGATCAAGACCTCGTACCCGATGATCTACGAGCTCGCAGTGTTCATGGCCAGCGAGATCCAGCGCGCGGAATCGATCACGATTCACGACGACGAGATCTCCTACATCGCACTCCACATCGGCTCCTATCTCGAGCGCCAGGCGCGGCGCGAGGAGCGGGTCACCTGCGCCATCGTGTGCCCGGGCTATTACGACCTGCACCTGATTCTGCGCGAGCGGCTCGAGGCGGTGCTCGGCGACGAGTTGCAGGTCGACATCGTGATCACCCGCAACGACGTCGACTGGGGTGAGCTCGCGGCCGACCTGGTGCTCACCACGATTCCGACCGCGCCGTTCGCCGACAACGTGGTCATCATCCAGCCATTCCTCACTGAGAACGACATCGAGTCCATCCGTCGCGCCGTGAGCAGGCTGCGTCGCCAGCGCCGGCGACTGCACCTCAAAGACGAGCTGCTCATGTTCTTCGACGAGTCGCTCTTCCTGCGCAATTTCCACGCCGCAGACGAGATCGCCATGATTCGGGCGCTGGGCGAACGCATGGTCGAGGCGGGAGTCATCCTGCCGGCGTACATCGACGGCGCAATCGAGCGAGAGCGGATGTCGTCGACGGCTTTCACAGACAACATCGCGGTTCCGCACGCCATGGCCATGTCCGCGAAGCGAACCGCAATCTGCATCGTGGTGAATGATGCGCCCATGGACTGGGGTGAGAATCGCGTGAACGTGATCGCGCTGGTCGCGTTCAGCGCGAGCGACCGCACGACCTTCCAGTCGGTGTTCGACCAGTTCGTGTCTGTGTTCTCCGACCGAGACGACGTGCAGCGTCTCGTGCACCGTGCCGTCGACTTCCCCTCCTTCATCGAGGAACTCGTGCACGGCATCGAGAAATAGGCCCACCCGCGGGTTGAGCAGGCCGCTCGCGGCCGTGTCGAAACCCCGTAGCGCATGACCGGGTTTCGATACGCTCGTCCCTCGCTACTCAACCCTCCCGAGTCGGTTTCGATACGCTCGTCCCTCGCTACTCAACCCTCAGAACAGCCGACGACTGCAGCCAGAGTTACGGCACCGGAACAGGCTCAACGCCGAGCGGAGCGAGCGCCGACGCGCCGCCATCATGCGCGGTCAACACCCAGATGCCGTCGGCGTGCACGGCGATCGAGTGCTCCCAGTGCGCCGCGGCACGTCCGTCCTTCGTCGTGACGGTCCAGCCGTCTTCGCGCACGAAGGTCTCGATGCCTCCGAGCGTCACCATGGGTTCGATTGCGACGACCAGGCCGGGCTTCACCGCTGGGCCCCGGTCTCGCACCCGATAGTTGAACACCGGCGGCTCCTCGTGCATCGAGCGGCCGATGCCGTGGCCCACGTAGTCCTCGAGGATGCCGTACGGGCCCTGAGCCTCGATGTACTCCTCGATCGCGCTGCCGACCTCGCCGAGGTGGCGGGCCCTCGACAGCGCGGCGATGCCGTGCCAGAGCGACTGCTCGGTGACATCCGCTAGCTTCTGACGTTCGGTTACCAGCTCGGGCCGGGTGCGATCGGGCACGACAACGCTGAAGGCCGCGTCGCCGTTCCAGCCGCCGAGCTCTGCCCCGCTGTCGATCGAGACCACGTCTCCCGCCTCGAGCACGCGGCCGCCGGGGATTCCGTGCACCACATCGTCATTGACGGATGCGCAGATCGTGTGCCGATAGCCGGGTTCCTTCATGAAGTTGGGAACGCCGCCGCCGTCGCGGATCACCGCCTCGGCGAGAGCATCGAGTTCGGCGGTGGTGATCCCCGGCCTGATCGCCGACCGCACCGCCGCCAGCGACGCGGCGGTTAGTCGCCCCGGAGCCACCATGAGCCGCAACTCGGCGGGGGACTTGTAGATGCTGTGACGCCTGCGCATGGCAGATCAGCCTACGGCGCGGTCGTTCTCCACAGGACGGATGCCGCGTTCGGCCAGTGCTGTGGAGATGCGCTCGCCGACCTCGTCCACCGATCCCAGGCCGTCGACCTCGATGAGGAGACCGCGGCTGCGATAGATGGAGATGAGCGGCTCGGTCTCCCGAAGGTAGACATCCTGGCGGTGGCGGATCGCCTCTTCCGAGTCGTCGACGCGACCCTCGGCGACGGCGCGCTTGCGCAGGCGGGCAACGATCGCGTCCCTGTCGGCAACCAGACGGATGACCGCGTCCACCGCGAGGCCGCGCTCGGCAAGCAGGGAGTCGAGGTAGCGCACCTGGTCGGTCGTGCGCGGATACCCGTCGAGCAGGAATCCGTCGAGCGCATCCTGCTCTTCGAGCCTGTGGCGAACGAGGGTGTTGGTCAGCTCATCAGGTACATAGTCTCCGGCGTCGACGATAGCCTGCACCTGCAGCCCGAGCTCTGTCTTGTTCGCAATATTGAAGCGGAAGATGTCGCCGGTAGAGATGGTCGGAACACCGTAGTTGGCAGTGATGCGCTTGGCCTGGGTGCCCTTGCCGGCGCCCGGGGGCCCGACGATCAACAGGCGGGTCACCGGAGAAGGCCCTCGTAGTGCCGTTGCTGCAGCTGCGCGTCGATCTGTTTGACGGTCTCGAGACCGACGCCGACGATGATCAGGAGGCTTGCGCCGCCGAAGGGGAAGTTCTGATTCGCGCCGAAGAACGCCAGCGCGACCAGTGGGATCAGCGCGATGAAGGCCAGGTAGAGAGCGCCGGCGAGCGTGACTCGGGTGAGCACGTAGTCGAGGTACTCGGCCGTGGGCCGACCCGCTCGAATACCGGGGATGAAGCCGCCGTACTTCTTCATGTTGTCGGCCACCTCCTCGGGGTTGAAGGTGATCGCGACGTAGAAGTAGGTGAAGCCGACGTTGAGCAGGAAGTAGACGAGCACGTACATCGGGCTGTCGCCGGACTGCAGGTTGTCGGTGATCCAGGTCACCCACGGCGCCGGCAGCTTGCCGTCCTTGGGTTGGTTGAACTGCGCGATCAGCGCGGGCAGGTAGAGCAGCGACGAGGCGAAGATGATCGGGATGACGCCGGCCATGTTGACCTTGATCGGGATGTAGGTGTTGTTGCCGCCGTAGGTGCGTCGGCCAATCATCCGTTTCGCGTATTGCACCGGAACTCGGCGTTGCGACTGTTCGACATAGACCACCAGGCCCGTGATCACGAGTCCGAGGACGAGCACGAGGAGGAAGACCTCGAAGCCCTTCGCCTGCTCAATAGCCCAGAGCGAGGTGGGGAACTGGGCGGCGATCGAGATGAAGATGAGTAGCGACATGCCGTTTCCGACGCCACGCTCGGTGATGAGCTCACCCATCCACATGATGAGACCGGTGCCTGCGGTCATCGTGATCACCATGAGCAGGATGGCGTACCAGGCGTTGTTGGTGATGAGCTGGCTGCACTCGGGCGTTCCGCTGGATGCCGGGAACAGGGCGCCGCTTCGAGCAACGGTGACGAGCGTGGTGGACTGCAGCACACCGAGAGCGACGGTGAGGTAACGCGTGTACTGGGTCAGGCGGGCCTGGCCGGCCTGGCCCTCCTGGTACAGGGCGTCGAAGTGTGGGATGACCACGCGCAGCAGTTGCACGATGATCGAGGCCGTGATGTACGGCATGATTCCCAGTGCGAAGACCGAGAGCTGCAGCAGCGCGCCGCCGCTGAACAGGTTGACGAGGTCGTAGAGGCCGCTCGTGCTCGAGCTGCTGGCCAGACACGTCTGCACATTGCCATAGTCGATGAACGGGGTGGGGATGAACGAACCCAGCCGGAACAGGGCGATCATGCCGATCGTGAAACCGATCTTCTTGCGAAGATCGGGCGTGCGGAAGATCCGCGCTACGGCACTGAACACGAGGCCTCCTGGCTAAAACATTGTGCTTGCAGGTCGGGTGGCCCTTTCGGGCCACCCTCAACAACGGCTGTGGTTACTTGACCGAGCCGCCTGCTGCAACGATCTTCTGCTGGGCAGAACCGGAGACTTTGTCCACGGCAACGTTCAGCTTAACCGCAATGTCACCCTGCCCAAGAACCTTGACCTTCTCGTTCTTGCGCACAGCACCCTTGGCGACGAGGTCGACCGTGGTCACCTCTCCACCCTTCGGGTACAGCTCGGCGAGCTTCTCGAGGTTCACGACCTGGTACTCGACGCGGAACGGGTTCTTGAACCCGCGCAGCTTCGGCGTGCGCATGACACTGTTCAGGTTTCCACCCTCGAGTCCGACGCGCACCTGGTAACGAGCCTTCGTTCCCTTGGTACCGCGGCCGGCCGTCTTACCCTTCGAGCCCTCACCACGACCGACGCGAGTACGCGCGGTCTTGGCACCGGGGGCGGGGCGTAGGTGGTGCATCTTGAGCACCTGCGGGCGCGCCTCGGACTCGGCCTTCGGCGCACTCTTGGTAGCGGCCTTGGCCGGAGCCTTGGCTGCAGTGGTCTTCGTCGCCGGCTTCACTGCTGCCGACTTCGCTGCTTCTGACTTCTCTGTGTCAGCCATTAGTCAATCTCCTCGACCTTCACCAGGTGAGCGACAGTCTTGACGTACCCGCGGTTCTGCGAGTTGTCTTCCCTGACGACGGAGTCGCCGATGCGCTTGAGTCCCAAGCTGCGCAGGGTGTCGCGCTGGTTTTGCTTCTCACTGATTTTGGACTTGATCTGGGTCACCTTCAGGCGCGCGGCCATCAGACACCTGCCTTTGCTGACTCTGCCTGGATCCTCAGGATCTGGGCTGGCACGACATGCTCGATCGACAGTCCGCGGCGCGCAGCGACGGCAGCGGGCTCTTCGAGCTGCTGCAGTGCAGAGACCGTCGCGTGGACGATGTTGATCGTGTTCGAGGAACCGAGCGACTTGCTCAGGACGTCATGGATGCCCGCGCACTCGAGTACGGCACGCACCGGACCACCGGCGATAACACCGGTACCGGCGGCGGCCGGACGCAGCAGCACGACGCCAGCCGCGGCCTCTCCCTGCACGGGGTGCGGGATCGACTTGCCGACGCGGGGAACGCGGAAGAAGTTCTTCTTCGCTTCCTCGACGCCCTTGGAAATCGCGGTCGGCACCTCGCGGGCCTTGCCGTATCCGACGCCCACCAGCCCGTTGCCGTCGCCGACGACGACGAGAGCGGTGAAGCTGAAGCGACGACCACCCTTCACCACCTTGGAGACGCGGTTGATGGTGACGACGCGCTCGAGGAACTGACTCTTGTCGGAGTCGCGGCTCCCGCGCTGCTGGTTGGGGTTGCGCTCCCGACCGCCGCGACGAGCCTCGCGAGGCTCGTTGGCCGCGCTCTGCGTTCCCGCAGCAGTCTCTACCACGGCAGCCTCGGTCGTCTCGACCTTGGTTGCTTCTGTCACTTGCTGCTCCTTGTTAGCTGTATTAGCTACCGATTCGGTGTCGCTCACAGGTCCAGTCCACCCTCTCGAGCTCCCTCGGCGATGGCAGCGACGCGACCCGCGTACTTGCTTCCACCACGGTCGAATACGACGGCCTCGACGCCGGCCTTCTTGGCGCGATCGGCGATGAGCTCGCCAACCTTGTGCGCCTTGGCGGTCTTGTCGCCTGCGAAGCCGCGCAGGTCCGACTCCATGGTCGACGCTGACGCGAGGGTGAAGCCCTTGCTGTCATCGACGACCTGCACGAAGACGTGACGCGCAGAACGCGTGACGACCAGGCGCGGACGCACCTCGGTGCCCACGACCTTCTTACGGAGTCGTGCGTGCCGGCGGCCCTTGGCGGCCGACTTGCTCTTTCCTCTGGTTCCGAGAGCCATGGTTTACTTTCCAGCCTTTCCGGCCTTGCGGCGAACTACCTCGCCCGCGTAGCGCACACCCTTGCCCTTGTAGGGCTCTGGCTTGCGCAGCTTACGAATGTTGGCGGCCACCTCTCCGACGGCCTGCTTGTCGATGCCGTGCACCGTCAGCTTGGTGTTGCCATCGACAGCGAAGGTGATGCCCGCTGGCGGGTCGACCGTGATCGAGTGCGAGTACCCGAGCGCGAACTCCAGCGAGTTGCCCTTGGCCGCAACCCGGTATCCGGTGCCCACGATCTCGAGGCCCTTGGAGTAACCGGCGGTGACGCCGATGATCTGGTTCGCGATCAGCGTGCGAGTCAGGCCGTGAAGCGAACGCGACTCGCGCTCGTCGTCCGGACGCGTGACCAGCACCTGGCCATCCTCGAGCTTGACCTCGATCGGGCTGGCGACGGTGAGCTGAAGCTCACCCTTCGGGCCCTTGACGGTGACGGCCGAGCCGTCGATCTTGACGTCGACACCCGCGGGGACGTCGATGGGAAGTCTTCCGATACGTGACATTTTTGGTTACCACACGTAGGCGAGGACTTCCCCACCCACGCCTTTCTTCGACGCCTGGCTGTCCGTGAGGAGGCCAGAAGAGGTCGACAAGATCGCGACACCCAGTCCGCCGAGAACGCGAGGGATCTCAGTGGACTTTGCATAGACGCGAAGGCCGGGCTTCGAAACGCGCTTGATGCCCGCAATGGAGCGCTCGCGGTTGGGGCCGTACTTGAGGTCGATGGTGAGCGTCTTGCCGACGCGGGCATCTTCGACCTTCCAGTCGCTGATGTAGCCCTCGACCTTGAGCATCTCTGCGATGTTCGACTTGAGCTTGCTGCTCGGCATCGACACGGTCTCGTGGTACGCCGAGTTGGCGTTCCGCAGTCTGGTCAGCAGGTCTGCGACCGGATCTGTCATTGTCATGATGGTGGTGCCTTCCTCGCCCGGTTTCGACATCCGTTACGTGGGATGCCGACCCTGGCGATCGGTGGGTGTTACTGAGTGTTTTCTGCAGTGCGGAACGGGAAGCCGAGCGCCTTGAGCAGCGCGCGTCCCTCGTCGTCGGTCCTGGCCGTGGTGACGACAGTGATGTCGAAACCACGAACCCGGTCGATCTTGTCCTGGTCGATCTCGTGGAACACGGACTGCTCGGTGAGACCGAAGGTGTAGTTGCCGTGGCCGTCGAACTGCCGGTCGCTGAGACCGCGGAAGTCGCGGATGCGGGGCAGGGCGAGCGAGAGCAGTCGGTCGAGGAACTCCCAGGCGCGGTCGCCACGAAGGGTGACGTGTGCGCCGATGGGCTGGCCCTCACGCAGCTTGAACTGCGCGATGGACTTGCGGGCTGCGGTGACCTGCGGCTTCTGGCCGGTGATCGCGGCGAGATCCTTCACTGCGCCGTCGATGACCTTGCCATCGCGGGCCGCCTCGCCGACGCCGGTGTTGACGACGATCTTCACGAGACCGGGCACCTGGTGCACGTTGGTGAAGCCGAAGTCCTTCGTCAGCTGCGCTGCGATCTCGGTCTTGTACTTCTGCTTGAGCCTCGGCTGGATTTTGCCAGCCGGAGCAGCAGTTGCGGTATCAGTCATTACTTTGCGTCCTTAGCCTTGCTTGAGGTCGACGCCTTCTTGGCCGGAGCGGCCTTTGCGGCGGGTGCCTTGGTCGAAGTCGCTGCCTTGCTCGTGGACGCTGCCTTTGCCGGCTTCTCGTCCTTGGCGGGCTTCTCGTCCTTCGCGGTGGTGGTGGCCTTCGCGGCCGACTTCTTCACGGGGGTGCGGCGCGAGTCCTTGAAGTAACGCACGCGCACGGTCTTGCCGCGGTCATCCGTCTCCACCTTGAAGCCGACGCGAGCCGGCTGCTTGGTGTCAGGGTTCACGAGCTGCAGGTTCGACACGTGGATCGGGGCCTCGAGGGTCTCGATGCCACCGGTCTTGGAGCCCTGCTGGGACTGGCCGACGCGCGAGTGCTTCGTGATGTAGTTGAGTCCCTCGACCACGACGCGGTTCTTGCCGACCAGCACCTCGAGCACACGGCCCTGCTTGCCACGGTCGCCGCCCCTGGCCTGGCTGCGGCCACTGATCAGCTGGACGAGGTCGCCCTTTTTGATGTTCGCCATGACTAAATGACCTCCGGTGCGAGCGAGATGATCTTCATGAACTTCTTGTCGCGAAGCTCACGACCGACCGGCCCGAAGATACGGGTACCACGGGGGTCACCGTCAGCCTTCAGGAGGACCGCCGCATTCTCGTCAAACTTGATGTAAGAGCCGTCCGGACGACGGGTCTCCTTCTTGGTGCGAACGATGACCGCCTTGACGACGTCACCCTTCTTCACGTTGCCGCCCGGGATCGCGTCCTTCACCGTCGCGACGATGACATCGCCGAGACCGGCGTAACGACGGCCTGAACCGCCGAGAACGCGAATCGTGAGCAGCTCCTTGGCGCCGGTGTTATCGGCGACCTTGAGCCTGGATTCCTGCTGGAGCATTTAAGTGTCCTTATTCGAAGTAAGCCAGTGGCCTACTTGGCCTTCTCGAGGATCTCGACCAG
>DATNBR010000046.1:0-22592 GCA_035571875.1 Lacisediminihabitans sp. | reverse complement strand
AAGAAGGGCGGAGAGGTCGACCTCTTCCCCATCGAGGACATCGGCTACATGGATGTCTCCCCGCGCCAGATGGTGTCGGTCGCGACCTCGCTCATCCCGTTCCTCGAGCACGACGACGCAAACCGCGCGCTCATGGGTGCGAACATGCAGCGCCAGGCCGTTCCGCTGCTGCGCAGCGAGAGCCCCATCGTCGGAACCGGCATGGAGGGCTTCGCGGCCATCGACGCCGGCGATGTCGTCATCGCCGAGAAGGCCGGTGTGGTCTCCGAGGTCTCCGCTGACGTGGTCACCATCCAGCTGGATGAGGGCGGCACGCAGGAGTACTACCTGCGCAAGTTCGAGCGCTCGAACCAGGGCACCTCGTACAACAACCGTGTCATCGTCAGTGCCGGCGAGCGCGTCGAGGTCGGCCAGGTTCTCGCAGACGGACCGGCCACCGAGAACGGCGAGCTCGCGCTCGGCAAGAACCTCCTCGTGGCGTTCATGCCGTGGGAGGGTCACAACTTCGAAGACGCGATCATCCTCAACCAGAACCTGGTGAAGGATGACGTGCTCTCCTCGATCCACATCGAGGAGTACGAGGTCGACGCCCGAGACACCAAGCTCGGTAAGGAAGAGATCACCCGCGACCTGCCGAACGTCAGCCCGGAACTCCTGGCCGACCTCGACGAGCGCGGCATCATCCGCATCGGTGCCGAGGTTCACCCCGGCGACATCCTCGTCGGCAAGGTCACGCCGAAGGGCGAGACCGAGCTCTCGGCAGAGGAGCGCCTGCTGCGCGCCATCTTCAAC
The DNA here is from genome assembly GCA_035571875.1 of Lacisediminihabitans sp. GTDB lineage: Bacteria > Actinomycetota > Actinomycetes > Actinomycetales > Microbacteriaceae > Parafrigoribacterium_A. The sequence continues at coordinate 21,800 of DATNBR010000046.1, read as the reverse complement.
GAGAAGAGCCGAGAGGTCCGCGACACGAGCCTCAAGGTTCCCCACGGTGAAGAGGGCACCATCATCGGCGTCAAGGTCTTCGACGCTCAGGATGGCGACGACGAGCTCGGCTCTGGCGTCAACCAGCGCGTGGTCGTCTTCATCGCACAGAAGCGCAAGATCACCGAGGGCGACAAGCTCTCCGGTCGTCACGGCAACAAGGGTGTTATCTCGAAGATCCTGCCGGTGGAGGACATGCCGTTCCTCGCCGACGGCACTCCGGTCGACATCATCCTGAACCCGCTCGGTATCCCCGGTCGCATGAACTTCGGACAGGTTCTCGAGGTTCACCTCGGCTGGGCTGCCATGCAGGGCTGGGATGTCAAGGGAAGCCCCAAGTGGGCGTCGCAGCTCAACGAGCAGGCGCTCTCGGCGGCCCCGGGCACCAAGGTCGCGACACCGGTGTTCGACGGCGCCGCTGAGATCGAGATCGAGGGCCTCCTCGATTCGACCACTCCGACCCGCGATGGCGTGCGACTGATCGACTCCAGTGGGAAGACCCAGCTGTTCGACGGTCGTTCCGGTGAGCCGTTCCCACAGCCGGTGTCCGTGGGCTACATGTACATCCTGAAGCTCCACCACCTCGTCGACGACAAGATCCACGCTCGTTCGACCGGACCGTACTCCATGATCACGCAGCAGCCGCTGGGTGGTAAGGCTCAGTTCGGTGGACAGCGCTTCGGTGAGATGGAGGTCTGGGCGCTCGAGGCATACGGTGCCGCGTACGCGCTGCAGGAATTGCTCACCATCAAGTCCGACGACATCCTCGGCCGCGTCAAGGTGTACGAGGCGATCGTCAAGGGCGAGAACATCCAGGAGCCGGGTATCCCGGAATCCTTCAAGGTCCTGATCAAGGAGATGCAGTCGCTGTGTCTGAACGTCGAGGTGCTCTCGGCTGACGGCACCGCAGTCAACCTGCGTGACACGGATGACGAGGTCTTCCGTGCGGCGGAAGAGCTGGGCATCAACATCTCAACCCGGTTCGAGTCCTCGTCGATCGACGAGATCTAGAACCCGACCAGACTTTCGTTTCAAGGAGAGAAGAAAACATTGCTCGACGTTCACGCGTTTGACGAAATCAAGATCGGCCTTGCGACCGCGGAGGACATCCGTCACTGGTCGCACGGTGAAGTGAAGAAGCCGGAGACGATCAACTACCGCACGCTCAAGCCGGAGAAGGACGGTCTCTTCGGAGAGCAGATCTTCGGCCCGAGCCGTGACTGGGAGTGCTCGTGCGGTAAGTACAAGCGAGTGCGCTTCAAGGGCATCGTGTGTGAGCGCTGTGGCGTGGAGGTCACCAAGTCCTCCGTGCGTCGCGAGCGCATGGGTCACATCGAGCTTGCAGCGCCGGTCACCCACATCTGGTACTTCAAGGGTGTTCCGAGCCGCCTCGGCTACCTGCTCGACATGGCGCCGAAGGACCTCGAGAAGGTCATCTACTTCGCCGCCTACATGGTCATCTCGATCGACGAGGAGGGCCGTCACGCCGACATGCCCGGACTCGAGAACGAGATCCGTCTCGAGATCAAGACCCTCGAGGGCCAGCGCGACTCCCGCATCGCCGACCGCCTGCAGAAGCTCGAGGCCGACCTCGCCGCCCTGGAAGAAGAGGGTGCCAAGGCCGACCAGAAGCGTCGCACCAAGGACGGCGCCGAGAAGGAGATGGGCCAGATCCGCAAGTCCTTCGACGAGCAGATCGCCCAGCTCGAGCGCGTGTGGGAAGACTTCCGCACCCTCAAGGTCGGTGACCTCAAGCCCGAGGATGCCGTGTTCCACGATCTCCAGGACCGCTTCGGCATCTACTTCGAGGCCCACATGGGCGCCGAGGCGATCCAGAAGCGCCTGCAGGCCTTCGACCTCCAGACCGAGAGTGACGAACTGCACGACCAGATCGCCAATGGCAAGGGACAGAAGAAGATCCGCGCCATCAAGCGCCTCCGGGTCGTCAACTCGTTCCTGCAGACCGGCAACTCGCCGGCCGCCATGGTGCTCGAGGTCGTTCCGGTCATCCCGCCGGAGCTTCGCCCGATGGTGCAGCTCGACGGTGGCCGCTTCGCGACCTCCGACCTCAACGACCTCTACCGTCGTGTGATCAACCGCAACAACCGTCTGCGTCGACTGCTCGACCTCGGCGCCCCCGAGATCATCGTCAACAACGAGAAGCGGATGCTGCAGGAGGCCGTCGACGCACTGTTCGACAACGGTCGTCGTGGTCGTCCGGTCACGGGCACGGGTAACCGCGCGCTGAAGTCCCTGAGCGACATGCTCAAGGGTAAGCAGGGTCGGTTCCGCCAGAACCTGCTCGGCAAGCGCGTCGACTACTCGGGCCGTTCGGTCATCATCGTCGGCCCGCAGCTCAAACTGCACCAGTGTGGTCTGCCCAAGCAGATGGCCCTGGAGCTGTTCAAGCCGTTCGTGATCAAGCGCCTGATCGACCTGAGCCACGCGCAGAACATCAAGAGCGCCAAGCGCATGGTCGAGCGCAGCCGTCCCCAGGTGTGGGATGTGCTGGAGGAGATCATCCGCGAGCGCCCCGTGCTGCTGAACCGCGCACCAACCCTGCACCGTCTGGGCATCCAGGCCTTCGAGCCTCAGCTCGTCGAGGGTAAGGCCATCCAGCTTCACCCGCTCGTGTGTGCCGCGTTCAACGCCGACTTCGACGGTGACCAGATGGCAGTTCACCTGCCGCTGTCCGTCGAGGCGCAGGCCGAGGCTCGCATCCTGATGCTCGCCTCGAACAACATCCTCAAGCCGTCGGATGGCCGTCCGGTGACCCTGCCAACGCAGGACATGATCATCGGTCTGCACCACCTGACCACGCTGAAGACGGATGTCGTCGGCGAGGGTCGCGCGTTCGCATCCGTCGCCGAGGCGATCCTGGCGTTCGACCAGCACACGCTGGACCTCAACGCCAAGGTGCGCATCCGCCTCGACAACCTGCACTTCGCCGAGGGTGAGGCCCCGGAGGGCTTTGTCGAGGGTGAGCGGTTCCTGCTCAACACCACGCTGGGTCGCGCGATCTTCAACGAGACCCTGCCGGCCGACTACCCCTACATCGAGGCAGTCGCCGACAAGGGTCAGCTGTCCGCGATCGTCAACGACCTCGCGGAGCGGTACCCCAAGGTGGAGGTCGCGGCAGCGCTCGACCGCATCAAGGATGCCGGTTTCCACTGGGCCACTCGCTCCGGTGTCACCGTTGCTCTGTCGGATGTGCTCACGCCGCCGACGAAGCGCACCATCATCGAGGGCTACGAGAAGCAGGCCGCCAAGGTCCAGACCCAGTTCGAGAAGGGCCTCACGACCGACGCCGAGCGTCGTCAGGAGCTCATCGAGATCTGGAACAAGGCAACCGCTGAAGTCGCCAAGGCGATGGAAGACAACATGCCGGCGAACAACAACATCAACCGCATGGTCACCTCTGGTGCTCGTGGTAACTGGATGCAGGTTCGTCAGATCGCCGGTATGCGAGGCCTGGTGTCGAACCCGAAGGGTGAGATCATCCCGCGTCCGATCATCTCGAGCTACCGCGAGGGGCTCTCGGTCGCCGAGTACTTCATCGCGACCCACGGCGCCCGTAAGGGACTGGCCGACACCGCTCTGCGCACCGCAGACTCCGGTTACCTCACTCGTCGTCTCGTCGACGTCTCGCAGGATGTCATCATCCGCGAGGACGACTGCGGTACGACCCGTGGTCTCGACCTTCTGGTCGCGACGGCCGATGAGAACGGCGTGCTCGTTCGCGACAGCAATGTCGAGAACTCGCTCTACGCTCGCAGCCTCGCCGAGGATGCGGTGGACGCGAAGGGCAACGTGGTCGCCAAGGCCGGTGCGGACGTCGGTGACGTGCTCATCCAGGAGCTCATCGCGGCGGGCATCACGCACGCCAAGGTGCGTTCGGTGCTCACCTGCGAGTCCGCGGTCGGTGTGTGTGCTGCCTGCTACGGCCGCTCGCTCGCGACCGGCAAGCTCGTCGACATCGGCGAGGCCGTCGGTATCATCGCGGCCCAGTCGATCGGTGAGCCCGGCACGCAGCTGACCATGCGTACCTTCCACACCGGTGGTGTGGCATCCGCGGATGACATCACCCAGGGTCTGCCCCGCGTCACCGAGCTGTTCGAGGCTCGCACCCCGAAGGGTGCCTCCCCGATCGCCGAGGCCGCCGGAAAGATCACCATCGAAGACACGGATCGCAGCCGCAAGCTCATCCTGACCCCCGACAACGGTGACGAGCCGATCGCCTACCCGGTGCTCAAGCGCGCGACCCTCCTCGTCGAGGATGGCCAGCACGTCGAGCTCGGGCAGCAGCTGCACGTCGGCGCCATCGACCCCAAGGAGGTTCTGCGGGTTCGTGGTGTTCGTGCGGTTCAGATCCACCTGGTCAGCGGTGTGCAGGGCGTGTACCGCTCGCAGGGTGTTCCGATCCACGACAAGCACATCGAGGTCATCGTTCGTCAGATGCTCCGCAAGGTCACCGTGGTCGACCACGGCGACACCGGGCTGCTGCCGGGCGAGCTGGTCGACCGCCTCCGCTACAACGAGCTGAACCGTTCGGTTCTCACCGAGGGTCGCAAGACCGCGTCGGCTCGTCAGGAGATCCTCGGTATCACCAAGGCATCGCTGGCAACCGAGTCGTGGCTGTCGGCCGCGTCGTTCCAGGAGACCACGCGTGTTCTCACGCAGGCCGCCATGGAGGGCAAGTCCGACCCGCTGATGGGCCTCAAGGAGAACGTGATCATCGGAAAGCTGATCCCGGCCGGAACCGGTCTCCCCAGGTACCGCAACGTGTCTGTCGAGGCAACGGAAGAAGCCAAGGCCGAGCGCTACCCGAACCGCATCTTCACGGATGACTCGACGTTCAGCGAGTCCGACCTGAGCTTTGTCGACTTCGACAGCTTCTCCTCGGACGACTACACGCCGGGCACCTACAACTAGCAGATATGTGGGTCGAGTAAGTCGCGCAGCGACTGTATCGAGACCTCATCAACGAAATAAACGAACGGCCCGTCACCTCACGGTGGCGGGCCGTTCGTCGTTTCTGGCACGGCGTCGTGGCTCGCTGTGAGGTGTGGCTAAAGTTGCTGCGGGGAGTTCTCCCCATGGACACGCGCTCGGGCGACTGCTGAAGTGGTGGGTGGCGTTCGTGTTGGGCGGCCGGCAAGGAGATGGTGTGAGCGTCACTCTCGAGGAAGATGACGAGGTCATTCTCGGGCTCGATGGGGAGGGGCGACCCGATCCCGATTACGCCAGATCCCTTGGCATCGTGCCTGCATCCGCGGGCCTCCGCTCGCTCGCCTTCGCCATCGACGCCGCGATCGTTCTGCTCCTCACACTGCCGCTCAGCCTGGGCACGCTGCCGCTCTGGCTCGGGGTAGTCCTCGCGCGGCCTACGCCGGGTCCCGTGGCCATCGTCACGAGCGACGGATTCATCACCGGTCTGATCTTCTACGCGATCGGACAGGGAGCCGTTTCGATCTTCGTGCTCGTGCAGGTCATCCTGCATGGCATCCGGGGTATCACCGTCGGCAAGGCGATCGTCGGCATCCGCTCGGTGAATGTCGCGACGTTCGCAAAGCCGGGGTTCTGGCGCATCGTGCTTCGCGCGCTTGTCTTCTGGTGTGCGCTGGCCATCATCCCGATCCTCGGCGCCGTTCCGTTTCTGCTCTCGCCGCTCTGGGACAGGGAGAAGCGCGGCCGCGGCTGGCTCGACCGCATCGGTCGCAACTGGCTCATCGATGCGCGTCGCGGGCTCGATCCCTTTGACGCGAAGGCGCTCCGCCACGCCCGCAAGCGGCTCACCGCCACCGAGGTTGCGCAGGCACCTGCCATGCCATCACTCGCGACCGGTGCGGCCGGCGCTGTCGCGAGCTTCGTGCCGGCCTCGCGATCGCGCTCGGGTGTGATCGCGCCACGGTCTTTCGGCGCGGGGCACGGCGGCGACGCCGAGAGCGAATCGTGGCAACCCCCCGAGGTGGGAACACCCGAGCCACCGGCGGCGCGCGTGCAGGCCGCCGCTACGAGCGCGAACGGGGTCATCCTGCAGTTCGACGACGGTGTGCGCCTCGAGGTCTCGGGCACGGGGCTTGTCGGTCGTGGCCCGGAGCCGCGGCCGGGGGAGCGGGTCGAGCAGCTCATTCCGATCGCGGACGAGTCTCTCCTCATCTCCAAGACCCACCTCGGCTTCGGGGTGGATGACGGCGGATTCTGGGTGGTGGATCGGGGCTCCGTCAACGGCACCTCCGTCGTATCGCCCGAAGGCGCGTCGGTCGACCTGGTCCCGTGGGAACAGCAGCACGTCGGATGGAACTCTGTGGTTGAAGTCGGCGGGCGCAGTTTCACTGTTCTCGCCGGCACCGAATCGAACGGTCGTACCAAGTGAAGGTCAAGCTCTCCCTCCGCAGGCAATCGGGTTCGATGGTCGACATCGTCGTCACGGCCGACTCGACAGCCACGATCGAAGACATAGCCCGATCCATCGCCGAGACAGACCCCATGGTGTCCGGCCGGGCGCAGGCCCAGAACCCCGTTCTCACCCTCTCGGTGGCTCCTCCCACCTCAGACGCACTCGTGGCCCTGCCGCCGGACACACTCGTCGGCGAGGCGGAGCTCGGCTCCGGCTTCATCGCCTCCGTCACCACCGTCGACGCCCGAAGGCCCACCGGGTCGTTGACCGGCACGAGCTCGCCCGTCGCGGCGATCCTGCGCGTCCGGTCCGGTCCGGATGCGGGCCGCGAGTTCGCGCTCCCGGCCGGCCACAGCATCATCGGCCGCGGTGCCGGGGCAGACGTCGAGCTCTCGGATCCTCTCGTCTCGAAGCGCCACGCGCGCCTCGAGGTCGGCCAGTCGATCGAACTCGTCGACCTCAACTCCGCGAACGGCGTTATGGTCGACGGCGGCATGGTGCCGCGACTCAGGGCGGTACCCGGTCAACTGGTGACGCTCGGTGACACCGAGATCACCCTGACTCACGTGGCGACGCCCGAGAGTGACGCCGACCCGGTGCTCGAGCGCGGCGGCGCCCTCATGTTCAACCGGTCCCCGCGAGTCGAGGTGCGCTATCCGGGCACCCAGTATCCGTATCCCAAGGTGCCGACCGAGGCGCAGCAGAAGGTCTTCCCGTGGCCGATGATCGTCGCGCCGATCATGCTCGGCTTCGCAATGTATGCGTTCACCGGGCGGGCATCCTCGCTGCTCATGATCTTCATGTCGCCCATGATGATGCTCGGCAACCTGATCGGGCAGAAGACCGAGACCGGTCAGAAGCTCAAGCGCGAGATCGACACCTACGAGGTGCAGATCGAGGAACTCGAGGAGGAGCTCTCGTCGCAGACCTCGGAGGAGCACGCACGCCGTCACGACGAGGCACCCGCGGTCGCTCGCATCTACGAGCAGGCGATGAAGCTCGGCCCCCTGCTGTGGACCAGGCGCCCCGAGCACTGGAACTTCCTCGCGGTTCGGCTCGGCGTCGGCCGGGCGCTCAGCAGGAATGTGATCCAGGAGGCGAGCACGCCCGACGGCATTCCGAAGTATGCGAGACAGATCGAGAAGCTGCAGGCGCGACACAAGTGGATCGATGACGTGCCACTGGTCGAGACCTTTCCGAGCGCCGGGGCGATCGGAGTCGCGGGTTCTCGCGAGGTTGCCGCCGACATCGTGCGTGGGTTCGGGGTGCAGCTGTTCGGTCTGCACGCGCCGAACGAGGTCATCACCGCGGCGATCATCGACCCGTCATGGACGCCCGAGCTCGAATGGATGAAGTGGCTTCCGCATACGACAAGCCCGCGTTCTCCCTTCGCCGATCTCGCTCTCGCAGACAGCCAGTCCGCGGGTTCATCGTTGCTCAATGCGCTCGAAGAGGCCATCCTGCAGCGCACCAACGAGCGGGCGAGCCATCGCGGTCCGGTCAAGACGGGCGAGGGTTCCATGGCGCTCGGCGCAACCGTGGGCGAACGGGAGACCTCCCGTAGTGGCCTCGCCGGCGACGTCGTTCTTGTGCTGTTCGTCTCGAGCGATGCGCCCGTCGACCGACCGCGCCTCACCCAGGTGATCGAGCGCGGTGCCGACTCGGGCATCTTCACCGTGTTCTTTGCGCCGACCGTCGAGTCGCTCCCCGCGGCCTGCCGCACGTTCATCGACGCCACCGACGGGCTCGAGAACGCCAAGGTCGGCTATGTGCGCGCGGGCGAGAGCTATGAGTCGGTGAAGGTCGAGGGTGTCTCCAACGCCTACGCCGAGGTGTTCGCCAAGCGCCTCGCTCCGGTCGTGGATTCGAGCTCGGTCGAGGCCGACGCGAGCGACATTCCCCGCAGCGTCAACCTGCTCGGGCTCGTCGGAACAGAGGCGGCGGAGTCATCCGCGTCCGTGATCGAACGCTGGCGGCAGAACAACTCGGTCATCGATCGCAGCGGTGCGCAGCTGGGCCGGTTGAAACGCGCCGGAACGCTGAAGGCTTTCGTCGGACAGGGCAGTCCGGATGCGATGACCCTCGACCTGCGCTCGCAGGGGCCGCACGCCCTCGTCGGTGGCACTACCGGTTCCGGAAAGTCGGAGTTCCTGCAGGCCTGGGTGCTCGGCATGGCCGCGGAGTACAGCCCCGACCGGGTGACCTTCCTGTTCGTCGACTACAAGGGCGGCTCGGCTTTCGCCGACTGTGTCGCGCTGCCGCACTGCGTCGGGCTCGTCACCGATCTCAGTCCGCACCTCGTGCGGCGCGCACTGACCAGCCTGCGGGCGGAACTGCACCACCGCGAGCACCTGTTCAACCGCAAGAAGGCCAAGGACCTGCTCGAGCTCGAGAAGCGTCGCGATCCCGAGACTCCGCCGGCACTCGTGCTCGTGATCGACGAGTTCGCGGCCCTCGCCGGGGAAGTGCCCGAGTTCGTCGACGGTGTCGTCGACATCGCGCAACGAGGCCGCTCGCTCGGCATCCACCTGATCATGGCCACGCAGCGACCGGCAGGCGTCATCAAAGACAACCTGCGCGCCAACACCAACCTCAGGGTCGCGCTCCGCATGGCAGACGAGTCCGACTCCAAGGATGTCGTGGGCGACCCGATCGCCGGCACCTTCGACCCGTCCATCCCCGGCCGCGGCATCGCGAAGACGGGGCCGGGTCGCCTGGTGCCCTTCCAGTCCGCCTACGCGGGCGGTTGGACCTCGAGCGCGGTGACCAAGGCGGAGGTGCGCGTCGCCGAACTGCGGTTCGGATCGCTCGTTCTGTGGGAAGCGGATGCCGAGGCGGAGTCCGACTCGCACGACGAAGACCTCGGTCCGAACGACCAGAAGCGCCTGGTGTCGACCTTCGTGCGTGCGTCGCAGGAGGCGCGCATCCCCGCCCCGCGTCGACCGTGGCTCGACGACCTCGCGGTCACCGTGGACATCGCCGACCTGCCCGTGCAGAGCGATTCGCAGATCGTGCTCGGCAAAGCCGACATCCCGGAGCGCCAGCTGCAGGATGCCGTCTACTTCGCGCCGGACCGCGACGGCTCGATGCTCGTGTACGGCACGAGCGGCTCCGGCAAGTCGACGGCGCTGCGCTCTATCGCCGCGGCCGCGGGCATGCGTCCCGAGCTCGGTGAGGTCGAGGTCTACGGGCTCGACTTCGGCTCCGGCTCCCTGCGCTCGGTCGATGTGCTCCCGCACGTGGGCTCGATCATCACGGGCGACGACGCCGAAAGGGTGCAGCGACTGCTGCGCAGCCTCGGCGACATGCTCGATCGCCGGGGCAAGAGATTCAGTGAGGTGAACGCCGCCAGCCTCAGCGAGTACCGGGACATCACGGGGGAGCGCGAACCGCGGATCATCCTGCTCATCGACGGGTTCGGCCAGTTCAAGAGCGAGTGGGATGCTACGACCGCGAGGCTCCCGTTCTACAACGTCTTCATGCGCATCCTCGGTGAAGGTCGCCCGCTCGGCATGCACGTCATCGCCACGGCCGACCGGTCGGGCACTGTTCCGACTGCCGTGAGCGCCAACGTGTCCAAGCGCATCGTGTTGCGCCTGGCCGACGAGGGCGCCTATCAGATCCTCGGGGTGCCGAAGGATGTTCTCGACGAGCACTCGCCCGTCGGCCGCGCGATCGTTGACGGCTTCGAGACGCAGCTCGCCGTGCTCGGTGGAACCCCGAACGTGGCCGAGCAGTCGAAGGCACTGGATCGTCTCGCCGCCGAGCTGCGCGCCGCGGGCGCGCGCGAGGTCCCCGAGGTCGGGGCTCTGCCGACGGAGCTCGACGTGCGGTCGCTGCCCGGCGAGGTCGCTGGCGAACCGGTTCTCGGGATCGCGGAAGACACCCTCGCGGCCCGCGGTTTCGAGCCTGTGGGCACCTTCTCGGTCACCGGTCCGCCACTCAGCGGCAAGACCAACGGCATGAAGTGGCTCGTCACCTCGATGCTGCGCTTCGACCCCTCCGTGAAGCTCTTCCACTTCGCCGGGCGTCGCTCGCAGTTGCGCGACTTCGCGCCCTGGGTCCGAAGCGCCACCACCACGGATGACGCGCGCAGCCTGGCCAAGGAGTTGGTCGACCTCGTCCCCGACGAATCGATCCCTGGCCGCATCATGATCGTTGTCGAAGACGTCACCCAGTTCGCCGATACCGACGCCGAGCGCCCCATGAAGGAGCTGTTCCAGGCGATCAACCGCAGCGACCACTTTCTCATCGGCGACGCGGATGTCTCGCTGCTCTCGAGCGGTTTCGGTTTCGTCGGCGACTTCAAGGCCGGCCGTCGCGGCATCGTGATGAAGCCGGACGCCTACGACGGCGACGCGATCTACAAGACGCCGTTCCCGAAGGTTAAGCGCAGTGACTTCCCGTCGGGGCGCGGAATCTTCGTGCAGAACGGCCGCGTCATCACGGTGCAGACGCCGCTCATCCTGGGAACCACCGTGGCCATTCCGACCAGTGGGGAGAGCATGGGTACCCCTGCCCATTGAGCAGTTTTCAGGGCCTTGCTAGCTTTGACCGAAAGATGGTCCACTGTTCGGGCCAACATCGGCAACGAGGAAGGTTCACACAATGGCAGATTTCGGCGCATCATATGGCGAGATGGAATCCATGGCGAGCAAGCTGAGCACCGCCAGGGAAGACATTCAGAGCCAGCTTGACGCTCTCAAGAACTCGGTCGATCAGCTGCTGGGCAACGACTTCAAGACCCAGCACGCGTCGGGCAAGTTCGGTGAAGGCTACAACGACCTCACCAACGGTCTCAAGACCGCAACGGACGGCATCGGCGACATGGGCGACGCGCTCAAGGGCATGATGCAGGCGATCCAGGAGCTCGACCAGAAGATGGCCGGCGCCTAAGCCAAGCGAATCGAGGAGGGTCGGCCAGGTGCTGGCCCTCCTCTTTCACCCCGATCGGTCATCACGAAAGGAGCCCGCCGTGGGCGACGGAGTCCTCATCAAATACAGCGAACTCAAGGCGGTCGATGACTCGCTGAAGAAGATCGTCGAAGAACTCAAAGAGGCTTCCCACCGCGCCGACGCGCTCGAGGATGCGATCGGGGACCCCTTCGGTAAGAACAAGCTTCGCGAGGCCGCCGAAGAATTCGAAGACGGCTGGGACGACCGCCGTGCGGCGCTGCTCGAAGACATCGAGAAGGTCGAGCAACACGTTGCCGGCGTTCTCGACGGCTTCGAGAAGTGGGACCGCGAAACCACGACACAGATGGAGACGGCCTCTTAGAGGTCCCTCATTCAGACGCTGCAACGCTGGAGACACAAGACATGGAATCATCACCAAAGGGCCGTGAGATCGAGCCGCTCGTGGGCAACGCCGGCGCAATTGTGCGGCGCGGCAACGACATCACCTCGCTCGGCAACCAGATGATCTCCTCCGCCGCGATGCTCAAGAGCATCGCAGACGGCGCATCCGGCCAGAAGGGCCTTGCAGTAGACAAGCTGCAGGAGGTCGTGGGGGACTGCTACGAGGAACTCTCTCTCGCGGGCAAGCGCTACAAGCCCACCGGCCCTGCGCTCGTCGCGTACGGCAACGTGCTCGCCGAGGTGCAGCCGCTCATCAAGACCGCGGTCGAGAACTGCGAGGCAGACTGGAAGACCTACATCGCCAAGCGGTCCGATGTCTTCGAGGCCTCGACCGCGTACTACCCCACCCCGGCTTCGACCGACGGCGCGGACGCCAAGGATCCGGCCGATCTTCGCAAGGATGCCGTTCACGACGCGCAGGGGCTCGCCGACTCCGCCTATGGCGATTGGGAGGCCGAAGCGCGAGTCTTCGACCGCCACTACGACACCTGGGAAGACGCCTTCGACGCGGCAGCCGAACAGATCGGCACCGCGACCAAGGGCGGCATCGAAGACAGCTTCTGGGATGACCTCGACGGTTTCGTCGCCGCCGCCCTCGAGGTGCTCAAATGGGTCGGTCTCGCGCTCGCCGTGCTCTGCATCATCATCGGTGGTCCTTTCCTCGCAGCACTGGCTGCGATCGTCGCCATCGCAACGCTGGTGCTCACCCTCTACTCCTTCTCCAGAGGCAACTCCAGCGTTCTCGACCTGGTGCTCGCGGTCGTCGGCGTCATCCCGTTCGGTAGCCTCGGCAAACTCTTCAGCGGCAACAAACTCGGCTTTCTCGATGACATGGCAGGGGGCCTCATCACCGCGGGAGGGCGGGCAAACATCGTCGGCGACTTCAGGGCGATGGGCTCGGGCTTCAACGCTGGTTTCGCGTTCGCGCAGGGCGGCGGCATCCAGAAATTCTTCCAGGGGCTCAGCGGGGCCGGATCGAACTACATGGCGCACAACGGCTCCGGCTTCAGCAACATCATGTCTCGACTCTTCACGGGCAAATCCGCCGACGAACTCTTCAACCCGAACTTCCTCGGTTCCGCCATGAATGGCCTCGACGGGCTCAGCATCGTCAGCGGGTCTCTTGTCTCCCAGTTGTCGCACGTAGATCAGGTGTTCGGCATCAGCACGAATATGCACACGCCTACTCTGGATGCACCGCTGTTCGGCACTCCCAAAAGGTGACAACCGAACGCGATGGTAGCGTCGTTGTGCCGGACCAGGTGAGGGGTTGCAGATAGTGTCGAGTCTTGCCGCGGAGCTTCGGGGGGAAACCTTCCCGGAGTTCACGCTCACGCTTCCCGTGGGTTGGGTGCGACATGCGCCGACCGATGCGGTTCGCGACCAGATGCTCGCTGAAGCCAAGAGTCGTCTCATGCAGGTGCATCGACCAGACCTCTATGTTCAGACGACAGCGCTGGTGAAGAAGCTCTTTGCCGAGATGCGACGAGTGGAAACTGTCGCCTTCTTCGCGCCCGGCACGGACGCCCCCAACAGCGCGTACCTTCCGGCGACGCTCACCGCGTCGATTCGCCGCGGCAAGGACGGTCAGTCGCTCGACGCGGCGATCTCCCAACTCATTCGCAAGGAGGGAGCGACCGCCCTCGCTGACGACAAGAGATTCCTCCGCTGGGAACGCGACAGCGTCGAGAGCATGGAGGGTACGAGCGTAGCCACAACCACCGTGATCTACGTCACACCGATTCCGGATACCGGACGCAAGCGCGCGCTCCAGTTCACCCTCATCATCACCCACGATACGGGTCAAGCCGAAGACGCCGAATTCGTCGCAGCGCTCAAGGACCTATTCGACGCGCACCTGTCTACCTTTGCCTGGAGTGTTGCGTGAGGGTCTCGATGCAGGCTGATCAGCGCTATTGGCTCGAACTGCCTCGATTTACCGACGACGACTCGTCGCAGAAGGCGCAGTGGCAGGATGCAGTGCTCGAGCGGATGAAGATCGCGTGGCAGGGTGCCATGAATGACCAGGATCAGGCGGTCCTTCGTGAGGCAATCGCCAACGGACTGCGGCGGATCCTCCCGGAAGACGTCGTCACTGTGCAGTACTGGCCGAACGCCTCGATCGCCAACGCGATTGTTCACGTGACGGCCGCGGAATTCGTACAGGACGACGACCGCAACGTGGTCCCCCTGATCGACATGCCATACGCGACGCGGCCGATCACCGAGGTATTCGAAGCCGAACATCTGGGCGCGGGAATCGAAGCGCGTTATCTCACGCCGGTTGAGGGTGAGCCTGGGCTTTTGCTTGGTGGTGTCAACTACCTCTTCGCAAATGACTTCGGATACATTGCAGTCGGGATGGAACCTACCCTTCCGGCTCTGCTCGGCGTCGCGATCGAGTCCCTGCGCGAGCTCGTGCGGAGCATCCGGGTCATCGATGACCCGGACAATGCGTGGCAGCGCTGCGCGGCCGACCTCTCTGGCGTCCTGTCGCGCGGTGAACAGTGGCCGGACACTCTTGTCCAAGGCACAACGACGATTGAGGAGAAGATGTGAGCGCTGCAGTGACGGCATCCGGCATCATGCCCGGCGAGGTGGTCCCGTGGGGTTCCCTCGAGCGTTCCGCATTCGAAGATTTTCCGGATGTCGTGAGTCAGCTTCGCGGCGCGGCGGTCGGCGGTCGGTACGGGCGCAGTTTCTTGTACTTCATTCCTCTTGGCGTACTCGTCGCGATCATCTACGCAGCGCCTGTCTGGGGCCTCGCGACGGTCGTCGGACCGTGGGCGCTCAGCCAGACGAGCAGAACTGCCGAGGGCGACATCACGGTGGCCGGTGTGATCTTCATCATCGCTCTCCTCTCGCTGCTTGTGCACTTCGTGGTCTGGCTGGCGAGTGGACGGCCCAGGGGGGCGGCGCTGTTGGGCAGTGCTGGCATGTCTCTGGCCCTGGGCGGCATCAGTGCAGGGGTCGCCGTCGTGCGCGGAAATGACAAGTCCGTTCCTGATTGGGGAATCTGGATTCTGCCGATGCTCGGTACGGCGGTCGTGGGCGCGATCATCATTGTCTTGGTGCTGCTTGCGCGCAGACGCACTCCGAAACGACCAGAGCCCACTTCGGCCGCTCCGGGAATGCAGCAGTCACCCGAGTATCTCGCGTCCGTGCGCGCCAGCGTCGCCAGGGTCGGCGACGAGGACCAGCGCGCGATTCGGGCGGACCTGTCCGCGGCCATCGACGATCTCCGTCAGCGCGGAGTCATTTCCCCGAGCGAGGCGAGCACGGCAAGCGCGGCGAGGTTGGGGGAGCTCGCCGGTGCGATGGCGAGTGCTCGTGTGCGTGGCTAGCGCGTAGTCAGGATCTCTCCATGAGTGCACAGAACTTGGCCGCGAAGGTCCAACCGGGCTCGAATGTGCGATGGGACAGGTTGGAGAACGCAGCGTTCGCGGCGCATCCGTCGGTTTTGGCGCCGGGCGGAGCCGCGAACGGCGGAACCAGATTCGGCAAGAGCTACTGGAATCTCATCTGGGGCATTCCGGTCGTCCTCGTCTACCTGTTCTGCTACACGGCACCGGTTTGGGGCGCCGCCGCCATTTCGGTCAGCCGATTCCAGACCTACCAGCAGGACCCCGAGCAGAGAATTCCGTTGTCCGGCATCATGTTCATCTTCGTGCTTGCTCTCCTCCTCGTGAACTTTGTGCGCTGGGTCGTCAAGGGGCGCAAGGCTTCAGGGTTCTACGAGATCCAGGCGGTGCTCGCTGTCGTCCTCGGCGGTCTCAGCGCCATTGCCGTGCGCATGTACGGGCTGCGCGATTCCGTGTCGAGTTGGCAGGTATGGATCGTGCCGGTCCTCGCCGCCACGATCATCGGTGCCATCTTTCTGATCTTTCTCGTGGGCGCTCGCGTGGCGCAGCGGTCACGCCAGTCGAGCTCGAACGCGAGCGCCGAGACTCTGCCGCGCAACAAGCTCGAGTTGCTGAAGCAGCGCCGCGAAAGTGTGGAGCAGTTGTCCGATGACGACCGCGCCGCTATCAGGCGTGACCTCGACGCGGCCATCACCGACCTGACGACTCGCGGTCTCATCAGCGACTCAGAAGCGGAGCGAGCCCGCGGCACAGAACTCGGGGGCCTCGCCCTGCGGATGCCGCGGCGCTGACCGCGGCCGTGGGCCGCCAGCCCGCCACGGCATTCATTCGCGCACTCGGCTGACCTCGCGTTGTACCCCTATATCGCGGGTATGGTGTAACCCGGCCAGGGGGAGTTATCGTTAGCTCTCTGGGGGGAATCCGGGCCGATGTAGTGCGTCGGGAAGCCCCGTCCTGGTTGACCTTGAGGGGGGTGAGCGTCACTATGGCGTCTTTGACCGAGATTCTGATCATTCGCGGCCTGATGCCCATCGAAAGCCTCGACGCGGCCATGGGCGGAGTCGTTGACGACGATGCGTTCGTGAATTCCTTGCTCCAGGAGGGCAAGGTGACCGAGGCGCAGGTCGCGTCCGCACGTGCGGCCAACGCGGGCCTTCCCTTCGTGGAACTCGTCGACTATCCCATCGATCGCACTGCCGTGGCGCTCGTGCCTGCTGCGCTCTGCAAGCGCCACGAGATCCTGCCGATCTCGGTCGCGGGCGACAGCCTTGTCGTCGCCATGGCCGACCCGGGTGACGTCTTTGCGCTCGACGACGTGCGTGCAGCGACCCGCATGCGCGTCAACGCGGTGGTGGCGGAGCATCAGGATCTCCTGGCCGCGATGGATCGCTTCCTGCGCGCGGACGGTGAACTGAGCGACCTCACGAGCATGATCGAAGAGGAGGCGCAGCCGTCCTCCGACGTCGTCCTGGCGTCAGACGCGATCGAGGACGACGCACCCATCGTGCGCTTCGTCAACCTGCTGATCAGCCAGGCCATCCAGGACCGCGCATCAGACATCCACATCGAGCCGGCCGAATATGACCTCAGGGTGCGATACCGCATCGACGGCGTGCTGCACGAGATGCAGCGCGCGCCGAAGAACATTCAGAACGGTGTGATCTCGAGGCTCAAGATCATGAGCGACATCGACATCGCCGAGCGTCGCAAGCCTCAGGATGGCCGCATGTCGGTCAGCCACGGCGGGCGCAAGATCGACCTTCGAGTCGCGACTCTTCCCACGGTGTGGGGCGAGAAGGTCGTCATGCGAATCCTCGACAACTCGAGCTCGCAGATGGCGCTCAGCGATCTCAACCTGCTCGAACGCAACATGGACGCGTTCCAGCGCTCGTTCACGAAGCCCTACGGCATGATCCTGGTGACGGGGCCGACCGGGTCGGGCAAGTCGACCACCCTGTACACGACGCTGCACGCGGTGTCGAAGCCCGAGATCAATGTGATCACCGTCGAGGATCCGGTCGAATACCGGATGCCGGGCGTGAACCAGGTGCAGGTCAACCCCAAGGCCGGTCTCACCTTCGCGAGCGCGCTGCGATCGATCCTGCGTTCGGACCCGGATGTCGTGCTGCTCGGCGAGATCCGTGACCACGAGACCGCGCAGATCGCCATCGAGGCGGCGCTCACCGGACACCTCGTGCTCTCGACCCTGCACACCAACGATGCACCGAGCGCCGTGACGCGACTCACCGAGATGGAGATTGAGCCGTTCCTGGTCGGTTCCGCGCTCGACTGCGTGGTCGCCCAGCGACTCGCCCGCCGGCTGTGCGAGCGCTGTCGTGAGCCGTATCAGGGCGACAGAAACGACCTGATCAACCTTCGCCTCGGCTTCAACCCCGAACTCCCCGCTCCCACCCTCTTCCGTCCGGTCGGATGCACGAACTGCTCGAACACCGGATACCGCGGCCGCATCGCGATCCACGAGGTGATGCTCGTCACGGAGGAGATCGAAAGGCTCGCCGTGGGCCGTGCCTCGAGCGCCGAGATCGGCAGGGCGGCGCGGGAACAGGGCATGCTCACCCTTCGGGAAGACGGATGGGCGAAGGCGCAACTGGGTTTCACCTCGGTCGAAGAGATCCTTCGAGTGGTGGCCTGATGAAGGCACACACGGGCTCTTCGGTCCAGCAATCTAAGGGGAATATGGCGTGAACGAATCAACCTATGATCTTCCGTTCGGAGGCGATCCCTTCGGGGCCAGCCAGCCGAGCTACGCCCCTCCGCCCACCAACTCAGTGGACGAGCCGCTCGACTTCCCACCACCGACCGTGTCGTCGTTGCCGCCGCAGCAGCCGGTCTACGTGCCGACGCCGGTCGACGAATCAGCGGTGTTCTCTGCGGTACCGCCCGAGTCCCAGGCGCCGACTCTCAGACCTCGCAGCCACGTCGACTCACTGAGCACGCCGCCGCAGCAGCTCGCGCAGCCATCCGCGATGCCCGGATCCAGCGGCCAGAGTCCGCTGATCGACGCCGACCCCGACCTCATCACCGCGCTGCAGGAGGTGGTCTTCAGCGGCGCATCCGACCTGCACATCACCAACAACGCGATCCCGATGCTTCGCGTCGACGGCTCGCTGCGCCCGGTCACCGAAGACGTGGTGTGGAATCGTGCCAAGGTCACGGCTGCGCTCCTCAGCATCCTGACGCCACAGCAGCAGGAGACCTTCGCGGCCGAGCTCGAATTCGACTTCGCCTACACGATCTCCGCGAATGCCCGTTTCCGTGTGAACTTCTACCAGCAGAGGGGCGCCATCGGTGCAGCCTTCCGTCTGATTCCCACGGAGATCAAGGCGCTCGATCAGCTGGGTGTTCCGGATGCGGTGGCCCGCTTCGCCACGCTCGCGAGGGGTCTCGTGCTGGTGACTGGCCCGACGGGCTCGGGTAAGTCCACCACACTGGCCGCACTGATCGACCTCGTGAATCGCACGCGGGCGGACCACATCGTCACCGTCGAAGACCCGATCGAGTTCCTGCACGGCAACCAGAAGTCGCTCGTGAACCAGCGCGAGGTCGGCTCAGACACGCATAGTTTCGCGAACGCGCTCAAGCACGTGCTGCGCCAGGACCCCGACGTCATCCTCATCGGTGAGCTGCGCGACCTCGAGACCATCTCCGTCGCACTCACCGCGGCCGAGACCGGGCACCTTGTGTTCGCGACCCTCCACACGCAGGATGCGCCGCAGACCATCGACCGTGTCATCGACGTCTTTCCCTCGCACCAGCAGGGGCAGGTGCGCGCGCAGCTCGCCGCCACTCTGCAGGGTGTCGTCTGCCAGACGCTCGTGAAGCGCGCGAGCGGCAAGGGTCGCGCTGTCGCAACCGAGGTTCTCATCGCGACGCCCGCCGTGGCCAACCTGATCCGCGAGGGAAAGACGTACCAGATCCCCTCGGCGATGCAGGCGGGCCGCGAACTCGGCATGCACACCATGGACCAGCACCTGGCGGAGCTCGTCAACGCGGGCGAGATCACCCAGGAGGCGGCCATCGAGAAGGTGCACGACATCGAGTCGTTCAAGCGCATCGTGCAGGGCGGCGGCCGGTCGAGTGCACCGAGCTACAGCTTCAACCAGAGCCTTCCGGGCGGTTACTGATGTCTACGGCGCAGACGTTCGCGTACACCAGCCGCGACGCGGGCGGCAAGCTCGTCAAGGGCAAGATGGAGGCGCAGAGTGAGGCCGTAGTCGTGTCCCGACTGCGCACCATGGGCCTGTCGCCCGTCAAGGTCGACTCCGCGGATGCCGGCACGGGCCTCAATCGCGAGATCAGCTTCGGCTCACTCGGCAAGCGGATCAAGCCGAAAGACCTCGCGGTCGTGTCGCGTCAGATGGCCACAATGGTCGCATCGGGTCTCTCGCTCCTCCGCACCCTCGCGATCATCAGCGAGCAGACGGAGAACAAGCGACTCGCCCAGATCTTCAAGACCGTGCGCGCGGATGTTGAGGCGGGCACGTCGCTGTCGGATGCGATGGCCAAGCACTCGCGCGACTTCCCGCCGCTCATGCTCAACCTCATCCGCGCCGGTGAGGTCGGCGGTTTCCTCGAGGGATCGCTCGAATCCGTCGCGAACAACTTCGAGGCCGAGGTAAAGCTCACCGGCAAGATCAAGTCTGCACTCAGCTACCCGATTGTCGTGCTCGTGATGGCGATCATCTCGGTGGCGGCCATGCTCATCTTCATCGTGCCCACCTTCGAGAAGATGTTCAAGCAGATGGGTGCGAACCTTCCGCTGCCCACGCAGTTCCTCGTCGATCTCTCGCACGGCATGGTCTTCATCGGCCCGATCGTGATCGTTCTTGCCATCGCGTTCACGATCTGGTGGCGCAAGAACAAGAACGAGGTGGCCGTTCGCCGCGTCGTCGATCCGCTTCGCCTGAAGATCCCGGTCTTCGGCGAACTCATGAAGAAGGTCGCGGTCGCGCGCCTCACGCGCAACCTCGCGACGATGACGGGTGCTGGTGTCCCCATCCTGAGGGCACTCGAAGTCGTGGGCGCCACCTCAGGAAACTGGGTCATCGAGAGCGCACTCAATCGCGTCGGCGAGGCCGTGCGCAAGGGGTCGACCATCGCGGAGCCGCTCGCGAAGGAGACGGTCTTCCCGCCCATGGTCACTCAGATGATCGCCGTCGGCGAGGACTCCGGCTCGCTCGAGCAGATGCTGCACAAGGTGAGCGACTTCTACGACCAGGAGGTGGAGTCGATGACAGAGCAGTTGACCGCCCTCATCGAACCCATCATGATCGCCGTGATCGGCGTGCTGATCGGTGGCATGATCGTCGCCCTGTACATGCCGATCTTCGACATCTACGGCCACATCCACTAAAGGGGTACACACCCTCCAATTGGGGGTGTTTCGCTCAGCAATACCCCCCATTCACGGGATTCTCATCGGGGTACAACAGGTTCATGCTGTCTGTAGGGGGCTAGACATTGGGGGCCACCTGTCCTTTAACATTCGACAAGACAGGAACAACATGATCAACACGATCAACACCGCGGTGGCTCGTCGCCGCGCGGAACTTCAGAACGGTGAGAACGACAAGGGCTTCACGCTCATCGAGCTCATGGTCGTCATCATCATCATCGGCATCCTCGCCGCGATCGCGATCCCGGTCTTCCTCAATCAGCGCCAGCAGGCCTGGGATGCCTCGGTCAAGTCCGATCTCGGGAACGCTGCGATTGCGGCCGAGTCGTATTCAGTCGCTCATAACGGGTCGTACGTGGGCATGTTCTATACGGATTCGTCAAACGGCAACCTTCCTGGCTTCAAGAAGGGCACCGACAACACGATCACCTGCGCCTTGGCCGACTCTACGGCCACGGCTTACAAGTGCACGGGTAAGAACAACAGCAGTTCCACTACTTACACGCTGACAACGGGAACTATCACCCCATAAGCGCCTAAAGATCCCATGAATGCGGGGCGGCGCTTTGGCGGCGCCCCGCATCTCGGTTACGCATACAGTCACAGCACACTATTCGGAGGGGGACCTTATGGGCGCAGCAAGCGGGCGCGCCCGTCTAGTCGGCACACGCGAATCCGGCATGTCCCTCGTCGAGGTGATCGTGGCCATCGCGATCATTTCTGTCATTGCGCTCTCGGCGGCGAACCTCACCATCAATGGCTTAAGTCTCGCGGCATCGCAGGAGCGCAATCAGATTGCAGTTACGGTCGCTAACGGTGCGATGGAAGCTGCGACCGCTCAGCCGATCGCGACTATCTATTCGGGTAGAACTCAGACCGCAGTTCAGGCTGCTTACAACGCCAACACCGCGGTTCCGGGCATTGCGACTGTCGCAGGCGTGGTTCCCACCTATCAAGTTTGGGATACGTCAGGTTCCTTACCCCCGGTGGAGGCGCTGCCTATAACTTCCGCGCCGATAACTAGCAGCGGCACGACTTACACCACGACGACTCTCGTGGGCTCCTGCTATCAGCCCCGCGCCGGGGGCGATTGCGCTCGGCTCTCCAGCAACCCCACCACGCCACCGGCCACGACACCCGCTGGTTACATGCAACTCATCCGGGTCGTCGTCGTCGTGAGGTGGACCGCCGGCAAGTCGTGCGCCCCGGGCGGTTGCCTCTACTC
>DATNBR010000045.1:0-10633 GCA_035571875.1 Lacisediminihabitans sp. | reverse complement strand
CGCCGGTATCTCGGCGGGTGCGGCCATCGCGGCCTACTCGTTCCTCGGCTTCGACGCGGTGACCACCTTCACGGAGGAGACCATCAACCCGCGCAAGACGATGCCGCGAGCGATCCTCCTGATCGCCGTCATCGGCGGGGCGATCTTCATCCTCGTCTCGTACACGACCCAGCTCGTGCACCCCGGTGGCGCATTCAAGGACGTGAACTCGGCGGCGCTCGACATCGCCATGCACATCGGTGGCAACCTGTTCGGGGCGATCTTCCTCGCCGGACTCGTGATCGCGCAGTTCTCCTCCGGGCTTGCGGCGCAGGCATCCGCCTCTCGGCTCCTGTTCGCGATGGGGCGCGACGGCGTGCTGCCGCGCAAGGTGTTCGGCGAGATCAGCAAGCGGTTCCGCTCTCCCGTGTTCAGCATCGTGATCATCGGCGTCGTCGGACTGATCGCGATGTTCCTCGACGTGGCGACCTCGACATCGTTCATCATCTTCGGGGCCTTCGTGGCATTCACGATGGTGAACGTCTCGGTGATCTTCTACTACTTCCGGCAGCGCCGGGAGGGCCACAGGTTGAACGTCATCCTGTACCTCGTGATGCCGATCATCGGCGGTATCGTCACCCTGTACCTGATGACCCAGCTCGACGTGCACGCGCTGACCCTGGGCCTCATCTGGCTGGCGGTCGGTGTCATCGTCCTCGCCATCGTCACCCGCGGCTTCCGTCGCCAGCCGCCGGAGATCGACTACGTCGAGGCGGATGACGACGAGATCACGAAATCGCTCGTCCACTAGGGCGGGCCTATGATGGCCACGGATGGCGGCATCCGTGGCCACCGGCGACTATCGGAGACCGAATGAGACTGAGCCTCGCGCAGTTGGATTCAGGCACCGACAAGGCGCTGAACCTGGCGACGATAGAGCGACTGGCACGCCGCGCCGCAGACGACGGTGCAGAACTCGCGGCCTTCCCCGAGTACTCGATGTACGAGAAGAAGGTGGTGGACGCGAGCTTCGGGCCGGCGGCCGAGCCTCTCGACGGCCCGTTCGTCACCGCGCTCGCCGCCCTCGCGGCGTCACTCGGCATCGCGATCGTGGCCGGTGTGGTGGAGGTGAACAAGGGTGGCCCACGGCCTTTCAACACCCTCGTTGCCCTCTCCGCCTCCGGCTCGCTGGTCGCTCGATATCGCAAGATTCACCTCTTCGATTCCTACGGCTTCCGCGAGTCGGAGTCGATCGCGCCATCGCCTTCTCTCGAGCCCGTGGTCTTCGACGTGGGAGGAACGACGGTGGGTCTGATGACCTGTTACGACCTGCGCTTTCCCGAGCTGGGCCGTGAACTGGCGGACGCTGGGGCGGAACTCGTGCTCGCCTGTTCGTCGTGGGTTCCCGGCGAAGGCAAGGCGGAGCACTGGCGGGTGCTCGCGCAGGCTCGCGCGATTGAGAACGCGTACTACCTCGCGGGGGTCTGCCAGCTGCCGCCCGTCTCGATCGGGCGCAGCATCCTCGTCGCACCCTCCGGCGGCATCATCGGCGAACTGGGCCTCGAGGCTGCCGTGGCAACCTTCGACCTCGATCCGGCCGAGGTGCGTGCCGCGCGTGACCGCGACCCCGCGCTGCAGAACCGGCGGTACTCCATCCGCCGCGGTCGCGCGTAGCCCGGCCCTGCCTTTCGTTGCCGGTCCGTTGCGCCCCATTCATAACTCAGGCAGGCACCTCGTCGCGCCCGCCCGTCTCTTGCGTAACTCAGGCAGAATGCCGCGCATCCGCTTCGTCGCGCCGTGTTCGTCGCGATCGTCGCTCGCTCACGCGCGTTCTGCCTGAATTATGCAGGGGCGGGGCTCGGGTACCGTGGGGATCTGCCTGAATTGCGAACACGAGAGGGGCGACGGATGCCCGTCATCGAGATCGACACCCTGGACGACCCGCGCCTGGTCGACTTCGCACACCGCACCGATGTCGCGCTCAAGAAGACAGGCGGCGGCATCTACATAGCCGAATCCGCGCTCGTTCTGGAGAGGGCGCTGCGGGCGGGCCACTCCGCGCGCTCCGTGCTCGCGCTCGGTGGCACCGTCGATGAAGCGGTCGACCTCGTCGGACCGGAGGTGCCGGTGTTCTCGGGGCCGGGGGAGTTGCTCGCGGAGCTGACCGGGTACATCCTGCACCGCGGTCTCATCGCGTCGATGGATCGTCCGGCGCTGCCCGCGCTTTCGGATCTGCTGGCAACGGCGAAGCGCGTGGTGATCCTGGAGAACGTCGCAGACCCCACCAACGTCGGCGCGATCTTCCGCTCGGTGGCCGCGATCGGGGCGGACGCCGTGCTCGTCACCCCGCGCTGCTCCGATCCGTTCTACCGCCGCGCCATCCGCGTGAGCATGGGCACGGTGCTGCAGGTGCCGTGGACGCGCGTCGGGGACTGGGCTTCGACCCGGGAGCTGCTGACGGCATCCGGATTCCACATCGCGGCACTGGCGCTGACGGATGCCGCGGTCGGCCTGCGCGAGTTCGCCGCGTCCGCGCCGCCCAGGGTCGCGCTCGTGCTCGGTGCCGAGGGCGAGGGACTCACCCCCGAGGCGCTCGCCGCGGCCGACACCGTCGTGCGCATTCCGATGGCGCACGGCATCGACTCGCTCAACGTCGCCGCGACCGCGGCGGTGGCCATGTGGGCCCTCGCCTGACTCTGACTTCGCGAGTTGCCCAGTTACGCCCCTAAATCGCCCAAAAACGGCCGGAAACGGGGCGTAAGTGGGCAACTCGCGGAAGGTGAGGGCGGCCGCCGGGGGGTGCGTCGCGCGAGGTGAGGGGCGGGCGAGGAGAGAGGTGGGGAGCGGTCAGACCAACAGCTGGTGCTTCGCGAGCTCTCTGTAGAGCGGGGTGGACTCGACCAGCTCCGAGTGCGTGCCGACGCCGGCGACGCGACCGTGGTCGAGCACCACGATGCTGTCGGAGTCGACGACGGTCGAGAGGCGGTGGGCGATCACGATGAGCGTGCGGTTCTCGGCCACCGCGTCGATGGCCTCGCGCAACAGCTGCTCGTTGAGTCCGTCGAGCGAGGAGGTCGACTCGTCGAGCAGCAGGATGGGCGGCGCCGCGAGCAGGGCCCTCGCGATCGCGAGGCGTTGGCGCTCGCCGCCGGAGAGCATCACGCCGTCTTCGCCGACCGCGGCGTCCAAACCCTTCTCGTTGCGGTCGAGCACCTCGGTGAGGTTCACGTCGTGCAGCACGCGGATGCAGTCCTCGTCGCTCGCGTTCGGCGAGGCGAGCAGCAGGTTCTGGCGGATACTGCCCGCGAGCACCGGCGCATCCTGCTCCACGTAGCCGATCTGAGATCGCAACTGTGCGCGATCGAGAGAGCGGATGTCGACCCCGTCCACTCGCACAACTCCGGCGGTCGGGTCGTAGAAGCGTTCGATGAGCGCGAGGATCGTGCTCTTGCCCGCGCCCGACGGACCGACGAGCGCGGTGCGCTTGCCGCGCTCGGCGCTGAAGCTCACGCCGTGGAGGACCGTGCGGTCCTGGGCCGCTTCCGCCCCTTCCGCTGGCCGAGCCCCTTCCGCTGGTCGAGCTTGTCGAGACCTCATCCCCGAGTCACCCGTCCCCGAGGTCTCGACAGGCTCGACCCCCGGGGTCTCGACAGGCGTGACAGGCGGCACCGCGCCATCCGGGTAGCTGAAGTGCACGCCCTCGAAGCTGATCGCGCCGCTCGACGCGACGGCAGGCACCGCTCGCGCCGCGGCCGCGGGGTCGCCCTCCGCCTCGCTCGGCAGCTCGATGATCTCCTGGATACGCCCGAGCGCCCCCAGCGCGGCGTTGACCGAGGTGATCGCACCGAAGGCCTGGCCGAGCGGCATGATCATGAGGAACAGGAACAGGATGAACGCCACGAGGTTCGCCACGGTGATCGCCCCGCTCGCCACCCTGAATCCACCCACACCGAGCACGACGAGGAACGAGACCTGCAGCGCGATTCCTGCGATCGGCACGACGAGGGCGGAGATCTTCGCGACGCTGATACCCATCTTCCAGGCGGCCACGGCATCCTGCTGCACGGCCTCGACCTCACGCTCGGTCGCACCGGCCGCGCGAACGGTGCGCACGGCGCTGACCGCGCGTTCGACCGAGGCGGCCAGGTCGCCCACGCGCTCCTGCGCCTTACGGCTGACCACCCGGATGCGACCGCTCAGCGTGACGACCGTGAACACCGAGACGGCGATGACGAGCACGGTGAGCAGCAGCAGTACCGGGTCGATGACCGCCATGGCGATGAGCGCGCCGACGAAGGTGAGCGAGCCGCCGATCGCCTCGACGAGCCCCTGGGTGAGCACGGCGCGCAGCAGCGTGGTGTCCGACCCCACGCGGGAGACGAGGTCGCCCGTGCGACGCTGATCGAACTCGCTGATCGGCAGGTTCAGCATCCGTGAGACCAGGCGACGCCGGCTCGAGAGCACGACGCCCTCGCCCGTGCGCTGCAGCAGGTAGTGCTGGTAACCGCTGATCAATCCGGATGCCACCACGAGCCCCACGAGCAACCAGACCAGGCCGCTCAGCGAGTCGCCCTTCTCCACCACCGCGATGACCTGGCTGACCAGCAGCGGTTGGGCGAGCGAGGCCGCCGCGCCGAGAACGCTGAGGACCACGACGACCGAGAGCACCCGCTTGTGTTCGAGAATGTAGGGCAGCAGCTGACCGAAGGTGGCGCGGGGGCCGTCATCCTTCCTGCGGCCGAAGGGCGAACGGGACCGGGACGGGGTGGTGGTGCTCATGAGTTCTTTCTGGTCGTCGCTCAGCGGCGACCGTACCTTTTATGGACGGCCTGGCGGGATACTCCGAGCGCGGTGGCGATCATCTGCCAGCCCATGCCGAGGTTTCGGGCCCTGCGCACGAGCGTAGCCTCGTGACGATCGAGTTCCCTGCGCAGTTCGCTGACGGCGTGCAGGGCCTTGAGCGGGTTCTCATCGCCCGCCTCTGCGCTCAGGGTGTGGAGTGCGTCAGACATGTGTCAACCGTAGTTGACAGCTTCGAGTATGTCAACCTGGGTTGACGCGTGATCAGTAGCCGGCGTTGAAGAAGACCTTGAACACGAAGAGCACGGCCAGTGCGATCGCGCCGAGCGCGCACACGACCAGGAGGATCCGGCTGCCGTTGATGACCATGCTGCGACTCTACCAGCGGATGCTGCGGCAGCTGGAGCGGGCGAGGTCCAGCAGCACCGCAGTCAGCGAATCTCGGTGAGGTAGGTCACGAAGCCCGCCTGCCGCATGGCCGACCCGATCGACTCGGCCGCACCGGGCTCGGCGATGGCGATCATCGCGCCGCCGCCGCCGCCGCCGGTGAGCTTCGCGCCGAGCGCGCCAGCACGGCGAGCGACCCCGACGAGCGCCTCGAGCTCCGGGCTCGACACCTGAAGCGCACCGAGCAGCCCGTGGTTCATGTTCATCAGCTCGCCGAGCTCGGCGGCATCGCCGCGGCGCAGTGCGTCTGCGCCTGCGAGGGCGAGTTCGTCGATCTGGGAGAAGATCGCCTCGTACCGTGCCGGATGCCGCTCCCGCGCCGCGCGCACGAGGCCCACGGTGTGCGAGGTGAGCGATCGCACCCCGGTGAGCCCGATCACCACGGGAATCGGTCTCGGGGTCACGATGTCCCGGATGTCCGACGCGGTACCGCCGCCGGCATCCGCCCTGCGGTACAGAATCGGGCGACCGAAGGTGGCGACGGTGTTGTCGATGCCCGACGGCGTACCGTGCACGATCTGCTCGCACTCGAAGGCGAGGTTCGACACCTCCTCGTCGCTGAGCTGCACATCGAAGCCGGCCGCCATCGCGCGAATGATCGCCACGGCGAGAGCGGCCGAGGCGCCCAGTCCGCTCGCCCTCGGCAGGTGCGGGAAGACGTCGACGCGCATGCCCGCGCCCTGCAGACCGAGTCGCTCGGCGATGAGGGCCGCCACCTGCACGGCGAGCTCGGCGCCGATCGGGTCGTAGGCGGCATCCGTGTCCCAGCGGGCGATCACGAGCTCGAGGCCAGCCGATCGCTTGGTCACCTCCGCCTGAATGGTGAGGCCGATGGGCGCCGCTATCGCATTGCGACCGTAGACCACGGAGTGCTCGCCGAGGAGGATGATCTTGCCGTAGCCGATACTCGCACCCGCATCGGTGCGCGCCGGTTCCTGAATGGCAGCGGCGGGCTGCACCGGGATGGCCGCCGTGCGAATCGCATGGATCGACCCGGTGTCGGCGATGCGGCCCTCGAGCACATCGAGGATGTGCTTCGCCTTCCAGACCTTGACCTCGCCGCTGGCGACGAGCCGGTTCACGACCTCCTCGAAGCGTGCGCCGGTCGCGCCCGCGGCGACCGCGACGCTGCGCGCGTGCAAGCGCATGTGGCCGGGCTGGATGCCCTCGGTCGAGAGGGCCTTCAGCGCCCCGAAGTTCTGCGCCAGACCCACGGCGGCCATGACCTTGGCGAGCTCGGCCGCGGTGGAGACGTCGAGGATCGAGTAACAGATGCGTACCGCGGGGTTGGATTCCACCTGGCCGCCGACGATGCCGACCTTGAGGGGAAGCTCGATTTCGCCGACCAGGTTGCCGTCGGCATCCGCGAACCAGCGGGTGAGGGGGGAGTAGGTGCCTGAGCGGGCGGCGAAGGCATGCGCGGCGGCCTCGATCGCGCGCCAGTCGTTGCCGGTGGCGATCGCGACGGCGTCGATGCCGTTCATGATGCCCTTGTTGTGAGTGGTCGCACGGTACGGGTCCATGGCGGCGAACTCGGCGGCGAGCACGATGCCATCTCGCACCTGTTCGCCCGAGAACTCGCCCGAGGCGAGCCGCTCGACCGGGATGATGCAGCGCGAGCGCACCATCGCCCGGTCGGTGAGGTTCGAGAGGATGCGCAGGAACACGCGCCCGCCGGTGATCTCCTCCACGAGCGGGGCCACGGCCTCGCACATGGTGTTCACGAGGTTCGCGCCCATGGCGTCCCGGCTGTCGACGACGAGGTGCACCACGAGCAGTTCGCCGTTGGCCGCGGTCGCGCCGCGCAGGAACACCTCGACGTCCTTCGCGCCCCCGCCGCGGGTGACCATATTCGGATGCTGGGCATCCGCGAGTTCGAGAATGTCCTGTGTGCGAGCCAGTAGCGCTCGCCTCGCGGCCTCGGCATCCTCGAGGTCCACGACCTGGATCTGCCCGATGAGCATCGGTTCGTCGGCGCTGGAGTCGAAGCCGCCCGAGCGCCGCACGAGCCTCGCGGCCGAGCTGACCGCGGCGATGATCGACGGCTCCTCGACCACCATCGGCACGAGGTAGTCCTTCTCGTTGACCTGGAAGTTCAGGCCGAGGCCGAGCGGCATCGAGAAGACGCCGATGACGTTCTCGGTGAGACGGTCGGCGGTGCCGGGATCGAGGATGTAGGTGCCCGTGGCGAGCGCGCGGTAGTCGGTGTCGCTGAGGACGCCGCGTTCGTAGAGCACGCGCAGGCGCTCCTCGACGCCGAGCTGGTAGAAGCGGGGAATGCGGGAGGAGGTCATCGCGCCGTCACTCTCCCGATCTGTGTGGTTGTCTCGACGCCGCTCAGCTCGAGACCGCGTTCGCCAAAGGCCAACGGTACGGCCTCGGCGCCCGCTTCGGCAAAAGCGGCGACGGCCCTTGACGTGGTCGCGCCCGCCGGTGCGAAGAGCAGTCCGACGTCGCCGCCACCGGCTCCGGATGTCTTGAACACGCCGCCGAGTTCGGCCGCGAGCGAGTGCAGCCGCCGATGGTGTTCGCTCACTATGCCCGCGCCGGAGTGCTCGTCGAGCGTGACGAGCGCGTCGAAGTAGTCGGAGGCGAGGCGCAGGAGCTCGTGCGGCGACGCGAGTGCCGCCTCGGCGCTCGCGGCGAGTTCGGCGAGTGCCGAGAGGTCGCGACCGTACCCCGCCGGCTCGTCGGCGCGGTAGGCGTTGACGCGCCCCACGAGATCGGTCGTGCTGCTGCCCTCGCCCGTGACGACGACGGTCAGCGTCAGGTCACTCGGCCAGTCGAGGTCAGTGGGCGCGCCGCCCTTCGAGTAGCTGATGAGTCCGCCGAAGGTGCTCGCGGCCACGTCGCCGCCGCTCCCCGTTCCGCCCTGGGCGGCGCGATGCGCGCCGAGCGCTCGGGCGAAGATGCTCTCGCGGTCGACGGGCAGGGAGTGGGCGGCCGAGAGCGCGGCGGTGAGCGCCACGGCGACGGCCGCGCTCGATCCGAGTCCGAGCTTGGAGCCACCGTCGCGGAAGAACGGTGTGCTGTCGATCGTGATGGCGAGGCCGGGCAGAAGTGCTGTGTCGGTCTGCACTGCCGCGCGCACCGCGTCGAAGACGCGCAACCGCTCGAGCTCGCGCTCGTCGAGACCGTGGGGGAGCGCGCCGTCCGGTTCGAGGGCGAGGGCCTCGCTGTTCAGACCGGGGGTGCGCAGGTGCCAGGGGGCGACATCCGTGGTCTCTATCGTCACGGTCACGCGCCGGTCCACGGCGGTCAGGAGGGCGGGTGCGCCATCGAGCACGGCGTACTCACCCAGGAGAAAGAGCTTGCCCGGTGCCGAGGCGGTGATCGTCATGACAGCAGCCGGGCGCCGGGGCCGAGGCCGCTGACGCGGGTCTCGTGCACCCCGGGCAGTCCGTTCAGCGCATTCGCGACGGTCGACGACTGCTCGGGCGGGCAGAGGACCTTGAGCTGGGGGCCCGCGTCGATCGTGAAGTATGCGGGGATGCCGCTGCCACGCAACTCCCGCACCGCGTGGATGCCCGCCACCGTCGCCGCGTTCCAGTAGACGAGCGCCGGCCTGGTAGAGAGCATCAGTGCGTGCAGTTTGAGGCAGCTGTATTCGGTGAGTTCGCCGACGCGCTCGAAGTCGCGGGCCGCGAGGGCCGAGCGCATGCCGGCCAGGTCGTCCTCGGCGGTCTCGACCCAGACCGGGTAGAACGGAGACGTGAGCGAGCTCTCGCCCATGCCCGCGGTGGAATCGATGCTCTTCTGACCGAAATCGGTGATCGCAACGACGACGCTGAGCGGCCAGTCGGTGGGGGAGAGCAGGGGCTCGGCGAAGGCGTCTTCGCCGTCGTCCCGGATGCCGGCGTGCAGTTCCACGACGCCGCCGAACAGCGAGCGCGCGGCCGAGCCCGAGCCGCGTCTGGCGAGGATCGAGAGCTGCCGCTCGTTCAGGGCGAGGCCCGCGGCGGCGTTCGCCGCGACCGCGAGCGCGGCGAAACCGGATGCGGACGAGGCGAGCCCCGCACCGGTCGGGAAGTCATTGCGCGACTCCACCCGTGCGCGCGCGCTGGTGCCGGCCTGCTCCCGCACGAGGTCGAGGAATCGGCTCACCCGCGTGGCGTCGGCGGGGGCGCCGGCGAGGAGCAGCTCGTCGCTCGCGAGCGAGTCGTCGAAGCTCACCGTGGTCTCGGTCGAGAGCGCATCGAGCGTCACCGAGATCGAGCCCACCGCCGGGATGTTGAGCGCCGCATCCCGCTTGCCCCAGTACTTGATGAGGGCGATATTGCTGTGCGCACGGGCCGCTGCGGTGCAGCCGTCGCGGAGGGTCTGGTCCACTGCTGCTCCGATCGCGTTCCCCACATTTTAGCGGGGTGGGCGATGTCCGCGGCCGTCTGGCTGGGCATCCGCTGTGTGCACGCTCACTGCGAGCCTTGCTAAAATTGACATCGCACCTGGGACCCAGTTGCGGCCGAAATACGAACGAGAGTGCGAATACTGGTGCCTGGAATTAGTGGCCTGTCCCTCTACCTGCCTCACTATCGAGTTCGGCTCGAGGACTGGGCCGCGTGGAACGATGACTCCTGGGGTCGAGTGCAGGGTGTCGTCGGGCGGTCATTCCGGATGCGCGGTCCTGGCCAGAGCGTCTACACCCTGGCGGCCAATGCGGTCTGGCGCCTGTTGCGCGACTACGACATCGATCCGTCGAGGGTCGGGATGCTCGCTCTCGGTACCGAGTCGAGCAGCGACAACTCCGCCGGCGCCATCATCGTCAAGGGCATGATCAACGACGCGCTCGTGGCGCAGGGTCGTCCGCAGCTCGCGAGGGACTGCGAGGTTCCCGAGTTCAAGCACGCGTGCCTCGGCGGGGTCTACGGCCTGAAGGCCGCGCTTCGGTACCTCTCCGCGGACGGAGCGGGCAGGCTCGCGATCGTCGTGTGCGCCGACATCGCCGAGTACGCCATCGGGTCGAGCGGCGAGCCGACCCAGGGCGCAGGCGCGGTCGCGATGCTGGTGGACGGCGACGCCACCCTGCTCGAGATCGATCTGGCCGCATCCGGAAGCGACTCGGAGTACCGCACTGTCGACTTCCGCAAGCCCTTCGCGCGTTTTCACCAGCCGCCGCGCGACGACGGCCAGATTCAGGACCTGCCGGTATTCAACGGCCGCTACTCCACGAGCTGCTACATCGACGCCACTCACCATGCCATGGCCGCGATGCTCGACAAGCGCGTCGCCCGTCGCGGCGGCGACTACCGCCAGGTCGACTACTTCAGCGACGTCGACTTCGCCTTCCTGCACCGCCCGTACCACCGGATGCCCGCCACCGGCTGGGTGATGTCGTACCTGTTCGCACTCGCCGCCGACGACGCAGGGCGAGAACAGTTGCGCGGCTACTGCGAGGAGGCAGGCATCG
>DATNBR010000044.1:0-35370 GCA_035571875.1 Lacisediminihabitans sp. | reverse complement strand
GCCTCCGCCGTTCCCAGCCGGAACATGTCGTTCTCTGGCGGCCGCACGATGCTGCGGGCGCCCGGGAGGTCGAGGTCACCGACGAGATGCCCGAGTCCCCGCACGACCGCGACGGGAAGTGCGGCAGCCTTGCCCTTCACGAGGTCGGTTGCAGCCGCGAGTTCGTCTGCCACGGCCGGGAGCGTGACGTGGAGGGGGCGGCCGTGGGCATCCGTCGTTCCTCGCAGGTCGTCGAGTACTCGGATTCCGGCGGCGCCGATCGCGACATCCGTCTGTCCTTCTCGCCAGGGTCTGCCGAGCGTGTCGGAGACGACGATGCCGACCTGTGCACCGAAGCGCGCCCGCAGGTCCGCGGCGAGTGCGCGCGCCGAGGCGTCGGGGTCGAGTGGCAGCAGCAGCACCGTGCCCTCGGGGGTGTTGCTGGAGTCGACGCCCGCAGCGGCGCCCACGATACCGAGGCGGTTCTCGACGATGCGGGTCACTCCCCCGGGGTGCTCGCGGCTGGCCACGACGCGCACGGTCTCTGCGGTGATCGCCTCCTCGCGATCGGCAGCGCGGATGGTGCGCCCCTCGGCCTTGGAAACGATCTTCGAGGTGACGACGAGAATGTCTCCGTCGGCGAGCGGCGTGCCGGCTTCGATCGCGTCGCCGATGATTTCGGCGAGGTCGTCGCCGGCCACGATCTCGCGGATGCCCTCGACCGCCCACACGCTCATCACGGCGCCCATCAGCGCACCAGCTTCGGCAGCACGTCGCGTCCGAAGGCGTCGATCCACTCGCGCTGGTTGCGCCCCACGTTGTGCAGGTAGAGGCGGTCGAAGCCGAGGTCGAGATAGCGCTGGATGTGTGCGCGGTGCGCGTCGAGGTCGGCCGAGACGAGCATCCGGCCGTCGAAGTCCTCGGGCCGCACGAGCCTCGCGAGCTGCTCGAATTCAAACGGCGAACGGATGTCGGAGCGCGGGAACCGCATGCCACCGTTCGGCCATTCGGCGAGCGCGTTCGCCATCGCCTGCTCGTCGCTCTCGGCCCAGCTCAGGTGCAGTCGCAGCACCTTGGTGCCGGTGCGAGAGCCTCGACCGGCCTCCCGCGCGCCCTCATCGAAGCGAGTGAACAAGGCGGCGATCTTGTCGATCGGCGCGCCGTCGACGATGAGCCCGTCGACCGTGCGGCCCGCGCGCTTCGCCGTGACCGGCCCGGAGGTCGCGACCAGGATCTCGGGGGCGACCTCCGGCATGGTCCACAGCCGCGTCGCCTCGAGCTTGAAGTACTGCCCGCTGTGCTTGACGTCGCGACCGGCGTGGGACGCGGCGAACAGCTTGTGGATCACCTCGACGGCCTCGAACATCCGATTGATCCGCTCGGCGGTCTCGGGCCAGTAGCTGCCGGTGACGTGCTCGTCGATCGCCTCGCCGGAGCCGATACCGAGCCAGTGCCGCCCCGGATACATGGCCGCGAGGCTCGCGCTCGCCTGCGCGATCATGGCCGGATGCCAGCGGAAGGTCGGCACGGTCATCCCGGTTCCGAGGTCTCCCGCGGTGGTCTGCCCGAGGGCGCCGAGCACGTTCCAGACGAAGCTCGCCTGCCCCTGCCTGGGCACCCACGGTTGGAAGCGATCGGCCGCCATGACGCCGCTGAAGCCGCTCGCCTCGGCGTGCGCGCTCAGCTCGAGGATCTCGGTGGGGTGGAACTGCTCGAGCGCGGCGCCATAGCCGATCTGCGGAGCGCCGATCTGCGGGCCTGCGGCCGATGGTGTGAGCGTCACCGCTCTATTCTCGCGCGTCGTCAGCGCACGGTCGGCCCGGGTACGCGCTGAGTGCAGTCAGTCACGTGTTTTCCCGGGCTGTCGCGATCGTTGCCTCGAGGTCGTCACTCGGCGCCCCACAGCGTCAGCTTCTCGGGGTTCATCATGATCCAGACATCACTGATCGCATCGTGTTCGCGCGCGACGCCCAGGTCGACCACGCTCAACAGTGTTCCGCCCACGCGTGCGACGAGCGACATTCCGTTCGCACTCTCCCGCAGCGTCACCTCCATGCCCGGCTCCTTGCTCAGGATGCCGAGCAGGAACCGCGCCACGTTGAGCGCACCCCGCACCGGGTTTCTCGCGGCGCTCACCAGCCCACCGCCATCGGAACGCAGCACGACGTCTGGATCGAGCACAGTGACCAGCGCCGCCAGATCCCCGCTGGTGCACGCCGCGACGAAGGCCTGCACAACACTGTCGTGCCTGGCCGTCGCCACCTCGGCACTGCGGTGCTCACGAATGCGCCTGCGCGCCGACGTCGCCAACTGCCGGCAGGCATCCGCCGTTCTGCCGACAATCTCCGCGATCTCGGGAAACGGCACGGCGAAGACGTCGTGAAGCACGAACGCCACCCGCTCGGCCGGGGTCAGCGACTCGAGCACGATGAGCAGCGCCGTGCTGACGGAGTCGTCGAGCGTCACGCGGTCGAGCGGGTCGGATGCCGGGCCGTCGAGCGCAAAGGTCGTACCAGGCACGGGCTCCGGCAGCCACTCCCCCACGTAGTGCTCGCGGCGAGCGCGTGCCGTACCGAGCATGTCGAGGCACACGCGCCCGGCGACCCTGGTGAGCCACGCGCGCGGCACCTCGATCGCGTCCCGCTCGTCGGGCGTCATGCGATACCAGCGCGCATACGTCTCCTGAACGGCGTCCTCCGCGTCGGCGACGGTGCCGAGCATCCGGTAGCCGAGGCTCATCAGGTGGTTGCGCTCGGCGGTCAGTTCCGCGAGCCTCGGGTCTGGTGATTCCACCGTTCGTGCCTCCTCCGGCCGGTATCGATACGAGCCAATCTTGCATACAACGACGAAGCAGGAAACTGAAATGTGAGTTCGACCTCACACTCGGGGCACTCGACTCGTCCTGGTCTGTATGAACACAGCTCTCCGCCGCATCGTGCTGGCGATCACGGCGGCCCTCGGCATCTTCGTCGGCGTGTGGGCCGCGGCATTCCCCGACAGCTTCTACTCCGAGTTCCCCGGACTCGGGTTCATCTGGGTCGCGGTCGATGGGCCATTCAACGAACACCTCATCAGGGATGTCGGCGGCCTCTACCTGGCGATCGCTGCGGCAACCCTGCTCGCGCTCTTCTCCC
This sequence comes from Lacisediminihabitans sp., assembly GCA_035571875.1. Lineage (GTDB taxonomy): Bacteria > Actinomycetota > Actinomycetes > Actinomycetales > Microbacteriaceae > Parafrigoribacterium_A. The sequence goes on along the minus strand of DATNBR010000044.1, from coordinate 32,257 downwards.
GCGAGCTCGCCGCCACCAGGGCGGTCGGCGTCGCCTGGACGGTCTTCGGCGTGCTACATCTGAGCTATCACGCGTCGCACCTGGCAGGGATGTCCGAGACGGACGCGATCGGCGAACTCCTCAGCTTGAGTGTCAGCCTCGTGCTCGGCATCATCCTGCTCTTGCCAGCTCGGCGCCCCAGCGCCCAGACTCCCGACACGACCAACACCAAGGAGACAGCACAATGAGAATAGCCATCGCAGGCGCCACCGGAACCCTCGGGAAGCACGTGGCGCGCATCGCCCAGGAGCGCGGGCATCAGGTCGTGCCCATGTCGCGCACGGCCGGAGTCGACATCGTGACGGGGCGAGGCGTACCCGAGGCACTGCGTGGCGCCGACGCGGTTATCGACGTCGCGAGCGTGGCATCCGCGGCAACCGACGCCTGCGTCGCCTTCTTCCGTGACAGCAGCACGACACTGCTCGCGGCAGAGAAGGCGGCCAGCGTGCCGCACCACGTTGCGCTCTCGATCGTCGGCATCGACGGCATCAGCTCCGGTTACTACGCGGGCAAGAACGCCCAGGAGCGAGTGGTGACCACCTCAGATGCGCCCTGGACCATCCTGCGCGCGACCCAGTTCCACGAGTTTGCACCGCAGATGCTCACACAGACGACCTTCGGCCCGGTGGCCGCGGTGCCCGTCGGGAGGCTACAGCCGGTGGCTGCTGCGGAGGTGGCATCCGCTCTCGTCGAGCTGGCCGAAGGCAGACCGAGAGGACGAGTCACCGACCTCGCGGGCCCGCGGCAGGAAAGCCTCGTCGATATGGCGCGCCGCTACCTGCGTGCCACGGGCAGAAGCACGCCGGTCATACCGCTGCGGATGCCCGGGCAAATGTTCCGCGCGATGCGCGATGGGTCCGTGCTTCCCGGTCCAGGCGCGACGCTCGGTTCGCAGACCTTCGATGAATGGCTGAAGCAGCTGCCCTCACAGGGTTGACGCCCGAACCGGCGGATCGAAGACGGGAATGCCCGCAGCGACCGCGGCCTCGCGATAGGCGTCGGCCAGACTCGTGATGGTCGCGTGGGCGTTGAGTCCGCTTGGGTTCGGCACGACCCACAGCTCCGAACCCCCGATCCCCTCCGGTTGCCTGCCCGCGGTCGCCTTCGGCCGCTCGAAGGCGATCCTGTACGCGGTGATCCCGAGCAGTGCCACCACGGCGGGGCCGAGCGCCTCGACGCATTGCGTGAGGTCCGCCGCGCCCGCACGCAGTTCATCCGCCGTGAGCTCGTCCGCCCGCCGGGATGCACCGCGCACCAGGTTCGAGATGCCAACGCCCCGCCCGATCAGGTGCGCACGATCATCCGGAGTGAACCCCGCCGAGGCGTCGATCACGCGATCCACGATTCCCGCCCGGAACAGCGCCGGATAGAACCGGTTGCTGCGCCCGCTGAAGTGGGCCTGAACGGCGGCCGTCTGCAGACCCGGGTTGATGCCCACAAAGAGCAGACGGATGTGGGGGCCGACCAGGTCGGGCAGTCCGACGCCCTTGAACGCATCCAGTTCGGCACTCGTGAAACCCACACTCGCACTGTACCCGCGGAGCTCGGTTCAGCCCTCGATCCCCTTCTCTCTCCGGCGCTCGCGCAACTGCTCCTCGAGCTGCCGAATCCGCTCGGCCTTCTCGTAGGCCTCGATTTCACGGTCGAGCGCCGCGAGTTCCGCCTCGGTGTTGCGCACGCCGAAGCTCCCCGGCGTGAGCGGTTCGAGAGACGTCGCCACCGCATCCGCCTCACGTCGTCGCGGATCGCCGAACCCGCCGAGGTTGACCGGCCGCGCGTATTCGCGACCGATGGCGAACCACAGGATAGAACCGACCAAGGGCATGAGGATCACGATGATGATCCAGAACACCTTGGGCAGGTGCTTGACCCGCCACTCCTCGGCCATGATGATGTCCGCGAGCGCGCCGACCAGCAGGATGAGCATCAGCAGCGGCAGCACGAGGTACATGAGCAGCATCCTAGAGACACGCGGGCCGGATGACGAGGGCGGCTCAGCGCGAACCTCCCCGTTTTCGCCTCAGACCTTGCAGTGCTCGCTCGCCGACCACTACGGTGGAACGCACGCCACAGACGAAAGGAGGCCGACCGTGATCACAAACGCAGACACTGCAGCAACTGCAGATTTTTCTCGAACCACCGCAGGCCTCGTGTGCGCGCAGAGAACGGCAGCATTGACCGCTGCAGCGTTCACCGCATAACGGCCTGAGTCGCTCCCCGAGCGAAGCCCCGCCGGCTTCCGCGGCACCGCCGTCGAAGCCCCTCCCTGACGTCTCGCAGCTCAGGGAGCTCACCCCTCCCGCGCCACCCGGCGCGTGCCTCGCCGTTCGAACGGCACCACTGGCGCTTGCCGACCACGGTCTCGCGCGCCGCACCACCAAAGGAACCATCGTGAACACCACACTCAACCCCGAAGTAGCCACCACGCAGACGACCGATCACGATCGTCGCGACCACCCGCCCGATCCGCCGGGAGCCGAACGCGCCTCCCACCGCCGGGTCGGCCTGCTCGACCGTGCCGCGCTGCACCTCGGCGTCGCGCTCATCACGTGGAGCCGGCGACGCGGCCGAGTCACCCATGAGCAGGCGCGCGCCATGCTCGAGCGCGAACGGCTCCGTCAGGAGTTCGAGCGGGAACGGGAGCGCATCGCCGCGAGCCAGCTGCTGCGTCGCATCATGTGAACCGGATGTGCCGGGGCCGTCGCGAAGACACGCGGCGGCCGCGGCACGGACGCTACAGTGCGCGCAACCGTGGCGCGAGGTCGCGCTCGAACAGCTCGAGGAAGTGGCGCTGGTCGTGACCCGGCGCGTGGAAGACGAGGTGGTTGAGGCCGGCATCGATGTACTTCTTGATGTCCGCCACCACCGCGTCTGGATCTGAACCGACGATGAAGCGCGAGGCGATCTGCTCGATGGGCAGCGCATCCGCCGCCTTCTCCATCTCGATCGGATCGTGGATGTCGTGCTTCTGCTCCTTGCTGAGAGCGAGCGGCGCCCAGAAGCGCGTGTTCTCGAGCGCGGCCTCGTAGGTCGTGTCGTAGCTGAGCTTGATCTCGATCATGCGGTCGATCTCGTTCGCGTCCCTGCCCACCTTCTCGGCACCCTCCTGCACGGAGGGGATGAGCTGCTCGGTGTACAGCTCCATGCCCTTGCCGGAGGTGCAGATGAAGCCGTCGCCCGAGCGACCGGCATAGCGCGCCACGACGGGTCCGCCCGCGGCGACGTACACGGGGATGGGTGTCTCCGGCCGGTCATAGATGGAGGCTCCGTGGGTGGAGTAATACTCGCCCTGGAAGTCGACGCGGTCCTCGGTCCAGAGCTGTCGCATGAGCGACACGGCCTCGCGCAGCCGGGCGAACCGCTCCTTGAATTCGGGCCAGTCCTGCTCGCCGGCACCGCGGAATCCGGTGGCTATCTCGTTGAGCGCCTCGCCGGTGCCGACTCCGAGCATGATGCGCCCCGGGTACAGGCAACCCATCGTGGCGAACGCCTGCGCGATGACGGCGGGGTTGTAGCGGAAGGTCGGCGTCATCACCGACGTGCCGATCTGTACCGTGCTCGTGCGCTCGCCCACCGCGGCCATCCAGGCGAGTGAGAACGGCGCGTGACCACCCTCGTGCCGCCAGGGCTGGAAGTGGTCGCTGACCGCAACGCTCTCGAAGCCGTGCGCCTCGGCGGCCACCGCGATCTCCACGAGCTCACGGGGGTCAAACTGCTCAGCGGATGCCTTGTAGCCGAGTTTCAGGGGGAGCATGCGATTCCTTTCGGGCCGTGTCTCCACGATACGTGCTCCACCCCGCTTCGCGCCGGGGGTGGCCTCGATCGGCGGGTACGCTCAGGGGGTCTGCAGGAACTCGGCGACAGCGCGCGGAACGTAGGGGCTCACATCGCCGCCGAGCGCCGCGACCTGCCGCACCAGACTGCTCGAGACGTGCGCGTGGGCCGGATCCGTGAGCACGAAGACCGTTTCGACGCCCGCGAGGTCGCGGTTCACGATCGCCATCGGCGTCTCGTAGGCCACGTCGATCTGCGAGCGCACGCCCTTGACGAGAACGTGCGCGCCGACATCCGTGCAGTAGTCGACGAGCAGGCCGACACTCCAGGAGGTGACGCGGATGTTGCCCGGCAGTTTCGCCTCGGCGATCGACTTCTCGATGAGCGAGACCCGCTGCGCGACCGGCAGCAGCGCGGTCTTGTCGGGGTTGTGCACGACGAGCACGTGCAGTTCGTCGAAGATGCCCGCGGCCCGCTCGATCACGTCGATATGACCCAGAGTGACCGGGTCGAACGACCCAGGAACGACCGCGATCCTGTTCATGGTTCCAGCCTATCCGGTGCCGCTCGTGCTTCCTGAATATGACCTGCGGCGACGCGCTCGCTCGCCCACTCCCGTCCTCGCGCATGAGGGGCGCGCAGCCGCGTCAGTTCTTGGCGAGGAAGTCGCGTGAGGTGTCGTCGAGGCGGCGATCGAGCGCTTCGCGCAGTGCCGGATGTCGCGCCAGCGTCGGATCGTCGGCCAGCACCTCCTGGGCGAGTTCCCGGGCCTCGGAGATGAGCTCGCCGTCTTTCGCGACGCGCAGCAACCGCAGCGACGACCTCCCACCGGACTGGGTGCTGCCGAGCACGTCACCCTCCTGCCGCAGCTCAAGGTCCTTCTGGGCGAGCTCGAAGCCGTCGAGCGTCGATGCCACGGCCTCGACCCGTTCGCGGGCGAGGGAGTCCGGCTCCGCGCCGGTGACGAGCAGGCAGAGTCCCGGCACGCCACCGCGGCCGACCCGGCCACGCAGCTGGTGAAGCTGGGAGACGCCGAAGCGGTCGGCATCCATCACCACCATGACCGACGCGTTGGGCACATCGACGCCCACCTCGATCACTGTGGTCGCGACGAGCACGTCGATCTCGCCCGCGGCGAAGGCGCGCATGAGCGCGTCCTTCTGGTCGCTCGGCAACCTGCCGTGCAGCGCCTCGATTCGAGCGGATGCCAGCAGCGGGTTCGCGCGCAACTCGGCAAGCAGTTCGGTGACGTTCGCCGCGCGGTGGGCAGCACCGCTGGTCGGACCCGTCCCCAGGTCGTCATCCAGCTCCACCCCGGGATCGGCCGGATCGATCGCGGGCGCGACCACGAACGCCTGCCTTCCGAGCGCGAGCTCCTCCGCGAGTCGCTCCCAGACCCGGTTGACCCAGCCCGGCTTCTCAGCCAGCGGCACGACGAAGGTCTCGATACCCTGGCGACCCGCCGGCAACTCGGCGATGGTCGAGATGTCGAGGTCGCCGAAGACCGTCATCGCGACCGTGCGCGGAATCGGCGTCGCGGTGAGCACGAGCACGTGCGGCGGGGTCGCGCCCTTGCGACGCAGGGTCTCCCGCTGTTCGACGCCGAAGCGATGTTGCTCGTCGACGACGACCAGTCCCAGGTCGAAGAAGCCCACGGCATCCGACAGCAGGGCGTGCGTGCCGACGATGATGCTCGCACCGCCGGACACGGCAGCGAGCAGCGCCTTCTTGCGCTCGGCCGTCGACAGTTGCCCGGTGAGCAGGGTCGGTCGCAGGCGTGCGGCGAGGTCGGGGCCGAGCGTCTTGACGATCGAGCGAAGGTGCTGACTCGCGAGCACCTCGGTGGGGGCGAGCAGCGCCGACTGGCCGCCGGACTGCGCGACCGCGAGCATCGCGCGCAGGGCAACGAGGGTCTTGCCCGAGCCGACCTCGCCCTGCACGAGGCGGTTCATCGGCGCGTTCGATTCGAGGTCGGCGGTGATCTCCTCCCCCACGCGCGACTGGTCGCCGGTGAGGGTGAACGGCAGCGCCGCGTCGAAGCCCTGCAGCAGGGCACCGGCGAGACGCGGCGTGGCCTCGGTTTCGCGCAGCAGCTGCCGCTGTTGCACGAGCGCGGCCTGCAGCACGAACGCCTCCTGAAAGCGCAGCGCCTTGCGAGCGGCGCCCCAGTCCGAGTCCTTCTGCGGGCGGTGAATGAACTCGACCGCCTTCGAATAGCTCATCAACTTGCGGGAGGCGCGCACGGCATCCGGAACCGGATCATCGAGCGCGGGCAGCGTATCGAGCACGATGCCGATCGCCTTCTGCAGTTGCCACGAAGCGACGGATGCGGTGGCCGGGTACAGGGGAATCGGCGTCTCTGCCCACGCCTTGGCCGCAGCCTCGTCCCGCTCGACATCGGGCTCGAACAACTCGTAGTCGGGGTGCGCGAGTTGCCGCGTGCCCTTGTAGTCGCCGACCTTGCCCGCGAAGATGCCGCGAGCACCGGGCACGAGTTCGCTGCGGCGCCACGCCTGGTTGAAGAAGGTGAGGGTGAGGATGCCCCTGCCGTCGCTGATCTTCACCTCGAGGATGGAGCCACGCTTGGCGCGCATCGGACGCTCCTGCACCGCGAGCACCTCCGCCACGATGGTGACGCTCGAGTCGAGTTCCAGCTCGCTGAGCGCCGTCAGCTCACCCCGCCTGGCGTAGCGGCGCGGGTAGTGGCTCAGCAGATCGCCGACGGTGACGAGCCCGAGCCCCTTCTGGAACGCGGCGGCCGTGCGCGCACCCAGCGCGGAAGACAGCTTGGCGTCGAGAGGCGAGGTCACCCTCCGAGGCTACCGGCGACCGCCCACGGCGCAGCACCGCCTGTCGAGCGTCCCCCGCTCCCCGCTCTAGAAACCTGCTCATCGCGCCAAAAACTAGTGGCGCGACGAGACAATTTCTGGAGCGGCGACCCGCACTCCTGTCCTTTCGGAAACTCAGGACTTTGGGCACGGCAAGCCCGTGTTTCGCGCATATCCGGTCGCATTGGCAGCCAGAGTCCTGAGTTTCCGAAAGGGAAGGGCGATTGGAGTCGGTAGCGTTGAGCGCGATGACACGGATAATTGCCGGGTTCGCCGGCTCGCTCGCTCTCGCAGTCCCGCGTTCGGGCACGCGACCCACGAGCGATCGCGTGCGCGAGGCCATCTTCTCGGCGCTCGAGTCGCGCGATCTGCTCGCCGGCGCGAGCGTGGTCGACCTCTACGCGGGCTCCGGCGCGCTGGGACTGGAGGCGGCATCCCGGGGCGCTGCGAGCGTGACGCTCGTCGACAACGGTCAGCCCGCCGTGCGAGCCGCCCGGGAGAACGCGCGCCTGGTCGAGCGCAGCGCACGAGCGGGTCGGGCGCCGGCGATCACGGTGGTCGCACAGTCGGTGCAGGCCTTTCTCGGTGCGAGCGGCGCCACCTGGGACATCGCGCTCCTCGACCCGCCCTACGAGCTCGGCGATGCCGAACTGCAGCGCACCCTCGAGACGCTCGCACCGAGACTCGCCTCGGATGCCGTGGTCCTGGTGGAACGCAGCAGCCGCTCCGCAGAACCCGGCTGGCCCGACGACGTCGAGCTCGACCGCCGCAAGGACTACGGAGACACCACTCTCTGGTGGGCGCGCCGCTCCTGAGCGCTCGCTAGCCGCGACCGCCGTCCCAGCCGGTGTACGGGTCCCAACCCCCGGGTACGTAGGGCTCTCCGTCGAGGCTGATCCCCGCGCCGTCCAGCACGACGCCAACCGCACGAAACCCCCCGGGAAACGACGCGTCGGGCGGGAAGGTCGCCAGCAGCGAGTGGTCTTCGCCGCCGTCGAGAGCGAGCTCGGGCGAGGCGCCGAGCAGCACGCTCTTGAAGTCGAGACCGACGCCGCTCGCGCGTGCGAGCCGCGCGGCATCGAGCGCGAGTCCGTCGCTGAGGTCGAGCATCGCGGTCGCTCCGGCGAGCGCGGCGGCCACCCCGTCCGCGATCGGTGGGCGCGGGGCCAGCTGCGCCTCGGTCTGGTCGCGCAGTCCGGCCGCGAGGGTCGCGGACGGCTCGCCCGCCGCATCCGTCGCGTACTGGAAGAGCAGTCGCAGCGCGAGGGCCGCCTCGCCGAGCACGCCGGAGACGGCCACGACATCGCCCGGCCGGGCGCCGGAGCGCAGCACCGCGTCCCGACCCTCGAGGTCACCGAAGGCCGTCACGGCGATCGTGAGAGTGGGCGAGACCGAGAGGTCGCCGCCAACGATGCCGCAGCCGGGCGCGAGTTCCTCGCAGGCATCCCGAAAGCCGTCGGCAATCCCCTCGAGCAACGACACCGGAGAGTCGGCCGGGGCGGCGATCGCGACCACGAGGGCGGTCGGCACGGCACCCATCGCCGCGACGTCCGAGAGGTTGGAGGCGGCGGCCTTCCAGCCGAGATCGTGCGGGGTCGACCAGGCGAGTCGAAAATCCGGTCCGTGGATCATCATGTCCGTCGTCACGACAAAACGGCCGTCTGGCGAAGCGACCACGGCCGCGTCGTCGCCCGGGCCGAGCAGGGCGGATGCCGCAGCCGGCAGCCGGGGAAAGATGCGACCCAGCGTCGCCGACTCTCCGATCGCGCCGAGCGTGTCGGCGACCTCAGAACCGCCCCCTTCAGCATCCGTCATGCATCAAACGCTAGCCTGAAAGCAATGAACCCGAGACTCGCCCGCGCCGCGGTGGCTGGCGCGGTGCTGCCACTGCTCCTCGTCCTCAGCGCGTGCACCCCCACGGTCGCCCTCAAGCCCGCGGCGGACGCCACCAATCCGAAGTGCGCCGACGTGATCGTGCACCTGCCAGGGTCCGTGGCCGATCAGTCGCTGCGCAACACGGATGCGCAGGCGACGGGCGCGTGGGGCGACCCGGCGGCGGTCATCCTGCGCTGCGGCGTGACCCCTCCCGGCCCCACGAGCTCGAAGTGCGCCACGGTCAAGGGCATCGACTGGATCATCGACGACTCGAAGAAGCCGGTCTACACGTTCACGACCTACGGCCGTAAGCCTGCGGTGCAGGTCGTGGTCGACTCGAACCTCACCAACGGGCAGGGCACCATCGTGCTCGATCAGCTCTCGAACGCGATCAGCTTCATCAAGCAGTCCGCGCAGCACAAGTGCGAGAGCGTGCTCGGCAACGGACTCGGCGGCGAGTCCGAGGTCGTACCCGCACCGACGCCCACGCCCTGATCCGAGCTACGACTCCGGTTGCGGTTCGCCGTCGTCTGTCGTGAGGTGCGGCGCGATGTCGCGCGGGTTCATGGTGCCCGCAAGCACCTCGCCCACCTGGGACACGATCGGCATCGCGACGCCCTTGGCCGCCGCGAGTTCCAACACGGGAGCGACGGACGCGAGCCCCTCCGCGGTCTGGTTCATCTGCTTGACGACATCGGCGAAACCGTAGCCCTGCCCGAGCAGTCGCCCTGCGGTGTTGTTGCGCGACAGCGGCGACTCGCAGGTGGCGATGAGGTCGCCGAGACCGGCGAGGCCGGCGAGCGTCTCGGGGCGACCACCGTAGGCGACCGCGAAATCGGTGATCTCCACGAGTCCGCGGGTGATGATCGAGGCCTTGGTGTTCTCGCCGTAGCCGACGCCGTCGACAATGCCGATCGCCACAGCTATGAGGTTCTTGAGCACCCCGCCGAACTCGGTGCCGATGACATCCGTGTTGACGAAGGAGCGGAAGTACGGGTTCGTCGCGGCGATCGCCACCGTGGTCGCGGTCTCCATGCTCGCCGAGGAGACGACCGCGGCGGTCGGCTGCTCCTTGGCGATCTCGAGCGCGAGGTTCGGGCCGGAGATCACGGCGACGCGCTCGGGGTCGATGTGCAGTTCCTGCTCGATCACCTCGGTCATCCGCAGGGCCGTGCCGCGCTCGATTCCCTTCATGAGGCTCACGAGGATGGCGTCCCGCGGAATCACTTCGCGCACGATGCGCAGGTTTTCGCGCAGCGACTGGCTGGGCACCGAGAGGAAGACGATCTCGGCGGCGTCGAGCACGTCGGGCAGTAGCGAGCTCGACCACAGGTTGCGCGGCAGGTTGATGCCGGGCAGGTAGTCGCTGTTGCGCTTGCTCTGAGAGATCTCACGGGCGAGTTCGGCACGGCGTGACCAGAGCGCGACATCCGAACCACCGTCGGCGAGCACCTTGGCGAAGGTCGTGCCCCAACTGCCGGCACCGAGAACGGCGACGCGGCGCACGCCCGGCGCCGACACCGGGATCGGCATGGTCATGAGGTTGCTCAAAAGCGTCCGATCTCAGACTGGTCGTGCTGACTCGGGTCCCACAGCACCGCGGGCGCGGACTCGCCCCGCAACTCCGCGAGGAGCGCGGCGATGTCGCGCATGAGCAGCGCCGTCGCCTCGTTGAGCGTCGCACTGTCGATCTTGCGCCCGACGAACGCGGAGAGATCGACGGGGTCGCCGATCTTGGCCCGGATGGTCTTGGGCGGGAAGACGCTGATGCGCTTGCCGTAGCGCGGCATCACGGCCTGGGTTCCCCAGTGCGCCATCGGGATGAGCGGCACGCCGGCCTCGAGCGCCATCCGCACGGCGCCGGACTTGCCGCGCATCGGCCAGAGGTCTGGATCGCGCGTGAGCGAGCCCTCGGGATAGATGATCACCGCAAGCCCGTCGTCGGCGAGCTTGCGTGCCGCAGCGAGCGGATCGCTGCCGCGAGCGGCACCCGAACGCTGCACGGGGATCTGCCCCGACTTGCGCAGGAACCAGCCGAGCACGGGAACCTTGAACAGCGAGGCCTTCGCGAGATACCTCGGGGCGCGCCCGAGCCGCCACACGAACACACCGACGACGACGGGGTCGATCTCGCTGTAGTGGTTGGGCGACAGGATGAACGCGCCCTCCTTGGGAAGCTTGTGGCCGTCTTCGATGCGGTACCTGGCGATCGAGTACATGAAGGGCAGCACGAGAGCCGCGAGCAAGCGGAAGATCGCCGTCTTTTCCGACTTCGACTTCGAAGGCTTCGGATGCTCGCCCGGCGTCGCTGCCGTCGGCTTCGGTTGTTCAGACACTCGCCGGCTATCCCTCGTACACGAAGTCTGCGCCGAGCGCCTCGAGCTTTTCGATGATGTGCTCATAGCCGCGCCGGATGAGACCGACGTTGCGCACCGTGGACTGCCCCTCGGCGACCAACGCTGCGATGAGGTAGCTGAAGCCGCCGCGCAGGTCGGGAACGAGCACATCCGCGCCGTGCAGCGGGGTGGGCCCCGTGATGACCGCAGCCTGCTCGAAGTCCCGACGTGGAACGCGACGCGGGGTATCCGGCAGCCCGTGCGGGTGCACGACGATCTTCGCGCCCATCTCATTGAGCGAGGCGGTGAAGCCGAGCCGATTCTCGTACACGGTCTCGTGCACGATCGAGACACCGTTCGCCTGGGTCAAAGCCACGATGAGCGGCTGCTGCCAGTCCGTCATGAAGCCGGGGTGCACATCCGTCTCGACCGTGACGGGCTTCAACTCGCCGCCCGGGTGGTAGAAGCGGATGCCGTCGTCTTCGACATCGAACGCGCCGCCGACCTTGCGGAAGACATTGAGGAACGTCATGAGCTCGGACTGCAGCGCACCCTCGACGAAGACGTCGCCCTTGGTGGCGAGCGCCGCGGAGGCCCAGCTCGCGACCTCGTTGCGGTCGAACAGTGCGCGGTGCTTATAGCCTTCGAGCCGCTCGACGCCCTCGATGAGGATCACGCGGTTCGGCTCGACCGAGATGATGGCGCCCATCTTCTGCAGGATGGCGATGAGATCCATGATCTCCGGCTCGATGGCCGCGTTCTTGAGCTCCGTCGTGCCCTCGGCGCGCACCGCCGTCAGCAGCACCTGCTCGGTCGCACCGACACTCGGGTATGGCAGCTCGATGTTGGCGCCCTTGAGCCCGTTCGGGGCCGTGATGTAGATGCCCTCGTAGCTCTTGTCGACGACGGCGCCGAAGGCGCGCAGCGCGTCGAGGTGGAAGTCGATCGGGCGGTCGCCGATGCGACAGCCCCCGAGATCCGGGATGCGTGCCTCACCGAGGCGGTGCAGCAGCGGCCCGCAGAACAGGATCGGGATGCGGCTGGAGCCGGCGTGCGCGTCGATCTCGGCGAAGTGGGCGCGCTCGACGTTGCTCGTGTCGAAGCGCAGCTCGCCCGGCGCGAGATCGGTCACCTCGACGCCGTAGACCTGCAGCAGGCCACGGACGACGTCGACGTCGCTGATCTCCGGAACGTCGCGCAGCACACTCGGCGTCTCGCCGAGGAGGGCTGCGACCATGGCTTTCGTCGCGAGGTTCTTGGCGCCGCGCACACCGATCCGCCCACGAAGCGGGTTGCCGCCGGTGATGAGGATCTCGTCTGAGTTCAGTGCCACGCGTTCCCCTGCCTTCTGGGCATCCCTGGTCAGAGCGGTCATTATTGGACCGAGCCGTGCCGTACAGGCAGTGTACGTGGCCGCCATGATTGCCTGCGGCTCTCAAACTCCGTGATTTTTGCCTCGTCGCGCAGGGTGAGTGCGATGTCGTCCAGCCCCTCGAGCAGTCGCCACCTGGTGTAGTCGTCGATGTCGAACGGTACGGTGAAGTCCCCGATGGATGCCGTCTTCGCCACCAGGTCGACCGAGGCCTCGATGCCCGGTTGCGCTTCGATCCTCGCCCACAGCTGTTCCGCATCCGCCTCGCTGATCTGGCCGGTCAGGAGTCCCTGCTTGCCCGAGTTGCCGCGGAAGATGTCGCCGAAGCGTGGGCTCAGCACGGCCGCGAAACCGTAGTCACGCAGCGCCCAGACAGCGTGCTCGCGGCTGGAGCCGGTGCCGAAGTCGGGGCCGGCGATGAGCACGCGCGGATTCTGGAACTCCGGGCGGTTCAGCACGAACTCCGGATCCTGCCGCCACGCGTAGAAGAGCGCGTCATCGAAGCCGGTCTTGGTGACGCGCTTGAGGAACACCGCGGGGATGATCTGGTCGGTGTCGACGTTGGAGCGCTTGAGCGGCACGGCGACGCCGCTGACCACGGAGATCTTCTCCATTACGCGACCACCCCCGCACCGGTGGTCGAGCTCGTCGAGACCCCGCCTCCGTCATGGCTCCGTGAGATTTCGACGGGCTCAATCCCCGAACTCTGCAGATCCCACGGGCTCGAGAGCGTTCCGCGGATGGCCGTGGCCGCGGCCACGAGAGGCGACACGAGATGGGTGCGCCCACCCTTTCCCTGCCGTCCCTCGAAGTTGCGGTTGGAGGTCGAGGCGCAGCGCTCGCCCGGCGCCAACTGGTCGGGGTTCATGCCGAGGCACATCGAACAGCCGGCGAAGCGCCACTCCGCTCCGAACTCCTCGATGATCTTGTCGAGCCCCTCCGCTTCGGCCTCGATGCGCACCCGGGCCGAGCCCGGCACGACCATGACGCGCACCCCATCCGCCTTCTTCTGGCCCTTGACGATCGAGGCGAAGGCGCGCAGGTCTTCGATGCGTGAGTTGGTGCAGGAGCCCATGAAGACCGCGTCGACCGCGATCTCCTTCATCGGGGTGCCCGCGGCGATGTCCATGTACTCGAGTGCGCGCTCGGCCGCGGCGCGGTCGTTCGGGTCGCTGTAGCTCGCCGGGTCGGGAACTGACTCGCTCAGCGAGACGCCCTGGCCGGGGTTCGTGCCCCAGGTGACGAAGGGCTCGAGCTCGTTGGCGTCGAGGAAGACCTCGGCGTCGAACACGGCGTCATCGTCGGTGGCGAGGGTGTTCCAGTAGGCGACGGCCTCGTCCCAGTCGGCACCCTGCGGCGCGTGGTCGCGGCCCTTGAGGTAGTCGTAGGTGGTCTGATCCGGTGCGACCATGCCTGCTCGCGCGCCGGCCTCGATCGACATGTTGCAGATCGTCATGCGTCCCTCCATGGAGAGGGCACGGATGGCGCTACCGCGGTATTCGAGCACGTAGCCCTGCCCGCCGCCGGTGCCGATCTTTGCGATCACGGCGAGGATGATGTCTTTGGCCGTGACACCGGGGCGCAGCGTGCCCTCGACGGTGATCGCCATGGTCTTGAACGGCTTGAGCGGCAAGGTCTGGGTGGCGAGCACGTGCTCGACCTCGCTCGTGCCGATGCCGAAGGCCATCGCGCCGAATGCGCCGTGCGTTGAGGTGTGCGAGTCGCCGCAGACGACGGTGATGCCGGGCATCGTGAGCCCCAGTTGCGGTCCGACGACGTGCACGATGCCCTGATCCTTGTCACCGAGCGGATGCAGGCGCACGCCGAACTCTGCGCAGTTCTTGCGGAGCGTCTCGATCTGGGTGCGGCTCGTCACGTCGGCGATGGGGCGGTCGATCGCGAGGGTGGGGGTGTTGTGGTCTTCCGTGGCGATCGTGAGGTCGGTGCGGCGAACGGGCCGGCCGGCCATCCGGAGTCCATCGAATGCCTGCGGAGACGTGACCTCGTGCACAAGGTGAAGGTCAATATAGAGAAGGTCGGGGGTGCCGTCAGCACCCTTGACGACGAGATGGTCGTCCCAGACTTTTTCTGCCAGGGTCTTCGCCATGACATGTCCTCTCTCGACTTCGGGCGGCTCGCGGAAGGTACACCGCGCCCAACCCAGACAGTCTACTTTGCCCGGGGGCGCGCTCGCCGGGCCGCGTGGCTAGGCTTGAGGGGTCGCCACACCACAATCGTGCGACGCCAGTTCTGCCCACAAGGCCGGTTCATAGGAGAACAGTCATGACCATCACGCAGACGTCCACGATGGATGCCGCAGCAGTTAGGGATGGCATCGCTGCCATCGACTTCACCCACGAGCGAGTGCTCATCACGACCGGCACGCGTTCCGGCCTCACGATGAGCGTCGCCGTTCACTCCACCAGACTGGGCCAGGCCCTCGGCGGAGCCCGGGTGTGGCAGTACTCCGATTGGACCGAGGCCGTCGCGGACTCGCTCCGGCTCTCCGCCGCGATGACGCTCAAGAACGCCGCGGCCGGCCTCAACCGGGGCGGCGGCAAGTCGGTCATCTACCTGCCCCTGGGCACCGTGCTGACCGACGCGCAGAAGCGCGACGCCATGCTCGATCTCGGCGACGCGATCGAGAGCCTCGGCGGCGCGTACATGACGGCCGAGGATGTCGGTACGAGCGCTGAGCTCATGGCGATCGTCGCCGAGCGCACCGAGCACGTCTGCGGCCTGCCCGCCGACAAGGGCGGCGTGGGCGAGCCCGCGGATGCCACCGCCGCCGGAGTGTACGCGAGCATCCTCTCCACCCTCGAGGCGGCCTTCGGCAGCCGCGAGGTGGCCGGTCGGCACATCGTCATCTCGGGCCTCGGCCAGGTCGGCGGTCGACTCGCCACCAAGCTCGCCGCCGCCGGCGCGCGACTCACGGTCACGGATGTCAACCTGGCCAAGAAGGACTTCGCCGCCTCGCTCGGCGCGAGCTGGGTGGACGTCGCGGAGGCGCACCGCACGGAGGCGGACCTCTTCGTTCCGTGCGGCCTCGGCGGCGTGCTGAGCAGCCGGGTGATCGAGGAACTGCGGGTTCCCGCCGTTGTCGGCGCCGCGAACAATCAACTCGCGAGCCACGACGGGGCCGCGCAGCTCGCGGAACGCGGCATCCTGTGGGCTCCAGACTTCGTCGTGAACGCCGGCGGCGTGATCTACCTCGACATGGCGACGAAGCCGAACGCCGACTTCGCCGCGATCGAGGCCCGCGTCTCGACGATCGGTGAGACGATCACGACGATCTTCGCGGATGCGCGCGCCAAGGGCATCACGACACTCGACGCCGCGGAGCAGCTCGCGATGGCGCGACTGGGCGCCGCCTGAGCCAAGTCAGTCGCACTCCACGCGGATGACGTAGTCACCGAGCTCGAGGTCGGACCCGGCCGGAACGGCGGCGCGGCTTCCGGGCACGACCTCGGTGGCGTCACCGTTGTCGGTGACGATGAACACACCGTTCGTCGAATCGAGGTCGTGCACCCACAGCACGTTCTGTTCGAGCTCGACGAGCGCGTGAGTCTTCGAGAGCGACTTCGCCGGATCCACCAGCGGCAGCAGTTCGGCGTTCGGCCACTCCGGTCTGCGCGCCGGGTTGCGGCCGATGAACACCGCGCCATCGACGGCCTTCGCGCCGATCCCGCCGGGCAGCACGAGCCGCCACTGCGGGATCGAAGCTGCCGGCTGCTGTTCGACCGGGGCGACTCCAGGAGCAGCGGGCACGCCGGGCGCGCTAGGAAAGAACACGATGTCGTCGCTCTGGTGCGTGCGCGGCGGCACCACCCGCGGGTTCGGCACCCGATAGGTACTGGAATCGAACACTCCAGGCGGAAGGGTGATGAAGGCCTGCGGGTCTGGCGGTGCGGCATCCGTCACCGGTTCGGGCTGCTGCGGCGTGGGGATGGCGAGTCCGGGCGGAGGGGTGATCATGGGGACCTCTTCGTCGCTCACGCCGTCACCTCCCCGTCAGAATCGCTCGCCGAGCCATGCTAACCCACGCGCTTCGCCGCCGAGCGTCTGCCGATCGGGCGACGCCGAGGCGCGGCCGCCGCATCACCCGACTGCGCATTCGCGCCCGCCAGCCGACCCACCCACTCGCGAGCACTGCGGATGCGGAATCGACTGAGCAGTCGCCTCGCGCCGGTCACGGCACCGCTCGCGACCTCGATGGCGGCGAGCGCTTCCGTCCACACCCGCTCCGAGTGATCGCCGTCGATGTCGAGTCCGGAGAAGACCGCCTCGTCGGTCGAGGTGGCGATCCCGCGCAGCGACTGCGGCGCATCCGCGGGCAGTTGCTGCTGCAGCGTGCCTGCTACGTGGATTCGCGTCGTCTTCAGCGGAACGGCGTAGCCGAGCTCGGAGTACCGGTCGAGCAGTTCATCCCACGCGCCGGCCACCCGCAGGTCTCCGCGCTCTGCCTGCCGACGGCGCCGCAGTCTGCGCTGCTTGAACCACGCGATGATGAGCAGCGGACCGAAGAACAGCAGCGCCGGAATCAGCACGCTCAACCCGATCGCGATCGCCCATGCGGGCAGGGCGAAGAGCGAATTCTTGTCTTTCACGCGCGAATCATCGAGCGACACCGGCGTGAGCACCTGGTCATCGTGCTTCTCGGAGCGCGGCGGTTGGCGCACCTGCGGCTGCGGCTCGCTCTGTGGCTGAGGTGTCTGGGCTTGCGGAATGTCCGTCTCCTTCGGAGTCGGGTTGAAGGCCACCCAGCCCTCCTTGGCAAAGGCGACCTCGACCCACGCGGTGACGTCGTCTCCGGTGACCTTCACCGTGCGCTGACCATCGGCGATCTTCGGGGCGAAGCCCATGACGACTCGCGCGGGGTAGCCGAGGCTGCGCGCCATGAGCGCGAACGCGGAGGAGTACTGCTCCTGGTCGCCCACCATCTGCGTGCGTTCGAGAAGCTCGTTCACACGGTCGGCGCCGTGGCCCGCCCGCGATGGCACGGAGTCGGAGGCTCTGCCGTGACTGAGGAAGCCGGAGGTGACGAGCTTCTGGCGAATGGCCTCGAGCTGTGTGATCGGCGTCGTGGCCTTGCCCGCGAATTCCTGCGCCTTGGCGGTGACGATGTCGGGGCTCGCCACCACCGGCGGAAGCGCGACGGCGGCGGTCTGCACGTTGGCGAGCTCGTCTGGCGAGAGCACCTTCTGCACGAGCGCGTTCATCTCGTAGCGGTCGCCGTCGTGAAGCCCGGAGGTGAGCACGGTCGTGCCGGTTGCGTCGTTGTACCGCAGGTTGTCGCCCGAGTTCTTCGCGGTGCCGGCTTCGAAGTCGAGCGCCGTGGGGTAACCGATGCTCGGCACCCAGACATCCTGGTAGTCCTCGATCGTGAAGACCACGTTGCGGCGCTTCTCCGGCGTGACGAACGACTGCTTCGGCATGGTGCGGCCGACGAGGCTGAACGAGCCCGACCCGTCCGTCGCGGTCTCGGGCCCCGTCACGTTCCAGAGTTTGCCCGTGAACGAGTCCATCGTGGCCAGTCGGATGGTGTCGCCCTTCTGCAGGCCGCTCACGGTGAAGAGCACGTCATCC
Organism: Lacisediminihabitans sp.; assembly: GCA_035571875.1. Lineage (GTDB taxonomy): Bacteria > Actinomycetota > Actinomycetes > Actinomycetales > Microbacteriaceae > Parafrigoribacterium_A. The sequence goes on along the minus strand of DATNBR010000044.1, from coordinate 14,447 downwards.
GTCACTCGCTTCGTATAGTGACGGAACCCGGCGAGTGGGCTCGGGTACTGCAGCGGGTCGAACGGCGGCTGGATCTCCTCGCGCAGCACGAAGCGTTCCTTGTTCGGCGGCGCGAACGCGAAGCCCAGGCCGCCACCGAGCACCACCGCCGCGGCGACGACGACCGCGGTGCCGCCGAGCTTGCGGTTGCGCAGCCTGCGGGCGCCGGCATCCGCGACGCTCGTGCCGCCCGGGCGGCGCCAGCCGAGCCAGACGAGGGCGATCACGGCGAAGGCCGCACCACGGATGCCCGCCTGGTACGGCTCGTTGGTTCCGATCAGGATGCCGGTGAGGTAGAGCGCGACGGGACCGATGAGCACCACGGCGAAGCGCCAGGCGGCCCGCGGCCGGCGCGCGAGCCACCGCGTCGCGAGCGTCACGGAGACGAGCGCGACGAGCCAGGTGGCGACGTAGGGCACGACCGCGATGTACTGCGGCGCGTCGATCGGTGTGCGCAGCGTGACGATGTCTGCCCAACCGTAGACGGATCCGACGGCGATGCTGTCGAGCGATTGCAGGGTGGGCAGCACGGCGAAGAAACCCTGCTGCGGCACCGCGATCGCCGTTCCGAACAGGAAGTAGGCGACCACGGCGAGCAGTGTCGTCGCGATCACGCCGAGCCGAGCGACGGTCGCGGCGAGCGCCGTCGCCGTGCCGAGAGCGAGTCCGCCGAGCCCCGCGATCAGAAAGCTGTAGCCACCGAAGGAGGGCTCGAAGCCGATCACGCCGAGCAGCGCCAGCACCAGCAGCACCGCGATGTCGGTCCAGGTGCGACCGGTCAGCTTCCCGTCGAGCCGCGACGCGACGTTCGTGGTCTGCTGCCCCCCGCCGCTCATGCGAGCCCCCTCACGAGCGATGGGAGGTCGGAGAGCTCACCGACGGTGATCATGGTGAGGCCCGCGACGGAGGAGATCTTGGGCGGGGCACCCGCCTCGACACGGAACGCGACGAGGGAGGTGTCTTTGCCGAATAGCGTTTCGATGCTGCGGTACTCCGCGGTCGTCGTGCGCGAGCCACCGACGATCATCACGACGCTCGGGGCCGGCAGCCGCTTCGTGCGCTCCCTGGCGAAGTCGCGCACGTTGTCGAACAGGCGGCCGACGGGTTCGATGCGGCAGGAGGCATCCAACAGGGCGGTGACGCTGTGACTGCGCCACACTCCGGTCTCGCTCACGACGTTCATCTGGGTGCCGTCGCGAATCACCTGCGAGGCGATCGAGGCCGTGACCGACATCGCCAACTCGAACTCGTCATCCGAGGCGTAGAGACCCGCCATGGTGCTGTGGATGATCGTGAGCTGCGAGCGCCGCGTCTCCTCGAACTGGCGCACCATGAGCTGGCCGATGCGCGCCGAGGTGCGCCAGTGCACGTAGCGGCGATCGTCGCCCGGAACGTAGGGCCGCAGCGCGTGGAAGGCGATGTCGCTGTTGGTGATCTTCTTCGACACCTGGCCCTCGAGGTCGCGCACGAGCCCTGCGGCAGAGGGGGCGAGACGCACGGTGAGCGGATGAACGAAGAGGTCCACCGGGTCGGTCCAGCGCACGGCCTTCCGCAGCAACCCGAGGTGATCGCCGCGCACGGACTCGGCGGGACCCGCCACGATGACCGCGCGGCGATGGGTGGGCACGGCGAAGAGTTCCTCGTGCTCCTCCTTGGGTTTCATCGAGGGCAGCTGGAACTCGGCGAGCCCCTTGCCCACCGGCAGCTCCATCCGCGTCGGCACGAGGTTGCGGCTTCCGACGTTGGTGACGAGCATGCGACCCATCGCCCTGTCGCCCACGACGACGCGGCGCGGATTGAGCTCGATGAGCACACCGTAGGAGGCGCGGCCGAAGAGGAACAGCGTGCTCACGACGAGCGCGGCGAGCAGCACCGCACCGAGATAGCTGAATTCCTGCCAGCGGAAGACGATGCTGAGCACGATGGCGAGCGCCGCGACGCCGAACACGACCCAGCCGGAACCCGTGACGACGGCGAGCACCGGGCGAAGCATCCGTCCCACGGCCAGGGCGACCGGGCGCACGAGGTTCACGAGCACGGCGAGGAAGCCGCGCGCGCGCCGCAGCGCGGAAGAAGCGCCCGTGCCGATGGTCTGGGTTGTCATGGGTGTCGTGTGGTGAGTGTCGCGATCAAGCCGCGCGATAGGCCGGCGGTGCGATGTCGACGAGGATGCGGCCGATGATGTCTTCGGCCTTCACTCCGGCGAACTCCGACTCCGGGTCGATGATCACGCGGTGGGCGAGCACAGGCACGGCGAGGTCACGCACGTCGTCGGGGGTCGCGTAGCTCCTGCCCTGCGCGATCGCCCAGGTCTTCACCGCCCTGGCGAGTGCCATGGCGCCGCGCATGCTCACGCCGAGTGCCACATCGCGGTGCTTGCGCGTGGCGTCGACGATGTCGCTGAGGTACTGCATGACCGACTCGTCGACGAAGACCTCGCTGGCGAGACCCGCCATCGCCACGATGGAATCCGGCTTGATGATCGGTGAGACGAGGGACGCGCGAGCCCTCGTGGAGGAGTCCATGAGCAGGGCGACCGCGGTCTTCGAGTCGGGGTAGCCGAGCGAGGTCTTGATGAGGAAGCGGTCGAGCTGCGCCTCGGGGAGCTTGTAGGTTCCGGCCTGCTCCACGGGGTTCTGTGTCGCGATCACGAGGAACGGGGCGCCGACGGAGTGCCCCACGCCATCGATCGTGACGACGCCCTCCTCCATCACCTCGAGCAGCGCGCTCTGCGTCTTCGGGGAGGCGCGGTTGATCTCGTCCGCGAGCACGATCGACGCGAAGATCGGTCCCTCGTGGAACTCGAATTTTCCCTTGCCCTGGTCGTAGATCGTGACACCGGTCACGTCAGAGGGCAGAAGGTCTGGCGTGAACTGGATGCGCGACGTCGTGCCGTCGAGCGTGTTCGCGAGCGCCTTGGCCAGCACGGTCTTGCCCGTGCCCGGGAAGTCCTCGAGCAGCACGTGGCCGTCGGAGATGAGCGCGGTCAGCACGAGCCGGATGACGTGGTCCTTGCCCACGATCGCCTTCTCGACGTTCGAGATGAGTTTCTGGAACGCGTCGGCGAACCACGTCGCCTGCTCCTGGGTTACGGGCACTATGAACCTTTCGTTGCGCGGATCATGGGTTGAAATTCACTGTGTTGCTCTTGACCCCGTCGACCGTGACGAACGTGCCGTCCCAGCCGCAGTACCGGGTGCTGGTGTAGCTGTTGCCGCTGAACGAGAACGTTCCGAAGTCTCCCTTGCAGTCGAGGGTGATGCTGTGCGAGCCGCCACCGAAGTCGGAGAGGGTGACGTCATAGAGATAGCAGTCACCGCCGCCGTCACAGGTGCGGTATGCACCGCGGGAGAGGTGGACGGTGGGATCGGCCTTCCTCGTGATGTGCGTGTTGCCCGAGCTTGCCGACGGTCCGCTGCCACCGCTGTTCTTGGCGTACACGGTCAGCTTGTAGTTCGCATCCGAGTTGCCGACCGCGAGCGAGGCGCTCGTGCCGCTCGTTTCGTGGGCCGCTCCCCCGTTGACGCTCCACACGTACTTGAGGCCGTCGCCAGCGGCATCCGCGGTGGCGTTCGACGGCGCGTTCCAGCTCCAGGTGAGCGTCGTCGCGCCGGTGTGATCGCCCGGCGTCGACACGTTCCCGGGCGCGGTGGGCACCGGCTGGTCACGCACTGTCGTCGCGGCGGATGACCCCGGTGCGCTGGACTTGCCGCCCGAGTTGGTCGCGGTGACGGTGATGCTGTAGTCGCCTGCACCGACGCCGCTGATGGTGGCGGAGGTCATGTCGACGCCGCTGCCGGTCTTGCCGTTGCTCGTCCTCCAGGAATAGGTCGTGTTGCCGCCCGTGCCCGCCACCTTCGGCCAGGTCCAGGTGAGGGTCGCCGGCGCCCACTTCGATTGGCTGCTCAGCGTCGGTCTCGGCTGCTCCGGCGTGCCGTACGGCGTGATCGGATCGCTCGACGGTGACGCCTCGCCCCGACCGCGCATGTTCTCGGCGGCGACGGTGATCGTGTACGGCGTTCCGTTCGACAGCCCGGTGAACGTGCACGAGACCGCGCTGGCCGTGGTGCAGTTGGACGGGATCGAGACCGTCGCCGGCGAGAGCGTCAGGTGGTAGCCCGTGATCGGCTTGCCATTGGTCGCGGGCGGCTGCCAGGTGAAGGTCGCCGTCCCGTCACCGCCGACCGCCGAGCCACCGGAGCGCTGCGGCTTCTGCACCTGGTCGGGCACATCGCTCACCGTGAGCGTGATCGTGCCGTTGACCCGGCGGTCCTTGTCTTCCGTCGCATCCTCGACCGTGTAGACGATCTCAATGACGCCGCTCTTGAGGGTGGAGCTCGGAGCGATCTTCACCGAGGTGCTCGTGAACGAGATCGTGGCGGGCTCCCCCGTGTTCTGCACCTGGGCATCCACAATCGTGAGCGGTTCACCCGTGGACTGGAACGGGTTTGAGTCGTTGCCGAGCGGATGCGCGACCGTCGCCGGGTCGCCACGCTTGGCCTCGTAGGCATCCGACACCGCGACCGCCAGCGGCTTGCTCGATCCGACCACGGTCACCTTGATGGTGCCGGGCACCGTGAACTTGTCCCAGCGCAGCGTCACCTTGAGCGTCGCCGTGGTGCCCTTGGGGGTGTTGCGCGGCGTCGTGATGGTGAGCTCTGAGCCGTTGAGGCTCGGCTTGATGCGAGCGTCGTCGGAGCTGATGTCGGAGTAGGTGACCTCCTGCAGAATCTTCGGGTTCGGATGTGCGGTCGACTTGCGCAGGTCGATGGTGGTGCTCTCGCCCACCTCGACCGGGGCCTCCGGCGTCGTGAACTCCGGCGGCGTGTCGCGGAACTCCGGGTCGCCGACGACGATGTTGAGGCGCAGGTTGTTCTTATTGCCCTTCGGGTCGTTGAGCGAGGCGCCATCCGTGACGCTGAAGTTGATCGATGCCGGCCCGCGGTAATCCTTGGCCGGCGTGAACTTCAGCGTGTTCTTGTCGACGTAGTTCTTCTCGCCGTTGCTCTGGAGCGAGCTCACGGACTTCTCGCTCGTGATCCAGGCGTCACGGCCCGAGGGCACCTTGAGGATGTCCTTGAGCTTCCACTCGCGAGTGGAGTTCATGCTCACATACTGGGTGGGCAGTGCGGGGTCGATGATGGGCGGATCGTCGTAGGCATCGGTGACCGCGGCGGGCACGAGGATGAACGCGACAGCACTCAGATTGTCGCGCTCATTCGTCACCCGGTACGCGATCGCCTGACGCGTCTTGCCGGGCGTGACGCGCACCTTGCCCGGCGTCGTGAGGTTCTCCGCAGACTTCGCGTAGGGGCCCTCGAAGGTCACCTTGAGGTCGTTGGTGAGTCCAGACGGGTTATACGCGGAGGTCGGGAACAGCTCGATGGTCGTGGACTTCTTGCCCGCGATGTCTTTGGTCTTCACCGCGTAATCGGATGCGACGGGCGGCAACAGGGGCGCATCCGGTGTCACCTTCACGAGCGCGTAGCTCATGACGGAACCACCACGATTGTTCGTGAGCTCGTAACGCACCGAGAACGACTGTTCGCTGTTCGGCGCCTTCACGACGAGGTACTGGCCGTCGACGACCTTGGCGTCGATGCCCTTGGGCACGTCGACGAGCTTGTCTGACACCTTGATCTTGGCGCCCTGCGGATCGGAGTCGTTCGCCAGCAGGTCGGCCTGTGCCGTGCGGCCGGGTCGGATCGACAGGTTGTCGGGCACCGCGGTGGGCGGCTGCAGTGTGTCTGGTTGCGGGATGACGGCGATCTTGACGTCACCGTCACCGGTGGCTCCGTAGGCGTCGTAGACCTGATAGGTGAACTGATCGGTGCCCGCGGCGGCCTTCGACGACTGGTAGATGAAGTAGTCGGGGCCCGACTCGATGACGGAACCAAGGCTCGGACTGCTCGGGAATCCGAGGAGCTGTGCCGAGTCGCCGTCCGGATCGATGCCGTTGAGCGGGATGTCGACCCGCACCGGCTCGCCCGCGAGCACGCGCGCGACGACCGGCCCCGGTATCGGATCGCGGTTGCCCTTTTCGCTCGGCGGCGTGACGGTGAACGTCACCGTCGCGGTCGCGGATTCCCCGAAGGGGTCGAGCACGCGGTAGTCCACGCGGTACTCGCCCGGTTTCGTCGGCGCCTGATAGCGCAGCGTGTTGGCGTTGACGAAGGCGAGGCCGTCGGCGGGCTGGGTGACGAGCTTCTTGTCGACCGTCATGGGCGCGTCATCCGGGTGGAAGTCGTTCTTCAGCACGTCGACCGTGATGATGTCGCCCGCTCGAACCTTCGCGACGTCGTTCGCAGCGACCGGCGGCTGGTGCTTGGTGAGCGCCGGCACCGGCACGACCGTCACTCCCGCTGTGGCCGTCTTGAGCCCGTCGGAGATCGTGTAGGCGAAGTCGACCTGCCCGGTGAGCGCCTGGGGCGAGGTGACGCGAACCACCGTGTTCGCCAGCAGCTCGACCACGAGCCCCTTGGCCTTGAGGGCCGCAGGCACGTCCACCGACTGCACGGCCAGCACCCGCCCGCTCGGGCTCACATCGTTGTCGAGCACAGACACCCGCACGGGCTGATCGCCGCGCAGGTAGGCGGTGTCCTTCACCGCGATCGGCGGGAGCTTGTCCTCAGCCGGCTTCGCGCGCACGTCGATGCGCACGAGGCCCACGCTCGATTTCTCCCCCGCCGCGAGCGTGTACTTCAGGTAGAAGATGCCGGGCTTCGCCGAGCTGAAGGTGATCGTGCCGCGCTCGGAGTTGAACGAGGCCACGGCGCCGCCCGTGGCATCCTCCATGCCGGTGAGCGACAGCTGCGCTCCGGAAGGCGACAGGTCGTTGGTGAGCGGCTCGATCACCGTGGCCTCGCCCGTGAAGGTGGAGGCGAAGTCGGGCGTGCCAATCGGGTCGAGGGAGCCCGTCGGCTGCACATCGACGGTGAGCGTGCCCTGCACCGGCTGGCCGCGGCCGTCGCTCACCTGGAAGGTGACCTCCTTCTTGCCGAGTTCCGAGGTCTGGTGGGTGAAGGTGATGAAGCCGTCGGGTGTGAAGCGCACGAGGTCGCCCGACTTCGGCGACGCGCTGATCAGGTAGAGGTCGTCACCATCCGGATCCTTCCAGTTGGTCAGCACGTTGTAGCTGAGTGTCTGGTTCGCCTCGACGCTGATGCCGGACTCGCGGATCGACACCGGCAATTGGTTGCTGCCCTCGGGAACGACCCGCGCCGTCACGCGCGCCTGCGCGGTGCCCCCGCGACCGTCTTCGACCGTGTAGCTGAAGGAGATGGTGCCGACGAAGCCCTCTTTGGGCGTGAACTGCAGGGCGCGACCACCGTCGATCAGGTCGAGCGTTCCCGTCGTGTCAGCGACCTTGTCGTAGGCGGAGATGACGAGCACGTCTCCGTCGGGATCGGTGTCGTTGTCGAGCACCGAGAGGATTGTCGTGCGACCGGGCCGGATGCCGTAGTCATCGTCGATCGCGGTGGGCGCGCGGTTGTTCTCCGTGCGCTGCGCCAGGGTGTCTTTGAAGGACTGGGTTGCCGACTTCTGGTCGCCCTTCTCCTCGTTGTGCTTCTCCTCCGGCGGCGTCACATCCGACCAGTTCTCGACCAGTCGCATGTTCTCGTTGACGATCCAGGCGTTGCCGTTGTTGAGGTTGTTGAGCACGATGACCGAGCGGTTGACGCGGAACTCGAGCGTGCTTCCCTGCGTGGGCTGCTCGATGTCGGAGCGCGTCACCTTCGAGTCGTTGGCGCAGGAGCGCACGTATCTCTGCGCGCTGGCCCAGGCTCCGTGCACGCAGCCGTCGAGGTTGACGGGAGCGGAGACCGCCTTGGCGCTCGTGGCCGCGGCAGAGACATCCGCCTTGATCGTGGTCTGCGAGCCCGAACCGAGGTCGACCTCGATGAGCGAGTCTCCGGTTGCCACTACGGCGAAGGCCGCATCCGCACCCACCTGCTGCAGGCGAAGCGCACGCTGCTCGAGCTTGTACTTCGAGCCGTTCTCGGTGACGAGCTCGTTCGTCGACTGGTCGAGCACCACGGCGTGATCACCCACGGCGGTGAGCTGGAACGTGCCGACGCCCGGGAAGTCCGACTCCTGCGGCGCAGCGGCGAGAGAGGGGATGCGATAGAGCTTCTTCTTGTCTGCGGAGACCGCCAGGATCTGGCCGTCTTTGGTGACGACGGCGTGGCCGTCTTTTCCGAGCTTGATGGTCGGCGCCGTGGAGACGTAGTTGAACTGCAGGTCACCGACGGCCGAGATCACCCAGAGGTCGCCCTTGGGCGAGACGATCGCGAGGTTGGTTCCCCCGTAGGAGACCTCTGAGTCCTTCGGCACATCGATTGCCGAGGTGACCTTGGTCGAGGCCGGACTCACCGATTCGACCTTGCCGGAGCCGGGGTCGTACATGAACAGCGTGTCGCCATCCTGCAGCACGGTGAAGTCGGGGCTCGCGGCCACGACCGAGCCGTTGAGCTCATCGATCTGCCGGTTGAGCCTGCCGCCGAGCAGTTGCTGGCCGTTCGTGACCCACACGTCTCGAGAGGTGAGGTCGACGTCTGAGACGGGAAAGCCGGGATGCAGCGCGGCGATGGTGAGCGGAATGCCGGCGATCACGGCGACGACCAGGGCAGACGCGATGGCCTTGCGCCGCTTGACCCATCCTCCGAGCGCGCTCACGCATGACCCCCACGGAACTGGACGATTGGCTGGATGCGACCCCATCCCGGCGGAACCGCAGGCTTTAACCTAACAGACCCCCATTTACGGGTGGAACGCCCGGACTACCGAAACGCTACTTCGGATAGCACGGCTGCAGCGGTTCGGCCGAGACCTGGCCCGCACGCCGAATGCCCACCTCGATGCACACGGTCGCACCCGGCGCATAGCCGTCGACAGTGATCGTCGGGTCGGTCGTCGCCTGCATGGCGGCATCGGTCGTGCGGTCCGTGCGCTTCCAGACGAAGGCATCGCCCTCCCGCGGTTTCGGGTTCTTCACCGTGAACACGACGGTGGATCCTTCGGCCCGCGCCGAGACGAGAGTCGGAGCCGGAATGGTGTCGACCACCGCCGAATCCGGCGCCCCGGCCTGGTGGGTCGGCGCGGCCTTGCCCGACTGCGACGGCACGCCGAAGATGGCGATGCTCACGACGATCGCGACGACCACGACCGCGGCGACCACGCTCGCGGTCCAGACGATCACCCGGCCAGCCCTGCTGCGAGGTGCCTCTTCTGCTTTCTCCGGCTCCACCGGCGCGGCGACACGGCCGCGGATGACCGTGGCAGCGGGAAGTTCGTCGGCAGCCGCGGGCGCACCGGCCTCCGATCGCGGTGCCGACGCCACCGGCTGCGCATCGACGCGCTGCGCGCCGCGCAACTGGGTGGCGTCCGCGGCAGCAGCGGTGGGCGCGGGCGGAGAGAAACCTGGCGGCGGCGTGATCACGGGGGCCGATGGTGATGAAGGCTGCGCGTCTATCGTGGCGACGCCGCGTGCGCGCGTGGCGTCGGCCGCATCCGCAGGCTCGTCTCGATGCTCGGCCTCTACCGCGAGGTTGGGAACGTCGATCGGAGTCGGCGTGTACCCGAGCTCCATCTCGACGCGCTGCAGCGCCCGGGCAAAATCGACGGCCGTGTCGAAGCGGTCGCGACGGTCGGAGGCCATGCCCTTGTGCAGCACGGGCACGAGCGAGGCGGGCAGATCCGCGCGCTCGATCGCCGTGATCGCGCCGCGCTCGATGCGGCCGATCAGGTCGAGCGTGCCGTTGGAACGGCCGGGCACCTCGAACGGTGTGTGCCCGGCGAGGATCGTGTAGATCGTCGCGGCGAGGGAGAAGACGTCGGAGCGCACATCCGGCTTCGGGTCGTCTTCGAACATCTCCGGCGGTGACCACGGCACGGACATGCCGATCGATTGGCTCTCGGTATTGCCCGTCGCCTCCGGCTCGCCGCGCGAGAGCGTCTGGGTCTGCACCGGCAGCGCGTCGTCGTCGACGGCGGAGGAGATGCCGAAGTCGGTGAGCGCCGGCCAACCGAAGTCGTTCGTGAGCACGTTCGCCGGCTTGATGTCGCGGTGCAGGATGCCCACGGAGTGCGCCGTGGCGACCGCGCTGGCCAGCCGCACCCCGGTGCGCAGCGCGTCGGCAACGGGAATCGTCTCGCGCTTGTAACGGTCGCCGAGACTCGCGCCGGAGCAGTACTCCATGACGAAGTACGGGCGATCGTCGGAGGCGACGTCGGCGTGGTAGATCGTGACGATATACGGATGCGCAGACAACTGCGCCATGAGGTTCGCTTCAGCGACGAACGCCGCCCGGTTCGCGGCGGTGAGCTCCTCGGTCAGCAGTACCTTGACCGCCACGCGGCGCTTCGGCAGGTGCTGTCGATAGAGGAAGACGTCGGAGAACCCGCCGGAGCCGAGCACGCGGTCGTACGTATAGCCGGGCAGTTCCGGCGGGGTCGATGCTGGTCTGCGCACGCGGCTAGCCCCTCGGCCTGGTCTCTTCGAGGAACGTGGGCATACCGCGATCGATCGTGTCTTCGTCGGCGCTGTCGACGCCGTCGAGTTGCGAGTCGACGACGACGACGGTGACGTTATCGGAGCCGCCGGCAGCGATCGCCGCGTTCACTAGCCGCTCCGCGAGGGTGGGTGCGAGCGCGTCGCTCTCCGCGCTCGCCGCGTAGTGGAACACGATGATGCGTGCGATCTCGTCGTCGCTCAGTTCCTTCGTGAGGCCGTCGGAGCACAGCAGGAATGTCTGGCGATCGCCCGCCGGGAACAGCCAGACATCGGCGTCGACCTCGTCGTCGGCGCCGAGCGCGCGCGTCACGACGTTGCGCATCGGGTGCTTCTCGGCCTCGCTCTTGGTGATCTCGCCCTGCTCGACGAGCTCCTGCACCGCGGAGTGGTCGACGCTCAGCTGGCTGAGCGACCTGCCGTCCCAGCCGTAGACGCGCGAGTCGCCGACGTTGAACGCCATCCAGTGGCTGCCCGCCGTGGCTTCGAGCTCCACGAGCGCGAGACCGACGAGCGTGGTGCCCGAGACCGTGCCCGCGAGTTCGGGGCCGGCAGTGAGCGCGAGTACCGCCTCGTTGGCACGCCTGATCGTGTCGAGCACGACATCCGGATGCGTGGCCCTGGCCGGGTCGAAGACGCCCGCGAAGGCGGCGATGGCGGCCTGGCTGGCGCGGTCGCCGAAGGAGTGCCCTCCCATGCCGTCCGCGACGACGAAGAGCGGTGGCGCGGCGAGATAGCTGTCTTCGTTGAGCCTGCGCACGGCGCCACGATCGGAGTGGCCCGCGTAGCTGAGCTGCATCGTCGCCGAGGCCAGAGTGAGTTCGATCCGGGTTCCCGCGGACATCTCAGATCACACCCATCTCTGACCCCGCTCCGCATCGCCCGGCACTCGCACGCACAAACTGTGCGTCAACTCTATGGGACGGCACGCACGTCACGACGCTACTGATCCGCCGGCGCACCGAATGTCGGTGGCGTCGGCTTGTCGAGCAGAACGAGGTCGTCGGCGCTCACGAGCCGCGTAGCGACCGCGTATTCGACGAGTCGCGCGCGGCGATTGGTCGCGAGGTTGCCCTTGCCGCCGCGGAGCCCACCCACGCCGATCTTGTCGAGCTTGTCGCAGACGTTGTCGAGCTTGCGATTGAACGTCGTCATGCTCCAGCCGAGGCGCTCCGCCGCCTGCGCCGAGGTGGGCAGCGACCCGCGGCCCGGCACGGACTGCCGCAGCACGTGTTCGGCGAGCGCGATCACGAGCAGTCGCTGGCTCGACGTGAGCGGAATCTGCTCGACGGTCGTCGTGCTGCCAGAACCGGTGACGGCCGCCGAGGTGTTGAAGTAGTCCTCATCGGAGTGGATCGTGAAGTCGTAGGTGGTCGATCCGGCGCTGAAGCGCACGTGCATGGTCTCGAACACGATGGGAAGCTTCGCACCGGGCGCGAGCCAGGCCTGGACCTGCCCGGTCGCATCCGTCACCGTCGCCGAGAGCAGGTGGCCGACGTTCGACAGCCACCACAGACCGAAGTCCACGTAGATGCGAAGGAAGGTGCGGTGCAGATAGGGGTTGTCGTCGATCACCAGGTCGGACTCGCGGCCCACCGAGAAGCCGCGATCGGGCTCGACGGTGTACCACTCGCCGCAGAACTCGAGACTGAGCGCCTTCACCCTTCACGCACCGTGAACGTCACTCCACCCCCGAGGTCGATCACCGTACCTACGATCACGCTCGTGGGCTCACCCGGGCGCAATTGCTGTGGGTCGCGGCCCGGCAGGATCGCGAGAGTGCCGTTGCGCGAGTGCAGGTCGGTGACCACGACCGTGCCGCCCTCCACGGCGAACCGTACGTGGTTGCGCGAGATGTCCTGATCGGTGCCTGCCACGGTCAACAGGCGCGGAATCTGCGTGCCAGACACCTTGTCGGCGCTCGGCGCCCGGCCGACGAGGATGGGGGCCGCGAGCGATTCGCGCGATCCATCCGCGAGCTCGAGGTGCAATGCGGGCGCCGTCGGCGGGGTCGGCGCCGCTGGCTGAGCGGCCCTCTCCCGCCGTGCGGCCCTCAGCTTCGCGATGTCGCCGCTGGCGATCGTGTGCCCGTCATGGTCGCCGCCGTCCGTCGCCATCGCATCCGACCCAGCGGATGCCGGCGCAGCGTCGGTCTGCACGGTCGCGTCCGCCGCCTTCCGCACGACCGTCTCGCCGAAGGACTGCTCGTGGGCTGACTCGGCCTCGACCGACACTCCCGCGCGAGCGGCGAGGTGCTGCTCCTCGAGCCCCGCCATCGTGACTCCGGCCATCGTGACCCCGGCCATCGTGAGTCCGGCCACGGTGGTCTCGGGATCATGGGCCGTGGTCGTCGTCCGGGCGAGCTCGGGCCGCGCGACGGCGGAGCTGGTGCTGGTGCCCGCACCGATGGTTCCGATGGCGACCCGATCGGTCACGACGACGCCGCTCACGAGAGGCAATCCGTGCTCCCCGTCGCCGGCGCTTCGAGCCGCGCCCGCCCGCACCTCTATTCCTGTCACCGCGTCGAACTCGCGCTCGAGCCAGGTCGAGACGCCGCTCGCGTCCACCGCGAGCGTGTTCTCGGCAGAGTGGACGGTGATCGCCACGTCACCGCGAATGATGGCGTGCACGATCGACGGCGTGCTGCCGAGGGTCTTCTCCCACTCGACGAGAGCGAACGGTGGGGTGGTCGAGAGGCCTCCGCGGGTGAGCTCGTCCAGCGCCGCCTGCACTCCCTGGGTCGACGCGATCGCGCTCCACAGCGCATCCGTCTCTGAGGTCTTCGCGGCCCTGATGAGCAGCATCCGACCCTCGGTGACGGCGGCGAGCCATTCCGAACCTGTGCCGGGCTGGTAGTGAAGGGAAGTCATCGGATCCTCTGGCTGAGACACGTCTCTTCGAGCAATTGTCGCAGGGTCTCGCACCTGGAGCGCCCAGCGTGAAGGACATTACCAGCCGCTCCAAGCGTGCACCGCTAGCTGTCCGCGCGCTCGAGGGTGCGTCTGCGATCGATGCCGAGCTTCACGAGGCTCGCGACGACGGCCACCGCCATCGACGCGACGATGACGGCGAGCGACACCCAGGTGTTGATCTCCGGCGCCCATTCGACGTGGTGCCCGCCGTTGATGAAGGGCACTTCGTTCTCGTGCAGCGCGTGGAAGACGAGCTTCACGGCGATGAAGCCGAGGATGAACGCGATGCCGTACTTGAGGTAGATCAGCCTGTCGATCAGATCTCCGAGCAGGAAGTACAGCTGTCGCAGGCCCATGAGCGCGAAGACGTTGGCGGTGAAGACGATGAATGCGCTCTGGGTGATGCCGAAGATGGCCGGAATGGAGTCGAGCGCGAACACCAGGTCGGTGGTGCCGAGGGCGATGAAGACCACGAGGAGAGGCGTGAAGACCTTTCGTCCGCCCTCGGTGATGCGAAGCCGGGTGCCCTCGAAGGTGTCGGTGATGGGCACGCGCTTGCGCAGCATCCGGATGACGCCGCTCTCTTTACTATCCATCTCCTCGCTGCTTGTGAAGGCCTGCTGCGCCGCCGTGTACAAGAGGAATGCGCCGAAGATGTAGAAGATCCAGCTGAAGTTCGTGATGAGCGCCGAGCCGAGCAGGATGAAGATTCCACGCAACACGAGGGCGATGAGGATGCCCACCATGAGCACCTCCTGCTGCAGCTTTCGCGGCACGGAGAAGCGGCTCATGATGATCACGAACACGAACAGATTGTCGATCGACAGGCTGTATTCGGTGAGCCAGCCTGCCACGAACTGTCCGGCGTGCTCCGCGTCGCCCAGCACGAGCATCAGCACCGCGAAGACGAGCGCGAGCAGCACGTAGAAGCCGACCCACAGGCTCGACTCCTTCGTCGACGGGATGTGCGGTCTGCGATAGGCGTG
>DATNBR010000043.1:0-65297 GCA_035571875.1 Lacisediminihabitans sp. | reverse complement strand
CCGGCGAACAGGGCTTCCGTCGCATCCTGGTGACCGAGCCCGAGCATCCGTATATGGCGTCGTGGTGGCCGACGGGGCATGGCATCGGCTACGAGCATCCGTTCTCCCACCAGGTGCGCGACTTCGTTGTCGACATCGTCGCGGGCATGCAACCGCGCCCCTCCTTCGCAGAAGGCCTGCAGGTGCAGCGGGTGCTCGACGCGATCGAGACCAGTTCGGCATCCGGCAGCAGCTGGATTGCCGTGGGGGCAGACAACACGGGCGCCGCACACGCGGGCGCCGCGAAAGGACAGTAACGATGACCGAACAGCCGACACGCGAGCGCCAGGCGCTCATCGTGCGAGGGGGATGGGATGGTCACCAGCCCGTTGAGACCACCAACTCGATGATTCCGTTCCTCGAGCGCAACGGCTTCACCGTGCGCATCGAGGAGGGGCCGGCCGTCTACACGGATGCCGACTTCATGAAGACCGTCGACCTCGTGCTGCAGATCAACACCATGGCGACCATCACGACGGAAGAGTTCGCCGGCCTCCAGGATGCGGTGCTGCGCGGCACGGGCATGGGCGGCTGGCACGGCGGCATTGCCGACTCGTACCGCAACAACGCCGACTACCTGCACATGATCGGCGGACAGTTCGCCCACCACGCGGGCAAGGACCCGGCCGAGCGCACCGGCGAGCAGTCGGACAACTACATCCCGTACACGGTGCACATGACCGAGCTCGGCAAGACGCATCCGATCACCCGGGGGATCGCGGACTTCGATCTCGTCACGGAGCAGTATTGGGTGCTGAGCGATGAATACAACGACGTGCTGGCGACCACGACGCAGACCGTTCGCCCATGGGACGCGTGGAACCGCCCGGTCACTGCTCCGGCCATCTGGACCCGTCAGTGGGGCAAGGGCCGCATCTTCGTGTCCGCTCCCGGGCACCGGCTCGAGATCCTCGACAACCCGAACGTGCGCACGATCGTGGAGAGGGGACTCCTGTGGGCAGCCCGCTGAACATCGGAATCATCGGCGTCGGCAACATCAGCACGCAGTACTTTGCGGAGTTCCCCAAGCTGCCGGGCCTGAAGCTCATCGCTGTTGCAGACATGAACGAGGTGCGCGCGGCCGAGGTGGCGGCGGAGCACGGGGTGGAGTCGCTGAGCGTCGATGCCCTGCTCGCGGATGACCGCATCGACGCCGTGCTCAACCTCACGATCCCCGCGGCCCACGTCGAGATCGCGACCCGCGCGCTGAAAGCGGGAAAGCACGTCTACGGCGAGAAACCGCTCGCGCTCGACCCGGTGGAGGCCGCGCCGATGCTCGAGCTCGCGCGCGAGCGCGGGCTGCGCGTCGGGAGTGCTCCTGACACGGTGCTCGGCACCGGCGTGCAGACCGCGCGGCACCTGCTCGACACCGGCGCGATCGGAGACGCGGTTGCCGCCGCGGTGCACTGGAGCGCCCCCGGTCACGAGGTCTGGCATCCCGCGCCGCAGTTCTACTACCAGCCGGGTGGTGGTCCGCTGTTCGACATGGGACCGTACTACCTCACCTCGCTCGTGACCCTGTTCGGACCCGTGCTGCGAGTCTCCGGCGTCGCGACGCGGTCGGCGAGGCAGCGCACTGTCGCGACGGGCGACCAGGCCGGTGCGGCCATCCCGGTGAACATTGACACGCACGTGAGCGCGATCCTGGAGCACGCCAACGGCGTGACCTCTACGGTCACCGTGAGCTTCGAGGTGTGGGCATCGCGCACGCCGCTGTTCGAGGTCTATGGCACCGCGGGCACGATCTCCGTTGCTGACCCGAACCGGTTCTCCGATCCGACAGAGGTCTGGACGGCCGAGACGAAGGAGTGGGCCGAGGCGCCCGTCTCCGCCGGATACGTGGACGCCGGCCGCGGCTTCGGACTGGCCGACATGGCTCACGCGATCGAGACCGATCGCCCGCACCGGGCATCCGGAGACCTCGCCTTCCACGTGCTCGAGATCATGGATGCCGTGGTGCGGGCAGGTCACGAGCACCGTGTCATCGAGCTTTCAAGCACCGTCGAGCGGCCCGAAGCCGTGCCGTTGGGAGCCACGCCCGACAGCTGGTGACGCGGCGCGCCTCGCGTCAGTCGCCTCGCGTCAGTGGTGGTCCCGTGTCAGTGCGCCTGAACGGCGGCGTATTGCTCGCGGATGATCGGCCGCGTGTCGTGCAGCGGGCGAGCCGTCATCTCGACTGTCCAGTCCGGACGAGCGTTCCGCAGCGCCCACGCCGCCTGCACGGTAGCGCCGAGCGCGACGTACTCCGCGGGGGACGGGACCTCCACGGGGATGTCGAAGACCTGGCCCGCGATCGTGGCGACCGCGTCGTTCTGAGCAGCACCGCCGATCAGCAGGATGCGACGCGCCTCGACACCCTGGGCGCGGATCGCGTCCAGTCCGTCGGCGAGCCCGCACAGCATCCCCTCGATCGCCGCCCTGGCCAGGTTTGTCCTCGTGGTCGAGGCGAGCGTGAGGCCGAAGAGCGTCGCCGTCGCATCCGGGAGGTTGGGGGTTCGTTCGCCTTCGAAGTAGGGCTGCAGCACCGCACCTCCGGCTCCCGGCTCGGCCTCGAGTGCAAGACGCCCGAGCTCGGCGTGGTCGACGCCGAGGAGGCCCGCGATGGAGTCGAGCACTCTGGCAGCGTTGAGAGTGGCGACGAGCGGGAGGTAGGCGCCGGTCGCGTCGGCGAATCCGGCCACCGTGCCGGTCGCATCCGTCGTGGGCGACTCTGTGACGGCGAACACGGTGCCGCTCGTGCCGATCGACACGACGACGTCGCCCGGTCCCGCGCCGAGCCCCAGCGCGGCCGCGGCGTTGTCTCCCGCGCCCACGCCGATGACTCGGGAGGCGCGGATGCCCTGCTCGGCGAACTTGGCACTCTCGCCTCCCCACGCGCCGGGCTTCATGACGCGCGGGAGCATCGCTGGATGTCCGAGGGCGAGCTCGAACAGCTCGCGATCGTAACGCCCAGTCGTCGGGTTCCAGTAGCCGGTGCCGCTCGCGTCGGAGCGATCGGTGGTGAGCTCCTCCAGGCGCGGCCCGTTGACACTCTCGTCCTGCGGTCCGTAGCCGCGTAGACGCCAGGTCAGCCAGTCGTGTGGGAGGGCGACGGCCTCGACCCTTGCCGCATTCTCCGGCTCGTTGTCGCGCAGCCAGCGCAGCTTGGTCGCGGTGAAGCTCGCGACCGGCACGAGTCCCGTGCGCGCCGCGTACTCCTCGGCGCCGACCTCGGCGATGAGATCCTTCGCCGCCTGAGCGGAGCGGGTGTCGTTCCAGAGCAGGGCCGGGCGGATGACGCGACCCTCGGCATCCAGCACGACCATTCCGTGTTGCTGGGCCGCGACCGAGAACGCGGAGACGTCCTTCAGACCGCCCGCGTCGTCGATCGCCGCGAGGAGGGCATCCCACCAGGCGTTCGGATCGACCTCGGTGCCCGTGGGATGCGAGGCGCGACCGGTGCGCACGATATCGCCGGTCTCGAGGTCGCGCACGACGACCTTGCAGCTCTGGGTGGACGAGTCGATTCCTGCAACCAGCGTCATGCTGCTCCTCATAGTCAGTGCACTCGGGTGCACTCTCAATATTCAGGTGGGTATGCGCCAGTGAGGTCTGGCAATCGGCTGCTTGTTCGTCGAACGAAGAGCCGATTGCCAGACCTCACGGGAGTGTGTGCTTGGTTAGCGGGCGCCCATGAGGTGCTCGAGGGCCAGCTGGTTGAGGCGCACGAAGCCGAAGCCCTTCGCCCCGAAGTACGAGTCGGCGTCGAACTCCTCGAACGCCGAACGGTCGGCCAGCAGCTCGGCGTAGCCTTCGCCCGCGGCGAGCGTCGGGGTGTGGATCTCCGGCACGCGCGAAGCGGCGAGAGCCTCCTGCACCTCGGGGTCCGCGCGGAATGCCGCAGCGCGCTCCTTGAGCAGCAGGTAGTTCTGGATGTTAGCGCGAGCCGAGTCCCAGACGCCGGTGATGTCTTCGGTGCGGCTCGGCTTGTAGTCGAAGTGGCGGGGACCCGTGTAGGCCTGGCTGCCATCCGGTCCACCGTTCTCGAGCAGGTCGACGAGCGCGAAGGCATTGGCGAGGTCGCCGTGACCGAAGACGAGGTCCTGGTCGTACTTGATGCCGCGCTGGCCGTTGAGGTCGATGTGGAACAGCTTGCCGCTATAGATCGCCTGCGCGATGCCCGCGGCGAAGTTGAGCCCGGCCATCTGCTCGTGTCCGACCTCGGGGTTGACACCGAACAGCTCGGGGCGCTCGAGGGTATCGATGAAGGCGAGTGCGTGGCCGACGGTGGGCAGCAGGATGTCGCCGCGGGGCTCGTTCGGCTTCGGCTCGATGGCGAAGCGGATGTCGTAGCCCTTGTCGGTGACGTACTGGGCGAACAGGTTCACGCCCTCGCGGTAGCGCTCGAGAGCACCCTGCACGTCCTTGGCGGAGTCGTACTCTGCGCCCTCGCGGCCGCCCCACATGACGAAGGTCTTGGCTCCGAGCTCCGCGCCGAGGTCGAGCTGGCGCAGCGCCTTGCGCATCGCGAAGCGACGCACAGCGCGGTCGTTCGAGGTGAAGCCGCCGTCTTTGAAGACGGGAGCGCTGAACAGGTTGGTGGTGACCATCGGGATGATGAGGCCGGTGTCGGCCAGGGCCTGCTTGAGGCGGTCGATCTGCTTCTGGCGCTCGGCATCGTTGGAGCCGAAGGCGAACAGGTCGTCATCGTGGAAGGTCAGGCCGTAGGCGCCGATCTCGGCGAGCCTGGTCACGGCCTCGACGACATCGAGCGGCGGACGGGTAGGGCCGCCGAAGGGGTCGGTGCCGTTGTATCCGATGGTCCACAGACCGAAGGAGAATTTGTCGTCGCGAGTTGGCTGCAGTGCCATGGGGTTCCTATCGTTCAGGGTCGTGACTGGTTTGTTGATTCAAAAAACATATTACAGCCCGTCGATGGGATGTCGATAGGCGAAGGGTGCGAATTACCGCTCCTTCGCGGGGCCCGTGCTGCCTCTCACCACGAGTTCCGCGGGAAGCTGCACGTGGCCGGGCACATCGCGGCCGTCGAGGAGCTCGATGAGCATCCGCAACGCGCGAGCGCCGAGGTCGTGCAGCGGCTGCGCCATCGTGGTCAGCGGCGGCCTGGAGCGCGCAGACTCCGCAATGTCATCGAAGCCGATGACCGAGAGATCCTCTGGCACGCGCAGTCCGAGTTCCTCGGCGACGCCCAACACCCGCAGCGCCGACACGTCGTTGGCGGCGAAGACGGCGGTGGGTCGGTCCGGCCCCGTGAGGAGTTCGCGAGCGGCCTCTTCGGCCAGGGTGGCTTGATAGCCGCCATCCCGAATCAGATCATCATCGAAGGGGATGCCCGCGGCCGCGAGCGATTCCCGGTAGCCGAGCTCTCGCAGTTCGGCCGAGGCGAGGCCCGCCCGCCCGCGGATGTGCGCGATGCGACGGTGCCCGAGGCCGATGAGGTGCTCGGTCGCGACGCGAGCGCCACCGATGTTGTCTGAGTCGATCGTCGTGGGGCCGTCCGGGCCGGAGTGCGGGTCGATCGCGACGACCGGGATCGAACTCGTGCCCATGACGACGCTGGGGGTGACGACGATGGCGCCGTCGATGAGGGTGCCGGCGAGCCTCGAGAGAGACCGGCGCTCCCAGCCGGCGCGTTCGCCGTCGGCCGCGAGGCCCGAGTAGGCGAGCAACTCGTAGCCGGTGCCGGTGGCCGCAGCCGAGATGCCCTTGAGCAGTTCGACCGAGAACGATTCGAACTCCGCCACGAGGATGCCGATGACATTCGTGCGTCGCCGGCGCAGGCTACTCGCCACGAGTGAACTCTCATAGCCGAGCCGTTCGACGACGTCGAGAACGCGTTGAGAGGTTTCGAGAGCGACGCCGTAGCGGCCGTTGATGACTTTCGACACCGTTGGCACGGACACGCCCGCGGCCACGGCCACGTCCCGGATGGTCGCGCGGCCCTGGGGTGCTGCGCTCGCGGCCGTTGGGAGCGGCTCGAGCGATCGATCGGCCTCGGGGCTCATGGGATCACAGTACCGTCTCCGAGGCCCCGAAGGCCCGACCTCGAAATCGTTATCGATAACGATTGACAACCCCTGCGTCCTCCTGTCATCCTCGAATACACGGCGGGCGCGCGGGTTGTCTGAGGACGCATCGTTTCGGCGAGATCGCGACTGCCAAGGGATGTTCGTCCGCGCGGTACCGGACCCGACCGATACCGCGCGGGACATGCCGAGCTCCATCCCTGCGAACGAAAGTGATCGTCGTGACCGACGCCGTTCCGTCCATGCCCGCGGTCTCTGATCGCGTCAGAGCGCTGCACGCCTCCATGAGCCTCGAAGAGAAGCTCGCGCAGATCGTGGGCTACTGGCTCGACCAGAACGGACTCGTGGCGCCGATGCAGGGCGAGATGGCCGCGGGGCAGAAGCCGGCGGGCGATCTCGCCGAGGTGACTCGCCACGGCATCGGGCACTACACGCGCGTCTACGGCACGCGCCCCGTCGATCCGGTCGATCGCGCGGCGTGGCTGTGGACGGAGCAGCGGCGACTGAAACGTGAGACTCGGCTCGGCATCCCGGCTCTCGTGCACGAGGAGTGCCTGACCGGTCTCGCGGCGTGGAAGGCCGCGGCCTTTCCCACTCCGCTCGCCTGGGGAGCGACATTCGACCCGCAGCTCGTCGAGCAGATGGCGCGCACCATCGGTGAGTCGATGAGGGCGCTCGGCATCCACCAGGGACTCGCTCCGGTGCTCGATGTCATCCGCGATCCGCGGTGGGGTCGGGTGGAGGAGTGCATCGGCGAAGACCCGTACCTCGTCGGCACCGTCGGCACCGCGTACGTTCGCGGCCTGCAGTCGGGAGGCGTGCAGGCGACGCTCAAGCACTTCCTCGGATACTCGGCCTCGCAGGCGGGCCGCAACCACGCGCCGGTGCACGCTGGACCACGCGAGATTGCGGATGTCTTCCTGCCGCCGTTCGAGATGGCGATCCTCGATGGCGGGGCGAAGTCGGTGATGAACTCCTACACCGAGGTCGACGGCGTGCCGATGGCAGCCAACGCTGACTACTTCACCGCGCTGCTGCGCGAACGCCTGGGATTCGACGGCGTGGTCGTCGCCGACTACTTCGCCGTCGCCTTCCTCGAGGTCATGCATGCGGTCGCGGCCGACCGCGGTGAGGCGGCCGCGCTCGCGCTCGAGGCCGGCATCGACATCGAACTGCCGACCGGCGACGCCTATCTCGCACCGCTCGCCGAGCGCATCCGCGCCGGACTCTTCGATGAGGCCTACGTCGACCGAGCCGTGCTGCGCGCGCTCGCGCAGAAGGAGGAGCTCGGCCTACTCGACGCTGACGCCTTCGAGGGCGAGCCGCCCACGCAGATCGACCTGGACTCGCCGCGCCATCGCGACCTCGCGCGACGCCTCGCTGAGGAGTCCGTCGTGCTGCTCTCGAACGACGGGGTGCTCCCGCTCGGGTCGGTGTCGCCGTCGAGGGTGGCGGTGATCGGTCCGAACGCTCACCGTGCGGAGGCGCTGCAGGGCTGCTACTCCTTTGCCAACCACGTTCTCGCCCGGCACCCGGAGCTGCCGCTCGGCATCGAGATCCTCACGGTTCTGGATGCGCTGCCCGGCTCCTTCGAGACCGCAGGGCTCCCGACTGCCGAGTTCGACTTCGCCGAGGGCTGCGCGGTCGAGGGCGACGACGAGTCCGGATTCGCCAAGGCCGTCACCGTCGCCGCTGGCGCCGAACTCGCCATCGTGGTCGTCGGCGACCAGGCCGGCCTGTTCGGTCGTGGCACTGTGGGTGAGGGCAACGACTCGGAGTCGCTCGAACTGCCCGGCGTGCAACACAGACTCGTCGAGGCGGTCGTCGCCACCGGCACTCCGGTCGTCATGGTGCTGCTCACCGGCCGCCCGTACGCGGTCGGCTGGGCGCTCGATGGTCCCGGCCCGCGACCGAGCGCGGTGCTGCAGGCCTTCTTCCCCGGCGAGGGTGGCGGTCTCGCGATCGCCGACGTCATCACCGGCACCGTCAATCCGTCCGGGCGCCTTCCCGTCTCGATGCCCCGCTCGGCGGGCGCGCAGCCGTACACCTACCTGCACCCGATCCTCGGCGGCGCATCCGACGTCACGGCGACCGACCCGACGCCGCTCCGCCCCTTCGGTTTCGGACTCTCCTACACCTCGTTCGACTATTCGGACCTCGCCGTTGACGCGAGTGTGGCTGCGGGCGGAGTCTTCACCGCATCCGTCACCGTGACGAACACCGGCGCGATCGACGGCTCACACACGGTGCAGCTTTACGGGCACGACGTGCGCGCCTCGATCACGCGGCCCACGGTGCAGCTGCTCGGTTACGCACGAGTGGAGCTCGAACCGGGCGAAAGCGTGCGACTGACCTTCACCGTGCCCACCACCCGATTCGCCTTCAGCGACCGGCGGATGACGAAGATCGTCGAACCTGGAGACGTCGAGGTCTGGGTGGGTTCGCACGCTGCAGCCGCAGCCGCCGAGGGACCGAAGGAGACGACGGGTGGCGCGATCGTGAGCGAGAAGCGGGCCGCGGATCGAGAGCTTCCCGGCAGCGCGACGCCGAGAGCGACCATTGTCATCACGGGAGTGGTGCACGAGGTGACCATCGATGATCTGCGCGAGGTTCTCGTGCGCACGGACGAGGCGGTCGATGCATCCGAGTTGGCCGGCTGAACAGGGGGAACGATCACGCGGCCGATAGTGTGATGGCGGCGTGACGTGAGGAGACAGGTGAACGGCGACAACCTCGACCAGGTGCGACGGCGAAACCTGTCGACCGTGCTTCGGCTCGTACACGCGAACGGCTCGCCCTCGCGCGCCTGGCTCACGCGTCAGACCGGGCTGAACCGGTCCACCATCGCGGCCCTCGTCGCGGAACTCGCCGAGCGCGGCCTCGTGGTCGAGAGCGAGCCGGACCCCACCAAGCGCGTGGGGCGCCCGAGCCTCATCATTCGGCCGAGTGAACGCACGGTGGCGATCGCCGTGCACCCCGAACTCGACGCCGTAGAGGTGGGGCTCGTCGCCCTCGGTGGCAAGGTGCTGCGCCGGGTGCGCCGCGATACGGCGCGGGTTCCCTCGGTGCAGGAGGCCGTGGACGTCATCGGCGCGGTCGTGAGCGAGCTGCGGGACGAGCTGCGCGACGACTACCGGATCGTCGGTCTCGGCCTCGCGGTTCCGGGCCTCGTTCGGGAGAGCGACGGCCGGGTGAGCGTTGCACCACACCTCGGCTGGACCGACGAGCCGCTCGCCGAGCTCGTCGCGACGGCGACCGGCTACGCCGTGACCTCGGCCAACGACGCGAACGCCGGGGCGATCGCCGAGCGCGCGTTCGGAGCGGGGCGCGGCATCGACGAGATGATCTACCTGAACGGCGGCGCGAGCGGCATCGGCGGTGGCGTGATCACGCGCGGCGAGCTGCTGCGCGGAGCCTCCGGCTTCGCCGGCGAGATCGGCCACACCATGGTGAACAGCGCGGGCGTGCGCTGCCACTGCGGGTCGAGCGGATGCCTGGAGACCGAGGTCTCGCGTGCGCCACTGCTGGCGGCGCTCGGCCTGGCCGCGGGAGATGCGGAACGGCTGGACGACGAACTGCGGGCGGCCTTTGGAGGCGCGGGAGCGCCATCCGCTGAGCTCGTCGAACTCGTGAACCGGCAACTCGGCTATCTGGGGCGCGCCCTCGGCAACACCGCGAACATCTTCAATCCGCAGTTGATCGTGCTCGGTGGATTTCTCGGCTCGCTGTATTCGGTCGCGCCCGAGGTGCTCGACGCGGCGATGCGCGCGAGCGCGATGGCGGCCGTCACCGAGCACATCGAGATCAGGAGGGCGGAACTCGGCAGCGCCATCCTCATGATCGGAGCCGCGGAGCTCGCGTTCGCGGAATTGCTCGCGAACCCCGCGGCCTAGACTGATTCCACCGCTATTTCGTTGGACCATGAGGGGCACTATGACTGCAGGCAGCGCTGACTATCGCGACTCCGGACTGGTCTTTCCGGAGGACTTCATCTTCGGCTCGGCGACCGCCGCCTACCAGGTCGAGGGCGCCTGGAACGAGGATGGCCGCGGTCCGTCGATCTGGGACACCTTCTCGCACACGCCGGGGCGCATCAGCGATGGCACCACCGGTGACGTCGCCGACGACCACTATCACCGGCTCGAGGAAGACCTCGATCTGATGAAGAAGCTGGGGCTGAAGGCCTACCGCTTCTCGATCGCCTGGTCGCGCGTCATTCCTACCGGCTCCGGAGCGGTCAACCAGGCCGGCATCGACTTCTACTCGCGGCTCGTCGACGGGCTCCTCGCCCGCGGTATCCGCCCCATTGCGACGCTGTATCACTGGGATCTGCCGCAGCCGCTCGAAGATGCAGGCGGATGGCCGAACCGTGACACCGCGTATCGCTTCGCCGAGTACGCGGCCGTCATCGGCGCGGCGCTCGGAGATCGCGTGCACACCTGGACCACGCTCAACGAGCCGTGGTGCTCCGCGTATCTCGGGTACGGCTCCGGCGCGCACGCGCCCGGTCGCACCGAGGATGCCGCGGCGCTCGCCGCCGTGCATCACCTGAACCTGGCGCACGGGCTGGCACTGACCGAGCTGCGCCGCGTCGTCAGCAACGACCCCGAGTTCTCGATCACGCTGAACCTGCACGCGCTCCGGGGCGTTGGAGACACCGGTGCCGAGGCCGTGCGTCGGATAGACGCACTCGCCAACCGCGCCTTCACCGGGCCGCTGCTGCACGGTGCGTATCCGACCGACCTGTTCGACGACACCGCGGCCATCACCGACTGGTCGTTCATTCAGGATGGCGACCTGGAGATCATCCACCAGCCGATCGATTTCCTCGGCGTGAACTACTACTCCACGACCGCGGTGCGGATGTGGGACGGCGTGAGTGACCGCTCGGCCGGCGACGGACACAAGCCTGCCGCGGGCACGCCGTGGCCGGGTGCCGATGCCGTGGAGTTCGTGCAGCAGGAGGGCCCGTACACCGCCATGGGCTGGAACATCGCTCCAGACGGATTCGAGCAGCTGCTCATGGACGTGCACGAGGAGTTCCCCGAACTCCCGCTCGCGATCACCGAGAACGGTGTGGCCTTCGATGACGTCGTCGTCGACGGCGCGATCCACGACACCGACCGCATCGACTACCTGAGGCGGCACATCACCGCCGTTCACCGCGCGATGCAGCGGGGCGTCGACATCCGCGGGTATCTCGTCTGGTCGTTGTTCGACAACTTCGAGTGGGGCTATGGCTTCAGCAAGCGCTTCGGCATCGTGCGCGTCGACTATGACACCCTCGAGCGCACGGTGAAAGACAGCGCGAAGTGGTACTCGGCGCTCGCGTTCAGCAACACGATCCCCGAAGAGACCGCTATTTGACCACCGTTGTACACCCTGGCGATTCGCTCTCGAATCGCCAGAGGCTCGTCTATGTTCTCGTGCTCGGCGCTCTCACCGCGCTCGGACCATTCTCGGTAGACCTCTACCTTCCGGCGTTCCCCGCGGTCGAGGCCGACCTGAACACGACCGCGGTCGCCGTGCAGCTCACCCTCACCGCGACCACGATCGGCTTCGCCATCGGGCAGCTGCTCGTCGGCCCGTGGAGCGACAAGGTCGGGCGACGGATGCCGCTCATCATCGCCACCCTGCTGCACATCGGTGCGAGTCTCGGCATCGTGCTGTCTCCCGACGTCGCGTGGGTGGGCGTCTTCCGGCTGCTGCAGGGTATGGGAGCTGCGGGCGGTGGTGTCGTGGCCATGGCCATGGTGCGCGACCTGTTCGGCGGTCTTCCGCTCGTGCGGATGCTGTCGAGACTTGCCCTGGTCAGCGGGCTAGCTCCCATCCTGGCTCCGGTGATCGGTTCTCAACTGTTGCGCATCGTCGAGTGGCGCGGCATCTTCGTCTTCCTCACCATCTACGGAGTGCTCGTCGCGATCGCCGCGGTGTTCTTCCTCGTCGAGACCCAGCCCGCCGCGCGCCGAGCGGATGCCGGGCACAGCACGATGGGCCAGCGGTATCGCGCGCTGTTCTCCGACCGCGTCTTCGTCGGCACCATCGTGATCGCCGGCATGACGTTCTCCGGGCTGTTCGCCTACCTCTCGGTCGCGCCGCTGCTTTTTCAACAGATCTATGGCATGTCGGCGCAGGAGTTCGGACTACTGTTCGCGGTCAACTCGATCGGCGTCGTGTTCGGGGTGCAGGCGAGCTCGCGGCTGGCGAAGTACGTCGGGCCGCAGTGGATCCTCTGCGGCGCGGTGGTGGGCATGCTGATCTCGGCGACGGTGATCGTGGTGCTCGACCTGAACAATGTTGGTCTGTACGGCATCCTGATTCCCCTGTGGTTCTTCATCACCGCGTGCGGCTTCGCGTTCCCCACCCAGCAGGTGCTCGCGCTCGCCGGGCACGGAGGAGAGGCGGCAACGGCCGCCTCGGTGATGGGTGCGGTGAACTTCGGCTCGGCCGGGGTGATCTCGCCGATCGTCGGGCTGTTCGGTGTCACGAGCGCCGTGCCGATGGGTGGCGTCATGATCTGCACCTCCATCGTGTCTCTGTTCGTGATGTGGCTCGTGGTGCGGCCTCGCTCGGTGCCGGCGCTCTCTCGCTGACGCGGGAGTGGAGGCGGGGTGTGCGGCGACCCCGGCTACAACGATGTAGTGTCCTGAGGGCGACACACTTTCGGTTGCGACAGAGCCGATAGAACAGGGCCCGCGGGAGGGGTACGGATGGCGACGACGATGCACGATGTTGCCCGCGAGGCCGGGGTCTCGATCAAGACGGTGTCGAACGTCATCAACGACTACCCGTACATCCGCGCCGAGACGAAGCAGCGCGTCGAAGACGCGATCGCGAAGCTCGGCTACCACCCGAATCTCTCGGCCAGGGGACTGCGCTCCGGTCGCACGGGCGTCATCAGCCTCATCATTCCTGTGTTGCGCAACGCCTACTTCGCCGAACTCGCGGATGCCGTGATGCGCGCTGCGGGAAAGGAGGGGCTCTCGGTGATCATCGAGCAGTCCGACGGCGATCGCGAGCGCGAGTTGGAGCTCGTGCACGGCGCACGCATGCAGGCCGTAGATGGCATCCTGTACAGCGTGCTCGGACTCGGAGAGGACGACGCTCACCTGCTCGAGGACGTGACCACGCCCATGGTGCTGCTAGGGGAGCGTATCTTCCACGGGCCATCAGACCACGTCACGATGCAGAACACGGAGGGGGCGAAGGCGGCGACGCAGCACCTGCTCGCCCAGGGCCGCCGACGGATCGTCGCCCTGGGTGCTCACCGGGGCGAGGTCATAGGCTCCGCGGGTCTTCGGTTGACCGGGTATCAGCAGGCTCTCGCCGAGGCCGGCATCGATTTCGATGAGCGTCTCATCGGCGAGGTCGGTGGCTGGTTCCGCTCCGAGGGCGCGAGCTCGATGAAGCAGTTGCTCGACTCCGGGGTCGAGTTCGACGGCGTCGTCGCCTTCAACGACCTCATCGCCCTCGGTGCGATGCGAGTGATGCAGGAAGCGGGCATCCGCATTCCCGACGACGTCGCCGTGATCGGCTTCGACGACATTGACGAGACCAGGTACACGCTGCCGACGCTCTCCTCGATCGAACCCGGCCGGGACGAGATCGCGGAGGTGGCTGTGCGCTTCCTGAAGGAACGCATCGCGAAACCGGATGTCGAACTGCCGCCACGAGAGCACCTCTCGGCGTTCCGGGTGGTCGAGCGCGAGTCCAGCGCCGTCGCCGCTCCCTGACGACAACGATGCGCCGTTTCGTTATCGATGCGGGTGTCATGGCGCCAGCATCGATAACGAAATGGCGCATCGTTCGGCCCTCCGCGTCACGAACTGGCCGCATTTCGAGCCAAAGCGGCGCGAGGGCTTGACAGCCGGCATCCGCATTCTGCACTATGTCTCTACAACGTTTTCCTACAACGTTGTAGACCCGCACTACCTTCCGACAACGAAGTCCTCGCAACGAAGCACATCGAAGGGAAACACAGTGAAGAAGAAAGCTCTGGGTGCGGTCGTCTCCGCGCTTGCGATCGCCGCGATGCTCGCGGCCTGCTCTGGCGGAGGAGGAACGAACTCCGACAAGGGCACGAGCCCCAAGCTCACCAACTGCACCAACAAGATGGTCTACAAGGATGCGCCGCAGGTCTCGGTCTGGGCCTGGTATCCCAACATGGCCAAGGTCGTCGACAACTTCAACAAGGCGCACAAGGACGTTCAGGTCTGCTGGAACAACGTCGGCCAGGGTAACGACGAGTACACCAAGGTGCAGACGGCGATATCGGCGGGCAAGGGTCTTCCGGATGTCGTCATGCTCGAGGCCGACCACCTCTCGAGCTACGAGATCCAGAACGCGCTCGTCGACATCAGCAAGTACGGTGCCGACAAGGTGAAGGACAACTTCAGCGCGGGTGCCTGGAAAGACGTCTCGCAGGGTTCGTCGGTCTACGCGATCCCGGTCGATGGTGGCCCGATGGCGCTCATCTACCGCACAGACGTGTTCGAGAAGTACGGCATCACGACTCCACCCACCACGTGGGAGGAGTATGACGCGGACGCCGCGAAGGTCAAGGCCGCCGGCGGACCGGTGTTCGGTGACTTCGGCGCCAACGTGCCCGCCGAGATCATGGCGCTGCAGATTCAAAAGGGCGCAGAGCCCTTCAAGTACGACCTCAAGGACCCGAAGAAGCTCTCGATCAAGCTCGACGACCAGGCGTCGAAGGATGTTCTCGACTACTGGGCCGGACTCGTCAAGAAGGGCCTCGTCGGCACCCAGGACCAGTTCACCACGGACTACATCTCCGGCGTCGTCGGCGGCAAGTACGCCACCTACACCTCGGCGGCATGGGCTCCTGGATACCTGACGGGTGCGGGCGTCGGCGTCGGAGCATCGAAGGGCGTCTGGGCGGTTGCGCCGCTGCCGCAGTGGGACAAGGCGAACCCGGTCTCCGTCAACTGGGGCGGCTCGGCATTCGCGGTGACCAGCCAGGCCACGAACAAGAAGCTAGCGGCCGAGGTGGCCATGGGACTGTACGCCGACCCCGATTCGCTCGCGGATGGATGGAAGAACCAGGTCATCTTCCCGCTCAACCAGAGCGTGCTGAAGTCCGAGGAGTTCATCAACAACAAGTCCGAGTTCTTCAATGGCCAGACGGCGAACAAGGACGTGTACATCCCCGCGGAGAACGCCTATAAGGGCTTTGTCTACGCGCCGATCACCGTGTACTACTACGCGCAGCTGCAAGCAGTGGCCGTGAAGATCAACGCGGGCAAGATCAGCGGGGCGGATGCCGCGACCGAGTTGCAGGCGAAGATCGTCAAGTACGCGAAGTCGCAGGGCTTCACCGTCTCGGAGAAATAGCAGAGGCGTCACCGGTCCCGGAGTCACGGCTCCGGGACCGGTGAGCACCTCACGAACCCCTACTCACCTCCGACTCCACGAAGGATCGTCGAATGGCAAACGTACAAGCGATCCCTGCGCCCTCGCCGCTTCGCGGCTCGGGCGCACCGAGCGCACGGAAGGGCACGGCTCGCGGGTCAGGACGGCGCATGCGCTCGCTGACCGGGTGGCTCTTCGTGGGCCCGTTCGCCGTCGTCTTCCTCGTCTTTCTTGTCGCACCGCTTGGCTATGCCTTCTACCTGAGCCTGTTCAGCAAGGGGCTCGCGACCGGCACGATTTTCTCCGGTGCAGACAACTACATCAAAGCGTTCACCGATCCGTCGTTCCTCAGTGGGATCTGGTTCGTGGTCCGTTTTGCTCTCGTACTGATACCGGTGCAGATGCTCGTGTCGCTCTCGTTAGCCCTGGTGCTCGACGCGATCACGACCCGTTTCGCTCGGTTCGCCCGACTCATGATCTTCCTGCCCTATGCGATCCCCGCGGTCATCGGGGCGCTCATGTGGGGCTTCCTCTACAGCCCAACCTTCGGCCCGCTCCAGCAACTGTTCGGTCTCTTCGGCGCGTCGGCGCCGTTCCCGCTATCACCCGACAACATCTTTGGCGGGCTGATGAACGTGGTGACCTGGCAGTGGGCGGGCTACTACATGATCATCATTTATGCGGCGCTTCAGGGCATCGACCCTTCCCTGTACGAAGCCGCCAGAATCGACGGGGCCAACGCCAGGCAGGTCGCGCTGCGGATCAAGATTCCGATGGTCAGCTCGGCGCTCGTTCTCATCCTGGTGTTCGCGCTGATCGGTACCCTGCAGTTCTTCACCGAACCGGCGATCCTCAGGCTCGTATCGAACGGCTCGATAACACCGGACTTCACGCCAAACCTCTACGCCTTCACTCAGGCCTTCTCGTACGCGAACTTCAACTATGCGTCCGCGATCTCCTTCGCCCTCGGCATCATCGTGTTCATCGCCGTGTACATCTTTCTCTTCCTCACTCGCAAGCGCGGGAGCATCCTGTCATGACGACCACCTCTGCCCGAATCGCCTCGATCGACCGCCACACCCGGGATGGAAAGAAGCGCCGACGCGGGTTCCTCCTGCCCCATCTTTTTCTGGGTGCGCTCGTCGTCTACTTTCTGATTCCGGTCTGGTGGCTCATTGTTGCCAGCACCAAGGATGTCGGCGGGCTGTTCAATGGCTCGGCCGGTGCGATGTGGTTCGACAAGACCTTCGCACTCGTCCCGAATCTCGTCGACCTCTTCACCTACAACGACGGCATCTATCTTCGCTGGCTCGGCAATTCGCTGTTCTACGCGCTCGCCGGCGGCATCGGGGCCACCGTTCTGGCCGTGCTGGCCGGCTACGGGTTCGCGAAGTACCGATTCCGGGGTCGCAATTTCTCCTTTGCACTCCTGCTCGGGTCGGTCATGGTGCCGCTGACCGCCCTGGTGATTCCGACCTTCGTGCTGCTCTCGGGCCTCGGGCTCACCGACACGATCTGGGCGGTCATCCTGCCGTCTCTGCTCAATCCCTTCGGCGTCTATCTCATGCAGGTCTATACGGCGGATGCGGTGCCGAATGAGCTCCTCGACGCCGCGCGGGTCGACGGCGCCGGAGAATTTCGCACCTTCGCACAGGTCGCGCTGCCGCAGTTGCGGCCCGCGTTCATCACGGTGCTCCTGCTGTCGATAGTCGGCTGCTGGAACAACTACTTTCTCCCTCTCGCCATGCTGTCTGACACCCGGTTGTTTCCGATCACCGTCGGCCTCGGGCTCTGGCAGGGCCAGGCCTCGGCGAACAATGGCGGGGGCCACTCGCTCTGGGGACTCATCATCGTCGGTTCGCTGGTGTCGGTCATCCCGCTCGTCATTGCCTTCCTCTCGCTGCAGAAGTACTGGCAGGGCGGGCTCTCCCTCGGCAGCCTCAAGTAGTGCCGCCTTTCTCCACCGTCACCTCAACTCGAAAGAAGCACATGTCCGTCGCGCACCTCACCATCGACCCGCACTTCAGGGTCGGCGAAGTCAACCGGAGGCTTTTCGGCTCCTTCGTCGAGCACCTGGGACGCTGCGTCTACGACGGCATCTACGAGCCGGGCCACCCGACCGCGGATGCCGAGGGCTTTCGCGAGGATGTCATCGAGCTGGTCAGGGCACTCGGTGTCTCGACCATCCGCTACCCGGGCGGCAACTTCGTCTCGGGCTTCCGCTGGGAAGACAGCGTCGGTCCCCGTGCCGAGCGCCCCCGCAGGCTCGACCTTGCCTGGCACTCGACCGAGACCAACGAGGTGGGCCTGCACGAGTTCGCGTCCTGGCTCGACAAGGTGGGCAGCGAACTGATGCTCGCGGTGAACCTCGGAACCCGGGGCACGCTTGAGGCGCTCGACCTGCTCGAGTACTCCAACATCCGCTCGGGCACGGCTCTGTCTGATCGACGGGTCGAGAACGGCCGAACGGATGTCTTCGGAGTGAAGATGTGGTGCCTCGGCAACGAGATGGACGGGCCGTGGCAGCTCGGCCACCGCTCGGCGGATGACTACGGCAAGATCGCGTCGCAAGCGGCGAAGGCGATGCGCCAGCTCGACCCCTCCCTCGAACTCGTCGTCTGCGGCTCATCCAGCGCGCACATGCCGACCTTCGGCGAGTGGGAGCGGGTCGTGCTCGGCCACACCTACGACGACGTCGACTACATCTCCTGCCACGCGTACTACGAGGAGAAGGATGGCGACCTCGGCAGCTTCCTCGCCTCGGCCGTCGACATGGATCGCTTCATCGAATCGGTCGTCGCCACCGCGGACCACGTGAAGGCCGTGCGCGGTAGTGAGAAGACCATCAACATCTCCTTCGACGAGTGGAACGTCTGGTACATCGACCGCTACCACGACGTCGACAAGATCGATGGCCTCGACAACTGGCCCGTTGCGCCGCGCCTTCTGGAAGACGCCTATTCGGTCGCCGATGCGGTGGTGGTGGGCAGCCTGCTCATCTCATTGCTGAAGCATGCTGACCGGGTGACCTCGGCATCCCTGGCTCAGCTCGTGAACGTGATCGCGCCGATCATGACCGAGCCGGGAGGGGACAGCTGGCGGCAGACCACGTTCTTCCCGTTCGCACTGACGTCTCAGCTCGCCCGCGGCGTCGCGTTGGAGCTGAAGCTCGACTCGGAGACGTACTCGACCGAGGCCTACGGCGAGGTCGCCCTCGTGGATGCCGTTGCCACACTCGACGAGGAGACCGGCCGCACCGCGGTCTTCCTCGTCAATCGCGACCAGTCGCACGAGACCACGGTCACGATCGACATCCAGGCTCTCGCGGGCGTTCGAGTGCTCGACGCGCAGACGCTGAGTGACGAGGACGTCTACGCGAAGAACACGCTGGATGCGCAGGAGCGCGTCGGGCTCACCGCGAACGACAGCGCGGTGATCGAGGGCGGAACGCTCACGGTCACCCTGCCGCCCGTGTCGTGGACGGCGCTCTCGCTCGGCTGACGGTCGGCACGTGCCAGGCTCGGCGAATGCATAGGCGCAGTGGCTACCGTGGATGGATGCCCGCAGAACTCCACGACGCAGCCAAGGCGGGTCCCTCCGCAAAGACGACACGACGCGTGTCACGGTTCTGGCCCGTCGTCAGCGGGCTGGCCGCGCTCGCACTCGTGGTGGGCGGCGGGTTCCTCATCACGGCCCGCGCCGGCGCTACCGAGATCGATGCCGAGTGGATGGCCGAGATCGTCGAGCATCGCAGCCCCTTCTGGCGGGTGCCGGCACTCGCCATGAACTTCCTCGGCGGCGGGTGGTTCGCCACCTTCGTCGTGCCGCTGCTGATCATCGCGATCCTGTGCGTGCTGCGTCGCTTCTGGGCGGCGCTGTTCTTCGCGGTGGCGACCGGTCTCAGCGTCGGTCTCGTGCAAGTGCTCAAGCAGGTGATGGGGCGCGCCCGTCCCCTGGACCAACTGGTGGCATCCGACCCCGGCTCATTCCCTTCGGGGCACGTGGCGAATGCCGCGACGATGGCCGCGGTTCTCATCCTGATCTTCTGGCGCACCTGGGTGTGGATCGCGGGCGTCGTCTACACGGTGTTGATGATGCTGAGCCGCACCTACCTCGGCGCGCACTGGCTCACCGACACGCTCGGCGGTCTGTTGCTCGGTGTGGCGGTCGCCGTGATCGTCTGGGCACCGCTCGCCAACCGGCTGCGTCGCGAGAGGCCCGACCCGCCCGCGTGAGCCGCGCGGGGCACCCCGCCACGGTCTACCGGTAACGTTTCCCCATGAGAATTCTCTTGATCGGCGCGGGCGGCGTTGGCGATGCGATCGCGAAGATCGCCGCGAGACGCGATTTCTTTGACGTCATGGTCGTGAGCGACTACGACGAATCGCGCGCCGAGCGCACCATCGCCTGGATCGAAACGAAGCACGGGCCGCAGAACGGACGCTTCGTCTCGGCGCAGATCGATGCCTCAGATCCGGATAGCGTCGCATCCGTCGCCCTTGAACACGGCGCCACGCACGTCATGAACGCGGTCGAGCCGAAGTTCGTGCCCACGATCTTCGCCGGTGCGCTCGCCGCAGGAGCGAACTACCTCGACATGGCGATGAGCCTGTCGGAGCCGCATCCGACCGATCCGCACGCCGAGACCGGCGTGAAGCTCGGCGACGACCAGTTCGCGCAGGCGCCGGACTGGGAGACGGCGGGGCTGCTCGCCCTCGTGGGCATCGGTGTCGAGCCGGGGCTCAGCGACGTATTCGCGCGCTTTGCCGCCGACCACCTGTTCAGTGAGATCGACGAGCTGGCGGTGCGAGACGGCGCGAATCTGGTGGTGCGCGACGAAGCCGGCAACGAGATCTTCGCGCCATCCTTCAGCATCTGGACGACGATCGAGGAGTGCCTGAACCCGCCCGTGATCTGGGAGAAGGACAGGGGTTGGTACACCACCGAGCCGTTCAGTGAGCCGGAGGTGTTCGAGTTTCCCGAGGGCATCGGCCCGGTCGAGTGCGTCAACGTGGAACACGAAGAGGTGTTGCTCATGCCGCGCTGGGTGGATGCGAAGCGCGTCACCTTCAAGTACGGGCTGGGCAATGAGTTCATCGGCATCCTGAAGACGCTGCACCAGCTCGGGCTCGACAAGACGGATCCCGTGCGCGTGCGATCGACCGCCGGCCCGGTCGAGGTCGCACCGCGCGACGTCGTGGCAGCGGGACTGCCAGATCCGGCCACGCTCGGACCACGGATGACCGGCAAGACCTGTGCGGGAGTGCTCGTGACGGGCGTCGGCACCGACGGCCGGCGGCGGGAGACCTACCTCTACCACGTGAGCGACAACGAGTGGACGATGGCGGAGTACGAGTGCCAGTGTGTCGTCTGGCAGACCGCCCTCAACCCCGTGATCGCCCTGGAACTGCTCTCGACGGGGGAGTGGAGCGGGCGGGGCGTGCTCGGTCCCGAGGCGTTCCGCGCCGACCTGTACCTCGAGCTCATGGCTCGGCCGGTGAGCGACGGAGGCTATGGTCAACCGTGGCACCTGGAAGAGAGGGCGCCGCAGTCATGAGCCCGGCGCGTTCGGTGCGACGTGACGAGGTGCTGGAGTTGGCACTCGAGGTGCTAGAACGCAACGGACTCGAGGCCTTCAGCCTCGTCGAGGTGGCGAGGGCCGCGGGCGTCAAGCCGCCGTCGCTCTACAAGCAGTTCGACGGCAAGGCCGACATCGAGAGCAGGCTCATCGAGCTCGGGTTCCGCATGCAGGGGGAGTCCACGCAGCGCGCGCTCGCGGCCCTCGGTCCGTCGCCGACGCGACGGATGGTCGTGGAAATGCTGGCGCGTGCGTATCGGGACTTCGGACATCGGCATCCGCAGTTGTATCGACTCATGCACGAGCGACCACTTCCGCCGTCGCTCCCACAGGACGCATACGACGCCAGAGCACTCACCTACCGCGCCCTGTTCGCCGATCGCACGACCTCGGTGGCCTTGTGGGCGTGGGCGCACGGCCTGCTGATTCTGGAGCTGGCCGGGCGGTATGAATCCGAGATCGACGTGGAACAGCTCTGGGCCATCCTGATCGACAGGATCGTCGCCTCGGACGGGTAACCCGCGCTTCGCGCTCGTCGGTCGCGCCGAGGTGACGCCAGCCAGCCGCGTCATTTGAAGTTCGCGGCAACAAACCCTTGTCTTTGCGATGATGTTACCGGTAATGTTACCGGAAACATTGCTGCGAGGCCCGGTGTAGTCGGCGCCCGAACAGCTCGGCACCGGAGTGGCTGCCAGCCCTGCACGAGGCGGCACTCCTCTTTACAAGGAGGTACAGAATGCGAAAGAGGCAGCTCGCCGCCGCGGCCATACTGGTCACCGGCGCGATGTTACTTGCGGGATGTTCCGGCGGCGGCGGATCGGCCGCAGACTCCGGCAAGGTCAACACGAACCCCGACGGCAAGGGCAAGACGCTCACGCTGTGGGACTACGAGGACCCGACCAGCGCGATGGGAATCGCCTGGAACGAGGCCATCAAGGAGTTCGAGAGCGAGACCGGCGCCAAGGTCAAGTTCGAGGCCAAGTCGTTCGAGCAGATCCGCTCCACCGCGAGTCAGGTCCTCAACTCGAATGCCGCCCCGGACATCCTCGAGTACAACAAGGGCAACGCGACCGCGGGACTGCTCTCGAGCCAGGGACTGCTGAGCAACATGAACACCGCGGTCAAGGCCTACGGCTGGGACAAGAAGCTCGCGCCCTCGCTGCAGACCACCGCTCGCTACGACGCCAAGGGCGTCATGGGCTCGGGCAACTGGTACGGCATCCCGAACTACGGCGAGTACGTCGAGGTCTACTACAACAAAGACATGTTCAAGAAGTACAACATCGAGGTTCCGAAGACGTTCTCCGAGTTCGAGGCGGCGCTCAAGACCTTCAAGGAGAACGGCGTGACACCGCTTGCCGAATCCGCCGCAGAGTACCCGCTCGGCCAGTTGTTCTACCAGCTCGCCCTGAGCAAGGCCAACCGCTCCTGGGTCGATGACTACCAGCTCTACAAGGGCAAGGTCGACTGGACCGGCCCGGAGCTCACCTTCGCTGCGGACACCATCAAGGACTGGGTCGACAAGGGCTACATCAGCAAGGATGCGGCCGGCCTCAAGGCCGAAGACGCGGGCACGAGCTGGATCAGCGGCAAGTACCCGATCTTCTACTCCGGCAGCTGGTGGTACAACCGATTCACCACGCAGGCGACGAGCTTCGACTGGGGCACGTTCCTCTTCCCCGGCTCGAAGATGGCACCGGGTTCCTCGGGCAACATCTGGGTCGTCCCGGCCAAGTCGAAGAACAAGGATCTGGCCTACAAGTTCATCGACATCACGATGAGCAAGAAGATCCAGAACCTCATGGGCAACAGCGGCGGCATCCCCGTCGCGGCCGATGCCTCCGCGATCACCGACCCGAAGAGCAAGGAGTTGATCGACAACTTCAACACCCTCACCGGGCAAGACGGCATCGGCTTCTACCCCGACTGGCCCACGCCGACCTTCTACGACCAGCTGAACGCCGGCCTGCAGGAGCTCGTCAACGGCACCAAGTCGACGAAGGCCGTTCTCTCCGAACTGGGCGGCGAGTACCAGTCCGGCGTCGACGCCATCACCAAGTAGCGCCCGGGCCGGGGCGGCGTGAAAACCGCCCCGGCATCCGGTCATTGATTCGACGATCCGAGGAGCAGCAGTGGCAACCGTGCCGTTTGTGCGACCAGACCGTGTCAGGAAGAGGCACGCGGATGAATCCCTCCTGCCCCACAGCGGACGAGGCCGCGGCAACGGGGGATTCTGGCTGTACCTGATTCCGGGATTCGTGCTGTTCGCGATCATCATCCTGATCCCGCTGGTCTGGAACATCTACCTCAGCTTCACCTCGTGGCGCGGCATCCTGCCGCCGGTGTTCACCGGGCTCGACAACTGGGCGGCGCTCTTGCAGGACACGAAGTTCTGGACCTCGTTCCTCAACAGCATCTGGATGATCGTGGCGATGGTCATCGTTCCGACCCTGCTCGGCCTGCTGCTGGCCGCCATGCTCTTCGACCTCGTCGGCAAGAAGTTCGGCGGTCGCCTCGCGAGCTTCCTGCGAGCCACCTACTACCTGCCGCAGATCCTCCCCGTCGCTGTCGCGGCCATCGTGATCGGCTGGATCCTCCGGCCCGAGAACGGCGCGCTCAACATCATTCTCAAGGCGGTGGGTCTCGGCAGCCTGCAGCACAACTGGCTCGGTAGCCCAGACACCGCCCTCCTCAGCATCATGTTCGTGATGGTCTGGGTGCAGCTCGGCTATCCCGTCGTGATCTTCATGGCGGCGCTCCAGCGCGTCGATCCCGAGCTCTACGAGGCG
The DNA here is from genome assembly GCA_035571875.1 of Lacisediminihabitans sp. Classification (GTDB taxonomy): domain Bacteria; phylum Actinomycetota; class Actinomycetes; order Actinomycetales; family Microbacteriaceae; genus Parafrigoribacterium_A. The sequence goes on along the minus strand of DATNBR010000043.1, from coordinate 41,496 downwards.
GCGGAACTGGATGGCGCCGGCTGGTTCCAGAGATTCCGCGCGATCACCGTGAACATCATCCGGCCCGAGATCTTCGTGGTCGCGCTCACCTGCACGATCGCGGCGCTGAAGGTGTTCGGACCGATCTACATCCTCACCAGGGGCGGCCCGGGTACCTCGACCATCGTGCCGAGCTACTACTCCTACAGCGAGTTCTTTCAGAACCAGCAGGTCGGGTACGGCGCGACCATCGCGACCGCGCTCACGCTGGTGATCGTCGTGCTCGTGATCATCTTCATCAAGGCGCAAAACGCCGTCGAGCGTTCGGAGCGTGAGGTTCGATGAGTACTGCCACCGTGAACAGGGCGAGTTCCACGCCCGCGGGGACCGCACCGCACGCGCACCGCACGCGGCGCACGATTGCCGACTGGGTCATCCTCATCGTCGCGATCGTCATCGGCTTCGTGATCGCGGTGCCGTTCCTGATCATCCTGATCAACTCGTTCAAGTCACCGGCTGACTACGCGAGCTCGGGGCCGCTGACCCTTCCGACCCAGTTCTATTTCCACGGCATCGAGAACTTCTGGACGAGGGTCAACTTCCCGGAGAAGCTGTGGAACAGCTTCCTCATCAGCAGCGTCGTGGCGATCGCGGCGGTGCTGCTCTCGGTGTTGAACGCCTTTGCCATCGGGATCGGGCGCGTGCGTGGTAGAACCTGGGTCATCATCCTGTTCCTGCTCGCCAACATGATCCCGCAGGAGGCGCTGCTCTACCCGCTGTACTACATGTTCAAGCAGGTGGGCCTCTACGACAACGTGTGGTCTGTGATCATCATCTTCACCGTCATCCAGAGCGCGTTCGGCACCTATCTGCTGTCCTCGGTCTACGGCACGTTCCCCAAGGAACTGCTCGAGGCCGCGTCGCTCGACGGCGCCGGGCGCTGGCAGATCCTCTGGCGCGTGATCGTGCCGATCAGTCGGCCCACCCTGTCGGTGCTCGTGATCTTCTTCTTCATCTGGACCTGGAACGAGTTCCTCATCCCGCTGACCTTCCTGGTGAGCAACGACAACCAGACAGTGCCCGTGGCGATCGCCGTGCTTCAGGGTGACCGACTGATGGATGTCACGACGACGAGCGCGTCCGCGCTGCTCGGTCTCATCCCGACCCTGATCTTCTTCCTCATCTTCCAGCGCACCCTCACCCGGGGCATCACCGCAGGCGCGGTCAAGTAGTTACGGACACAACCACATGAAATTCACCGACGGATTCTGGCAGCTGCGCCCGGGCGTCACCGCGCTGTATGCCCGCGAGGCCTACGACATCTGGCCCGCGGAACACTCGCTGCAGGTGACGGCGCCGACGAAGATCATCGAGACGCGCGGAGACACGCTCAACCAGCCCGTGCTCACGGTGACGCTCAGCTCTCCGCTGCCCGGTGTCGTCGGCGTGAAGATCGAACACTTCACCGGCGGCCGCGACCATGTCGGCTTCGACCTCGTCGGCGCCGAGGAGGGGCACGGGGTCGTCGCCATGACGGATGCCGGTGCCACGCTCACGAGCGGTGACCTCACGGCCACGATCTCCGCCGGCGCGCCGTGGCGACTCGAGTTCAGTTCCGGCGGACGAGTCCTGGCCTCGAGCGGGCACAAGTCTCTCGGCTACGTGCAGCTCACGCCCGACGCGCAGGTCGACGGGGCTCCGATCGGTAACGCGCGCGCCGGCACCTCCGGCACTTTGCACGACAGCTATGTGCACGAACAGCTCTCGCTCGGGGTGGGGGAACTCATCTACGGTCTAGGCGAGCGGTTCGGGCCGCTCGTGAAGAATGGCCAGTCGGTCGACATCTGGAACGCAGACGGAGGCACCTCGAGCGAGCAGGCCTATAAGAATGTGCCGTTCTACCTGAGCAATCGGGGATACGGGGTACTCGTCAACAACCCGGGTCACGTCTCCTACGAGGTCGGCTCCGAGGCGGTCGAGCGCGTGCAGTTCTCGGTCGCGGGCGAGTCCCTCGAGTACTTCGTCATCGCGGGAGAGGATCCCAAGCAGATCCTGGAACGGTACACGGCGCTCACGGGTCGGCCGGCATCCGTGCCGGCCTGGTCGTACGGGCTGTGGCTTTCGACGAGCTTCACCACCAACTACGACGAGCAGACGGTCACCGGGTTCATCGACGAGATGGCTCGGCGCGAACTGCCGCTCAGCGTGTTCCACTTCGACTGCTTCTGGATGCGCGAGTTCAACTGGACCGACTTCGAGTGGGACTCCCGCACCTTCCCCGACCCGGAAGGCATGCTCGCGCGCCTGCACGAGAAGAACCTGCACGTCTGCGTGTGGATCAATCCGTACATCGCCCAGCGTTCACCGCTGTTTGCGGAGGCGAAGGCCGCGGGATATTTGCTCAAGCGCACGAACGGCGATGTCTGGCAGTGGGATCTCTGGCAGGCCGGCATGGGGCTCGTCGACTTCACGAATCCGGATGCCGCGGCCTGGTATCAGAACAAGCTGCGGGTGCTGCTCGACCAGGGCGTCGATGCCTTCAAGACCGACTTCGGTGAGCGCATCCCGCTCGAGGTGGACTACTTCGACGGCTCGAGCCCGGAGCGTATGCACAACTACTACACCCAGCTCTACAACCGAGTGGTCTTCGATGTGCTCGAGGAGAAGCGCGGAGCGGGAGACGCCGTGCTGTTCGCCCGTTCGGCGACCACAGGCGGCCAGAGCCTCCCGGTGCACTGGGGCGGAGACTCCACCTCGAGCTTCGAATCGATGGCCGAGACCCTGCGCGGCGGCCTGTCGCTCGCGTTCAGCGGCTTCGGATTCTGGAGCCACGACATCGGCGGCTTTGAGGGAACACCGGATGCCGGCGTCTTCAAGCGCTGGACCGCCTTCGGTCTCCTCTCGAGTCACAGTCGCTTCCACGGCTCGGACTCGTATCGCGTGCCGTGGGTCTTCGACCGGCTCGCCGACGGAACGGAAGACACGAGCGAGCAGAGCGCGGTCGCGGTGACTCGCACGTTTGCGGCGTTGAAGCTCTCGCTCATGCCCTACCTCTACGCGGCCGGCCTCGAGGCATCCCGTAAGGGGACCCCGGTGTTGCGCCCGATGCAGCTCGAGTTCGCGGATGACCCGGCCACCGGGTATCTCGACCGCCAGTACATGCTCGGCGCCGACCTGCTCGTCGCTCCCGTCTTCACCGAGGACGGCACCGTCGACTTCTACCTGCCCGCCGGCATCTGGACCAACTACTTCACCGGCGAGCAGGTGCAGGGTCCCGCGTGGCGCCGCGAGCAGCACGACTACGACAGCCTGCCGCTGTACGTGCGAGAGGGCGCGGTGCTGCCCATCGGAGCGCGCAGTGACCGACCCGACTATGACTACCTCGACGGCCTGACCCTTGAGCTGTATCCCTCGTCGGAAGATGGCGCCCGCAGCATCCTGGTGACCACGCCCGACGGTCGGTCCGCCGAATTCCAGGTCGAACGGACCGCGAGCGGGGTGCACGTCAGTTCCGATGCCTCCGCGGGCTGGCGCGTCAGAGCGCCGCACGGCACGCCGGTCGAGGCGACTGCGGGTGAGGCGCGACTCGGCGGTTGAGAGCGGCCGTAGCGACGGGGAGCGTGGCGGTTTCGACGTATTCTTAGCTATCGACACTGGCACGACGCACAGGTGAAGGGGGATCGTGATGACTCTGCCGTCTCGCGCCTCCGATCATCAGGCGGAGCGGCCCGCCACGATCTACGACGTGGCGAAGCGCGCGGGAGTATCACACCAGACGGTCTCGCGGATGCTGCAGGGTTACGAGGGCATCCGACCGGAGACCAGGGCTCGCGTGCAGGCGGCGTTGGACGAGCTTGAGTACCGACCGAACCTCGCCGCGCGATCGCTCGCGACCAACCGGTCGCGCCGCATCGGGGCCCTGGTCTACGAGCTGCTCGAGGTCGGCCCGAGCAAGACCATTCAGGGCGCGAGTGATGCGGCTCGGCATGCCGGCTACCTCCTCGACATCGTCACACTCGACCCACGGGACGATACCGCGGTCGATCAGGCGCTGAGCGTCCTGCGCACGCAAGACCTCGCCGGGATCGTGGCGTTTGCGCCGATGGACCTGCTGGCCGATCGCATCCAGCACGCCGGGTTCGCCGTGCCGGTGCTCATGGAGACCGACGTTGATCAGAGCGCTGCAGCGCTGCACACGAGCGTCAGCGACTCCGGAATGCAACAGCTCGTCGATCACCTGGTCGCGCTCGGCCACCGCGAACTCTTTCACCTTTCCGGCCCGCTCGAGTGGTGGGCGTCCCGAAACCGCGCTGCCGCATTCGACGCGGCGCTTCAGAAGCACGGTCTCGTCTCGGCTGGTTCCGTCGAGGGGAACTGGTCGTCGGCATCCGGATATCGCGCGGGCGTCGACCTGCCTCTCGACCGCGGGATCACCGCGGTCGTGGCCGCGAACGACCAGATGGCGCTCGGCCTCCTGCGTGCGCTCGCGGAGCGCGGTGTTTCCGTTCCCGGTGACCTCAGCGTCACGGGCTTCGACGACACCCCGGAATCGGCGTTCTACCAGCCGCCGCTGTCGACGGTGCGCGTGGATTACGAGCGGCAGGGGCGAATGCTGATGAACCGCCTGCTCGCGTCGATCAACGACGACCACGCCGTCGAAGACGAGGCACCGGATGCCCCGCTGCTTGTCCTTCGCGAGTCGACGGCGCCGCCGAGCTGAGTCACAGAGCCATTTCGGTCGGGATGCCCATGACGGCCATCAGACCCAGCACGAGCCCCAGCACGGCCACGAGAGCGACGACGACCGCGACCACCGTGAGCACCGGACGATTCTCGAACCAGTACGCCGTGCCTGGATAGTGCGCGAAGAACGCCGCGGAGGTCATCGGGTTGGGGTCTTCGTCGAGTGGTGCGCCGCTGACCGCGGCCACCGCGCGCATCGCCGATTCTGTCCAGAAGATGCCGCGCATCCGCACCAGTCGACGATCGTTGGAGTCGCAGAGCAGTAGCTGCTGGGTCATCTCGGTCGAGGAACTGCGGTAGGTGGAGACGAGAATCGCCTGGGTCACCTCGGAAAGCGGAGTGATGGTCGCGCGCCCGAGCACGCCGCGCTCGTGGATCTCAGTGGGTGTGACGCCGATGTAGATGCGCCGGTAGATGACATAGCCGATGGAGACGACAAGGATGCTCGCGAGGTGCGCCGCAAGAGCGATCGGCCAGGTGCCCCGCGGTGCCCCCAAAAAGTAGAGCGCGCCAAACAGCGGGAGCGAGAGCAGCACGTAGGAAAGAGCGCCGTTGCGCACGAGCGAGTGTCGCGGGTGCACGCGCACGAGGAACTTCGGTGCATCCGCAGTGCGCACCATGCTGCCCCCCCCCCTTCCTGTGCTGCGTTGTGGTCGTCCTAGAGGCTACGACCTGTCGCGTTCCCCATCCATCCGTGTTGTGCACTCTACCTCTCGGATTCGAACCACGAAGGAATTCGGGAGGCGCAACGAAAGAGTGAGAAGAATCTAATGAACGACGCAGGAGTTGACGTTCGCTGTGGGCGCTGTGCTTGCACCCAACACGCGGGTGTCTGTGGCGGAGAATGGGGGATTCGAACCCCGGCTGTGGGCGCTGTGCTTGCACCCAACACGCGCGAGTGTGGAGCGGAGAATGGGGGATTCGAACCCCCGAGGGCTTGCACCCAACACGCTTTCCAAGCGTGCGCCATAGGCCACTAGGCGAATTCTCCTGGCCGGTCGCGGCGCTCTCGCGACGACGACCAACGTAAAGCATACGGGATGACTCGGGTGGGCAGTTTCGACCCGGCGGTACGATCAAGAGGTGACTTCTCCCGTGCGGCCGACCGGCAGCGCGTTCGGCGCATCCGCGTCTGCTCGACCAGCGCTCGACCGCTCGCTCGTGCGGCTGGCGTTCCTCATTCCCGGAGGCCTCGCGCTCCTGCTCGGGCTGGATGCGGCGCTCCTTCTACTGGGGGTGAGCGCGCCGCTCACGCTTGAGCGGCTGCCCTCGCTTCATGCCGGTCTCATGGTGTTCGGCTTCGTCGGCACCTTCATCGTGCTCGAGCGCGCGGTTGCCGCCCGCCGCTGGTGGGGCTTCGCCGCGCCGGCGCTGCTCGGTCTCGGCAGCCTCGTCATGCTGTCGCCGCTGCCGGTCGAGGTGGGCAAGGGCATGCTGGCGCTCGGCATGGTCGCGCTGCTGGGCGTCTATCTCGTCGTCTGGCGGCGGCAGGCGGCGGCGGCCACGGCCATCCAGATTCTCGGTGCGATCTCGGGTCTCGCGGCCACGGCCCTGTGGCTCGGCGGCACGAGTGTCGCCTCGCTCGTGCCGGGGATGGTGTCGTTCCTCGTGTTGACGATCGCGGGCGAGCGGTTGGAGCTTGCGCGCATCTCGCCCGTGGTCACGATCGGGGTCGAGCGGCTGGGACTGGGCGTCGCCCTCGCGCTCGCCGGAGCGGCATCCGTCTGCCCGCTCTGGCCGGTGGCCGGCTATCCGTTGCTCGCGCTGTCGCTCATCGCTCTCGTGGCCTGGCTGTTCCGCTTCGACGTGGCGACGCGCCTGGTGCGCTCGACCGGACTTCCGCGCTACATGGCGGCGTGCCTGCTGAGCGGGTACGTGTGGCTCGTCGTCGCCGCGATCATCTGGCTGCTGATGGGTCGAGTCGATTCGGGCTGGGCCTATGACGCGGTGCTGCACTCCGTCTTTCTCGGTTTCGTGATGTCGATGATCATGGCGCACGCGCCGGTGATCCTGCCCGCCGTGTTGCGGAAGCCTTTGCCGTATCGGCCGTTCCTCGGCATCCCGGTGCTGCTCTTGCACGTCTCGCTTGCGCTACGGGTGTTCGGCGACGCGCGTGAGCTGCCGGTGTCCGTGCAGTGGGGTGGTTCGCTCAACGTGACCGCACTGCTGCTGTTCGTCGTGCTCGCGGTGACCTCGGTGATCCTCGGGCCGCCGAAAAAGAACTCGCTTCGCCGAGCTCAGCGACCGGCCGCGCAGTGAGCGCAACTCTCTCGCGCAGGCGCTGGTACCTGCTGATGAACGGGCTTGTCGCGGCGTGGCTCGTGGCCGCCGGCGTCATTGTGATCGTGCACCGCTTCGTTGAGGCCGGCACCTGGCTGATGGTGCACCTGCTGCTGCTCGGTGCGGTGAGCACCGCGATTCTCGTCTGGAGCCAGCACTTCGCCGACTCACTGCTGCGCAGGCCCGCGCCTGGCGGTCGGGTCTTCCATGGCATCCGCCTGGTGGGGCACTCGCTCGGTGCACTGCTGGTGGTCGTAGGGGTGGTCGGCGGATGGTGGCCCCTCGTGCTCACCGGCGGCAGCATCATCGGGGTGGTGGCCATCGCCCACGCGACGACTCTCACGGTGCAACTGCGTGGCGGCCTCCCCGCCCGATTCGCCCCGCTTGTGCACTACTACATCGCGGCAGGGCTCTCGCTCGTGATCGGTGTCGCTCTCGGCGTGATCATGGCGCGAGCGAGCCTCCCGGCGAGCGTGCACGACCGGTTGTTCCCGGCGCATGTCGGCTTCAACCTGCTCGGCTGGGTGGGGCTCACGGTGGTCGGCACGTTCATCCTGCTGTGGCCCACCGTGCTGGGAACGCGGGCCTCGGAGACGGCGAAGGGCACGGCCAGGAGCACGCTCATCCTGCTCTGTGGCGGCGTCGTGCTCTATGGGCTGTTCTGCCTCGCCGATCTGCGCCCGGGCATCGTGGCGGCGGTCGTCGTGTACGTCGCGGGCATCGTGCTCGTACTCGTCGATGCGGTGCGCCAGGCGAGACGATCGCCACCGTCGAGCTTCGCGGCGTGGAGCCTGGCCGCGGCGATGGTCTGGTTCGTCGTCTGCTCTCTGGCTCTCGGCATCCTCGTGGCCACGGCACCGAGTTGGGCGGATGCCCACGACCGGCTCGCCTGGCTCGTCGGCCCGTTCGCGGTGGGCTTCGCCGCGCAGATCGTGCTCGGGGCGATGAGCTACCTCTTGCCTGTGGTCTTGGGCGGCGGACCGGACGCGGCACGGCGCTCCGCGGCGGAACTGGGTCGCGGCGGCATGTTCCGAGTGGTCGTGACGAACCTCGGCATCGTCGTCTACCTGCTCCCCGCCTCGAGCCTCGTGCACGTCATGATGTCGCTGCTCGTGTTCGTCGTGCTGGTCAGCTTCCTGCCGCTCGCCGTTCGAGCGGTGCTCGCCTCGCGCAGGGCACCGAGCGGGGCGGATGCGATGCGCCGGTCGCCCGCGCCGACGCCGGTTCCAGCCCGGCACAGTGGTTCCCTCGTGCTCGCCGCGGGCACGCTCATTCTGGTCATGACGATCGGCGTGGCACTCGACCCGGCCGCCACCGGACTCTCGGTCGGCGCGCCGTCCGGCGGAGTCGTCGCGACAGGGCAGACGACCACCGTCACCATGACCATGAAGAACATGCGCTTCTCACCGAGCACCGTGGAGGTGCCGGTCGGCAACAGGCTCGTGATCAAGCTCAGCAACACCGATGACCAGGTTCACGACCTCACGCTCGCGAGCGGGGTCACCTCGGGCCGGCTCGCGCCGGGCAAGAGCGCCACGGTCGACGCGGGCGTGATCGGTGCGGACGTCGATGGGTGGTGCTCGGTGGCCGGGCACCGTCTCATGGGAATGGTCATGAAGATCGTAGCGACAGGCGGTGCCACGGCCGCGGATTCCAGTTCCGACTCGAAGACCGGCCATGACATGGCGGACATGCCAGGGATGACCGGAACCGTGGATGGCCCATCGGCCGCCAGAGACATCGATCTCGCGAAGAAGCCCGGCAAGGGATTCGTGGCGAGGGACGCCTCGCTGGCTCCCGCGACATCCGAGACCGTGCATAAGCTCACCCTGACCGTGTCAGACGTGGAGCGCGCGGTCGCGCCCGGCGTCACCCAGAGCCTGTGGACCTATAACGGCACTGCTCCGGGCCCGACACTGCACGGCAAGGTCGGCGACTCGTTCGATATCACGCTCGTGAACGACGGCACGATCGGTCACTCGATCGACTTCCACGCCGGCTCGCTCGCGCCAGACCGACCGATGCGCACCATCGACCCGGGGAAGTCGCTCACGTACCGCTTCACCGCCACGCGCTCGGGCATCTGGCTCTACCACTGCTCGACGATGCCGATGTCGGTGCACATCGCCAACGGCATGTTCGGCGCGGTGATCATTGACCCGCCCGGTCTCACCCCGGTCGACCGCGAGTACGTGCTCGTGCAGTCCGAGTACTACCTCGGGCCGCAGAACGGCGAGGTGGATGCCGCGAAGGTCGCCACCCAGAAGCCCGATCTGGTCGTGTTCAACGGCTATGCCGACCAGTACCGCTACGCGCCGCTGACTGCGAAGGTCGGCGAGCGGGTGCGCATCTGGGTGCTGGATGCCGGGCCCAATCTGTCGAGTTCCTTCCACATCGTGGGCGGCCAGTTCGACACCGTCTTCTCGGAGGGCGACTACCTGCTGCGCAATGGTGGCAGCACGGGCACCGGCGGCTCCCAGGCGCTCGCGCTGCAGCCGGCTCAGGGAGGGTTCGTCGAGTTCACCCTCCCCGAGTCCGGCAACTACTCCTTCGTCACCCATGCCATGTCGAACGCCGAGAAGGGCGCAGCGGGCACCATCCGCGTCACGAAGTAGGGCAGTTGGTCGTCGGGAATCGCCCCGAAGGCTCCGCCCATAAAGGCCCACCACGCCCCCTCCTTCGGCGCGATTCCCGACGACGGGTATCACCCTTGGTCGAGTGGGCCGCCCGCGGCCGTCAACTCCAGAACGCGGTGAGTCTCTCCGCGAGTCCCTTCCCCTGCTCGTATCCGGCCCGCGCTGCGGCCGGGCGCAGCGAGAAGTCCATCGCGTTCGACCCGAAGAGGTGCTCGGATGCGGCATCCGGCCCCACGATCTCGACCCGACTGCCGCTGGCACGCAAGGCGCCGACCTGCACGGCGAGGCGCGTGTTCCACTCCAGCGGATGCAGCGTTCTGCCACCGAACGGAGACAGCACGAGCACGCGCTCGTAGCCTGCCGCGAGATCCGCATTCTCGGCGTTGACCCGGTAGCCGCCGTCGAGATACTGTCTGTCCCCGATGCGGTAGGGAAGCCCACCGCCGGCACAGCTCGCGGCGACGGCGTCGACCAGGTCGACCCCACTGTCGCGGTCGAACACGACGGGTTCGGTCGTGCGCGCGTCGATGGCCGTGATCAGGATGCGTCGCTCGGGCCAGTCGTGGTTGCGGAACCGCGAGGCCACCGTCGCCCGCCACCGGGCCGACCAGCTGCCGTCGGATGCGGCGTCCGCCTCGAGCGCGGCGGCCGCGACCCTGCGGCGCAGCTCCGACATGCTGTCCGAGGAGGCGATCAGCTGCTGCAGCCGCGTGAGCCCATCCGTCATCGGCGCGCGCCTCGGGGCGGAGCCGGGTGGGCGCTGCGGCGGTACGGCGTCGACGGTAATGGTCAGCAGTTCGGCCGGGCTCGCGTCTGCGAACTGGGCCGCGGCGGTGGACCCGGCCGAGGTGCCGATAGTCAGGTCGGCCTGGGTGACGTCGAGGCCCGCGTCGAACAGGCCCGCCACGATGCCGACAAGCCAGGCATTGCCCGTCGATCCGCCGCCGCCGAGCACGAGCGCTCGCTTGCCGGCTGGCGTCGCGGTTGAGGTGGGTTCGTGAGGTGTTGAAAGTGTTGTGTTCATGGGAGTCGCCTTTCGCGATGTGCGTGTGCGGCGCTCCCGGCGGCGACTACCTCAGTCGCGCGATCGTGGACTGCAGGGGAGCGCCCACTGTGAATGTTGCGTACATGGGTCTCACCTCCTGTCGATGAATCACGATCGCGGGAACGCTAGCACGCCGCGGTCCGCCGCCGCAACGCACGCCCCGTGGCAGCGCGCGAAGTGCGCGGGCCGGATGTCCGGTAAACTGTCCGAGGCTCCTCGCGTGGCGCCATCCAGGCCAACTCCCCCAGGACGGAAACGTAGCAAGGGTAACCGGGCTCTGGCGGGTGCGCGAGGGGTCCTTTACATTTCCCCCGCGCTCACGTTCCGCGAGATGCCACTTTTGGGTGTTATCCCGTAGCGATAGCCCCCACAACTGGCAACTCACGACATGTCTGGCGACCCGCGCGTGTGAGCCGAGCGACGTAGGCTGGGATCGTGGCCCGAAGCATTTACATCACCTCAGTGGAGGGCCACGCCGGCAAGTCCACGATCGCGCTCGGCGTGCTCGACACCCTGAGCCACGAGATCGAACGGGTCGGTGTCTTCCGTCCGGTCGCCCGCTCGAGCGCCGAGCGCGACTACGTGCTCGAACTGCTGCTCGGCCACGACGGCGTCGGCCTCGACTACGAGGAGTGTGTCGGGGTCAGCTACGAAGACGTGCACGAGGATGCGGATGCCGCGCTCTCCCGCATCGTCGAGCGCTTCAAGGCGGTCGAGCGCCAGTGCGACGCCGTCGTCATCCTCGGCTCGGACTACACGGATGTCGGCAGCCCCACCGAGCTCTCGTTCAACGCACGCATCGCGGCGAACCTCGGTGCGCCCGTGCTGCTCGTGCTCGGTGGCCAATCGGATGACCACGGCGATCGCAGCGCAGACGAGCTCCGCCAGGTGTTCGGCATCGCGATGCAGGAGCTGGACGCGGCGCACGCGCACGTGGTCGGCGTGGTCGCGAATCGGGCCCAGCCCGACAACCTCGACGAGATCATCTCGGTGCTGAGTGCGGCATCCACCGAGGATCGTCACGTGCACCAGACGGCAGTCGGTCACGAACCGGTTCCGGTCTGGGCGATTCCCGAAGATCCTTTCCTCATCGCTCCGAGCGTTGCGACCCTCATGGCGGCCTGCGACGGCACTCTCATCAAGGGCGATGCGGCCCTGTTGCAGCGCGAGTCGCTCGGCGTCGTGATCGCGGGCATGTCGATGGAGAACGTGCTCACGCGGCTCATCGAGGGCGGTGTCGTGATCGTCGCGGGCGACCGCTCCGACGTGCTGCTCGCCATGCTCATGGCTCACGCGGCAGACACCTTCCCGTCGATCGCGGGCATCATCCTCAACGGCGGCTTCGAGCTGCTGCCGCAGATCGAGTCACTCATCGACGGTCTCGACAACGCCGTGCCGATCATCCGCACGCAGCTCGGCACCTACGACACCGCGCGCGTCGTCACGAAGGCGCGCGGGCGACTGGCCGCCGATTCTCCGCGCAAGTTCGACACAGCGCTCGCTCTCTTCGAGCAGCACGTCGACGGCGCACAGTTGCTCGAGAAGCTCGAGGTGAGCAGGTCGGATGTCGTCACTCCTCTCATGTTCGAATACGACCTGCTCGACCGGGCACGCTCCAACCAGCGGCACATCGTGCTTCCCGAGGGAACAGATGACCGGGTGCTGCGGGCGGCGAGCACCCTACTGCGCAGGCAGGTCGCGAGGCTCACGATCCTCGGCGAAGAGACCGAGGTGCGCCAGCGTGCCGCCGAGCTCGGCGTCGACATCGCGGCCGCGACCATCCTGAGTCCGTTCGATCCCGAGCTGCGCGAGCGCTTCGCGGCGGAGTACGCGAAGCTCAGGGCGCACAAGGGCGTCACCGTCGAGCAGGCGCGCGAGACCGTGACCGACGTCTCGTACTTCGGCACCATGATGGTGCACCTCGGCCTCGCCGACGGCATGGTCTCGGGCGCCCAGCACACGACCGCGCACACCATCCGGCCCGGATTCGAGATCATCAAGACCAAGCCGGATGTCTCGGTCGTCTCGAGCGTGTTCCTCATGTGTCTCGAAGACCGCGTGCTCGTCTACGGTGACTGCGCAGTGAACCCGGACCCGAACGCCGAGCAGCTCGCCGACATCGCCATCTCCTCTGCCACCACCGCCGCCCAGTTCGACATCGAGCAGCGCATCGCGATGCTGTCGTACTCGACAGGGGCCTCCGGCAGCGGGGCGGATGTCGACAAGGTGCGCACCGCGACCGAGCTCGTGCGATCGCGTCGGCCCGACCTCCTCGTGGAGGGGCCGATCCAGTACGACGCCGCGGTCGACGCATCCGTTGCTCGGTCGAAGATGCCGGACTCGGTCGTCGCCGGGCGTGCGACGGTGTTCATCTTCCCCGATCTGAACACCGGCAACAACACCTACAAGGCGGTGCAGCGCAGCGCCGGAGCCGTGGCGATCGGGCCCGTGCTTCAGGGCCTCAACAAGCCGATCAACGACCTCTCCCGCGGCGCGCTCGTGCAGGACATCGTGAACACCGTCGCGATCACCGCGATCCAGGCCGCCACCGCTTGATTCACTGCGTCACGATGCGTAGTGCGAGGAAAACGCACGGATAGTATTGCGCGAATGGGCGGCGAACTGGCCGCTCCTGGATGAGGACACCGTAGACCCATGCCCATGTACGTCGGCGATCGCAGACGATGACGCGTGCGGGGCTGCCGTTGTGGCTGGCGAGTGCTACGGTGCGCAGGATTCGCGGCGCGTGGCGGCTGATCGCGGTCATCCTCGCCATCGCGGTCACATCGTGCACCCTCGTCACCTCGGTCGGCCTCCTCGTCTTCTCGACCGAGCAGGGCGGGCTCCGCTCGGCCCTCTCGTCGATACCCTCCCGCGACTCCGATATCGATGTCTACCTGTTGCGTCCCACGGTCTCGGTGAAAGAAGGGGTGGATCTCGCCGACACGGCCATCCATCGAGTTCTGGGCGGCGCCGCAACCACGCGGCAGGACACGGTGGCGGTGTCGGAGTTCCTGCCGACCCCCGCGCTCGACCGCAATTATCCGGCCCTGGGCTACTACGGCGAATTCGACGCGATCAAGGCTCACTCCACGCTGGTCGGTGGCGCATGGCCGAATGCCACGACGTTGCCGAACGGCTCCGTGCCCGTTGCGCTACCGGAGGCGGCGGCGAAGGCCTGGGGGCTCGGTCTCGGCAGCACCTTCTCGACCGTGGCGGACGGTGCGGAGGTCACCGCCGAGGTCGCGGGCCTGTACCGTGCGGTGCATCCGAATGATTCGTACTGGTCGCGCGATCCGCTGAGCGGGGCCGGGTACAAGGCGGGCTTTCCCAAGCCGGATGTCACCCTGTACGTTCCGACGAACGGATTTGGACCGATGCTGGTCGCGCCGGGCGCGCTCGCGAAGGCGCATCTTCCCGCGCACTCCTACGACATCCACTATCGACCCGACTTCCGAAGGATCACGGCGGATCAGTTCCCACCGCTACTGGAACGTCTCGCCGAGGCTGACCAGGACGTCATTCTGCACATCGGCCTGGTCGCCCGCGGCGTCGTCTACACGACGAATCTGGCCGAGGGCGCAGACGCCATCGGCACCTCTCTCGTCGTGACCCGATCCACCGTCGTCGTGGTGACCCTGCTGCTGCTCGTGCTCACGCTGGCGGCGCTGGCACAGACGGCGCGGCTGTCCAACGATGCGGCCGCGGATGAGCGTCGAGTCATGCGGGCCAGGGGCGCGTCCGGCGGTCAACTGCTCGCTCTCGCGGGTGTGGAGGCGGTCGTCATCGGCGTCATCACCGCGCTAGTGAGCCCCCCGCTCGCATCCCTCGTCTATCGGGCGCTCGCCGCACAACCTCCCATGGTCGCAGCCAGGATGCCGGCGGACGCCGGACTGCCCGCGGTCGCCTGGTTCACCGCGGCGTGGGTCTCGCTCGCGTTCGCCGTGGTGCTGATGCTGCCGCTCCTGCGCCGGCAGGATCGGCTGGCCGATGCCTCAGCGACGAAACATCGACTGCGTCGCAGCGGCGGCCTGATGCGCTCCGGGCTCGATCTCGGCCTGGTGGCGCTGGCGATCGTCGTCTACTGGCAGTTGCAGTCGTACCGCAGCCCCGTGGACCTGTCGGCGTCGCTGGGCGTCGACCCGGTGCTCGTGGCCGGGCCTGCAGTCATGCTCGTGGCGGGCGGTCTCGTCGCCGTGCGGCTCATCCCGCTCGCGTCGCGGCTGCTCGAGCGGTTCGGCCAGCGATCGCGCGGTGCTGTTGTGACGCTCGGGGTGTGGGAGGTCAGCCGCCGCACGCAGAAGATCACCGCGGCGGTGCTCCTGCTCACGCTCGCGTTGTCGGTCGGCACGTTCAGCCAGACGTTTCTCGCGACCTGGCGCCAATCGCAGACGGATCAGGCGACGCTCGTGATCGGCGCACCGGTCAGGGTGCCCGCAGACGGAGCCCTCGGCGCGGCAGAACTGCCCCTCCTTGTCGATGGGGCGCTCGGCAGGCCTCAGCCGGTCATCCGCAGGCTCGGTGCCCTTGCTCCCGCGGGGTCCACCGCCTACGCGGAGGCCGATGGCAACCCGTCGGCCGGCAGTTCGACCGCGATTCTCGGCCTGACCCCGGCGGATCGCGCGCTCATCTCGCGCGATCGCCTGGGCAGCGAAGGGGGCACGACCATTCGCACCGCGCTGGCACAGTCGCCCGCGCTCGTCGACGGCGTGGCGTTGCCCGGCACCGCGGTGGGAATCGGACTCACGGTGCGGGCGGGAGACGACACGGCTCCGCTGGCGAAGACGACGGTGGGGGTGAACGCGATCCTGCAGGATGCGAACGGGCTGTTCACTACGCTCGATCTCGGGAGCGTTCCCGCCGACGGCCAGCAGCATGCGCTTGAAGGGCTCCTCAGCGCGCGAGCGAAGGGCGCGGCGTTCGCGACGCCGTTGACGCTCGTCGGCCTTCAGTCGAGTGTCGTGCAAGACGACGACAGCGACATCCCTGCGGACCAGGCAGCGATGTCCAGCGGGTTCACGATCAAGCTCATGTTCAAAGACCTGACCGCCCTGCAGCCCGCGGCGAAGGGGGCGGATGCCGAAGCGCCGTTGCCGAGAGTCGCGCTGCAACCCAGCGGTGTCAGCTGGACCGCGCGCAATCCAGACCCGTACGATCAGGCTCCGGTGCTGACCGAGGACGGGGAGTGGCCGATCGTCATCGACGCCCTCCTCCCGGCATCCCATAACTCGGGGGCAGCGCACCTCGTGCTCACGAGCTGGAACCCCGCGCTGTCCATCCCCGCCGTGATCTCCCGCAGCATCGCGGACCGCCTGCACGTGGTGCGCGGGATGACCCTCGATGTCGCACTTCCCGGCACGCATTTCGCCGTCTCCGTGACAGGCATAGCGCCACTGGTTCCCGGCAGCACGAGTGGGATCCAACCGGATGCCGCCACGGACGACCAGGGCGGGCAACCCGATACGGTCGTCGTCGATCACGCCGCCCTGTCGCGCGTGCTCGTCGCATCCGGTGCGGCCGGTCCTCTCGTCGACGAGTGGTGGATCGATGTCGCCCCCGGCCACGGTCAGGCGTACCTGCAGGCTCATCCCACTCGCGGCGGGGTGGCGCCCGCCGAGAGCAGCGAGGTGCGCGCCCTACAACTGCAGCAGGACCCGATGCGCGTCTCGGCACAGGCCGCGCTGTGGCTCGCCATCCTCGGTGCCGGGCTGCTGGCGATCGCCGGATTCGCGGTGCACACCTCTGCGAGCCTGCGGTCGCGGCGCACCGAACTCGCGCAATTGCGCGCCATCGGTCTGTCGAGACGGATGCTCGTGGGCCTGGTCGGAGCCGAGGCGGTCATGGTGAGCGTCGTTTCGAGCGCGATCGGCATCGGACTGGGCGTGCTGCTCGGGTGGCTCGTTGGACCGTTGATCGCCGTCTCGCCGAGCGGCGCACCCACCCTGCCGAGTGTTCGGGTGATCGTTCCGTGGGTGGGCATCGCCCTGCTCGCTGCGGTCATTCTCGCCGTCGTCGCGCTCGCGGTCGTGGGTATAGCGCGGGCGCAGCGCACCGCTGATCCGGCAAGCATCCTGAGGGGCGCAGACGAATGAGTCGGGCACAGGGCGTGACGGAGGCTATGGGCAGCTGGTGGCGCTCGACAGCGTCTGCGAGCGTACTTCTCCTGCGCCGCAGGCTCGGGCGCGACCTCGTGCTGGTCTGCACCTGGATCGTGCTTGCCGCGTGTGCGTGCACCATCGCCAGTGCCGGACCTCGGCTCATGGTGCACACGGTCGACGTGGGCGCCCAGGAAGCAGTGGCCCAGGCCGGGCCACGCGCAGACCTGGTGGTGCAATTCCCTGTCGGCCAGCAGAGACCATGGATTCTCGACAAGGTCGTTGCGCCCGGGGACGTGCTGCGAGTCGCGAGCCAGATCAAGGATCATCTACCGCCCGCGCTGCAGCAGGTCTCGCAGGGTACGACAGTGACGGTGGTGAGCCAGCAGACCGATGCCGCTCCCTCCGAGGACCTCTCGTCGCAGAGTGCGGCACGCCTGCGGGTGTCGATCGGGTTGCTGGGCGATGCCGCAGTCCGGGACGTGACCATCGCGGACGGTCTGCTGCCGACCGACGGACCACAGTCGGCCGACGCGCCGGTGGATGTCGTCATCTCCACGGCGGCTGCGGCCGCGAGTTCTCTGCGAGTGGGAAGCGTGCTGAGCCTGCACGACAGCTCTGCCGGGCCGGATGCGCGCACGCTTCCGCTCAGGATCGTCGGCGTCGTTGACCGCACGTCGCCGTCGACTGGTCCGTCGCCGTGGACGGACCTCCCGGGCATGTGGCACCCCGCCGGCGGCGACGGTGATCTCTCCCGTTACGTCGACATTGTGGTTCTGACGATGCCCAACGGCATCGAGAAGGCCGCAGACTTCTTCGGCGAACCCCTCGGAGCGACCGTGCGGGTGCGGGTCGACCCGAAGCTCTTCACGCAGAAGCTCGAAGAGCGGGTGGACTCCGAGATCGAGGCGCTCGCGGTCGACACCTCGAGGTTGGTTCCTCCCACAGACGCGACGATCCAGGTGAGCTCGGCGTTCGCGACCGCGACGGCCGCGTACGCGGGGGAGGCAAGGGCGGCCACGGCGCAGATGTCCATAGTGCTGGTGGGGGTGCTCGGAGTCACGCTGGCCGTGCTGATACTGCTCTCGCGCCTGCTCGTGGCGCGGCGAGTGCCGGAGATACTGCTGCAGCGAGCCCGCGGTGCTTCGGTCGCGGCGATCGGCATCCGTTTTCTGGTGGAGGCGGTGCTGGCGAGCGTGGTCGCCCTCATCATCGGGGGTTCTCTCGCTCTGCTGGTGCCGGGTCCGGCGACCGATTCGCTCGTCCCGCTCGTGCTCGCGGTGGCCGTACTGGCCGCCCCCGTGCAAGCCGTGATCGCCAGCGGTGCTCGGCTCGGCCGGGCGGCTCCAGCGAACCGGCGGGATCGGCTCGAGCTGGATCGCCGCCGCGCCGGGCGAAGGATCGCGCTCGAGGTCACCGTGGTCGCGCTCGCGGTGGCCGCGGTGGTGGGGCTCGGCTCCCGCGGGCTGCTGCAGGTGAGAACGGCCGGGGTCGATCCGCTGCTCTCGATGGCGCCTCTGCTGCTCGCGGCGGTGGTCACCATCGTCGTGCTCAGGGTCTACCGCTGGCCCGTGCGATTGGTCGGTGCGCTGGCCCGGCGAACCAGGGGGGTGCTCGGCCTTCTCGGCGCCGTGCGCGCTCAGCGGTCGATGGCCGCGCTCCCCGTTCTCGCGTTGACTCTGGCGGTCGCACTGACGGTGGGCAGCGGCCTGCTGAGCGAAACGGTCCACTCGGGGCAACAGGATGCGTCGTGGCAGCGAGTGGGTGCCGACGCGCGCGGACAGGGCGCGATCAGCGACAGGCAATTCCAGCGGGTCGCCACAGCTCCCGGAGTCACGGCGGCGACGGCGTTTCAAGCGACGACCGGCGTGCACCTCGACCTCGGCACTGCCACCTCCCTGGTCACACTTCTCGGAGTCGACAGCCACTACAACAGCGCGCTCAGGTCGCTCCCCGACATCGACGGAGTCGCGCGACCCACCTCCTCCGCGGTGTTCGACCGCCTGCAGGATGCGCCGGGTCCGTCAGAGCGAGTCCCCGTGCTGGTGGACGCCACCGTGGCGAAGCGGCTGGCCTCGAAGGATGTGGCGATCTCGGTGAATGACCTCGACATCCCCGTGCGGGTGGTCGGTACCGCCGCATCCGGTCCGGACGGTTACCTCGACGGACCCTTCATCTACATCGATCTGGCCACGCTGGCGAAACACCTCGCGCAGCCGCTCACCGCCGACACCGTGCTCGTCATGGGGCCGGGCGCCGGGCACGCCCTCGACGCTGCCGACATCCCCGGCATGAAGGTGACGACGCGCGGCGCATGGCTGACCTCGTGGAACGGCAAGGCGATGGTCGCGGGTGTGCAGAACGTGCTTTCGCTGTCGGTCGCGGCACTCGGCATTCTGGCTGTGCTCGCCCTGTTGGCGACCGTCCTGGCTGGAGCAGCAGAGCGGGCGCGCTCGCTGTCGCTGTTGCGCACCCTGGGAATCCCTGCGGGACTCGGATGGTGGCTCGCCCTCTCAGAACTGGCACCGCTGATGATCGCTGCCCTGCTGGGCGGTGCGGCCGCGGGCTTGGGGATGGTCGTCTTCCTCGGGCCGTCGCTCGGGTTGGGAGTGCTCGCGGGCGGACTCTATGTTCCCCAGACCGCCCTATCGTGGTGGTTCATCGGCGCCGTCGCGCTCGCGGGCGTGATGGTGGTGGCGATCGCGGTGCTCGTGGAGGTTGTCATGCGCCGACGCGATCGATTGACCGAAGTATTACGGGTAGGAGAGACGGTATGACAAGCACCGTGAGAACCGACGAGCAGGCGACGAGCGGCGCACTGAGCACGCGGTACCGGGAAGAATTCGGCTCCGACGCGTTGATCGTGTGCGACAACGTCGTGCGCATCTATCAGGTCGAGAACATCGAGGTGCAGGCGCTGCAGGGGCTCGATCTGCTCGTGCGGGCGGGCGAGATGATCGCCATCATCGGCGCATCGGGTTCGGGCAAGTCGACGCTGCTCAACGTGCTGTCCGGCCTCGACACACCCACCGCCGGGAGGGCGACCGTTGCGGGCTGGGACCTGCTGCATCTCACTGCGGCCCAGCGCATCCGTTACCGCCGCAGTGTCGTGGGGTTCATCTGGCAGCAGACGGCGCGAAACCTCTTGCCCTACCTCACGGCCGCCGAGAACGTCGCGCTGCCGATGGCGTTCAGCGGCGTGCCGAGGCGGGAACGTGCGAGTCGAGCGAGTGAACTTCTCGATTCCCTCGGCATGGCAGACAAGGCGCGCCGCCGGCCCGGCGAGCTCTCGGGCGGCGAACAGCAGCGAGTGGCGATCGCCGTGGCGCTCTCGAACCGTCCCCAGGTCTTGTTCGCCGACGAACCGACCGGCGAGCTCGACCAAGCGACGGGCGAAGAGGTCTTTGAAGCCCTGCGATCGGTCAATGCGGAATTCGGAACGACCGTCGTGATCGTCACGCACGACGCGGAGGTCTCGAACCAGGTGCAACGGACGGTCGCGATCCGCGACGGCCGCACGTCATCCGAGGTCGTGCGTCGTACGAGCGTCAACGAGCACGGCGCGTCAGAGACGATCGCGGAGGAGTTCGCGGTGCTCGACCGCGCGGGCAGGCTTCAGGTGCCGGCGGCCTACCGCAAGTCTCTGGGCCTGCGTGATCGGGTGCGGCTTGAACTCGAAGCCGACCATCTGGGAGTCTGGGCACCCGAGGCGCACAAGGGCTCCGACCCGAGCGCCCGCGACGCGCACGAGGGAGACCAGGCATGAGCGTGCCAACACTGCTCGACGCCGGCGGCCACGCCGCGACCGCCACTCCGATGGTGGTCGCCGAGTCGGTTTCCCGCAGTTACCCCTCGGCCGGTGGCGAGGTCCACGCGCTCCAGGATGTCTCCTTCACCGTCATGCCGGGTGCCCTCGTTGCACTGGTGGGTCGATCGGGCTCGGGCAAGACGACCCTGCTCAACTGCATCGGTGGTCTCGACCTGCCGAGCAGCGGGCGCGTGTTCGTCAACGGACACGAGGTGAGTGCGCTGGATGAACCGGGTCGCACGGCCCTGCGGCGAGACGAGATCTCGTTCGTGTTCCAGACCTTCGGACTCGTACCGATGCTCTCCGCCGCCGAGAACGTCGGCCTTCCGCTTCGACTCCACAAGACGTCGCCGCGCGCGCGCGATCAACGGGTCGCCGAACTCCTCGACCTCGTGGGATTGAGCGACCACGCCGGTCAGCGACCGTCAGAACTGTCGGGTGGGCAACAGCAGCGGGTGGCGATCGCCAGAGCCCTGGCGAATTCGCCGCGCCTCCTCATCGCTGACGAACCCACCGGTCAGCTGGACGCCGAAACGGGTGCGGCCGTCATGGAGCTGCTTCGTTCGGTCGTGCGCGCGGAGGGCATGACGACGATCATCTCCACGCACGACCCGAGCATCCAGGCGAAGGCCGACTCGACGCTCACGCTGGCGGATGGCAAGCTGACCTCGTCCCCACGCCACCTCGCCGTGCCCGACCGTCCCGATGCGGATTGAGTAGCGAGGCACGAGCGTATCGAAACCCCCACCGCCCTATCCCGGCGCGGGTAGGCTCGAATCCGAGGTATCACCCCCTCGAGCTAAAGGACGCAGTGTGACCCAGATCTTCGTCGTCAATTCGGGCTCGTCATCGATCAAGTACCAACTGGTCGACCTCGAGACGGAGCAACCGCTACTCAGCGGACTGTTGGAACGAGTCGGCGAACCCGGCTCCGACATCCCGAATCACGAGGCGGGGATGCGCGAGGTGCTCGCGAGGCTCGGCACCGGCCACGAGATCGCAGCAGTGGGCCATCGCGTGGTGCATGGCGGGTCGCTGTTCACGACCGCGACGCTCATCACCGACGAGGTGGTCGAGCAGATCGAGGGGCTGGGCGAGCTCGCGCCGCTGCACAACCCGCCGAACCTTCTCGGCATCCGCGCTGCCCGCATCGCGCTGCCCGATGTGCCGCACGTCGCCGTGTTCGACACCGCGTTCCATCACACGCTGCCGCGGGCGGCCTACACCTATGCGATCGACACCGAGCTGGCGGCGAAATACGGCGTGCGCCGCTACGGATTCCACGGCACATCGCACAAGTACGTCTCGGAACAGACGGCGGTATTCCTCGATCGGCCGCTGGCGGACCTCAAGACGATCGTGCTGCACCTCGGCAACGGGGCGTCCGTCTGCGCGGTCGACGGCGGGGTATCTGTCGAGACCAGCATGGGCATGACGCCGCTCGAAGGCCTCGTGATGGGAACGCGCTCGGGCGACATCGACCCGGCCGCGCTCATCCATCTGCACCGGGTCGCAGGCCTCGACTTCGATCAGCTCGATGAACTGCTCAACCGGCACAGCGGCCTGCTCGGGATGACCGGCACCGGCGACATGCGCGACGTGCAGGCCGCGGCGGGCAGGGGCGAGGAGGCGGCGGAGCTCGCACTCGCCGTCTACCGCCACCGCCTGCGCCGGTACATCGGTGCGTACATCGCGCAGCTTCGCGGCCTCGACGCGCTCGTCTTCACCGCGGGCGTCGGCGAGAACAACGTGCTGCTGCGGCGTCGCACCCTTGCCGGGCTGGAGTTCCTGGGCATCTCGGTCGACCCCGACCGCAACGAGCTGGCGTCGAAGGAGGCTCGCTACATCTCGCCAGAGGGATCCCCGGTCGCCGTGCTCGTAATCCCCACCAACGAGGAACTCGAGATCGCCCGCCAGGTGGCCGCCGCCGTCGCCTGACGCACCCCAGGCCGCCGGCGCCCGGCACCCGGCGCCACCGACCCCACCCCTCCGCCGCTGCCGCCCGCCAGCCGGCACCCGCCCCATCCGCCGCCCGACCCCACCCTGCGCGCCGGCCCCTCCCCTCCGCCGCTGTGCATAACTCAGGCAAAACGCGCGCGTGCCGCTCCGGATGCCCGCGACTGCGGCCTTCACTGCCGGCCGGACGGCATTGTGCCTGAGTTATGCAACGACGGCAGCTGCGGCGAGACGGCGAGGGTGCATCCGGCAAGCGCCTGTCAGCCGCCGCCGGTACGCTGTACTGCGTGGTCACCGCCCTATATCGCCGCTATCGGCCAGAGACATTCGCCGAGCTGATCGGGCAGTCGCAGGTGACCGATCCGCTCCGCACGGCGCTGCGCAATGACCGGGTCAACCACGCCTATCTGTTCAGCGGTCCGCGCGGCTGCGGCAAGACCACATCCGCTCGCATCCTCGCCCGCTGCCTCAACTGTGCAGAAGGCCCGACCGACACACCCTGTGGCAAGTGTGCGAGCTGCGTCGAACTGAGCCGCGAGGGCAGCGGATCCCTGGATGTCGTGGAGATCGACGCCGCGAGCCACAACGGCGTAGATGACGCCCGTGACCTTCGCGAGCGCGCCGTGTTCGCTCCCGCCCGCGACCGCTACAAGATCTTCATCCTCGACGAGGCGCACATGGTGACGCCGCAGGGCTTCAACGCGCTGCTCAAGATCGTCGAAGAGCCGCCGGAGCACGTCAAGTTCATCTTCGCGACGACCGAGCCAGAGAAGGTCATCGGCACGATTCGCTCGCGCACGCACCACTATCCGTTCCGCCTGGTGCCGCCCGCCCAGATGCTCGAATACGTTCAGCAGCTCGCAACGAGCGAGAAGGTCGAGGTCGAGGCCGGCGTTCTCCCACTCGTCGTGCGCGCCGGCGGCGGCAGCGTCCGAGACACCCTCTCGCTGCTCGACCAGCTCATCGCGGGCTCGGAGGGTTCCAGCGTGCAGTACGAGCGGGCCGTCGCGCTCCTCGGCTACACGCACGGCGCGCTGCTCGGCGACGTGATCGAAGCGCTCGGTACCGCGGATGCCGCTGCCGCCTTCGCGAGCGTCGACCGCGTCATCCAGACGGGGCAAGATCCACGCCGCTTCGTCGAAGACCTGCTCGAACGCCTCCGCGACCTCATCGTCGTGGCCGCGACCGGCGAGGGAGCAGCGGCCGTATTGCGCGGCGTGCAGCAGGACGAACTCGACCGCATGGCGAAGGAAGCGGCGCTCTTCGGTGTCGCCGAGCTCTCCAGAACCGCGGATGTCGTGGGCGCGGCGCTCACGGAGATGACCGGTGCGACCTCCCCGCGACTGCACCTCGAGCTCATGATCGCGCGGGTGCTCGTTCCCGCGAGCGATGACTCCGAGCGCGGAGCGCTCGCCCGCGTCGAGCGGCTCGAGCGCCGCATCGGGGTGGCCGGCGCGGCCCCGGAGGCCACCGCGCAGGTTGAGTCCAGGGTCGCGGCGGATACGCCGCCGCCGACCGCACCGGTCGACCCGAAACCACCGGTGGCCGAATCGACGCCAGACATCCGCACGACGCCAGCGCAGACGCCCGCGGCAGCACAGACGCCCGCTCCAGCAGAGAGGCCAGCAGAGAGGCCAGCAAAGGCGCCCGCGCCCGCCGAGGCCGCGCCCGCCGACATCCCGGCGCCCGCGCCAAAGGCACCGATCGCCGCGGCCGAAGTCACCCTCCAGCAGGTGAAAGACGCGTGGCCCGAGGTGCTCGAAGCCGTGCAGAAGGCCAAGCGCACGGCGTGGATGGTCGTCTTCACGGCCAAGCCGCTCGAGTTGCGCGAGGGCGGCATCCTCGTGATCTCGTTCCAAAGCCAGAACGACGTCGATGCGCTGAAGCAGCAGACCACCCCCGGCGAGGGCGTCGGCGACTACCTCAAGAAGGCCGTGTTCGACGTGCTCGGTTTCACGCCGAAGCTCCTCGCCAGGGTCGAGGCAACGCGATCCACGCCAGCTCCGGCGCCGGCAACCGCCCCCGAGCCGCCGGCGACCCCCGAACCGACCAGCGCGCCCGAACCGACCGATGCGCCCGAACCGACCGAACCGGATGTCGAACCCCCGACCCCAGACGGCAACAGCTGGTATACGGCACCGGTCAGCGACTCCGAACCGGAGACCCGTCCCGTGGCCCCGCCCCCGGCAAAGAAACCGGCAACCAAGCCGGCAACCAAGCCAGCAACAACCGCGGCACGGGAGCCCGAACCGCAGGCTCCCGGGCCCACTCGTGAAAAGCCCGCCTACGAGAAGAACCGTTACGGCGAATCCGTGGTGCGCGAGATCCTCGGCGCGAGTTTTATCGAGGAGCAGACCATCGCGCCCCGCGTGAGTCCGACCATCGCGCCGAGAGAGGGCTAGCCCGTGTACGACGGCATCGTGCAGGAGCTCATCGACGAGCTGGGGCGTCTGCCCGGCATCGGCCCGAAGTCAGCGCAGCGCATCGCTTTCCACATCCTGCAGACCGAGACCTTCGACGTGACGCGCCTCGCGGAGGTGCTCATGGAGGTCAAGGAGAAGGTGCGATTCTGCGAGATCTGCGGCAACGTCACGGAGCAGGAGCAGTGCTCCATCTGCCGCGATCCGCGCCGCTCGCCGTCGACCATCTGTGTCGTCGAAGAGGCGAAGGATGTCGTGGCGATCGAGCGCACTCGCGAGTTCCGGGGCCTCTACCACGTGCTGGGCGGAGCGATCAGTCCCATCGACGGCATCGGACCAGACGACCTCCGCATCCGGCAGCTCATGCAGCGACTGGCCGATGGCACGGTCACCGAGGTCATCATCGCGACCGACCCCAACCTCGAGGGCGAGGCCACTGCCACCTACCTCTCGCGCATGCTCATGCACCTCGAGCTTCGGGTCACGCGCCTCGCCTCCGGTCTTCCGGTCGGTGGTGACCTCGAGTATGCCGACGAGGTCACTCTCGGCCGCGCCTTCGAAGGCCGCAGACTCGTAGAGAACTGACCGTTCGTTCCGTGGGCTTGGCGAAGAGCCCCGAACGTCATCCGCTCTTCCACTCGGTACAATCAGTTGTTCGACCCGATGCGGGAATGGGTCGAGGCGGGCAGCGCGGCCCCCACACCCCAGCCAGCCAGTCCAGTCCCCGGGAGATTCATGAGCTTGATCGTGCAGAAGTACGGTGGCTCCTCCGTTGCCGATGCGGAGAGCATCAAGCGCGTCGCCAAGCGCATCGTCGAGACCCACAAGGCGGGTAACGAGGTCGTCGTGGTCGTCTCCGCCATGGGCGACACCACCGACGAACTCTTCGACCTCGCGCTCTCGGTCGCCCCGCTGCCCTCGGGCCGCGAGCTCGACATGCTTCTCACCGCGGGCGAGCGCATCTCGATGGCGCTTCTCGCCATGGCGATCAAGAGCCAGGGCCAGGATGCCCGCTCCTACACGGGCAGCCAGGCCGGCATGATGACGGATGCGAAGCACGGCAGTGCGCGCATCGTCGAGGTCAATCCCGCGCGCATCCGTACGGCGCTCGACTCGGGAGCCATCGCGATCGTCGCGGGTTTCCAGGGCTTCAATCGCGGCACCGGGGACATCACCACGCTCGGTCGCGGCGGCTCCGACACCACGGCGGTCGCGCTCGCGGCAGCGCTGGGCGCCGACGTCTGCGAGATCTATACGGATGTCGACGGCGTCTTCACCGCCGACCCGCGGGTCGTGCACAACGCCCGCAAGATCGACCGCATCACGAGCGAGGAGATGCTCGAACTCGCGGCATCCGGAGCCAAGGTGCTCTATATACGCGCTGTGGAATATGCGCGTCGGCACGGTGTGACGCTGCACGTGCGCTCGTCGTTCAACAACAATTCGGGCACCCTCGTGGTGGGCCCCAAGGATGGAGACAACGTGGAAGAGGCAATCATCGCCGGCGTATCCGCCGACCTCAGCGAAGCCAAGATCACGGTCGTCGGCATCCCGGATGTTCCGGGTAAGGCCGCGCAGATCTTCACCATCGTCGCCACGGCCGAGGCGAACATCGACATGATCGTGCAGAACGTATCGACCAAGTCATCCGGTCTCACCGACATCTCGTTCACCCTGCCGATGTCGGATGGCGCGCGGGTCTTGCAGGTGCTGAACGCGCACAAAGACGAGGTCGGCTTCGACTCGCTGCAGTACGACGACCAGATCGGCAAGCTCGCCCTGGTCGGCGCCGGCATGCGCACCAACGCTGGCGTCTCGGCGAAGCTCTTCACCGCCCTGTTCGAGGCGGGCATCAACATCGAGATGATCTCCACGAGCGAGATCCGCATCTCGGTCGTCACTCGCGCAGACTCGGTGAACGACGCCGTGCGCGTCGTGCACAGCGCGTTCGGCCTGGATGGCGAAGAAGAGGCAGTGGTTCACGGAGGAACGGGACGATGACGCAGACGCAGGGTGTGAAGATCGGCGTCGTCGGCGCCACCGGCCAGGTCGGCGCTGTCGTGCGTCGACTGCTCGAGGAGCGCGAGTTCCCGGTCGCCGAGATCCGCTATTTCGCCTCCGCCCGCAGCGCAGGCACGACCCTGCCGTGGAAGGGCGCAGACATCGTCGTGGAGGATGCGGCGACTGCAGACCCCACCGGACTCGACGTGGCGATCTTCTCGGCCGGAGCCACGACATCCAAGGCTCAGGCGCCGCGGTTCGCCGCCGCCGGCGTGCTCGTCATCGACAACTCCTCCGGCTTCCGCATGGACCCCGACGTGCCCCTCGTCGTGAGCGAGGTCAATCCGCACGCGATCGCCGAGGCTCGCAAGGGCATCATCGCGAACCCGAACTGCACCACGATGGCGGCCATGCCGATCCTCAAGGTGCTGGATGCCGAGGCCGGCCTCGAGCGCCTCATCGTGAGCACCTACCAGGCCGTCTCCGGCGCGGGGCTCGCCGGCGGCGAGGAGCTGCTGTCCCAGGCGAAGGCGGCGATCGAGCAGAACACGCTCGGCCTCGTGCACGATGGTGCGGCGGTCGACTTCCCGGTCGCGAAGACCTTCCCCAAGACGATCGCCTTCGATGTCGTGCCCTTCGCCGGCAATCTCGTCGACGACGGCCTGTTCGAGACCGACGAGGAGAAGAAGCTGCGCAACGAGAGCCGCAAGATCCTCGAGCTGCCGAATCTGCTCGTCAGCGGAACCTGCGTGCGCGTGCCCGTCTTCAGCGGCCACTCCCTTTCGATCAACGCCGAGTTCGCGTCGCCGCTCACGGTCGAACGTGCCAAGGAACTGCTGAAAGATGCCCCCGGCGTCGTGCTCACGGATGTTCCGACCCCGCTCGAGGCTGCCGGCACCGACCCCAGCTACGTCGGTCGCATCCGGCAAGACGAAGGGGTGCCCGACAACCGCGGACTCGCGCTGTTCATCAGCAACGACAACCTGCGCAAGGGTGCGGCGCTCAACGCCGTGCAGATCGCGGAGCTCGTGGCAGCCGAGCGGCTCACACCCGCCCCGTAACCGTCCCCGCGGTTCGCCGCACGCTCCCTCTCGCTCGGCCCACTCTCCGCCCCTCCGTCGCGCGCTGTCGGTCCCCTCTGCTGCCGCCTGTCGCGTTCAGGTCGGAGGACCTTTCGGGCGTTTGGCCCAGATAGGAGGAGTTTTTCGCGCCAACCATGCGATTGTTCCTCCGACCTGAACAGGCATCCGCATGGTCCACGGGTCATCCGCGTCTGGTCGCTGTCGGCGGATAACGCAGCAGCTCCAGAACTGTCGCCTCGACCAGCGGCCACCCGTTGATCACCTGGTCATAGCCGAAGCGGTGCACCCGATACCCGAGTCGCACCAGCGCAGCGTTTCGCTCGCGGTCTGCGACAGGGTCGTGGAATTCGTCGCCGTCCAGTTCGATCACGAGCCAACCATCAATGAGCAGATCGACTCTTCCGTCACCGCCCAGTTTCGCGATGCCAGGGATTTTCACCTGTGTGACGATTCTCCGAACGAAAGGCGCGAGACGTAGCCGCGCGATGGTCTCGAGACCGGACTCCGAGCCGAAGTCGAGTGACGAGCTGAGCGATTGCAGGCGCTGGGGAAGCAGAGAGAACAAGATGGGAATGCCTGCGCGCGTGAGCTCTTTCTTGCACACGGCGCTTTCGACGCACGCGATGAACTGTTCCCGCGGCGCAATCTTGGCGACCTGCACCAGGGCGTCGATGACCGAGACACGCCACGGCGGTTCGAGTGGGTTCGAACGTCGTTCGTGGGTCCAATGTCGAACGACGCCGCGCATCGGATGCTTCGGTGGAGTGAAGGCGGCGAGAGGCGTAGAGACTCGCCGGACCGAGCCGTGCGAGTTGACCGGCACCTGCACGTGGATCCGGTTGTCGACGCCATCCCATACCCCTCGGGTCGCGAGGGCCGTCGACCCACTCAACTTGCCGCGATTCGCAATGGCGATGATGCTCGTCTGGCTCGCATCCGTTGTCGCCACCCAGCCTTCACAGACACGCAGTATGTCGCCGCGGCTGATCGCGCGACCGATCGAGCGCCGCCCGTGACCCAGCCGGATCAGGTGGGCGGTTCGGGTGACGAAGCCGTGCTGTTGAAGATCGAAGCGGATGTCGTTGGTCATGCGCCGAGTCTGGCGATCCGCGAGGTCACAGCTTCGGTCCTTTGCGAATCTGTGCACGTGGAGAGCTCGGTGCTCGCTGTGGAGGACCAGGTCGCGGGATTCTTCGATCCACTCGGCCGAAAAGTTCCTCCGATCTGGGCCATGCTGCAGAAAGTTCCTCCGACCTGCACGGGCGGGCGCGGAGAGGAGTGGAGTGCACGCAGCGAACATCAGTGACCAGCCGACGCCGTGGTCCATCGGCCGCCCAGGCGAGCGCCACTGTGTGCCACGACTAAACTGGAGCGGTGAGTTCTTCCGCTACCCCCATCGACGTTGCGCTGATCGGCGGTGGCATCATGAGTGCCACACTCGGCGCGTTCCTCAAGCAGTTGCAGCCAGACTGGTCCATCGAGATCTTCGAGAGGCTGTCGGATGTCGCCCTCGAGAGTTCGAATCCCTGGAACAACGCGGGCACCGGGCACTCGGCCCTCTGCGAGCTCAACTACACGCCAGAGAAGCCCGACGGCTCGATCGACATCACGAGCGCCGTCAAGGTGAACGAGCAGTTCCAGGTCTCCCGGCAGTTCTGGTCGTTCTTCGTCGGCAAAGACCTGCTGCCCGACCCCCGGGCGTTCATCAACCCGGTTCCGCACATGAGCCTCGTCACCGGTGACGCCAACGTCGAATACCTGCGCAAGCGCTTCGAGGCCCTCAAGGGGCATCCGTTGTTCGCCGGCATGGAGTACAGCGAAGACCCCGCCGTCATCCACTCCTGGGTGCCCGCAATGGTCGACGGGCGCAAGAAGTCGCAGCGCTTCGCAGCCACCCGCATCGACGCGGGCACCGACGTCGACTTCGGCGCCCTCACTCACGGCCTCATCAACTACCTCAGCGAGAACGGCGCGCGACTGCACTTCAACGAGCGCGTCATCAAGCTCAGCCGCGACAGCGAGGGCCTCTGGAACCTGCGCGTGAAGCGCGAGATCGGCATGGCCAGGCGCACGGTGCGCGCTCGCTTCGTGTTCGTCGGTGCCGGCGGTGGCGCCCTCGCCCTGCTGCAGAAGTCGGGCATCCCCGAGGCCAAGGGTTTCGGAGGCTTCCCCGTCAGCGGCGAATTCCTTCGCACCGACAACCCGGATGTCGTGGCCAGGCACCACGCGAAGGTCTACGGCAAGGCGGCGGTCGGCTCCCCGCCCATGTCGGTTCCGCACCTCGACACCCGTGTCGTCGACGGCACGGCGAGCCTCATGTTCGGCCCGTACGCGGGGTTCAGCCCCAAATTCCTGAAGACCGGGTCGTGGTTCGACCTGTTCGCCACCATCCGTCTCCACAACCTGATCCCGATGATCGCGGCGGGCGCATCCAACCTCTCGCTCGTGCGCTACTTGATCGGACAGCTGGTCGCCCGCAAGTCGACCAAGTTCAAGGAGCTCACGGCATTCATGCCGGATGCCGACCCGAAGGACTGGTACAAGATCACCGCGGGGCAGCGCGTGCAGGTCATCAAGAAGGATGCCACGAAGGGCGGAGTGCTGCAGTTCGGCACCGAGGTGGTCTCCTCCGCCGACGGCAGCATCGCGGGCCTTCTGGGAGCGTCGCCCGGCGCATCCACCGCGGTGCCGATCATGCTCGACGTGTTGAAGCGCTGCTTCCCCGACCGCATCGACGGGTGGGCACCGCAGCTCAAGGCGATGATTCCGAGCTACGGCGCGCCGCTCGCCCCGGAGCCGAAGCTCGCCAAGAAGACCCTCACCTCGACGGGCAAGGCCCTCAACCTGGCCTAACCCGAATCCATGCGGGCGACTAGCGCGCTGGAGCGAGCGTACTTGTGCTGAGTAGCCGCCCGCGGCGTATCGAAGCATCGAAACCTGCCGCTGTTGCATCCGCGCGCGAGCGCTGTTAGCCTCGTTCACGCTATGAAGCTGTAACGACCCTTCCATCCCGCGCCCGAGGCGCCCATGGACTGTAGCCAGCTCTTTCTCGCGTCATTCGGCGCTCGGCTGCTTCGTGTGCACATGCCCGGCGGGAACGCTCGTTCTCGAGAAGGGCGGCCGCCATGGCCCAGTACTCCACCACGCATCAGCACCCCGGCACCAATCATCTCCGCGTCGACGGGGTCTCCCACAGCTACGGCGATCGCCGCGTGCTCAGCGACGTCTCGCTCGTCGTCGACGCCTCGCAGCGCCTCGGACTGATCGGCGAGAACGGCATGGGCAAGTCGACCCTGCTGCGCATCCTGGCCGGGGTCGAGCATCCGGATGCGGGCAGCGTGCACAGCCCGCAGCGCACCGGCCTCCTCTGGCAGGAGGTGCAGTTCGCCGCGAGCGCGACCGTGGGGCAGCTGATCGACGACGCACTCGCCGAGATCAGGGCGATCGAGCGCGAGCTTGAGGATGCCGCTGCCGCGCTCGCGACGCACCCCGACGACCGCGGGCAATCGGCCTCGACGCACGGCGCCGTCGACCCCGCGGCCGCATCCGATCGCTACGCGCGTGCGCTCGATGCAGCAGAACTCGCGGAGGTGTGGTCGGTGGAGGCCAGGCGAGACGAGATCCTCGCCGGGCTCGGCGTCCGCGCGATTCCTTTCGACCGCAGGCTCGACCAGGTCTCCGGCGGCCAGCGCTCGCGCTTGGCTCTGGCCGCGCTCCTGCTGCGCCGTCCGAGCGCCCTGCTGCTCGACGAGCCGACCAATCACCTGGATGACGAGGCCGCCGGCTTCCTTCGCGAACAGCTGAGGGCTTGGCACGGACCGGTGGTGTTCGCGAGCCACGACCGCGCCTTCCTCGACGAGGTCGCGACGGAGCTCGTGGACCTCGACCCGTCACGTCGCGGCAGCACGCGATTCGGCGCCTCACGCGCGGGGGAAGCTGCTTCCGCGGACGCCGCCCAGACCGAACCCGGCGGCGTCTACACCGACTACCTCACCCAGAAGTCGGCGGAACGCGCGCTGTGGGAGGCGCAGTTCGCCGAGGAGCAGCTCGAGCTCAAGCGGCTCAGGTATTCGCTCGACGTGACCTCGCGCGACATCAACCACGACCGGCCGATGCGCGACAGGAACAAGATGGCGTTCGGCATGCGCGGTGACAAGGTGCAGGGGCAGATCGCCCGCCGGGTGCGCAGTTCGCGCACCAGGCTGGAGGAGCTGGAGGCCAGCCAGGTGCGCAAGCCGAGCGCCATGCTCGCCTTCGCGGGCATCCCGCACGGCTCGCAGGCGCTCGGCGACGAGCTGCTGCTACAGCTGAGTGATGGGGTGGTCGGCGATCGATTGACCGTGCCGAGTTTCAGCGTTGCCGCGCAGAGCGCCATCCTCGTGACCGGCGCGAACGGTGCGGGAAAGTCGACCCTGCTCGGAGTGCTGGCCGGGCGCCTCTCGCTCGACTCCGGCATCCTGAACCGTCGCAAGGGGTTGCGGGTCGGCCTGCTGGAACAGGATGTGCGCTTCGCCGACCCCGCGGCGTCGCCGAGAGCGATCTACGAGCGGACGCTGGGGGAGCGGCGTTCGGACGCCCTGCCGCTCTCGGGGCTCGGGCTCATCGCGCCGAGGGACCTCGACCGACCCGTCGGCGCGCTCTCCCTCGGCCAGCAGCGGCGCCTCGCGCTCGCGCTGATCATCGCCAAACCGCCACACGTGTTCCTCCTCGACGAGCCGACGAACCACCTGTCGCTGTCTCTCGCCACCGAGCTCGAGGATGCCCTGGGCGGCTACCCGGGTGCGGTGATCGTCGCGAGCCACGACCGCTGGTTGCGCCGGCGCTGGCACGGCGAGCGGCTCGAGCTGCGCGCGGGCGCCCTCGTCGGGTGACCCGCCCCCGCTCGGCGCGCCACCCGGCCCTGCCGCGGTGCCCCGACCATCTCGTAACTCAGGCAATCCGATGCCGCGCCGCCGCGGGCGCCCGTGATCGCAGGCATCCCGCCGCCGGCATCCGCATTCTGCCTGAGTTATGCAGGGGGTCGCGTGGCGCGGCAGCCTTGACAGAGATTCGAACGTATGTTCGACTAACGGGATGAGGTGGAGCGGGCAGGAGCTGGCGGCGGAGCAGCCCTCCGCGCTGCCGGGCCTCGCGAAGCTCTCCACCTTCGTCCGCTCGGTCACAACGCCCGAATTCGCCGGAATCACGTTCCACGAGGTGCTCGCGAAGAGCGCGCTCAACCACGTGCCCGGCTCGAGCAA
Source organism: Lacisediminihabitans sp. (assembly GCA_035571875.1). Classification (GTDB taxonomy): domain Bacteria; phylum Actinomycetota; class Actinomycetes; order Actinomycetales; family Microbacteriaceae; genus Parafrigoribacterium_A. The sequence continues at coordinate 8,211 of DATNBR010000043.1, read as the reverse complement.
CGCGATGCCCTTCGGTTGGACCATCAACCCCTACCGCGGGTGCAGCCATGCGTGTGCCTATTGCCTTGGCCCCGAAACGCTCATCCTGATGGCGGATGGGCGCCAGAAGCCGTTGCGGGAGGTCCGCGTCGGGGACGAAATCTATGGCACCGAGGTGCGGGGCGCATATCGCCGTTACGTACGCACGACCGTTCACGCAGCCTGGAATACGCGAAAGCGCGGATATCGCGTCACTCTCGCCGACGGCACCACGATCGTCGCGAGCGGCGACCATCGGTTCCTGTCGAATAGCGGTTGGAAGCATGTCATCGGAGCGACAAGCGGACCGGATACTCGCCCTTATCTCACCCCACGAAACACGCTCATGGGATTCGGCGCGACCGGTCTCAAGGAGATCGACCACGGGCCCGCCATCTCTCGCAAGGTGAACATGGATGGGCTTGCGGTGAAGTCGAACGCGCGACTCGAGGTCGTCTCTGTCGACGACCTCGGCGAAGACATGGACATGATCGACATCACAACCGGCACCGGCGACTTCATCGCCAACGGTGTGATCAGCCACAATTGCTTCGCCCGCCCCACCCACCGCTACCTCGAGCTCGACGCGGGCAAAGACTTCGACAGCGAGATCATCGTCAAGGTCAACGTGGCCGAGGTTCTCGCGAAGGAACTCGCGAAGCCGAACTGGGCGAAGCATCCGGTCGCCCTCGGCACCAACACAGACCCGTATCAGCGGGCCGAGGGTCGCTACCGACTGATGCCCGGCATCATCGCGGCGCTCGCCGACAGCGGCACGCCGTTCAGCATCCTCACCAAGGGCACTCTGCTGCGGCGTGACCTGCCGCTGCTCGCTGAGGCGAGCGAACTCGTGCCCGTCGACCTCGCCATGTCGATTGCCATCTACGACGACGAGTTGCAGCAGTCGGTCGAGCCGGGCACCCCGACCACCGCGGCGCGCCTGGCCACCGTCACCGCCGCTCGAGAGCACGGACTGGGCTGCTCCGTCTTCATGATGCCGATCCTCCCCTACCTCACCGACACCCGGGCCCACCTCGACAACGCTCTGCGGCAGATTCGGGATGCCGGGGCCGCGTCGGTCCTGTACACCGCGCTCCATCTTCGCCCCGGTGTCAAGGAGTGGTTCATGCTCTGGCTGGCCGAAGCGCACCCCGAGCTTGTTGCTCGCTACCGGCAGCTGTACGCGGGTGGCGCATACGCACCCAAGGAGTACCGCCAGTGGCTGGCCGCGAAGATCAAGCCGCTCATCCGCAGTCACGGTCTGGAGCGTGGGCGCGCCGACCCCGCAACCGGTGCCGTGCGCTCCTCCGCGCTCGGCAGGTCGACGCCTCCCACCGACGGCAGCGCCCCGCGCTCCCTCATCGCCGAGGAGCTGCCCACCGCGCCAGGTCTCTCGCGCGCACCGACCCTCTTCTAGGACCCGAGCGCACCCGTCTCACCCAGCACACGTGCCGTACTCGCGGGCGCATGCGCACGCATCCATACCCTCAGTTCGGGGGTAATGGGGCACAAAAACCGCGAGAATCCGGGGAAGACGCGAGATCCGTGCGTAAATCGGGGTACGTCGTCGCCGCAAACGATGCCATACTTTCCCCACGAGAGCTGGAGGGGGAGTCCATGTCACTCGGTATTCCCGCTCATCTCGCGCCGCAAGCTCTGAGCCGCGCTTTCGCCCGCGGTCAGCACGCTGTCGCACTGACCTGCCTCGCCGGCTCGCTGCTCGTGGTGCTCGTCTTTCAGTGGAGCGACTTCGACGCCGTGCTCTGGCCCGCCGCCCTCGCGCTCGTGCCCGTCGTCTTCCTGCTCTGGCTCAACGACCGTTCGCGCACGAGCTTCTCCTCGGCGAGCTACCTCATCGTCGGCGGCGCGGGCGTCTACTGGTACGCCATCACGTTCTCCTCGCAGACGATGCCAATTCTCGAAGTCGACGCGTTCTCCACGACCCTTCCGAAAATCGCCCTGATCATGGTCGGTGGCTCGGGTGCAGGCCTCCTCGCGGGCGTGCTCTGGGCGACCGCGGGGTATCTCATCGCCGAGTTCGCGGTGGGAGTCGCCATCCTCCAGTCGGGCAGGCCGCTCGGCTTCGACCCCATGACGTTCCTCACTCTCGTGGCGACCCTCGCCATCCTCGTGCTCGTCGACGTGGGCCGCCGCAGCTCCTGGCGCACGCAGCCGCGACTTCATCGTGCGGCGCGCGACGAGCAGATCGACGCTCTCCGCTATCGCATCGAGGCCAAGGCCGCGGCGCTCATGCACGACACGCTCCTGAGCCACCTGGCCGCGATCGCGAACTCCGACCCCGGCCCGCTCCACGCCTCCTTGCAATCGCAGATGGAGCGCGACCTCGAGATTCTCATCGGCGAGGAGTGGTTGAGCGAGGGCTCCGCCGCCGTGGACGCCAAGGCGCGCACGGACTGGCGTGCCAGCGGCCTGTACGCGGCCATCCAGGAGAGCCGACTGATGGGGCTCGAAGTGGAGTCGACGGGCGACCTCGCGGCCGTGGCCAGGCTAGACCAAGAGAGCTCCGTCGCCCTGGGGCTCGCGGTCAAGCAGTGTCTCGTCAACGTGCTCAAGCACTCGGGAACCACGCAGGCCGAGGTCGCGGTCTACGGCTCAGAATCGGATGTCTCGGTCATGGTCGTCGACACCGGCAAGGGATTCATGGAGGCCGAGACCGGCGCAGACCGGCTGGGTCTCCGCAATTCCGTGCGCCGCAGGATCGAGGCCATAGAGGGAACCGTACAGGTGTGGTCGACGCCGGGCAGAGGCACCTCGATCATGATCAGGGTGCCGGTGGATGTCGCCTCAGAGGTGTCGGAGGAACCGGCATGATCGTCAAACGCGAACGCACCAGGCAGCAGCTCGACCCGGCCGGCGCGACCGGGATGCGCCCCGTCACGATCGCTGCGGCGGTCGCCTCCTTCGTCTACGCGGTGCTCGTGACAGTCCTGGTACCGGAGCACCTCGAGCATCCGGTGACGGGCCTGCTCGCGCTTGTGCTGCTAGGCGTCGCCTGCGCACTCGTCATCGCGCAGTCGAGTTCCCTGCAGGCGCCGCTGTCGGCGAGGACGCACCTGCTCGTTCAGTTGTTCGCGCTCGGAGCCGCGACGCTCTCGGTCTCGGCATCCTGGGGAGCTAATCGCTTCATCCACGACGACTGGGCACCGGTCTCGATCGGCATCCTCCTGCTCGCCCTCTCGTCGTACCGGCCGAGCAGGGAACTCGCGGGCGCGGGCGTGCTCGTGGCGATCTACCTCGGCTTCCTGACGCTGCTCGAAGCGCCGATGCTCGCGGCGCGGGCACCCTCGGTCGCGTTCGTCGTGGCTGCCGTCACCCCGATGCTCGCGATGTGCTTCGGCGCCGCGATGTTCTCCTCGAGCTTCATCACCTCTCTCGAACGCTGGCATCGGCGTGCGGAAGAAGCGGCGAAGAAGCTCACAAAACAGATGCAGGCCGGAATCGCGCGATCTGTGCAGCAAGACAGGGTCACGATCCTCAACAAGGACGTGCTGCCCTTCTTCGCGGATGTTCTCGCACGCGGTGAGGTGACGGTCACCGACCGCGAGCGGGCGGCCTCCATTGCCGACTCCATCCGGGCCCTCATGGTGGCAGAGGCGGATCGCAGCTGGCTCGAACAGGTTGTGGAGCAGGCGCTGCACGGCCGCGGCGAGCGGATCTCCGGTTTCGTGAACGACCCGCAACGGCTCGCCCCCATGATCACGACCGATCAGCGCACCGCGCTCCGGGCGTTCCTCGTCGCGCTGTTCGACGAGCCGGTGTTCGAGCGCGAGAGTCTGCGCATCGAGTTCGAGCGGGTCAACGGCCGTTGTCGGGGCACTCTCACCGCCACCGTGGATGGTTCCGACTTCGCCATGCGAAGCGCCCTCGCCCCCTACCTCGCCGTCATGCGAGTCGTCTTTTGTGAACTGCACGTTGAACTGAACCAGTCGAAGCTGGAGATAAGGATGTCGTATGAGCAGCAGCGCTAGCACCACGGACGCGGAGGTCGGCCACCGCATCCGTCTCGCACTTCTCGACGATCACGAGGTGCTGCTCGACACGCTGAGCAGCTGGATCAACGCCAACGCACCGGACTTCGAACTGGTGTTGAGCGCGAACACCTGGCTGCAGCTCGTGCACAGCAACAACTTCCCGACCGAACTCGTCTTCATCGACTTCCAGCTGAAGGAGCCGGTCTCGATCGAGGCGCGCGTGCGCACCTGCCGCGCGGCAGGCGCGAAGGTCATCGTGCTGAGCAGTCTGGACACGCGCGAGGCCCGCGACCGCGCGCTTGCGGCGGGCGCATCCGTGTTCCTGTCGAAATCGATGCCGATGCGCGAGGTGATGGACGCCGCCCGCAAGGTGATGGGCGTCGAGTCGGGGGCGGAGCTGCAGAAGGACTGGCGTCCGCTGCCCGTGGGAGCTACGACCGAGTCGCGCCCCAAACTCAGCCCGGGGGAGGCCGACGCACTTAGGCTGTACGTGGCGGGTTCGAGCACCATCGAGGTCGCCAGGCAGATGAACGTGCAGTACGAGACGGCGAAGACCTACCTTCGCCGCGTGCGCGAGAAATACGCCAAAGCCAACAGACCGGCAAGCAAGAAAGCGGATCTCATCCGCAGGGCAGCCGAGGACGGATACCTGCAGTAGTGGCCAAGCTTTACTTTCGCTATGGAGCGATGAACAGCGGCAAGAGCACCAACATGCTCCAGGCGGCATTCAACTATGAGGAGCGTGGCCAGCAGGTCCTCCTCGCGAAGCCGCAGGTCGATACCAAGGGCGATTCGGCGATCGTGTCACGCCTGGGCGTGAGCCGCGAGGTCGATTTCGTGCTCGAGCCAGAGGCGGATGTGCAGCTCGAGTTCGCCAAGCAGCGCGAGCGGGTGCGCCGCGAGACCGGTCTCGAGGTGAGCTGCCTGCTCATCGACGAGGCCCAGTTCCTCTCCGAGACTCAGGTCGACGACCTGCTCCGCATTGCCATCGAGGAGAACGTGCCCGTGCTCGCGTACGGCATCCGCACCGACTTCCAGACCGTGGCCTTCCCCGGCAGCAGACGGCTGCTCGAGATCGCGCACTCCATCGAGGAGCTCAAGACGATCTGCCGCTGCGGTCGCAAGGCAGTGTTCAACGCGCGCAAGATCGGCGACCGCTTCATCTTCGATGGCGACCAGGTCGCCATCGATGGGGTGGACGTCACCTACGAGTCCCTCTGCGGCTCCTGCTATCTCGAAGAGAGCGGCGGCGTGCTCGGCAGCGGTCGCCGTCGGATGCTCGTCGACGCCCCGGAGAACGCTTACAGTTCGGGCCCCGACGCCGACTTCTCCTGATCGCGACGACGGCCCAGGAGGAGCATCGCTGCCGCGCTCGCCACGAGCAGCCCACCGAACAGCAGGCCACCCGTCGGGTTCGCTCCTGTTGCGGCCAGTTCTGGCGCCGGCGCCGCAACGGTGCCCGTGCCCGTGCCGACGACAGGCGAGGTCTTGGTGCCGCCGGGTGCGATGGTCCCGGCGCAGGCCGCGGGAACGGTGATGGTGTTCCCCTGGAGGCTGACCGCGCCATTTCGCGCCAGGAGGCGACCCTGCACGGTGGCACCGGTGTTCGCGGAGATCGACGTGAGGGCCATGATCGTACCGAGGAAGCTCGAGTTCGACCCTAGAGTTGCTGAACTCGTCACCTGCCAGAAGACGTTACACGCGCTGCCGACGCCGTTCACGAAGTCGACGACGCTGGCTGAATCCGTGATGAGACTGCTGCTGGCCTGGAATATCCAGACGGCATTCGGATCGCCTTGCGCGTCGAGGGTCAGGGTGCCCGTGTTTCCGAGCGCCCCACCGGCGTAGATTCCGGGCACGAGTGTCATTCCCGCGAGGTCCGTGAGACCGCTGCTCGTGGGTGGAGTGGCGAGGGCGGCATCGTCGTAGGCGGTCCCGAGAGCGGCTTGAGCGCTCGCAGCCGGGATGTCGTTGACGTGCAGGTTGCCGTTCACGATGATGCCGGGAGGAAATCCGGGAGCCGACGACCCGGGGCTCACTCCGACGTCCCCACTGATCGTGCTCGTCAAGGTGTTCGTGACTTCGGTCCCAGCGAGAACCGCGAAGCTCGTGGCGCTTCCGAGATCCACCGGGGTGGGGCTCACGGCGTTGGCGCCAGCGCCGGCGAAGACGGTCAAGGCCACTCCGATCGCCAAAGCCGTGGCGGCGCGCGCCGCGAATCGAGCAGAACGATGGGTATGTGGACCGCGCATGCTGTTCCCCCGAACCTGTGGGAAAGGACTGGCAACGCCAAGGCGATGTGGCCAGCTGCTGAGCTCTCCTCTCTGAGAATTAGCATCCTTATGCGGAACTAGCAAGCGACGCGGTCGCCGAGCAAGCCGCCGGAGGCATCGAAAACCCCCAAAACAAGGGGGTGAGCGACCCACGGGCCCAATACTGTGAATCTGCCCGTCAGGACGAGAAAATGCCCCCACCGTGATAGTGAGGGCATTTCATGTGTCGGGGTAGCGGGATTTGAACCCACGACCTCTTCGTCCCGAACGAAGCGCGCTACCAAACTGCGCCACACCCCGATCGCCCTGTTTCCAGGACCTGCCTCGGACGCATCCTGCGACGCATCCGAAACCTCATCAAGAATAGCTGATATCTCGACCGATGAATGTCAGCAGGGTCGCTTCGGGCGGGCAGGCGAAGCGAACCGGTGCATAGATCGAGGTTCCGAGTCCCGCCGAGACGTTGAGGTAGGCCGAGCGACGGCCGTGCCGCCACACGCTGAGGCCGCGCACCTGCTCCCGTGGGATGTCGCAATTGGTGACGAGAGCGCCGTAGCCGGGCACGCAGACCTGGCCGCCGTGCGTGTGCCCGGAGAAGATCATCTCCGCCCCGTGGTTGATGAGCGAGTTCAGCACGACCTGGTACGGGGCGTGGCTGAGGCCGATGGTCACCGGGTCTGGTCCGCCCTGCTCATCCTGCCAGCCGACGTTCTCCCGCATGTCGTCCATCGCACCGGGCAATGCCTCGAGCTTCGCCCAGCCGATGTGCGCGTCGTTCACGCCCACGAACTCGAGCCGCGAGCCCTTGATCGACATCGCCCTGGCCGTGTTGTTGAGATTCAGCCAGCCGAGTGATTCGAAGAACGACTCCATGCGGTGGGTGTCGAGGTTCTCCGGCTCGTGGTGCTTCTCCGAGGGCCCGGTGAAGTAGGTGAACGGGTTCTTCAACACCGGCCCGTGATAGTCGTTCGACCCGTTGACGAAGACGCCCGGGATGCCGCGAAACGGTTCGAGGGCGTATTCGACTCCCTCGATCCCACGCTCGTGGCCCACGTTGTCGCCGGTGTCGATCACGAGGTCCGGCTCGTAGACCGCGAGGCTCCGGATCCACTCCTGCTTCGCCCGCTGCCACGGGGCCATGTGCAGGTCGGAGAGATGCAGCACGGTGAGCGGACGGGCGCCAGGCTCCAGGACCGGAACCGTCTCACGCCGCAGCGTGAACCTGTTGCGCTCGACCAGCGTGCCCCAGGCCAGCGCAGCGAGACCCGCCGCGGCTACCGCGGCAAGTGCCGTGGTAGCCGCGCGGGATGAGCCGTTACTCACGGATTACAGCCCGGGACCGGTTGGGTGGACTGGGGACCGCCGCTCTTGAGGCCCGTGCTGATGTTGAGAGTGATCGCATCCGCCTTCGACGCTGCAGCGTTGGCTGGCGGGTTGGAACTCACCACCTGGCACTTGTCAGGCCCCGGGATCAACGGGTCCGTCGACGTGGGGCTCGCCACCCACACCACCTGGATGTTGTTCGGGTCGAAGCCCTTGCTCGCGATCAGCTGCGTTGCGTCGTGTCGACTCTTGCCGACGACATCCGGCATCGTCGTCGCGAGACTGCCGTCGCTCACGTACACGGTCACCGTGGCGCCGACCGGCGTCTTCGCGCCCGGTGCGGGGTCCGTGCTCGCAACCCTGCCGGCGGGCAGCGCCGATGCGACCGGCCCGCCGTCAGCGTAGGCATAGTTCAGGCTCTCCAGCAGCGCCTTGGCCTGCTCGGGAGTCTGCCCGATCACTGAGGGCACGGTGGCCGATTCGCCGCCGAGCATCGCGGCCGAGGCCTTGGGGAAATCGCCGCCACGGAAGGCAGGATCCGCGTTGAACGCGGCCATCAGTGGTCGTATCACGTTGAACCGAGCGTAGTTCGCGTAGTTCTGGCG